>CAZARU010000010.1:0-97528 GCA_964487605.1 uncultured Polyangiaceae bacterium
GGCGGGCTGGGAAACTCGCTGCTCTACATCGGTGCGAAGACCGGACGCGACGGCATCCACGGCGCGACGATGGCGAGTGACGAGTTCAGCGAGGACGGACCCAGCCAGCGCCCGACGGTCCAGGTGGGCGATCCGTTCCTGGGCAAGCTCCTGACCGAAGCGTGCCTGGAAATCTTCGCGGAAGACCTGCTGATCGGGATCCAGGACATGGGGGCAGCGGGGCTCACGTCGTCGTCGGTGGAGATGGCGGGGCGCGGCGGCGCCGGCGTCGTGGTGGATCTCGTCGGGGGTCCGGGGCGCCCAAGGGGGATGACCCCCAACGAGCTGCTCCTGAGCGAGTCGCAGGAGCGCATGCTGCTCGTGGCGAAGCCGGGGGGAGAGGCGCGCGTTCTCGAGATCTGCGCCAAGTGGGACATCGACGCGGCCGTCGTGGGCCGCGTCACCGACACGGGAAGGTGGGTGGTCCGTGCCACCCCGGGCTACGATCCGACCGCCCACGCGGCGCCGGCGGGCGAACCCGTCGTCGTGTGCGACCTGCCGGTGAACCTGCTGACGGACGCGGCGCCCAGGTACGATCGGCCCCGTAGCCCCGACCCGAACCTCGCGGCGCTCCACGCGTTCGACCCGGCGAGCCTTCCGGATCCTGCCTCGTGGTCCGAGGAGCTGCTGGCGATCCTGGGCTCGCCCAACGTCGGCTCCCGGCGGTGGATCTGGCGCCAGTACGACCAGATCGTTCGAGGTGGCACCGCGACGCGCCCGGGATCCGACGCCGGCGTCGTGCGCGTCCCGTGCGAGCGGGACGGCAAGACCGTCTTCAAGCACCTGGCGTTCTCCGTGGACTGCAACGGTCGCCTGGTCCAGCTGGATCCCTTCGTGGGCGGGGCGCTCGCCGTCGCGGAGGCGTGCCGCAACCTGGCGTGCTCGGGCGCGCGCGCCATCGGCCTGACGGACTGCCTCAACTTCGGATCGCCACAGAACGAACCGGTGATGGAGCAGTTCTCCCGCGCCATCGACGGCATGGCCGCCGCCTGCCGCGCCCTCGACGTGCCCATCGTCAGCGGCAACGTCAGCTTCTACAACGAGACCGACGGACGACCCATCCTGCCGACCCCCTCCATCGCTGCCGTCGGTCAGCTACGGGACGAGCACGCCATCGTGCGCTCGCACTTCGCGGGCGCGGGCGCGACCGTGCTGCTCCTCGGCGAGGCGGCGGCCGCGGGACTGGGCGGCTCGGAGTACGTGCATCGCCGCACGGGCAAGGTGCAGGGCCCGCCCCCCGTGGCCGATCTCGAAGCGGAGGCGCGCCTGCAGGCGCTCCTCGTCGACCTCGCGGAGGCCGGGCTGCTGGCCTCGGCGCACGACGTGACGGAGGGCGGCCTGGCCACGGCCCTGGCCGAGTGCTGCGTCGCGCACGACGACGAGCGGGCCATGGTCGGCGCGCGGATCTCGGTCGAGGAAGCGACGGCGGCCGTCCTCTTCGGCGAGGCGCCGAGCCGTGTCATCGTCACGGCGCTCGGCGACACGGCGGACGCCGTGTCGGAGCGCGCGGGACGGGCGCGCGTGCCCTGCCGGCACCTCGGCTCCACGGGCGGCGACCGCATCGTCATCGAGGCGAAAGGACGCGTCGTCGTGGACGTGCCGCTGGGTTCCGCGCGCGCCGCCCGGGAGGCGTGCCTGGCGAGCATCGTGGGCCTGGACTGACGCGCCGGCCGCGGGACCGAACACGTTCGTCTCGGGCGCGGCGCGTGGATCGCACGGTCCGACGTGGTAGACGGCCCCATGACGCTCGCTCGCGCCTTCTTCGTCACCGTGGTTCCCTGCTGGCTGGTCGCGTGCAGCGGCGACGACGAGGGAGGCAAGGACGAACCGGCCGACCCCACGGCCGTCGCACGGTTCAGCGTGAACCCCGGCGTCGAGACCGCGACCGTCACCGGGGCCGACCCCCGCGCGGAGCTGACGCTGTACGACGCCGCCGGCGAGCGCCTGCTGACCATCGTCGCCGACGACCTGGGGCAGGCGCACTTCGCGTACGTCCCTGACGAGCACCTCGTCATCGAGTCGGGCGACGGCACGCGCATTCCGATCAGCGACGGAGGAACGCTGAAGAAGGGGGACGGTTACGTCGTCAGGAACGACCGCACCGATCCGCCGGAGGCGTCGCCACCGTTCAGCGTGCTCGGCGTCCACGACGTGCCCGACGCGTCGCACTACGACGCGCAGACGCTGAAGGGCATCCACTTCGGGATCTTCGGCCTGGGCGAGGGCGAGACGGAGGCGGACGGCTTCAACTACATCACGATGCGGGACGGCGTGAAGCTGAGCGCCATGGTGCGCTTTCCCGATCCCGCGCTGTGGGGCGAGGGCCCCTACCCCACGGTGATCGAGTACTCGGGCTACTCGCCGTCGCGGCCGAACAGCCCGGAGCCGGGATCCCGGATCGCCACGCTGCTCGGTTACGCGACGGTGGGCGTGAACATGCGCGGAACGGGGTGCTCGGGAGGCGTCTTCGACGTCTTCAACCCAGCACAGCACGCGGACGGCTACGACATCGTGGAGGTGGTGGCCCGGCAGCCGTGGGTCCTGCACAACCGCGTCGGGATGGTGGGGCTCTCGTACTCCGGCATCGCCCAGCTCTTCGTCGGACGAACACGACCGCCGAGCCTCGCGGCCATCACGCCGCTGTCCGTGATCGCCGACCCCTGGCAGCAGCTCTGGCCCGGCGGCATCTACAACGACGGGTTCTCGCGGCAGTGGCTCGAGGAGCGGGACCGACAGGCCGCCGCTGGCGGGCAGAGCTGGACCGCGGACCGCCTCGCCGCGGGCGACGCTGATTGTGCTGCGCACCAGGACCTCCGGAGGCAGAACATCGAGTTCGAGTCCTTCTTCAAGACGCTGGAGTTCTACCCGCGGGACGCCGGGGACAGGAGCCTGCCCAAGCTGGTCTCGGAGATCGAGGTCCCGGTGTACCTGACCGGCGCCTGGCAGGACGAGCAGACCGGCCCGCAGTTCTCGACCATGCTCGACAAGTTCACCAGCACCAGCAAGAAGAAGTTCATCGTCTTCAACGGGAGGCACCCCGACGGGTACAGCCCGATAGCGCTCACCCGCTGGTACGAGTTCCTGGAGTTCTACGTGGCCAAGCGCGTGCCCAAGATGCCGGACCTGGTGCGCAGCGTCGGCGGCACGGAGTTCTCGAAGGAGTTCGGCGTGTCGGGGCTCGGCTTCGAGCCCGACCGGTTCCCCGAGTTCGGCCCGGAAGACTACGCCGCGGCCCTCGCGAAGTACGAGGCCGAACCGCTCGTGCGCGTGCTGTTCGAGAGCGGAGGCGGAGGCCCCGAGCCCGGCGCTCCGGCGGCGCGCTTCGAGACGACCTTCTCCGATTGGCCGCCGCCCACCGCGCAGGCGCGCTCGTTCTATTTCGACGCCGACGGCGCACTCGCGGTTACGAAGCCCGCCGCGAGCGCCGAGGACAGCTACCTGCACGATCCCGACGCGGGGTCGTCCACGTTCTTCGGGCCGAAAGGCTACGAGCTGATGGCGCCGCTGTGGGACATCGACTGGACGAGCTTCGCGGCGGGCCGGATGCTGTCCTACGTGACGGCGCCCCTCACCGAGGACCTCGTCGCCATCGGCGCGGGCTGGGCGGAGCTCTTCTTCACTTCCGAGACGGACGCGGCGCACGTCCAGGTCACCCTCACCGAGGTCCGGCCCGACGACAGCGAGGTCCTCGTCACCTCGGGCTGGCTGCGGGTCGGGCACCCCGCTTCCGAGACCGCGTCGGACGATTTCCGCATCGAGCGGACGTTCGACGAGGCCGACTTCGTCGCGCCCACGCCGGGCGAGATGGTCGCCATCAAGGTCGCCCTCCCGCCGTTCGGACACGCGTTCCGGGCAGGGTCGCGCCTGCGCGTCATGGTCAGCACGCCCGGCCGGAACCACGGGACGTGGGAGTTCGCGAACCCGACGTACGACGGCGGCACGCCCACGCACCGCGTGGCGCGCGGCGGCGCCAGCGCTTCGCGCATCGTGATCTCCACCGTCTCGGGAGTCGCCCCGACGCCGGGTCTCCCGGACTGCCCGGGGCTTCGTGGACAGCCGTGCCGCCCCTACGTGGCCAGCACGAACACCACCGAGTGAGCGCCCGCGGGGGTCAGGCTCGGGCGGCGTGCGCCCGATCCTCCGCTTCGTACACCGCATCCCGCGAGTCGCGGGAAACCGCCTCGACGAGGTCCACGACCTCCGAAGCCGGCGCGCCCGCTTCGAGCGCCTCGCGCGCCCGCGAGGACCCGGTGAGCAGGTCGAACGCGGGGATGCTGTCCTCGAACTCGTAGGGCTCCGTCCGGAACCGGAAGCGCTCTGGCGCCTGTGCGCGGGCCGCCGAGATCAGCGTGAGGTACGTCGCCAGAGGGCGGAACGCGCGCCAGTCGGTCACGTGGAGCATCACGCCGGAGCAGGACTCGCCGGCGTGCTTGTCGAACGTGGGCCGGAAACCCACGGGCCGCGCCATGAAGCCCCGAAGGCCCGAGTCGACGAGCACCTGCGCCAGCGACGCGCCGTCGAGCCACGGCGCACCGACGATCTGGAACGGTGCCGTCGTGCCCCGGCCCTCGGACAGGTTCGTGCCCTCGAGCAGGCACCCACCTGGATACACCAGGGCCGTCTGCAGGGTCGGCATGTTCGGCGAGGGCATGACGAACGGAATCCCCCAAGCGTCGGCAGACTGGAACCGCTCCCAGCCCTCGACGGGAACGACCGACAGCGCACCGTCCCGCCCCAGCGGCCTGTCGTCTCGGGCGAAGCACGTGACCAGGACTTCCGCGACGGTCATGGAGTGGCGCACGGGCAATGGCTCGAGCCCGACGAACGACAGGAAGCCCGCGGACTGCTCGACCCCTTCAACGAGGGACGGATCGCCGGAAATCGGATTCGCGCGGTCGAGCACGACGACGTGCACGCCGGCGGCCGCGGCGGCCCTCGCCGCGAGCAGCGCGGTCCAGACGTACGTGTAGTAGCGCGAGCCGACGTCCACGACGTCCACGACCAGCAGCTCGACGCCCTCGAAGTCGCCGGGGCGCGGCGACAGCGAGGCCTTCGTGTCGCCATACAGGCTGACGTGGCGGGCGCCGACGTGGTCGGCCGAGTCGGCGACGGGCTCGAACGCCTGCGCCGCGGCGTCGAAGCCGTGCTCCGGCGTGAACACGACCTGGGGCGACGCCCCGAGCTCCTCCAGGCAGACCAAGGCGGAGAGGCCCCGTCGGTCGATGGCGGCGGCATGAGTGAGCACGGCGACGCCGGTGCCCCGCACGCGCCGCCGCAGCGCGGAATACGGTCCCCTCGAAAGCAGATCCAGCCCGGACAACATGGGTCGATTTCCTTATCAGATTCCGGTGGATACAGCCATCGCGATCCTCGGTACGCAACGGATTGCGGGCTTGGACGTGGGCGAGTAGCATTTTTTTCACAGTGCGCCGCGTCCTGGTCGTCGACGACGAAGAGAGTCTTCGCCTCGTGCTCAAGACCCTGCTGCGGCGCAACGGCTACGAGGTCGAGACGGCCGAGACCGGGGAGGACGCGCTGATGCTCGTCGATTCCTTCGGACCCGACGTGGTCCTGACCGACGTCCGGATGCCGAAGATGGGCGGGCTGGACCTGCTGGCCACGCTCAAGGCGAAGGGCAACGAGGCCACGGTCATCGTGATGAGCGCCTACGGCAACATGGACCTGGCCATCGAGGCGATGAAGGCCGGCGCCTACGACTACGTCCAGAAGCCGTTCAAGCCGGACGAGGTCGTGCTGGCGCTCAAGAAGGCCGAGGAGCGGGAGCTACTGCGCCGCGAGAACCGGGCCCTTCGCGAGGAGATCCGCAAGGAGCACCGGTTCGAGAACATCCTGGCCAAGAGCGGCGGCATGCAGGACATCTTCAGGACGATCGCCAAGGTCGCCGACTACAAGACGACGGTCCTGGTGACGGGCGAGAGCGGCGTCGGCAAGGAGCTGGTGGCACGCGCGCTTCACCACCGGTCGGCCCGCCGCGGAGAGTCCTTCGTGGCCATCAACTGTGGCGCCATCCCGGAAAATCTGCTCGAGAGCGAGCTCTTCGGTCACAAGAAGGGGGCGTTCACCGATGCCGTCCACGACCGCGTGGGCCTCTTCGAGGAGGCCTCCAACGGGACGCTCTTTCTCGACGAGATTGGCGAGCTGCCGCTGGGCCTGCAGGTCAAGTTGCTCCGGGTCCTGGAGGAGGAGACGATCCGCCGCCTCGGGGAGAGTCGCGATCTCGAGGTGAACGTGCGGATCGTGGCGGCAACGCACCGAGATCTCGCCGCGGAGACGAAGGCCGGACGGTTTCGCGAGGATCTCTACTACCGGCTCAACGTGCTGCCGATCCACGTTCCGCCGCTTCGCGAGCGACGTGACGACATCCCCCTGCTGATCGACCACTTCGTCCAGCGGAACAACGTCCGCCTCGGAACGCAGGTCCGGGGCCTCGACACCGAGTCACGGCGCCTCTTGTACGAGTACTCGTGGCCCGGAAACGTGCGAGAACTCGAGAACACCATCGAGCGGGCCATGGTGCTGGCCGAGGGCGACCTGATCGTGGCCGTGGACCTGCCCGAGCGCGTTCGGGAGGCTCGGGACCCCATCCAGATGCAGCTGCAGAGCGGCGAGCTCAGCGTGAAGAAGACGACGCGCATCATCGAGGAGATCCTGATCCGCCGGGCGCTGCAGAAGACCAAGGGGAACCGCACGAGGGCCGCCGAGCTGCTGGAAATCAGCCACCGGGCGCTGCTCTACAAGATCAAGGACTACGAGGTCACCGATCTGTGAGGCGGCTCGACGGCGCTCCCGGCCCACGCGCTCCGCGCCCGGCACGCCCGGCCCTCGGTAGCCCGCGGGGACGCGCCCTCGGGGGGTGAGCCCTTTCCGATGGACCGCGCGTCCGAACGAGGGACAGATGCTCCCGTCGTTGACCGAAGAGGGGGCTCGACTAGGATGGCCAGCATGCACAGAGCATTCGTCGCAGCGTTGGGGCTCGCCGTGGCAGCCTGCGGAGGGCCCTCGAGCGAGGGTCAGGGCGCCAAGACTCCGGAGGAGATCCTGGCGGAGCAGGAGGCGCTCGGAGCCGAGCAGGAGCAGCAGCGCAAGGCGGCTCAGAGCGAGTCCGATAGCACGGCGGAGACGGACCTCGAGAAGGGGAAGAAGTTCGACAAGAAGCAGGCCACCCTGGAGCTCAAGCGCGCCGCGCGGAGCGCCGCCACCTGTCCCGGCGTCGTGGACGAGCCGGGTCCCGGGGGTGAAGCGGTGGTCAACCTCACCTTCGCCTCCGACGGCCACGTCAAGGCCTCCACCATCTCGTCCGAGTTCGAGAACACGAAGATCGGAAAGTGCGTCCTGCGCGCCCTCGAAGCCGTGATCGTGCCCGCCTACGTGGGCGACGAAGTCAGCGTCGAGTGGAAGGTCGAGCTCGAAGCGTACGAGGGGAAGAAGGACGAGAAAAAGAAGAAGTGACCCCGGCCGCAGGGCCCCGTGCCGTCAGCCGGCGAGTCGTGGCTGGCCGCCGGGCCGGCGCAGGGTCCAGAGGGGGAGGCCGCACCGCGGACCTTTTTTCAAATCTCCCGTCGGCGGCATTCGTCTGACGTCCCCGTGACGTCCTGCCCCATCTGCGAAGCGCGCCTCCCCCCCGGTGCCCGGTTCTGCGAGGACTGCGGCGCCGCGGTGCACGCGCTGGGCGCCGACGCACCGCCCGGAGCGTCGGCGCTCATCGGCGGCCGCTACCGCACGGTGCGCCGCCTCGGGGAGGGCGGCATGGGGGTCGTCCACGAGGCCGAACAGCTCCTGGGCGAGACCGTACGCCGCGTGGCGGTCAAGGTGCTGCACCCGTCTCTCGGTCGCGACCGGGCGCTCGCCACGCGCTTCCACCGCGAGTGCGCGACCATCGCGCGGCTCGAGCATCCGAACACGATCGAGATCTTCGACTTCGGCACGACGACGGAGGGCGGCTTCTACTTCGCGATGGAGCTGGTGACGGGGCGCTCGCTGGCGCAGGAGATCGAACGGGGCCCTCTGCCGCTGGCGCGAGTGGTCAACGTGATTCGCCAGGTGGCCGGCGCGCTCGACGAGGCCCACGGGCTCGGCATCGTGCATCGGGATCTCAAGCCGGAGAACGTCATGCTCACGCACCGCGCCGGAGACCCCGACTTCGTGAAGGTGCTCGATTTCGGCATCGCCGCGGACCTGTCACGAGACGCGTCGGCGACCAAGCTCACTCGCGCGGGCGCCGTCCTCGGCACACCGCCCTACATGAGCCCGGAGCAGTTCACGTCCGAGACGATCGACGCGCGCAGCGACGTGTACGCCCTCGGAGTGATCGTCTACGAGTTGCTCACGGCGCGCCTTCCGTTCTCGGCGTCCACTCCGTGGGAGTGGGCACGCTGTCACACGAGCGTCGCGCCGGCCCCCCTCGGCGCCGCGGTGCCTCCCGACGTCGCGCGCGTGATCGCGCGGGCGCTCTCGACGGATCGCGCCGCACGGCCGGACGGAGCCGGCGTGTTCGCCGCGGCGCGGGCCGCGGCGGCCGAGGCGGCCGACGCGGCCGCCACGCTCGGGCGCGCGACGACCGTTCCGACCGCTCCCCTCTCGGTGCCGCACCTCTGGCTCGCGCGCGCGTCGATCCGGACGGAGGGCGCCGTCAGCGCCGACGTCGCGCGAACGACGCCGAGGGCCAGCCCCCGCCGCCCGTGGGCGCTGGCAGCCGGCGCGACGGTGATCGCGGCCGTCGCCGGCGCGGGCTACGCACACGTGACGACGGATCCGGCCGTAGCCGCGCCGCTCGGCCCCGCCAGCGTACCCACCACCCTTCTCGCACCCCTCGAGCCCGAAGCGCCGAACCCGGATCTGCCGATCGCGACGCCCCGGGAGCATGCCACCAACGCTCCGCGTGTCGCGCCGAGAGCACCCGCCTCGCGCGAGCCGGTCCACCCGGTCCCCGCGCCGCAGGGCGAAGCCCCCGCGACCGACCCTCCGCCGGCAGCGCTGCCTCGACCCGATCCGCCGGTGGCGCTCCCCTTGCCGCCGCCGCCCCACGCGAAGCCCGAGCCCGTCGACGAGGCGCCGGCGGAGCCGGCAGCACCCGCCGGTCGCCAGGGGGACGCAGCGTGCTCCGCGGGCGTGGCGCTCGCCAAGAGTGGGGCCATCGAGGCGGCGGCCGGGGAGTATCACGCTTGCAAGGCGACCGGCGGGAGCGCCGGGGCGCTGCGAACGCTCGCGGCGAAGCTGCGGGGCGCCGCGCCAGGCGCCGCCAGGGCCGCGGCCTTCAACGGCGACTGCGGCCGAGCGGGGAGAATCGCGCGATCGGTCGCGGGGATCCCGGGCGCCGCCGCGCCCACCAGCGCGGCCGTCGCCGGTACGCGCTGCGCCGAATGATCCGAAGCCGCGCGCCGTCAGCCGCGCACCGCGGCGGCGACGTCGTCGGGCTCCTTCACGAGGCTCGCCGTCAGGACGTCGGCGCCGTCCGCCGTGACCAGCACGTCGTCCTCGATGCGAATGCCGCGGACGTCGCGGTACCGCTCGAGCTCGGACCGAACGAGGGCCGCGTCCAGATCGCCAATCTGGTCCGGACGCAGCAGGCCGTCGATGAGGTAGAACCCGGGCTCGATGGTCACGGCCATCCCCGGCTCGAGATCGCGGTCGAGCCGCAGGTACCGGTCGGCGCGGCTCGTGGCGCGCGTCCTGCCCGGGGCGTAGCCGGCCCTGTCGCCGAGGTCCTCCATGTCGTGCACGTCGAGCCCGAGCAGATGGCCGACGCCGTGCGGGAAGAACAGGCCCGCGGCGCCGCGAGCGTGAAGGTCGTCGACGTCGCCGCGGAGCACACCGAGCGCGACCAGGCCCGCCACGATGGCGCGCCCCGCAGCGCGATGGACGTCCCGGTAGCGCACGCCGGGGCGCACGGCGGCGATGGCGCCGCGCTGGGCGGCCAGGACGACGTCGTAGATGGCTCGCTGGCTCCCGCTGAACGTTCCGCTCACGGGCCACGTCCGGGTCACGTCGCCAGCCCAGCCCTCGGGCGTCTCGGCGCCGACGTCGGCGAGCAACAGGTCACCGTCGGCGAGCACTCGATGGTGCTTCTCGTCGTGGAGCACGTCGCCGTGGATCGTGACGATCGATCCGTAGGCGCAGGTCATGCCGCTGGCGATGATCCGACGCTCCATCGCGGCACGGATCGCGGCCTCGCGCAGGCCCGCGCGCGTCGCCGCCATGCCGTCGCCATGTGCGAGCGCGGTGACCGCTGCGGCCTGACGAAGCTGCTCGACCGCCGCCGCGTCGTGGCGGAGCCGGAGCTCGATCATCGTGTCGGCCAGCGTCGCGTCGGCGCCGTCGAGCTCCGCGCCTCCACCGGGCACGACGTCTCGGCCAGTCAGCTCCTCCACCCATGCCGCCGACTCCGCGTCCTGCGGGGGCAGCACCGCCGCTCCCTCGGGGACGGTGATCTCGGAAATGGGACGGACGGCGAGGCCGAGCTGCGTCGAGAGCTCCCCGAGCGAGGGAGACGGCCCCGACCAGAGCGCTTCCGCCGGATCGGGTTCGCGCGCGAACAACGTGAAGCCGTCATCGCCGGCGAGGAGCGCGGCGCCCTCGAGCGCACGCCCCACGAGGTACAGGAAATGACTCTCGGCGCGAAACGGGTAGAGATTGTGAGCGAAGTTTCGGGGCCGGCGCAGGCCCGAGACGACGAGCGCCGGGCCGGCGAACGACTCACGGAGCCTGCGTCGGCGCTCGGCGAAGGCCGCGGGCGGTGTGGGTTCCGGCCACATTCGAGGGGCGCAGCCTATCCCGAAGCCGGGCTGCGCGCACCGAACGGGTGGCGTCGATCCGGAGCGCCGCGCCGGGCGTAGTGGACCTTCGTGAGCCGAAAGAGCGCACCGGGTCGTCTGTCTGCTCGGTGGCGCAGCGCGCGGCGGAGAAGGTGAAACCGTTCTCTGCGCGCGACGTACCCGCGAACCGACCGGGCTCCGACGCCCCACACGCCAACGATACAACTGGGAGAACCTACGAATGACACTTGCCAAGGCGATCACGACGGCGGCTTCCGCCGGACTTCTTCTGGGACTGACGGCCGCGTGCGGTGGCGAGGCCACACCGGATGCCGCGGCCCCCGACCCCGCCGCGGCCGCCGCCGAAGGCAAGGCGTGCTGCAAGGGGATGAACGAGTGCAAGGCCAAGGGTGGCTGCAAGACGGACTCGAACGAGTGCGCAGGCATGAACGAGTGCAAGGCCAAGGGTGGCTGCAACGGGCACTGTCCGAAGTAGTCGCTCACCGCCGGGACGCCCGCGCCGGCAGCAGCCGCGCGGGCGTCGCTTTTTCCTTGTCTCGCTCCGTCACCCCTGCCCCACTACCCGCGCGGCATGAAGTCTCGCCTCGGCTGTCCTGATCTCGGCGTGGGCGTGGGTCTTCGCGTCCCGCACTACCGGACGATCCTCTCCGAGAAGCCGCCCGTCGAGTGCTTCGAGATCATCAGTGAGAACTTCATGGTCGGCGGGGGTAAGCCGCTGTTCCACCTGGAGCGCATCGGCGAGGTGTATCCCCTCATCCAGCACGGCGTTTCACTGGGCATCGGCGGCCCACGGGAACCAGACGCCGCCTACGTGACGGCGCTTCGTGCGCTGGTCGATCGCGTGAAGCCACCCTGGGTCTCGGACCATTTCTGCTGGTGCGGTGTGCCCGGCGCGAACCTGCACGATCTCCTGCCCCTGCCGTACACGGCCGAGGCCGTGTCGCGGGTCGTGGAGCGCGCGAAGGCGGTGCAGGACCGACTGGGAGTGCGGTTCGCGCTGGAGAACACCTCCACGTACCTGGCCTACACCTCGAGCACGATGCCGGAGTGGGAGTTCGTGTCGCAGATCGTGGAGCGCGCCGACATCGGGCTGATGTTCGACGTCAACAACGTGTACGTGTCCGCCTACAACCACGGCTTCGACCCCTTCGAGTTCGTGCGCTCGATCCCCCACGATCGAATCGTCCAAGTTCACCTCGCCGGCCACACCAACCTGGGCACGCACATCATCGACACGCATTCGGGCGGCGTGATCGATCCCGTCATGGACCTCTACCGGGAGACGATCGCCCTGACGGGATCGGTCACCACGATCGTCGAGTGGGACGACGCCATTCCGCCGCTTCCCGAGCTGCTGGCGGAGGCGGCACGAGCGAAGTCCGTGCGCGACGAGGGGCTGCGGCTGCGAGACGCGCGCGCGCGAGGGGAAGCCGCCCCGACGCCGAACCGAGACTGGGCCCGGGCCCTGGTGGAGCGAGGCAGCGCCGCGACGCCCCTTCAGCCCGAGGCCCACCGCGAATGGATGCAGGGGGGGCCGCGTGAGCGCGCCGCGTGGGAGTAGGTCGTGAGCGAGCTCTCGGAGCTGCAGTTCTGGATGGCGGACCTCTTGCGGCGCCGCAGGTCCCTGGCGCGGAGCGACGCGATGACCGCGCTCGCCGCCCTCCACTTCACGGGCAACGCGCACCTCACGCCGGTGGAACAGGTGAACGTCTACCGCGAGCAGTTCTGGCTGCGACACACCACTGCCCTGGCGGAGGACTTCCCGGGGCTCGGCGGCGTGATTGGCCAGGCCGACTGGGAGCGCCTGGTGGAGGACTACCTCATCGACTACCCCCCCACGAGCTTCACGCTGCGCGACCTGGGACACCGCATGGCCGAGCACGTCGAGCGCGCAGCGTGGCTCTCTCACCACGAGCTGTGCTGCGACATGGCGCGGCTAGAGTGGCTCTACGTCGAGGTCTTCGACGCGGCCGACGCGCCGCCTCTCGACGCGTCGAAGCTGCGATCCCTCGACGAGGACGCCCTCGGCCGCGCGCGCATCGTGCTGCACCCCGCCCTCCGGCTCTTGCGGGCGAGCTACCCGGTGGTGGAGCTGAGACGCCGGATTCGAGATCAGCCCGACGCCCACGCCGCCATCCCGGAGCGCGAGCCGCAGAATCTGGTGCTGGCGCGGGACCAGGCGCGCTCGCTGACGAGCGACGTCCTCAGCGACGGCGCCTTCGCGCTGCTGGTTGCTCTCTCGGAGGGTGTACCGCTCGTGGCCGCCGCCGAGCGCGCGGTGCAGGAGCACCCCGCCGAGGAGCGCACCGTGGAGGCGAGCGTGGGGACGTGGTTCGAGCAGTGGGGACGCCGCGGCTGGCTCGTCGACGTAGAAGCCTGAGGCGCCTTCAGACCACGTCGAACGGATAGCCCTTGTCGGTGAACGTCCGGGCGGAGATGAGCTTGCGCAGATCGTCGTCGTTGTGTTCCAGCGCGTCGAGGTTCTGCTTCATGCGGCTGGCCGCGCCGTTCGCGAACATCGTCGTCAGGTCCATTTCCCGACGAGCCCCCTCTTCACCGCGTCGCTCGATGGCGCGGGTCGTCCGCGAAAGGCAGGCAGCGAGGCCGTACAGGTCGATGGCGACGTTCGCGACCCGCATCTGGACGTACTGCATCTCGGAGATCTCCTTTCCGTGCTGCCTCAACTCGAGCTCGACGGCGCGCGCCAGCTCCTCGGCGGCGCCCTCGAACACGACCGCTTCGCGACTCAGGCTGGGGTGGGCGCGGGACATGCGCTCGCGACGCAACGCCTCCTTCACCTTCCGCACGGCAAAGTCGCGGAGCAGCCCGAACCCCTTGACGGGCTCGCGGATGGACTGGACGAGATCCCCCATGCGCTTGCCCGGACCCTGCATGCCTGCCAGGGCGACGAAGCACCGGAGGATGTCGTTGGTGCCTTCGACGACGAACGATGCACGCGCGTCCCTGAGTCGTCGCTCGTAGGAGAGCGCCTTGACGTAGCCGGCGCCGCCGGCGACCGAGAACGCATCGTTGACGATGCGCCAGAGGGCCTCGGACGCGGCGATGCGACAGATGGCGCTCTCCAGGGAGATGTCCTCGACGCGCTGATCGATCAGGCCCGCGGTGAGGTAGGTCATGGACTCGATGGCGAACGCGTCCGCCATCATCCTGGCAACCTTGTCGCGCACGATGGGGAACTGCCCGATACGGCGACCGAAGCTCCGTCGGCTCTGCGCACGTTCCACGGCGAGGTTCAGGAGCGCCAGCGACTGGCCCACCATGCCGGCGCTCAGCCCGATGCGGCCGGCGCTGAGCGTCTCCATCGCGACCGCGAACCCCTTTCCGGAGTCGGTGAGGGCGTTCTCCACGGGCACGACGACGTCGGTGAAGGTCACATCGACCACGTGCGCCCCGCGAACGCCCAGGGTCTCGGCCGGAAGGCTCAGGCCCACGCCCGGACCCGGCTCGACCAGGAGCGCGGTGATCTTGGGCTTGCTCCCTTCCTCCGCGGGGTTGGTGCGCGCGAACACGACGAAGACGCCCGCCGTGTCCCCACCGGTGACCCATCGCTTGGTGCCGTTCAGCACGTACGTGGCGCCGTCGGTCGCCAGGCGCGCGTGGGCGCGCATCATGCCGGAGTCCGTGCCGGACGACTCCTCGGTGAGCGCGAACGCCGCGCGCATTTCACCCGACGCCAACCGCGGCACGTACTTCTTCTTCTGCTGTTCCGTGCCGCTCGACAGGAGCGCCCGGACACCGAGATCCTCGTGCGCGGACAGGATCAGCGCGAGGGATGCATCGAGGCCGGCTACCTCCTGGATGATCCGGGCGCGGGCCATCGCGGAGAGCCCGAGGCCGCCGTACTCCACGGGGACCGAAAGGCCGAAGAGGCCGAGCGCGCGCATCTTCTCGATGACGCCGGGGGGGACGCGCGCCTCGTGATCGATCTTCGCGGCGTCGATGTCCGCCGCGAACGCCCGGAGCGCCTCGACGATCTCGTGGGTCTTCTGCCGCGCGCCATCCGAGAGGTCCGGATAGGGGAAGATGACGTCCTCGGCGACGACGCCGAAGAACAGCGCTTTCATGAAGCTTCCCTCGACCATCAGTCGCCTCCGGATCGTTTCGACGTGTCGCGCGATGGCCCGTCCGAACCGTCCGCGGCGCCGGGCTCCGGTGTTCGGAGCGTGGGAGCCGGCGGGTTGGTGTCCAGGGGAGGCGGCTGCGTGCTCTGCGCCCTCACCTCGATCTCCGGCGCCGACGGACGCAGGCTGACGGCCTGAGACGGTACGCCGAACTCCTCCGCGCGCTGAACCTGCCACTGATACTTCACGCGGTGGTGGTTCATGTTGACCAGGGTGTCGGCCATGCGCGTGGCGAGCACGCGCAGGTCCTTCACCTCGAGGCCGGAGTCGTCGAGTTGACCCGACTTGAGCTTCGTGAAGAGCACGCGCTGGATCATCATCTCGAAGGCATCGCGCTCGGGCGGGCTGATGGTCCGAGAGGCGGCCTCGATGGAGTCGACGAGCATGAGGATCGCCGTCTCCTTGGTCTGAGGCTTCATTCCCGGGTAGCGGAAGTTCGCTTCGGTCAGATCCTTCGGATTACCCTGCTGCAGGCACTTGTTCCAGAAGAACTCGACCACCTGCGTGCCGTGATGGGTGTAGGCGAACTCGACGACGGGTTCGGGCACGCCGCCCTCGCGGAGGATCCTGGTGCCGACGACGACGTGCGCCATGATCGCGTCGGCGCTCACCTCGGGCTCCAGACTCTCGTGGGGTGACACCTCGTCGGCGCCGAGGTTCTCGACGAAGTACTTCGCCTGAATCGTCTTGCCGAGGTCGTGATAGTAGGCGCCCACGCGGGTCAGGAGCGCGTCGGCACCGATGGCGCTCGCCGCCTGCTCGGCCAGATTCGCCATGGCGCGGGAGTGCTCCCACGAGCCAGGCGCTTCCCGCGCCATCTTCTGGAGCAAGGGATGTTCCAGGTCCGTGAGGTCGAGGAGACGGTCGCGCGGGACGTTCCCGAGCAGCCGCTCGGCAGGCCCGCGCAGCGTCGCCGCGAGAACGCCCGCGGCGGCCCCTCCGCCCAGCGTCGCGAGCAAGCCGGACTCCGTGAGCCTGCTCAGGTCGGCGACGACGTCGAAGCGTCCCTCGATCGCGATCAGCAGCGCCACGAGCAGCGCGGCGCCGCTCATCCCCGCGAACACGCCGGCGCTCACCAGGTGTCGCGTTCGCTTTCGATCCAGCACCATGAGCGTGGCGGCGAGCCCCACGGTGAGCATCACGCCGAGGAGCATCAGGTCGAAGCGCTGCAGCGAAGCGACGATGAACGCGCAGATCATCGCGACGAGGAAGGCCGTGCGCCGGTCGAAGGCCGCCGCCACCCACAGCGGGACGACGGCGACGGGCACCCAGAGCTCGCTGACCGGAGTCAGGATCAGGAGCGCCTTCGCCCCGAGCGCCATGAGTCCGATCGCCACGAAGAGCCCGATCTGAGAGCGCAGCAGGCGCAGCCGGTTCTGTCCGAACTTCCGCATGTACGCGGTCAGCGCCATGGACAGCGTGAAGAAGATCACGCCCATCCCGGCAACCCGACGCCAGTGCGGGTCCCGCCGCGACGCCTCGTAGGCGAGTGCGGCGCGATGCACCTGATCGTCCGAGTTCACGATCTGGCCGCGCCAGACGACCGTCTGCTCGTGGACGAACTCGAGATCCGCCCTGCCGGTCGTCACGTTCCGCACCAGTCGCGGGCCGTAGGGAACGCGAACCGTGACCCGGGCCGGCTCCCCGACCTGCAGCGCCCAGCTCCGAACGTAGAGATCCCCGGCCTGGATCGCGGTCAGGACGACGGCGGCCACCAGGCTGAGGATGACGCCGGCAACCGGCCCGGCTCTGACGCGAGTCCGCAGCATTCGTGGACCAGGGCGACCCGTCGGCCACGCCGCCGAGCCACGCTAGTACGCGCGGCGCCGACCCCGCAACGGTGGGGGCCACCCACCCACCGACGACGAGCGACTTAGCGAAGCCTCGGGCTCGGCAAACGACAAGCATCACGGAGTCTTGCGGAGCGGCGCACCTCTTGCTACCCCGTGATCGGTGAAACGAACACGCGACGCGTTCGACGATCTGATCGGAGAGCGCGGCGCTATCGTGATGGCGGTCGTCAACACGACCCCGGACTCGTTCTACGACGGTGGGCGCTACTCGGATGCCGGCGCTGCGCGCGAGCGCATCGATCGCTGCGTGGCCGAGGGGGCGGACATCCTGGACATCGGCGGAGAGTCCACGCGACCCGGTGCGCCCTCCGTTCCGGCACGCGAGCAGCTTCGACGCATCGAGCCCGCCCTGCGTCACGCGCTGGGCAAGCGCTGCTTCGTCTCCGTCGACACGACGAGCCCCGAGGTCGCCGACGCGGCGCTGGACCTCGGAGCCCACATGGTGAACGACGTCTCGTGCCTGGCCGACGTCGCGCTCGCGCGGGTCGTGGCGCGTCACGGGGCAACCCTCGTGCTCATGCACTGTCGGGGCAGAATGACCGACATGCGGGGCTTCTCCGACTGGCCGGACGACGCCTACGCCGACGTCGTCACCGACGTGCGCACGGAGTGGCGCGCCGCCAGGGACCGCGCGGTCGAGGCTGGCGTGGACCCGCGGGACGTCCTGCTGGATCCTGGTGTCGGCTTCGCGAAGAACGCGCGGCAGTCGCTGGAGCTCCTTGGTCGGCTGGAAGAACTCGGCGAGGAGCGCGCGCCCATCGTCGTGGGTGCGAGCCGCAAGTCGTTCATCGGTGCGGTCGATCGCTCGCCACCGGCGGACCGCCTGGGCGGCTCCCTGGCCGCAGCGGTCCTCGCGGCGCAGAAGGGCGCCTCCGTGGTTCGCGTCCACGACGTGCGCGAGACGCGGCAAGCGCTCGACGTGCTTCGCGCGACGGCGGGCCGCCTGCACGAAGGTGCCCGTGCTTGAGGCCTTCTTCCAGTACGTGTCGAGCCGAAGCCCGGGGCAGCTCGTCCGGGATGGCTTCGACGTTCTCGTCGTCTATCTCCTGGTCTACGGCACGCTCCGCGTCATTCGAGGCACGCGGGCGATGCAAATTGGCGTCGGACTCGGCGTCGTCTTCGTCGTGTACGTGGTGGCACGCGCCGCTCAGCTCCTCGCCGTGCTCTCGATCCTCGATGCGGTGATCGCCTCGTTCTTCCTCGTCCTCGTCGTCATCTTCCAGAACGACATCCGTCGCGGTCTCATGCGCGTGGGGAGCCGGGGCCAGGGGCTGTTCTCGCTCCGGCGCGGCCGCGAAGCCGAGATGATCGACGAGGTCGTCGACGCCTGCACCGAGCTGGCTCGCCATCGCACCGGCGCGATCATCACCTTCGAGCGCGACGCGAACCTCGACGAGTTCGTGGGCGCCCACAAGGGCCACGTGGTGGACGCCGCCGTCACGCACGAGCTCCTGGTGGCGCTGTTCGTCCCCGAGGGGATGAACAAGCTCCACGACGGTTCGGTCGTGATCCGCGACTACCGCATCGCGAAGGCCGGCGTCTTCTTCCCCATGCCGGAGACCCGGCCGCTCGACGAGAGCTTCGGCTCGCGGCACCGGGCGGCCATCGGGATCACGGAGGAGACGGACGCCATCGTGGTCGTCGTGAGCGAGGAGCGAGGAACGATCAGCCTCTGCTTCAACGGCAACATCATCCCGGGCCTCGACGGCCAGACGCTTCGGCGATCCCTCGAGGACTTTTTCTCGCCCAAGGCCAGGAAGAAGCGCGCGACCGTCCCCGCCTCCGCTCGCTCTTCGGCGTTGACGCCGCCCCCCCCGGTCGCCGAGCCCGAAATTCGTGAAATGGAGGAGGCCCCCGTCTCGGCGCGGGCCACCACGCCGACCAAGAGCGAGCCGCCACCGCCGCTGCGACCCTCGCGCGTCTCGGACGAAGGCCGTCCTTCGCGCGTGGGCGACGAGCACGCGCCCCTGCGACCCAAGGCCGAAGCCGCGGCGGAGGAGCACGCGCCGCTCCGTGCCCGCCCCTCCGTGCCGCAAGCAGAGGTGGAGGGTCGCACGACCGTGAAGCCCACTGAGCCCCTGCTGCCTCGGGGAGAAGCACGGTCCCCCGAGCCGCCGGCGACCGCGGACGAGTCCTTCAGGGCCGCGCAGCGCAAGCGGATGATGCCGGTGACCACGCCGCTGCCGGCGCGGCGACGACGCACCGGATCCCTCGAGGCCGTGCGCAACCCCACGCCCACCACGGACGACGACGAGGCCGTCTCCTCCGGCAACCCGGATCGCGAGGGTTCCTGATGGGCTGGGCGCGCGGCCTCTTGTCGTTCACCAAGGACGCCTTCACCGAAAACGTCGCGCTGAAGTCGGTCGCGTTGGCCATCGCCATCTCCCTGTTCGTCTACCAACACGGCCGCCACGATCAGCAGCAGCGCACCATCCCCGTGGGGCTGATCGTCCGCCTGCCCCCCGAGGCGAAGCTACGCGAACTGATGACGCCCGTTCCGGCCAGCGTGCACGTGACGGTGCTCGGCACCACTCGAGCCATCGATCGCGTGATCCAGACCGGCGTGACGCCGATGGAGCTCGACCTGCGGGACGCCAAGGACACCACCGTCACGTTCGAGGAGCGGATGTTCTCGCTGCCTCCCGAGCTCGAAGTGAAGATCATCGACCCGCCGACGATCGCCCTTCACTGGGAGGACATCGTGACGCGCAGCGTACCGATTCAAGCCTCGATTACCGGCCAGCCCGCGGGGGGCTACGTGGTCAAGGGCGAGCCCGCCGTCGACCCCGACGCCATCCGCATGAAGGGCCCTCGAAGCGCCATCGAGGTGCTCCAGTTCGCGCGTCTCGCCGCATTCGACGTGTCCGGACTCGACGAGGGCACCCACCAGCGGCTCATCGAGCTCGACGCTCCGCGGCCACGCGTCAGCTACCTCGAACCACCGCGCGCGAGCGTCACCGTCACCGTGGCCAAGCGGGTCACGGAACAGAAGTTCGCTCGCCGTCCGGTCGAAGTGCTCGGCGTGGTGGCCGGACGCGCCGTACCGAAGACCGTGGACGTCACCGTCATCGGAGCGCCGGAGATCGTGAAGGCGCTCCGGGAGGAGCAGGTCGTACCCAAGGTGGACCTCTCGAAGGAGCCCGGAAAGCTCGCAGAGCAGCCCCACGGGTCGGCCACGCTTCGCGTCACCGTCGAGCTCGCGGGCGCAGACACCGAGATCCAGCCCCCGACGGTGGCGGTGAAGTGGTGAGCTGCGCTGGCCCCGCGACACGGCTGTCCGAGGGGTGTGCCACCGCGCGCCAGCAGGGGCGCGGGGCGCACCCTTCCCGCGGGCAATGTCGGCCCCGCGCGGTGGTATGATCGGTGCTTTCCGGCTCTGCATGAACGCTCGGAAGACTCTGCGATGGATCGCGACGTCGCTCGCCGGCGCCTCGCTAGCGGTGGCCGGCGCGCTCGCCGTCCCCGGCTGCGGCGGGAGTTCGTTCGACGGCGACGGCGCCGACTCGGGGACGAGCGGCTCCGCTGGTAGCTCCTCGGCCGGCGCCGCGGGCTCTGCCGGCTCGAGCGCGGGCGGCAGCGGAGGCAGCTCCGCCGGAGCCGGGGGATCGACCAGCACCGGGGGAGCTGCGGGAACGAACACTGGCGGCAACGCGGGCGTCGGGGGCGTCGCGTGCGGCAACGTGGTCTGCGCGCCTGACGAGCAGTGCTGCGCCCCGGAGTGCGGAATCTGCGCCAAGGCGGGCGAGGGCTGCCCCGACATCTACTGCGGACCCGAGCCGTGTGGGCCGGTGGAGTGCGCCGCGGGACAGTACTGCTGCGATTCGAGCTGCGGACTGTGCACCGATCACGGGTCGTCGTGCCCCATCCTCGGATGCCCGCCGCCGGTCGACGCGGGGACGACCGACGGCGGCTCGGGCGTCGTGGTGTGCGGCCACGTGCTGTGCGCCGCCGGCGAGGTCTGCTGCAACGACAGCTGCGGCATCTGCACGCCACCGAACGGCGGATGCATCGACCTCGCCTGCCCGCCGAACTGCGAGAAGATGGACGCGCGCGGCGTCGGAGCGTGCAAGCTCCTGCTCGGATGGGCGTGGGACGGTGATGGCTGCGAGTCCCTCTCCGGCTGCGACTGCGGCGGCGCCGATTGCGGCAACCTGTACCCGTCGTTCGAGATCTGCCGGACGGCGCGCGCGCAGTGCCCGGGTGAGGCGGGCACCTGACGCGCCGCGATGCGGGTCAGTTCGCCGCCTTCGGGTCCGTGAGCGCCCTGACCAGGGTCGCCACCACGCTCTGCACTCCCGCGAGCGACGTGTCCACGACGTGCTCGGCCTGCGCGTAGAGGGGCGCCCGTGACTTCAGCAGCGCGCGGAGCTCCGTCATCGCGTTCGACCGGTTCTCCATCGGGCGCTCGTCCCCCTGCGCGCGCACCCGCGCCATGTGATCCTCGGGCCGCGCCTTCAACCAGACGGTGACGGCGCCACGACGCAGGAGCTCGAACGCCTCGGCGTCCGTCACGATGCTGCCACCGGTGGCCACCACCGCCGGTTCCGACCGCGACAGCAGCGACCGCAGGACGTCCCGCTGCAGGTCGCGATAGAACGCCTCTCCCTGCAGCTCGAAGACCTCGCGCAGCGTGAGTCCGGCCTTCCGCTCGACGAGCTGGTCGAGCTCCACGAACTCGACGCCGAGAGCCGCGGCGAGCTTCGGCCCCACCGTGCTCTTCCCCGCGCCGCGGAGGCCCACCAGCGCAACGAAGGGCGCGCGGGCGACGCTGACGCCCTCGAGCAGCGCAGAAGGCGTCGTGGCGAGCGCCTCCGACACGTCGTGCAGCCGCGCCACGGAGATGTTCCCCTGCCCCGCCTCGAGCTGCACGAGGAAGCGCTCGCTCACGCGGGCCCGCCTGGAGAGCTCCGCGAGGGTGAGACCCTGCGCCGTCCGACGAGCGCGAACGGCCCGCCCGAGCGGCTTCAGCGCGGGATGGGAGGCGCGGCTCATGTGTCGCACTATACTGCGCAATGTGGCATAAAGAAAGTGCAACATAGTGCTTGCTGGTCGGGCCCCGCTCGCGTACCTTCGGCCGATGGATCCCGTCCGCTTCGAAACGCACCCCTCCCGCTACCGCCACTGGAAGCTCGGCTTCGAGGGCCCCGTCGCCAGCCTGGTGCTCGACGTCCCCGAGAACGGCGGTCTGCGCCCCGGCTACTCGCTCAAGCTCAACAGCTACGATCTCGGCGTCGACATCGAGCTCGCGGACGCGCTGCAACGGATCCGCTTCGAGCACCCCCAGGTCCGGGTGGTCACCGTCTCCAGCGCGAAGGATCGCCTGTTCTGCTCGGGCGCGAACATCTACATGCTCGGATCGTCGTCTCACAAGTTCAAGGTGAACTTCTGCAAGTTCACGAACGAGACGCGTCTGTACCTCGAAGAGATGAGCGCCGAGTCGGGCATCAAGTCGCTCGCCGCGCTGAACGGAACGGCGTCGGGCGGCGGCTACGAGCTCGCCCTCGCCTGCGACCGGATCCTGCTCGTGGACGACGGCAACAGCGCCGTGAGTCTCCCCGAGGTCCCGCTCCTGGGAGTCCTTCCCGGCACCGGCGGCCTCACGCGCCTGGTGGACAAGCGGAAGGTGCGCCGCGACCTGGCGGACTTCTTCTCGACGACGGCGGAGGGCGTGCGCGGCAAGCGGGCGACGGACTGGAACCTCGTCGACGAGGTCGTTCCCCGGAGCAAGTTCGAAGAGGCCGTGGAGGCAGCAGCGGAGGTCCTCGCAGCGTCGGCAGCTCCGCGAACGGGCAAGGGCGTCGAGCTCACGCCCCTCGAGGTGGAGCGCACCGCGCAGGGCTCACGGTATCGCTTCGTGGAGTTCGCGATCGACGCGTCGAAGCGCGCGGCCACCCTGAAGGTTCGTGCACCGGACACGGCGCCGCCGAAGGACGCGGAAGCGCTCCGCGAGCTGGGGGACCGCGCCTGGTCCCTCCGCGCGTTCCGGGAGCTGGACGATGCGCTGCTCGACCTGCGCGTGAACCACTCGGAAATCGGCGTGCTCACCGTCGAGACGGAGGGCGACTCTGACCGGGTCCTCGCGTGGGACCGCGCCCTCGTCGATCTCTCCGAGTCCGACTGGTTCGCGAAGGAGGTCGTCCTGCACGTGCGCCGCGTGCTGAAGCGGGCGGACCTGACCGCGCGGACGCTCTTCGCCGTGATTCGCCCCGGGTCGTGCTTCGTCGGATCGTTGCTCGAGCTGGCGCTCGTGGCGGATCGCAGCTTCATGCTCGATGCGGACGTCGGTCCCACGCTGCGCTTCTCGGCGATGAACTTCGGGCCGGTCCCCATGTCCAACGGACTCACCCGCCTGCAGACGCGGTTCCTCGCCGACCCGGACCATGCGCGAAGCCTCGCGGGTCGCGACGACGCGCTCGACGCGGAGACGGCCCTTCAGCTCGGCCTGGTCACCTTCACGCCCGACG
Organism: uncultured Polyangiaceae bacterium; assembly: GCA_964487605.1. Lineage (GTDB taxonomy): Bacteria > Myxococcota_A > Polyangia > Polyangiales > Polyangiaceae > JAJDAH01. Next base: position 23,292 of record CAZARU010000010.1, read on the forward strand.
ACATCGACTGGGAGGACGAGATCCGGATCGCCGTCGAGGAGAGGGTCGCGTTCTCACCCGATGCATTGACCGGGATGGAGGCGAACCTGCGCTTCGCCGGACCCGAAACCCTCGAGACGAAGATCTTCGGACGACTGTCCGCTTGGCAGAACTGGATCTTTCAGCGCCCGAACGCCGTCGGCGAAGCCGGCGCCCTCACGCGCTACGGATCCACCCAGCGTCCCGAGTTCGACTACAACCGCACCTGATGGCCACGGGAGACCCAACATGAGCAACGTGGAACTGAACGAGAAGATCCCGAACAACGTCGAGCTGTCGAGCGACAGGAAGCTGCAGCGCGCGCTGGAGAAGTGGCAGCCGCGGTTCCTGGACTGGTGGCGAGAGATGGGGCCCGAGGGGTTCCAGATGAAGGACGTCTACCTTCGCACCGCCATCAGCACGGACGCGGGCGGGTGGGCCCATTTCGACTACGTGAAGATGCCGGACTACCGCTGGGGGATCTTCCTGGCGGACGCCGTCGCGGACCGCCGCATCGGTTTCGGCGACGACATGGGCAAGCCGGTCTGGCAGGAGGTGCCCGGCGAGCACCGCAACGCGCTTCGGCGGCTGATCGTCACGCAGGGCGATACCGAGCCGGCGAGCGTCGAGCAGCAGAGACTGCTGGGGATGACGTGCCCGAGCCTGTACGACCTGCGGAACCTGTTCCAGGTCAACGTCGAGGAGGGTCGGCACCTCTGGGCCATGGTGTACCTGCTCCACTCGCACTTCGGACGGGACGGACGGGAAGAGGCGGAGGCCCTGCTCGAGCGAAGGAGCGGGAACGCCGACAACCCGAGGATCCTCGGCGCGTTCAACGCGCCCATCGACGACTGGCTGTCGTTCTTCATGTTCACGTACTTCACCGACAGGGATGGGAAGTACCAGCTCCTGGCGCTCTCGGAGAGCGCGTTCGATCCGTTGAGCCGAACCACGCGCTTCATGCTGACCGAGGAGGCCCACCACATGTTCGTCGGCGAGACGGGGCTCCTGCGGATCGTGCAGCGCACCAGCGAGGTGATGAAGGCGAACCCGGACGTGGACCCGCGCACCCTCGGCGTCATCGACCTGGCGACGCTGCAGCGCTACGTCAACTTCTGGTACTCGATCTCCCTCGACCTGTTCGGCGGGGAAGTGTCGAGCAACGCGGCGACATACTTCGCATCCGGGCTCAAGGGCAGGGCCAAGGAAGACCGGTACGAAGACCACGTCGCGCTCGACGCCGTGAAGTCCATAGCGCACGTGGAAGCGGGAACCTTGACCGACAAGGAGGTTCCGCTGCGCAACGCCATGAACGAGGTCCTCCGAGAGGAGTACGCAGAAGACTCGCAGCGCGGCGTCAACAAGTTCAACCGCGTGCTGGCGCAGCACGGCATCGACTTCGAGATTCGCCTCCCGCACCCGCGCTTCAACCGCACCGTCGGCATCTACGCCGGACACCGGTTCGACCCTGCGGGCGGCCTCCTGACCGAGGAGCAGTGGGCCAGGCGCGTCGCGGAGTGGCTACCCACCGACGCCGACAGCGCCTACGTCAAGAGCCTCACCACGAGACCCATCTACGAACCCGGCAAGATGGCAAACTGGATCGCCGCGCCGCGCACGGGCATCAAGGGCCGCCCCGTGGAGTTCGAGTACGTGCGCATGGACTGAGGGGGCTTCCCCACGACGAGCGCTCACCGCATCGTCACGAACTCTTCCGCCGCCGTCGGATGAATCGCCACGGTGCGATCGAAGTCGGCCTTGGTGGCGCCCATGCGAACGGCCACCGCGAAGCCCTGCAGCATCTCGTCCGCGCCGAGACCGATGACGTGGACGCCCAGAATGCGCTCGTCGGGCCGACGGCACACGAGCTTCATGGCGCTGGCGGTGCGGCGTTCGGTGACCGCGTAGTGGAGGTTCGTGAAGCGTGCCCGATGGACGGAGATGCCCTCCTCACCGTACCGGTCGCGTGCCTCCTCCTCGGTGAGTCCGACGGTCCCGATGGGAGGGTGGGTGAACACGACCGTCGGGATGTTCTCGTAGTCGAGTCGGGCTCCGGGCTGGCCGCCGAACAGGCGCATGGCGAGCGACCGCCCGGCCGCGATGGCGACCGGCGTGAGCTGCCAGCGCCCCGTGACGTCTCCAACGGCGTGGACGCCCTCCGCACTCGTCCGCTGCAGCTCGTCCACCACGATGGCACCTTCGGCGTTCGTCGCCACGCCGGCCCGCTCGAGCGCGAGCGTCTCCGTCGCGGGATCGCGACCGACGGCCCAGAGCAGAACGTCGTAGCCCGAGCGGCGCTCGCCGTCGTCACTCACCAGCGCGAGCGCGCCGCCGGGCTCTCGCTCGATCCCCGCCAGGTGCACGCACGACAGCACGTCGATCCCGGCGCTGATCATCTCCTCCAGGAGCACCTCGCGAAGCATGGAGTCGAAGGTCCGTAGGAGGTGCTCTCGCCGCAGAAGAATCGTCACGCGTGTCCCCAGCGCCGCGAGGACCCCTGCCAGCTCCGCCGCGATGTAGCCCGCCCCGACGACGACAGCACGACGGGGAAGGCGGTCCAGGTCGAAGAACCCGTCGGAGGTGATGCCGAGCGCGGCTCCCGGGACGTTCGGCACGCGGGGCCTCCCGCCCGTCGCGATGAGCACGTGATCGGCGTCGTGACGCTCCCCCGCGACCTCGACGGTGCGGGGTCCCACGAAGCGCGCCCACCCGTTCAGACACGTGACACCCGAAGCTTCGAGGTTCCGTGCGTAGATGCCGTTCAGGCGGGCGACGTAGGCGTCCCGGCGCTGCTTCAGCGCCCCCCAGTCGAACGCTCGCAGATCGACGTCGAAGCCGTAGCCGGCCGCCTCGTGCAGCGCCTCGGCCATGCCCGCCGCGCTCCACATGATCTTCTTCGGAACGCAGCCCACGTTCACGCACGTGCCGCCGAGACGCCCCCCTTCCACGAGCGCCACGCGAGCGCCGTGCTCCGCAGCGCGACGCGCGGACGCGATGCCGCCGCTGCCGCCACCGATCACGAGATAGTCGAAGTGCGCCACGGCGTGCGGGACCGTAGAGCCGAGGGGACGGAGCGTCGAGCGCGCAGCCGACGATGGGGCTCCACGCGACGCGGCATCTCGGTCGAGACCCGGGCCCCGACGAAAGCCACGCGGACGTTGACCGCCCGAGGGCCCGCGGCGAACATGCCGGCATGATGGGTCGCTGGCTCGGCGGGAAGGTCGCAGTCGCCGCCTCGGCATTGGTGCTCGCCGGGTGCTCCGACCACCGGGGGCAGGACGCGCCGGACGCGGGCGCGCCGACGGCGACGGTCGCACAGGCGACACACGGGGGCCCGGGTACGGCCCAGCAGACCTTCACGGCGAACAACGACGACATGGCCACGGGCGCCGCCTACTCGGTGCTGGGCGCCGCGCCGACGATGTGCATCGGAACGGTGGGCGCCACCGAGCTCGGCGATCGGACGCGCTGGGGTCTCATCGACTTCAACGTCAATCCGCTCCCCAACTGGGCCGTGGTCACCGACGTGACCGTCACGCTGCAGGGCGTGGCCTGCAACGTGTGCGGCAACAGCAACACGCTCACGCTCCACCGGGTCACCCAGAACTGGAGCGAGAACGGGAGCGGCGCCGGAAGCACCGCTCCGTGCAACCAGGAGACGGCGGGCACGGCGGGCGCCATCGCCCACGTCGCCGGCGCCAGCTCGTCCCTCACCACGGCGTCCCAGACGGGCGCGTTCGTCTTCCCCAGCACGCCGGCGCTCGTCGCCGACGTCCAGGCGTGGATCGGCGGAGCCACGATGGAGGGGTGGGTCATCAAGGGCTCGACGACCGCGTCGCAGCTCAAGCGCCTTGCCACGCGCGAGAACGGCGCGCTGGCCGCGCCCACGCTCGTCGTCACGTACCGGGGGCAGCCCAACGGCGCGAACTGCACCGCGGCGGGACAGTGCGACAGCGGACACTGCGTCAGCAGGGTTTCCGGCGCCGCTTGCTCCGGCGGCTCGTGCGTGTGCTGCGGCGAGGCGACGTGCCAGAGCCCCCCCACGTGCAAGGCGTTCGCCGGCACGTGCGGGGCCACCTGCGACTACACCGGCAACGCGCCCAACGGTTCGTCCTGCAACGATGGCCTCTTCTGCAACGGCGCGGACACCTGCAGCGCCGGGGCGTGCGCGGTGCACGCCGGGGATCCGTGCTCGGGCACGCAGTGCAACACCTGCAACGAGTCCGCCGACAACTGCTTCACCCCCGTGGGCACGGGCTGCAACGACGGCCTGGCGTGCAACGTGGGCGAGACGTGCAACGGCGCAGGGGCGTGCGCGGGAGGCGCCGCGCCGGATTGCTCGGGCTTCTCGGACTTCTGCAACGACGGAGTCTGCTCGGAGCCCGGCGGCTGCCGAGCGCAGCCGAAGTCGCCCGCCCCGACCTGCGCCTCCGACGGCAACGTGTGCACGCAGGACGTGTGCACCGTGGCCGCCGGACCCGCGGCGCAGTGCTACAACCCGGTGGCCGACGGAACCGTGTCGTGCCGCGCCGCGAGCTGCACCCCCGCGCCGCCCAGCACGCCGGCGTTCGAGACGCTGGCGGCGACCTGCACCGGCGGGGCCTGCCCGGCCGCCATCGTGAACGCGTGCGGCGGGTTTCCGTGCAACGCGGGTCAGACCGCCTGCGCCAACAGCTGTTCGAGCGACGCGGAGTGCGCCGGGACGCACTACTGCGCGGGGGGGGCCGGGTGCCTGGCCGATCAGGCGAACGGCGCGACGTGCACGCGAACGGAGATGTGCCTGAGCGGCAACTGCGTGGACGGAAGGTGCTGCAACGCGCCGTCGTGTCCTTCGTGCCGCTCGTGCGACAACGCCGGAGGCACGTGCGCCACGGTGATCTCGAACCAGGACGATCCACCGCTGTGCACCGGCGCGGACACGTGCGATCCGGGCGGAACCTGCCGCAGGAAGAACGGGCAGACGTGCACCGCCGGCACGGACTGCTCGAGCGGCAACTGCGTGGACGGGACGTGCTGCGCCTCGGCGTCCTGTGCTGCCTGTCGTTCCTGCGCCAACGCCGCGGGGACGTGCACGACCATCATCACCAGCGCCGACGATCCGCCAACCTGCACCGGCACGAGCACCTGCGACCCCTCCGGGAGCTGCCTCGCGAAGAACGGACAGACCTGTACGGCGGGCACGCAGTGCGCCTCGGGGGACTGCGTGGACGGAACCTGCTGCGCGTCGGCGTCGTGCGCGGCTTGCCGCTCCTGCGCCAACGCCGCCGGGACCTGTACGACCGTCGTCACGAGCGCCGACGACCCCCCGGCGTGTACGGGAGCCAGCACCTGCGACGCCGGAGGTAGCTGCCTCGGAAAGAACGGACAAGCGTGCGCGGACCCGGGCGACTGCGCCTCGGGGTCGTGTGTCGACGGTTTCTGCTGCAACACCGTCTGCGCCGCGCAGTGCGAGGCGTGCGACGTCGCGGGAAGCGAAGGCACCTGCTCACCCGTGAGCGGCGCGCCGCACGGCAGCCGGCCGGCGTGCGCGGGGGATGGCTCGGCGTGCAACGGCGTGTGCGACGGTGTGAACGCGGGGAGCTGCTTTCTCGCGGGCGGCGCCACCCTCTGCCGCCCGAAGAGCTGCGCGGGCGCGACGGCGACCCTGGAAGCGTTCTGCCAGGGGACCGGTGACTGCCCCGCCGTCCAGACGCAGGCGTGCAGCCCGTTCCTGTGCGGTCCCTCGGAGTGCCTGGGCAACTGCACCAGTGACGCGCAGTGCGTGGGGACGCACTACTGCTCCGCAGGCGTGTGCGTGTCCCGGCTTCCGAACGGGCAGGCCTGCTCGGCGCCGACGCAGTGCGTGTCCGGGGTGTGCGCAGACGGCGTATGCTGCAACCGGACGTGCACCGGTCAGTGCGAGTTCTGCGCCGGCGCCGGGAGCGCGGGCATTTGCGCGCCGGTGACCGGTGCGCCGCAGGGTGGCCGCCCTCCCTGCGCGAGCGACGGCTCGCCGTGCGCGGGAACGTGCAACGGCACGCTCACCTCGACCTGTGCCTACCCCGCGGGCGTCGAGTGCCGCGCGGCGAGCTGCGACGGGGCCACCGGCATGGCCACGCTGCGGGCGCTGTGCGGCGGCAACGGCACGTGCCCGGCCCAGCAGCAGCAGGACTGCGCTCCGTTCGCCTGCGCAGGGACCATTTGCAGCGGCGGATGCACCGTGGACGCCGACTGCTCCATCGCGCAGTTCTGCTCCGCCGGAACCTGTCAGGACCGGCGCGCCAACGGGGCGCCCTGCTCCACGGCGTCCCAGTGCGTTTCCGGCATCTGCATGGATGGGTTCTGCTGCGACACGGCGTGCACGGGTCAGTGCGAGGCCTGCGACGCGTCCGGCGCGGAGGGAACCTGCACGCCCATCGTCGGCTCTCCCCACGGTATCCGCACCGCGTGCGCGAGCGACGCCTCTGCCTGCGCGGGTTCCTGCGACGGAACGCGCCGGACGAGCTGCACCTATCCCGATGGATCGGTCCAGTGCCGCGCGCCGTCCTGCGCCGCCGACGTCGCGACGCTCGAGGCGTTCTGCGGCGGGACGGGCCGGTGCCCCCCCACGCAGCAGCAGTCGTGTGCGCCGTTCTCGTGCGGGGCGACGCTGTGCAACGGGAACTGCACGACGACCGCAGATTGCGCCGCTCAGGAGTACTGCTCGGCCGGGATCTGCGTCCCGACGCTTCAACCGGGCGCCGCGTGCGCCACGTCGTCCCAGTGCGCCAGCGGGTTCTGCACCGACGGCGTCTGCTGCGATGCCGCATGCACCGAGCAGTGCGAGGCGTGCGACGTGCCGGGGCTTCTCGGAACCTGCTCCGCGGTCACCGGTGCGCCACGCGGCGGCCGGTCGTCCTGCAACGGCACCGGCCCGTGCGCGGGCTCCTGCGACGGGTCGAATCGCGCCTCGTGCGCCTTCCCGGACGCTTCCACGGCGTGCAGCACTCCGACGTGCAGCGGCGACGTCTCGACGCCGGCCGCGTCCTGCAACGGCGCCGGCACGTGTGTTCCCGGTTCGAGCGTGACGTGCGTTCCCTACGTGTGCGACGCCACCGCCTGCCGCAGCACGTGCGTGACCGCCTCCCACTGCCAGTCCGGATTCGACTGCACGGCAGGCGCCTGCGTGCTTCCGCCCGTGGACGCGGGAACGGACGCACCCGGCGAGGCCGGCGTGGATGCGGCGGCGGACGCGGGGACCGACGCGCCAGCCACCGACGCGACCGCCGGCGACACCAGCGCGCCGGACACCGGCGCTGCCGGCGCCGCCCCGGAGGGCGGCGCGGGCTCGACGGGCGCGGATGCGGCGACCGACTCGGGCGACGCGCCGAGGACGATCGACGGCGTGGACCGCGGCACGTGCACCTGCCGCGCACCGGGCTCGTCCGACCGCCGGCTCTGGCCGGCGTTGGCGCTCATCGTCGCGGCCGGAGCGTCCTGGCGACGTCGCCGCTCGCAGCAGGTCGCGTAGCGAGCGTCAGCGGGCCGGAGCCGGTGCCGGCGCCGCAGCCCCCGGCGACGGCTTGACCGAGGGCGGCGGCAGATCGACGACGAGGCTCGCCCCACCCGCAAACTCGACGAGCCCGTGCGTGAGACGGGCAGGTTCCCGGAGCTGCAGCACGAGCTTCACGTCGTTGCCGGCCGGTTCGAGCCGCGCCGCCGCGAGCAGGGAGTCGAAGTACCCCGTGAGCAGCGGGTTCCTGTTGTTCCGGATGACGATGCGTGCGCCCGCCAGGGTGTACGTCGCGACGTTGCCCGTCTGCTGCGCCGTGACCGACACCTTGCGGTCGAGCTTCACGAAGACGCGCGCTCGACCGTCGTCGAAGCGCTCGTATCCGCTGAACGAGACGATGGCGCGGTCGCCCGCGGGGATGGGCGGCGGCGGCGGTCCGGCGGGCTTCACCGCCTTCGCCTCGGGGCAGCCGTTTCGCGTGGGATCTGCGTCGCGCAAGCCCGCCTCGTTGGGACACGCGTCGCTCGCGTCCGGGATTGCGTCGCCGTCGGCGTCGGGCGGTGGCGGGCAGCCGCTCTTCGACGCGTCGTCGGACCGCGGGCCCTTCTCCGCGGGGCAGGCGTCTTCTCGATCGGTAATGCCGTCGCCGTCCTGATCGGCCGGGGGGCACCCGCTGGTCGCGGCGTTGTCCGACTTCTCACCCGCCTCGGACGGGCACGCGTCCTCGACGTCCACGATGCCGTCGCCGTCCAGATCGCCACGGGACGGCTCCGCGGGGCAGCCGTTCTGCGCCAGGTCCGCGCTCGGCTTGCCCGCGGTGTCGGGACAGGCGTCGTCGGCATCGGCAACCCCATCGCCGTCCGCGTCCTTCTTCTCGATGGGCTCGTCGAGCAGCGCCGCGCTCGCGTCCACCTCCGGAACGAGGCCGATGCTGAAGACCGCGCGGGGCGCCACGCCCGGCGCGGAGGACAGGCCGGTCCCTATGCCCGCCCCCAGCTGCACCTCGCCGAGGCGCACCTTGGCGCCGAAGAGCGCCTGGATGGGCGACACGTCCGCGTCGAAGCCCGCGTCGGGCGAGGTACCGTACAGCTCCGGACCGATCTGGAACGTCTCGTCCGCGACGCTGATCCCCGCCGCAGCCCCGAAGGTGAGCGAGGGGCCGACGCGCAGCGACCCCACGTTCGTATCCTTCCGGAAGAGATAGCCGAGGTTCGCGGAGTAGACGAACGCACCCGCCTTACCGCTCACCAGTGCCTTCGGGTTCGCGCGGACCTTTCCGTCCGAGATCAGGTCGTCCTCGCTCCCGGTCGGAAGCCACACGTCCGCACCGAGGCCGAGCGCGAAGGGGTCCTGTCTCCGACCGGTGAGCGCGAAGCGCCCACCCACTCGCACGTCGCCGAGCTTCCCTCCGTCGGGCTCGTTCGCCGCGCCGGTCTCACCCCGCTGCGCGACCGCGAAAGGAACGTCCAGATGCAGCAGCGCCCGGTCGGCCAGGGCGTACGAGAGCCCGCCGTGGAGGAAGAAGCGCGACTCGATGACGCTCCGCTCTTCCCCGGTGACGTTGTCGGTGCGAACCAGCGCGGGGCCCAGCTCGTAGTTGCCGAGCAGGTTCGCGTAGAAGCTCGACTCTCCGGCGGCCGTCGCGTCGGGCGACACGAAGAAGCGGTCGCCGGCGGGGGCCGGCTCCAGATACTGAAGGGCGAGCCCCTCGGGGAAGGGTTGGTCGAGCGAGGACTGAGCCCACGCGTGGCGAGGCAGCACGGCGGAGCCTGCCAGAACGCCGACGAGGGCTCGAAGGGTGGAACGACGCATCGGCGATGGGTCCGGGCGGGTGGGGCGGAGACGTTACCAGAAGCGCCAGGCGCCGGACGACTAACGGGGAGGTCGCGCCGCGCGGAGAACCGGTCAGGGCGTGACCACGGTCATGCGGACCCGCGAGCGAGCGTTCTGGTAGAAGCCGGCCAGCGCCGCCTCGAACCGCTGCGCGACGTACCACCGTCGCAGGGCGCTCTTGGCCGTCTCGAACGGAACGCCACGGAACGGCGTGGCGGCGCTCCGGTGGACGTTCCGCAGCTCCGCCTCGCTGGGCTCGACCATCGGGGCGACCATGCGGTCCAGGTAGAGGCTGGCGCGCGCGCGCCGGCGTGCGATGCGGATGACCTCGCTCTCGACGATGCCCTCCGCGTCAGTCGCTTCACGAAACGCGGCGGCCCCCCCCGCGCGCTCCACCATGAGCGTCCGCGCCACCTCCGTCCGAAGCCTCATGTCCGACGGGGTGGGCTCGGGGTCGATCCGGAGCGACGAGAGGAGCACCTCCGCGACGTGCCGGTCCAGCGCGGCGCGGACGTGGCGATCGCGATACGGAACGGCGCCATCGGTGGTGCGGGCTCGCTGCGGATCGGAGAGCGCCTCGAGCCGCGCCTCGAACGCCAGCAGCCGTTCGAACACGAAGCGCGGGGCCGCGACGCCGCCCGTCTCCTGCGCCACGAAGCGGGCGACGACTCGGTCCAGGCGGACCCCCGCGTCGGCCGTCCTCTTCGCGGGCGCGCGGGGCTCGCCGAGCGCCGCCGTCGTGAACGACGCCATCAGGGCGACGACTGCGAGCGGCCTCACCCCGCCGCCGGCCGTCGCCGCGACGAAGGCGTCGTCTCATCGGGGCTGCCGTCTCCCTCCGGGGCCGCCGCTGCGCCGGAGGTCCGGGCCGGAGGGCGCGCGGCCCGACGTGCCTTCACGAACTCCGCGAAGGCCAGGACCTTCTCGAGGTCGCGCGTCCCGAGCGTGTCCGTCAGATCGCGGAGCTGCTTCTTCACGGCGTCCGAACCGCGGCCACGGCCACCGCCGAGCGCGTCCTGGGAAATGGGCTCGGCTTCGGGCGCGGGCTGGGCCCGCTCGGCCGACCAGACCTCGCGAGCCACGGGGCGCAGGGCGTTGGCGGCGAGCCAGGCCTCCATGAAGACCCGAAGCCTCTCGCTCCGGAATGCGAACCACCGCTCGCGTTCGGGACCATAGGACATGAGCACGTCCTTGAACCGGCGGAAGGCGCCCTTGCCGTCGATCGCGTTCCCGAGCTTGGCCCTCAGGTCCGGCTCGTCCACCATGGGAATGAAGCGCTCCATCCACCGGTACTGCTCGCGCGAGCTCACCGGGTCCACGCGCATGTACTCCGGGTCGGAAGCGATGCGCTGGTGCATCTCCGGGTCGGCGACGCCGTCCACGACGCGAAGGACCTCGCCCGTACCGACGTGGAGGTAGCTGTGCACTTCCGGCGCGTTGTTCTCGAAGGCGTCCTCGAGCGCCTCCCAGTCCACCGGAACGTCCCGCTCCGAACCGCCACCCTTGTCCACGTTGCCCATCTTTCCTCTCGACCGACCCTAGGACCAGTAAGGCAGCCGCGCCCTCCTGGAAACCCCTGCCGCCAGATGCCTTGGTAGAAAGCTCACGAGCCCACCGACATTCCCCGTGCTCGACGCACCGCGGTGTCCCACGCGGAGAGCGTGGCCTCGCGCGCGGCGGAGGCCATTTCCGGCTCGAAGGTCCGGTCGATCGCCACCATGCGGGCGGCTTGTTCCGGGGTCTGCAAGAGGCCGGCCCCGAGCCCGGCCAGCAGGGCGGCGCCGCGGGCGGTCGATTCGAGCTCGGTGGGGCGCTGAACGGTGAGCGCGGAGAGATCGGCCTGGAGCTGCATGAGCAGGTCGTTGGCCGCGGCGCCCCCATCGACGCGCATCCGTACCACCTCCACGTCCTCGCGCATGGCGCGCACGAGGTCGTTCACCTGCAGGGCGATGGCGTCGAGGGTGGCACGCGCGACGTGAGCGCGCGTCGAGCCTCGGCTGAGCCCGCAGATGAGACCCCGTGCCTCCGGGTCCCAGTGGGGGGCTCCCAGTCCCGAGAGCGCGGGCACGAACGTGACGCCTTCGCTCGACGTCACCGTCCGCGCGAGGGCCTCTATCTCCTTCGCCGAATCGATGAGGCCGAGGCCGTCGCGGAGCCACTGGACGGCGGCGCCGGCGATGAACGAGCTGCCCTCGAGGGCGTACACGGTGCGATCACCGATGCGCCACGCCACCGTGGAGAGCAGCCTCGCCCGGCTCTTCACGATCCGGGAGCCCGTGTTGAGCACGACGAACGCCCCGGTGCCGTACGTGCACTTGACGTCTCCCTCCGAGAAGCAGCCCTGACCGAACAGCGCAGCCTGCTGGTCGCCGGCGATGCCGCTGATGGGAACGCCTCTGGGCAGGAACCCGAGGTCCGCCGTCGCGGCGAGGCGCCCCGAAGACGCGACGATGCGCGGGAGCATCGCCCTGGGCACCCGGAAGAGATCGCAGAGCCCGTCGTCCCACTCGAGGGTGGCGAGGTTCATCAGCAGCGTGCGCGAGGCGTTCGTGGCGTCGATCAGGTGCTCCGCACCGCCGGTGAGCTTCCACACCAGGAACGAATCGACCGTGCCGAAAGCCAGCTCTCCGGCGGACGCGGCCTCCCGCGCACCCTCGCAGTGGTCGAGGATCCACTCGATCTTCGTTCCCGAGAAGTACGCGTCGAGAACGAGCCCGGTCGCATCACGGATCCGCTCCTCGTGACCGTCCGCGCGCAAGGCCTGGCAGCGATCCGCCGTGCGGCGGTCTTGCCACACGATGGCGCGATGAACCGGCTTCCCGCTCGCGCGATTCCAGACGAGTGTCGTCTCGCGTTGATTCGTGATGCCGACCGCACCGATGTCTGACCCTTTCACCGACGCCGCGGAGAGGGCCTCGCGAACGCTCTGCTCCACGCTCGCCCAGATCTCCGTGGCTTCGTGCTCCACCCACCCAGGCGTGGGAAAGTGCTGGGGAAACTCCTGGTTGGAGCGCCCCAGCGTCCGCCCGTCGGTGCCCATCACCAGCGCCGTCGATCCGGTGGTCCCCTGGTCGATGGCAAGAATGTGCTGCCCCGAAGACATGCACCATCGAGCGTATCAAAAGGCTCTTGGCTTGTCGCCGCGCGGCACCGCGGCTACCTTTTTTGGCCGCCATGGCCCGACTCCTGCTCGTGACGCCCGAGGGCCAGCAAGTGGTCGAGCTGCGCCCGCACAACACGCTGGGAAGGCATCCCAGCAACTCGATCCAGCTCCTCGACAAGATCGTTTCGAAGGAGCACTGCGTCATCGAGTATCGAGTCAATCACTTCGTCCTGAAGGATCTCGGCAGTCTCAACGGCACGTACATCAACGGGCAGCGCGTCTCGGGTGAAGGTCCGCTGAAGCACGGCGACGACATCGCGCTCGGCGCCACGCGAGCGCGTTTCGACGACGGCACCGGGACGCCGCTCAGCGCGGGGACGCCGATGTCCGCCGGCACCCCCGCGGCATGGCAGCCCGCCGCGCCCGTCCAGTCGCCCCACAGCTTCCAGCAGCCTCCGTCCACGGCCGCGACGCCCCAGGCGGGATACGGCGCGCCGGTTCAGCCCATGGCGCCGATGCAGCCCCTGGGGCCGGCCGGCGCGCTCCCCGGACAGTCGATGTCCGGCGTGCCGGCGGCGCACCGCACCCGCGTGGACGTGAGCGATCAGGCTCGCGCCATCGGGACGCAGATCACCGCGACGCAGAAGGGCTTCCTGCCCTACGCCGAGATCTCGGCGAACGTGCAGCAGCTCGCCGGCGACTACGAGCGCCTTCGCCTCTCCCACGAGCTGTCCCGGGAAATCGCGGCAGAGCGCGACCTCCCGGTGCTGCTGAACAAGATCCTCATGACGATCTTCAAGTTCGTCAGGGCGGACCGCGGCGTGATCTTCCTGATGGACAAGTCGAACGAGCTGCAGCCCGCGGCCAGCTTGCGCCGCGATGGCACCGACGCGCCCATCAGCGTCTCTTCGACGATCATGAGCCACGTGATCAAGGAGCGCGCGACGGTGCTCACCCACGACGCCGCGATGGACTTCGCGGCCTCGAAGGGGAAGAGCATGATCCTGAACCGGATCAGCTCCGCCATCGTGGCCCCGCTGCTGCACGAGGACGAAATCCTCGGCGTCCTCTGGCTGGACAGCGAAACCCTCGCTCAATTTCAGCAGAAGGACATGGAAATCGTCACGAGCATCGCCGCGCAGGCGGGCATGTTCATCGAGATCAACAAGCTGGGGCAGCAGATAGAGCAGGAGATCGTCGCGCGCGAGCGCTTCAGCCGGCTGCTGTCGCCCAACGTGGCCGAGAAGGTGATCAGCGGAGAGCTGGACGTGAAGCAGGGCGGGCACCTCGTGCACGAGTGCACGGTCTTCAACTCCGACATCCGTGGGTTCACCAGGATGAGCGAGGGCACTCAGCCCGAGACCATCGTCGACATGCTGAACGAGTACTTCGAGCTGATGGTGGAGTGCCTGTTCAAGTACGAGGGCACGCTCGACAAGTTCATGGGTGACGGCATCATGGCGCTCTGGGGCGCGCCCGTGGTGCACCCCGACGACGCCCTACGCGCCGTGTCTTGCGCCCTGGAGCAGACCGAGCTGCTCGGCCAGTTCAACCGCGGTCGCATGGCCAAGAACCTGCCGGCGCTCGCCGTCGGAATCGGCGTTCACACGGGTGCGGTCGTCGCGGGCTACATCGGCAGCTCGAAGGCGCTGTCGTACACGGTCATCGGAGACACCGCGAACTCGAGCGCGCGCCTGTGCGGCGTGGCCGCCTCGGGGCAGATCCTCATCAGCGAGGCGACCCTCGCGAAGGTGCACACGAAGTTCGAGGTGGAGGAACTTCCTCCCGCCCAGCTCAAGGGCAAGGAGAAGCCCTTCCGCGTGTTCAACGTGCTGAGGCTGGTGCCGAGCGTCCAGGTGCCCGTGGCCCTGGGCGCCAGAACGTGACGGAGCACGGGGGAGACCGGCGCGCGGCGCTGATCACGGGCGGCGCCCGGGGCATCGGCAGAGCCATCGGCGTGCGGCTCGCCGAAGCCGGCTGGGACGTGGCCGTGTGCTACCGGTCCAGCGAGGGCGACGCCCAGAGCCTGCTCCATGAGCTTCGGGAGCGCGGCGCGCGTGGGGCCGCTACCCGCTGCGACGTCTCGGACGCGAGCGCGGTCGAGCAGCTCGTCACCGAAACGGTCCACTCCTTCGGGCGCATCGACGCGGTGATCAACGCTGCCGGCCCGTACCACCGCGCCAAGCTGCTCGACGAGACGCCCGACCGGTGGCGCGCCATGTTCACGAACAACCTCGATCCCGTGTTCTTCACGGCGAAGTATGCCGCCCCGGCAATGATCGCGCGGCGGTGGGGGCGAATCATCAGCTTCGGGATGGCCAGCGCGGATCGCATCTCGGCGAACAACGCCGTCACGGCCCACTTCATCGCCAAGAGCGGCGTCCTGTCGCTCTCGCGGGCCCTGGCGAAGGAGCTCGCGCCCCACGGCATCACGGCCAACTGCATCAGCCCGGGCTTCATCGACTCGAAGAGCGCTCCCGCGGAAGAACTCGAGTCCATGAAGAAGAACATCCCGGCCGGCTACGTCGGCACGCCGGACGACGCCGTGGCCGCGGCGCTCTACTTGCTCTCCGACGGCGCGCGCTACGTCACGGGCTCCAACGTCATCGTGAGCGGTGGCTGGGGACTCTAGCCCGCTGGACGGCTCAGGTCGCTGACAGGCAAGCGGTTCACGTCACCGCCATCCGGGCGGGTGTGCGTCAGAAGGCCATCGCGCGAACGTCGGCGCAGGTCGTGCCCTCGCTCACGCGCACGGACACGACGCGACTCGTCCCGTTGGGCTTGAACTGCGGCATGTTGTCGTCCAGGAACTGATTCTGCTGCGGACTGCAGGGCATTCCGCTTCCGGCGATGCCGCAGCCGAGGCTGCGCAGATCGATGCGCAGGGTTTCGGGGCGAACGATGCCTTCGACGCGCGCGGGATCGCAGGAGACCAGCGAGCCCTGGAGCGCACCC
This sequence comes from uncultured Polyangiaceae bacterium, assembly GCA_964487605.1. Taxonomy (GTDB): domain Bacteria; phylum Myxococcota_A; class Polyangia; order Polyangiales; family Polyangiaceae; genus JAJDAH01. The sequence continues at coordinate 38,672 of CAZARU010000010.1, forward strand.
TGGGTGCGAATGGCCATGTACAGCGGGTTCGCACGGGGCCCGAGCCCGGCGATGTCCAGCTGCGGATCGTTGAAGGAGGTCCCGGGGGGCTCGCCGGGCACCTGACCCTTCTTCGGCTCGGCGGTGATCCCGGGCCGACCGTCGAGATCGTGGTCGACGATGAACGACTGGATCCCGGCGACGCTCGGCCACGGCTCGGCCGTCCCCATGCCCTCGACGCCCATCAAGAACGGCGAGGTTTCCGTGGCGAACCCATCCCCCACCTTCGGCGTGCCGCCCGACACGTCGAGGGACGAAACCAGCTTCGATGCGGGCAGCGCGCCCTTGTCGAACAGTGCCTCGAGGAACGTGACACCTATCCAGGAGTTGAGGATCGTCGCGAAGTGCGGGCTCTGCGCGCCGCAGATGCGCCCCTCGTCGATGGCGCGGTCGCCGTCGATGAGCCGATCGCTGAGGAGCCACTGCTTGACGGTCCCTGCCCCGGGCTTGATCGTCGTGCTCTGCCAGTCGACGCCGACCTCCATGAAGGTCGCCCACGTGCCGCCCAGATCACAGCCGCCGACCGCGCCTCCGCTGCCGCCGGCGCCCGACCCACCCGCGCCCGCACCCGCCGTTCCACCGAAGCCCGCCGTCGCTCCGCTTCCCGCCGTCGCCCCGCTGCCTGCGGCTCCCGTTCCGCCGGTCGCCCCCGCGCCACCCCCCGCGGAACCCGAGAACAGATCCTCGCGCCCGGAGTCGCCACACGCGGCGCTCGCCAACCCCGCCAGCGTCACCGCAAGCACGGTCCAGCCGTGACCAGCCCAACTGTCCACGATGCGTCGAGAGTAGCACTGCCCCGGCGAGGGAAAACGGGCGGAACATTGCGGACGCCCGTGTCCCGTCCTCGTGCCGCGGGTCTCGCACATGGGCGCACATGGGCGTACGGGCCGCAGGGTGCGGGCGTGGCAGAGCGGGCCCGCAGGGGTGCGGGCGTGGCTAGCGCGGGGCCGCGGGGGCGGGCGCGGACGCGGCAACGCCACCTCGCTGGGCTGGGCGCGGCGTTCCAGCAGGTCGCCTGGCCCGGCGCTACCGCCCCGCGGTGCGCCGAACCGGGTCGAATCGCGCCAGATTCTTCGCACCCGTCGATACCGGAGGTCCGTCAAAACTGAATTTACATTCGGTTTAGTGACGGGTACGGTCGTGACCGTGGTGACCTCTCCTCGCCCTGCCGTGCCCCGGAGCGGTCGCTCCCGCCGGCCGGTGCGGCGTGCCCCACAGCAGCGCGCCGTCGTCACCCGCGACCGCCTCCTCGACGCGGCAGAGGTCCTCTTCCGTCAGCGTGGCGAGGCCGGCATGGCGATCGCCGACGTCGCGCGCGGGGCCGATGCGGCCGTGGGCACCGTCTACCACCACTTCGCAGACAAGCGCGCGCTCCTGCTGGCGCTCATCGACCGATGGGCGGCGCGTGTCGCCGAGCAGCGCGGACGCGAGCTCGAGGACGCGGTCGCCATCGAGCGTGATCCGCGCGGCGCGATCCACGGGTGGCTTCGCGCGCGCTACGAGCGGCTCCGAAGCCGCCCCTCGATCTACCTGGTGGTGCTCGGCATGTCCGCCCACGATTCCGCCGTGGGCGCGCGCCACGCTCGCATCGAGCGCATCGCCATCGAGCGCATCCGGACCGTCGTCGAGTACGGACAGGCGCGCGGCTTCGGACGTCGCAACGTGAACGCTGCCGCGGCGGCGTTCCTCGTGCACCACGCGATCGAAACCGCGCTGTTTCAGCTCCTGGTCGGCAAGGACCACCCCGAGCCCGACGTCGTGCTGGCCGAGCTCGGCGAGATGATCTGCCGGACACTCCTCGAGGACGACTCATGAACGCCCCCAGCATCGACCCCTCGCCCGCGACCCCCGGCTCCGCCCGCACCCCCATGGAAATCTGCTGGCAGTTCGCGTACTCGATCGACCGCGAGAAGCTCGGCCGGCTCTACGAGATGTCGAAGCAGCGCCAGTGGGACGCCGCCCGGGACATCCCGTGGGACGAGCCCATCGACCCATCGCGCCCCCTCCTCGACGAGAGCACGTTCGATCTGTCGCGGCTCCCGTTCGTCGCGCGGCTGTCCGCGCCGCAGCGCGAGGCGTTCCGCGCGCACGTCGGCGCCCACCAGCTTTCGCAGTTCCTCCACGGCGAGCAGGGGGCGCTCATGACCGCCGCGGCGCTCACCCACGCCGTCCCCCACCACGAAGGCAAGCTCTACTCGGCCACGCAGACCATGGACGAAGCGCGCCACGTCGAAGCGTTCTCCCGTTACATCAAGAAGCTCGCGATGATCTACCCGATGTCGCCGAAGCTCAGGGCCGTCATCGACACGACGCTCGCCGCCGACCACTGGGTCAAGATCGCCATCGGCATGAACCTCGTCGTCGAGGGCCTCGCCCTTGCCGCGTTCCACAACACGCGCCGCGCCACCGCGTGTCCCGTGCTCCGCCCACTGCTCGACGGCGTGCTCCGTGACGAGGCGCGGCACGTCGCCTTCGGCCACCTCTACGTCACGGAGACCGTCGCGGAGATGCACCCGGACGATCGCGAAGACCTCGCGGACTTCGCCTTCGCCGCCATCGACATGGTGCGCCAGGCTCGTCGCTCGGCCGACGGAACCGAGGATCCGGACCCGGGCTTCATGGCCGTCCTCGACGTCGTGGGCATCGACCCCCGCGACTTCGCCCGCGGCGTGGCCGAGGCAAGGGCGCAAGGAATCGTCGTCGAGCCTCCACGGGACCAGGTTCACGCCATCCGGGACCTCATGCTCCCCGCGCTCGTGCGCGTCGGCGTCGTCACGGCGCGCACCCGGGCGAAGTACGAACGCCTCGGCATCCACGTCCACGACGATCCCGCGGTCCTCGAGTCGTTCGAAGAGCGCCTCACCGCCGCGCCCTCGTGATCCGCGGCACCGGCGCCCTCGGGAGGGCAACGCGGAGCACCTGAGGTCCGCGAAGCGCGCCCGTGCGATACTCGCTCGCGGTGGCGGACGAGGATCCGAGCTTCAGCGAGCGCTGGGACGAGCTGGCGCTCGACGCGACCGTCGCCTCCGCTCCGGGCGACGCGACCATCGTCCCCCGCACCCTGCTCCTCGAGGGCGCGGACGTCCGGACGGCCGAGACGCTCGACGCCGCGCGAGGGCCCGCCGGCACGGTGAAGCTGCCGCCCCCCGGCGCGGCATCGCCCGCAAGGGACGAGCTGCCACGGATCTCGGTCGCCGCGGCGACGGCGAGCGCGCCGGACGTCACGGTGCCCCAGGGACGCGGCTCGGGGAATGCCGACTTCGAGATCTACGGGCTGCTCGGCGAGGGCGGCATGGGGCGCGTCCACGTGGCGCGCCAGCGGTCGCTGCGCCGCGACGTCGCCATCAAGACGACCAAGTCCGGCGCGCCGCCGTCCGCGGGTCACGCGCTCGTCGGAGAGGCCGTGATCACCGGCCTGCTCGAGCATCCGGGCATCATTCCCGTCCATGCCCTCGGCGTGGACGACGAGAAGCGTCCGCTGCTCGTGATGAAGCGCATCGACGGCGTGGAGTGGCGGGCGCTCGTGCGGGATCCGGCGCACCCGGAGTGGAGCCGGTGGACCGGTGCGGACGATCGCCTGGTGGCCCACCTCGAGATCCTGATGCAGGTCTGCAACGCCGCGTCGTTCGCCCACAGCCGCGGCATCCTGCACCGGGACATCAAGCCCGAGAACGTCATGATCGGCCGCTTCGGGGAGGTCTACCTGGTGGACTGGGGCGTCGCGCTGAAGCTCGAGGACGGGCCCGCGGCGCGCGCGCTCGCGGGCTCACCGGCCTACATGGCGCCGGAGATGGCGAGCGGTGCCGGCATCGACGCTCGCGCGGACGTCTACTTGCTCGGAGCGACGCTCCACGAGGTGCTCACCGGCGAGCTCCGGCATTCCGGCGCGACGCTCAGAGACGTGCTCGCAGCCGCCTGCGCGTCCCGCCCGGTCGCCTACGACGCGTCCGTGCCACCGGAGCTCGCGCGCATCGCGAACCAGGCGACGGCCAGGCGCCCCGAGGATCGCCCCCAGTCCGCGCTGGAGCTGCGCACCCTGCTGGCTGGTTTTCTGGAGCACCGTGGCTCGATGGCGCTCAGCGACGCCGCCGGCCTTCGGCTCGCCGAAGCGCGCGCGCTGCTCGGTGAGGTCGCCGTGGACGGCCTCGCGCCGCTGCCGCCCCTGACCGACGACGACGAGGCACGCGTGCGAAGGAGCCTCGGCGAGGCGACGTTCGGCTTCTCGCTGTCCCTCGCCGAGTGGCCGGAGAACCCGAGCGCCAGGCAGGGCGAGGCAAGGGCCCACGCCGCGCGCGTGGAGCTCGAGCTTCGCCAGGACAACCCTCGCGCGGCGCGAGCGCTGCTGCGCGAGAGAGCGGTCCCCGAGTGGGAGGACCACGTGGCGCGCCTCGAGGCGCGGCACGCCGCGGCGACGGCGGAGACCGAACGACTCCAGCAGATGGCAAAGGACCTGGACCCGCGCACCGCCGCCAGGCAGCGCGCGCTCGCCCTGGCAGCCCTCGCCGTCGCCGGCACGATGATCAGCGGGTACGCGCTCCATCAGCGCAGCATGGGCGTGGCGCTGGGCCACCGCGACGTCATCGGCTTCGCGATCGCGGCGGCCGCGTCGGGCGCGGTCATCATGTTCGTGCTGAGGAAGAAGCTCCTGGCGAACGCCTTCAACCGCGGCCTCGCGGGCTCGCTCGGCGTGGGCATCGCCGCGCTCCTCGGCAATCGTGTCGCCACGGCGGTTCAGGGGACCCCGGTCCTCCACGTCTTCGCCTTCGACCTGCTCCTGTTCACCGCGGTGAGCGGCGCAATAGGCGCGACGCTGCTGCGCCCCATGCGATGGCTCGTGCCCATTTTCGCGACGGGCGCCATCGTGGCGATGCTCGACCCGGAGCTGGCCCCGGTCGCCTTCTCGGTCACGGCCGCCGTCGCGTCGGTGGCGACGGGGCTGATCCTCTACGCGCTGCGCTGAACTCCGCGACTCATTCCGGACGCGAGAGCCGACCGGTGTCGGGGTCGAGCGTCCACGTCAGGCGCCCGGCGTCGAGCAGCACCGCCTGCGCCGGGGCGAAGGCGCGGTGCGTCGGCGCGCCGAGGAGCACGGGGAAGCGCGAGATGGTCGGCTCGTGACCCACGAGCATCACGGACGTGCCGAGGGCGCCGAGACGCTCCACGAGTGCCTCGGGCGGGGCACCGGGGCCGAGGGCGTGGGTCGCCGAGACGACGCCGTCGTACCCGACACCGCGGGCGAGGATCTCCGCCGTCTGGACCGCGCGCACCAGCGGGCTCGTCACGATCTGGTCGAACGCCACGCCCTCCTCCGCGAGCCGCTCGGCCACGAAGCGCGCGCGCTCGCGGCCGCGCGCGCTCAGGTATCGATCCTCGTCGGGCAGCCCCGGCCCTTCGTCCACTGCGTTCGAGTGCCGCACCACGAGGACCCGCATCGGGAAGCGTTGTGTTGCAGGCCGGTCGTCCCGTCAAAGTTCGCTCCGATTTCCGCGGCGCTGCGGGGCCCGAGGCTCGCCTTGACCCCCCCGGGGGTGGTCGCTACTTTCCGGCCCCCGCTGCGGGGCCCGCGCTGCACGCCTGCGCACTTTTCGGCCCCTGCGTGCGGAGCGCTCCCGGCGCTACCGGGCGGAGGACGACATCCATGGGAACGAAGATCGGCATCAACGGTTTCGGTCGCATCGGGCGCTGCATCGTGCGCGCGCTCTACGAGCGAAAGGTCGGTGATCTCGAGCTCGTCGGCATCAACGACCTCACCGACCCCGGGACGCTCGCGCACCTGCTGAGGTACGACTCGATCCATCGCGGGTTCACCGCAGCCTCGGTCTCCGCGACGGAGAAGTCGATCCGCATCGGAAACGACACGGTCGGCGTCTCGGCGATCACCGATCCGAAGGCCCTGCCATGGAAGGAACTCGGGGCGGACATCGTGCTCGAGTGCACGGGCCTCTTCACGGACAAGAGCAAAGCGGCAGGGCACCTCTCGGCGGGCGCCAAGAAGGTGATCATCAGCGCGCCGGCCAAGGACCACGACGTGACCGTCGTCATGGGCGTCAATCACGAGCAGTACGACCCCGCAAAGCACGACGTCATCTCCAACGGATCGTGCACCACCAACTGCCTGGCGCCCGTCGCCAAGGTCCTGCTCGATAATTTCGGCGTCGAACGCGGGCTCATGACCACGGTGCACGCGTACACGAACGATCAGCACCTCCTCGACCTGCCGCACAAGAAGGGTGACCTGCGCCGCGCCCGAGCCGCCGCGGTGAACATGGTCCCCTCGAGCACGGGTGCGGCGAAGGCCCTCCGGGAGGTGATCCCCGAGCTGGCGGGGAAGTTCGACGGCCTCGCCATTCGCGTTCCGACCATCGACGTTTCCCTCGTCGATCTCACCGTCACCACCACGAAGCCCGTGACCGCCGAGGCCGTGAACGCTGCGATGAAGAAGGCCGCCGACGCCGGTCCGCTCGCGGGCATCCTGCACTACGTGGACGAGGAGCTCGTCTCGAGCGACTTCATCGGTCACCCTGGGTCGAGCATCTTCGACGCGACCATGACGAAGGCCCTCGGAGACGACCTCGTGAAGGTCTTCTCCTGGTACGACAACGAGTGGGGCTTCGCGAACCGCATGGTGGACCTGGCGCTGCTGATCGCGAAGAAAGGCGTCTGATCGAGCCCTCGAGATGACGAGCCTACTGGAAGGTATCCGGTCCCTCGAAGATCTGGATCTGGAGAACGCGCGGGTCCTCGTCCGCGTGGACTTCAACGTCCCCTTCGACGCGGCCACGGGGGAGATCGCCGACGTCGAGCGCATCCGGTCGTGCATCCCGACCATCGCCCACGTGATGGAGCACGGGGGCCAGCCCATCCTGGCGTCCCACCTGGGCAGACCGAAGGGAAAGCCGAGCGAGAAGTTCAGCCTGGAGCGCTGCGGCGCCAAGCTCTCGGAGCTGGCCGGCTGGGACGTGCTGCTGCCGGACGATTGCCTGGGGGACGCGGCCAGGAAGGCGATCCAGGACGCGCGGTCGGGCCAGGTCGTGCTGCTCGAGAACCTGCGGTTCCACCCGGAAGAAGAGGCCGACGACGAGACCTTCGCCAGAGCGCTCGCTGCCTACTGCGACGCGTACGTCAACGACGCCTTCGGCGCGGCGCATCGCGCCCACGCGTCGGTCCACGCGCTGCCGCGCATGATGAACGCCCGCGCCATGGGATACCTGCTGCGGAACGAGATCGAGTCTCTCGGCCGTCTCGTCAGCGCGCCCGAGCGCCCGTTCGTCGCCGTTCTCGGCGGGGCCAAGGTGACGGACAAGCTGGGCGTCATCGAAGCCCTGCTCGATCGCTGCGACGCGCTGTGCATCGGCGGCGCCATGGCGAACACGCTGCTCGCCGCGGAAGGTCGGGACCTCCGCGCCAGCAGGATCGAGAAGGACTGGCTCGCGGGCGGCCGGACGCTCCTCGCGAAGGCGCGGAGCCGAGGCATAGACCTGCTCCTGCCCACCGACGTCGTCGCAGCGACGGCGCTCGACGCCTCGACCGGTACGACCCATCGCGTCGGCGCACTGCCCGAGGGGCTGATGGCCCTCGACATCGGCCCGGACACCGTCGAGCGGTTCACCGCGCGCATCGCCGGCGCCAAGACCGTCTTCTGGAACGGTCCCATGGGCCTGTTCGAGCAGGACGCGTTCTCCGGCGGCACGGCGGCGCTCGCGCGCGCGGTCGCGGCGTGCGGCGGCTTCACCGTGGTGGGCGGCGGAGACAGCGCCGCGGCCGTTCGCCGGCTCACACCGGACCTGGTGACGGCGTTCGGCCACGTCTCCACCGGTGGCGGTGCCGCGCTCGAACTCCTCGAGGGCAAGAAGCTGCCGGGCATCGAGGCGCTGCGCATCGCGCAGTAGCCCGAGGAGCGGAGGGTACGCGAACGTGAATCGCCAACAGCTCATCGCCGGAAACTGGAAGATGCACCACGGCGGTCCCTCGGGCTGCCAGCTCGCCGCCGACCTGGTGCGCGCCTGCGGTGATCTCGCGACCGTGGACGTGGTGGTGGCGCCGCCCTACACGGCGCTCGCCGCCGTCGCCCACGAGCTCGAGGGCTCGCGCATCGAGGTCGCCGCACAGAACGTGCACCAGGACTCCCAGGGCGCGTTCACCGGGGAAGTGAGCGCCGCCATGCTCGTGGACTGCGGCTGCCGGTGGGTCATCATCGGCCACAGCGAGCGGCGCCAGCTCTTCGGTGAAACCGACGAAGCCGTCGCCAGGAAGGTACGGGCCGCCATGGACGCCCAGCTTCGCCCCATCGTCTGCGTGGGCGAAACGCTCTTCGAGCGCGAGGCGGGGAACACCCTCTCGGTCGTCGAGCGCCAGGTGAGCGCCTTCGCCGCGCTGCTGGCGAGCCGCGTGGGCTTCGCGGCCGTGGCGTACGAGCCGGTATGGGCCATCGGCACCGGCAAGGTCGCAGGCCCGGAGCAGGCCCAGGAGGTTCACGCCGCGATCCGAGCCCAGCTGGCGAAAATCGACGGGCCACTGGCCGAGCAGACGCGAATCCTCTATGGAGGCAGCGTCAAGCCGGACAACGCTGCCGGCTTGCTCTCGTGTCCGGACGTCGACGGCGCGCTCGTCGGGGGCGCGTCCCTCGACGCCGACTCCTTCGTGAAGATAGTCCACGCCGCCCCTTCCCGCCCCTGAAGCCATGCTCGAGATCATCCACACCCCGCTCATCGTCGTGCACGTCATCGCGTGCGTGTTCCTGACCCTGGTGGTCCTCTTGCAGCCGGGGCGCGGTGGCGGGCTCGGCGCCCTCGGCGGCGCCGGGGCCCAGCAGGTGTTCGGCGGGCGCGGCGCCGGCAACGCACTGACGAAGGCGTCGTGGATCACGGCGGCCATCTTCTTCGCCACCAGCATGACGCTCGCGTACATGTCGTCGTCGGTGGACGACACGCTCGCGAAGCGCTCACCCGCCGTGGAGCCCGCCGAGCCACCCGGCGGCGCCTCGGACTCCGAGAAGAAGTAGCTCGCAGGCTTGGCCGCGGGGGAAGCCGACCTCGAGGCGAAGAGCCGCCACCGCGACGCCCTGGTCGTCGGCGCGGCGAAGGTCGGCGCGCTGGCCCTGGTCGCCTACGGCGGCTTCACCGCGCTTTCCGACGACGACTACGCGCGCATCGTCATCTCCCAGCGCTTCGCAGCAACGCCCGCGTGGGATCCGACCGGCACCACCTGGCTCCCGCTGCCCTTCTGGCTCGACGGGACCCTCATGGCGGTGTTCGGCACGTCCGTGGGCGTGGCGCGCGCCAGCACGGCGATCCTCGGCGTCGTCTCCGCACTCCTGGTTCTGGTCGCCGCCCGCCTCGTGGGCGTGCCGCGCTACGGCGCGGTGGTCGGCGCGCTCGTCGCGTGCGTCATCCCGTACGCGGTGTGGCTCGGACTCGCGACCGTCCCCGACGGCTGGACCGCCGCGCTCGTGCTGGTGGGCGCGGCGTCGTCCGCGTCGCACCGGACGCGGCACCGCGCGATCGGCGCGAGCGCCCTGCTCGCGGCGACGCTCTGCCGCTACGAAGCCTGGCCAGCGGCTGCCGCTTTCGCCGCCGTGTGCGCCTGGGACGCCGTCCGGACGCGGAGAACGGCACTGGCGGGCGCGGCGGTCGGCGCACTCGCGGGCGGCGTCGGCTGGTCGCTCCACGGCGCCGCGCACCACGACGGCCCATGGTTCTTCCTGTCACGCGTCGCGGAGTATCGGCGCGCCGTGGGTGGCGCGTCTTCGCCGGCGGCGACGGACGCCCTCTGGTATCCCCTGGCGTTCCTTCGCGCCGAGCCCGAGCTCGCAGGGTTCCTGCTCGTGGCGCTCGCCTGGGCCGCGCGCGCGGGGGTCGGTGCGGAGCTGCGCGCTCACGCGCGCCCCGCCCTGGTCATCGGCTCGATGGTCGTCACGCTCTCGATCTCGGCCGCGCTGGGCGGCGCGCCGACGCATCACAACGAGCGCACGCTCCTCGCCGCGTGGCTGCTGGCCGCAGTGGTGGCGGGGCACGCCGTCTTCGCCGTATGGCGCACGTCCGCTCGCCGCGGGCAGCTCCTGTTCGCAGGCGCGCTGGTCACCGTCGTCGTCCTGGGAGCGACCGTCCTGCGCCCCTGGTACGCCCGTCGCGACGCCTTCGTCGATCGCCGCGCCGAGATCGCCATCGGCAGCCGGGCTCGCGAGCTCGCCAGCGACGCCGATCGGCTCCTCGTGGACACCGCCGACTTCGGGTTCCACGCGGTCATGGCAGGCTTCGGGCACCCCTCGCGCGCAACCGCCCTGGACGAGCGCGACCCCCGCCGGCCGGCGCGCGACGACCCGTTCCGCAGCGAGGAAGCGCTCCGCGCTCGCGCAGCGGACGCCCGAGCCGCGCTGCTGGTCGCGCGCGCAGAACACGCCTCGATGGCGGCGCGCCTGGGCCCGGTCGAAGCTCGGAACGATCGCTTCGTCCTGGTCCGCATCCGCCCGGACGCCCGAGGCCGTTGAACAACTCGCGGCCTGGCTCCGTCTCTCCCTGCGCCGCCGCGCCACCTCCGCGGCGCCCCCTCATCGTTCCGCGGGGGTTTCGGCCTCCTGGCCGGCGCGGTTCGACAAGCCCCGGAAATCGATACAGGATCCCCGCCCCATGAAGCTCAAGCACCTCGTCGCCTCGATCGTCGCCGGTGTCGCCGGTCTCTCCTTCGCACCTGATGCTTCCGCCGAGAGCACCCTCCGGGTCGCCACGCTGGCGCCGAAGAACTCCGCGTGGGGGAAGGTCTTCCGCGTGTGGGAGAAGGCCGTCGAGAAGAAGAGCGAAGGGAAGCTCACGCTGAAGGTCTACTACAACGCCGTCCAGGGCAACGAAGACGCCATGGTCGGCAAGATGAAGACCGGCCAGCTCGACGGCGCCGCGCTCACCTCGGTCGGTCTCTCTTCCATCCACAAGGACGTGCTGGTGCTGTCCCTGCCGGGTGTGGCCGACAGCTGGAGCAATCTCGACAAGGTGCGCAAGGCCATCGGCGCCGACGTGACCAAGACCTTCGAGGCCGAGGGCTTCAAGATCTTCGCCTGGGGCGACGTGGGCCTGGTCCGCCAGATGAGCCGCGGCTTCGCCGTGAAGCGCCCCGACGACCTCAAGGGCAAGCGCCCGATGGTGTGGCGCAACGAGCCGCTCGGCCCCATCGTCTACTCGCTGATCCCCGAGGTCGTCCCGATTCCCAAGAGCGTCACCGAGGTGCTGCCCGCGCTCCGGGCGAGGGAGGTCGACGTCATCAACGCACCCGCGCTGGCCGCGGAGCAGCTGCAGTGGATCCCGTACCTGGACCACGTGAGCTCTCAGGTGAGCACCTGCGCCATCGGCGCGACGGTGTTCCGCCAGAAGGCGCTCGACGGCATCCCCGCCGACGTCCGCGAAGGCTTCTTCAAGATCCAGGAGAAGATGTCGAGCACCAACAGCGACCGGATCCGCAAGCTCGACCAGACCGCCTACGAGCGCCTGGCCAAGAAGATGAAGGTCGTGGATCTCAGCGAGTCGGACCGCAAGGAGTGGGAGGTGCTCCTGCGCAAGGCCGTCAAGCGCCTGTCCCAGGGCACCTACGACCGCGAGCTGGTCAAGCGCGCCGTCAAGGCCGTCGGACGCGAGCTGGACTGAGCCCGCCCGGAGGGGGAGCGCGGCTTTCTCGGCCGCGGGGGAGCAGGGGACCTACCATGCGCCCGTGCTCGGCAAGGCGGCCCGCAGGATCGTCGACGTCGTGGTCGTGCTCTTCGCGCTCTACGCCTTCGTCTTCGTCCCGCTCGGCTCGAAGACGGCGCTCGGGCACGTGAAGGCCATCTTCACCACGGACCCCGCGCGCGAGGCGGGGCAGGAGGCCGAGGGCGCCGCCGCACGCCTCTGGCGCGCGCTTCGAGGCGGAGGGAGCCCGGGCCCGAGCAACGCGCTGATTCACGCCGAGCCCGCCGCGGACCCCGATCCGGCGCGCGCGGACGCGAGCGTTCCCCACTGACGCTCAGGGAAGCTTCACGCCGTGGACGACCATGGGGCGGCCGAGCGACCCTGCGGAGGGGTCCGTGTCGGTGATGACGAAGACCGTCGTGCCGGACGGCGTCGCCGTGGTCGTGAACGTGCACGAGTCCGTCAAGGCCAGAAACGGGGTCGGGACGTTCAAGCCAACCGCGTCGGCCGGTGCGCGGTTGTGCACGACCGAGAACGTGGCGGCCACCGGTGACGAACCCGGCAGCATGCCGCTCGTCGCCAGCAGGCGATCCATCTGGTTGACGCCGTTGGTGCTCCCGAGCACGACCACCGTCCCACCGGCGCGAGAGAAAGCGTCGAGCGTCGCCGCCCACTGCGTGCCCAGCATCGCGAGCGTGCCGGCCGGGGCGTTCGGCTGGTCGTAGACGAGGAACACCTCGAAGTCGATCACGTTGAGCTGCGCGATCACCGCCGCGGAACTGGTCGTGTCGGTGAGCGTGAACGTGCGCCCCTTCTCCTGGGCGGCGAAGCCGAGCGCCTGCTTCACGCGCGCCTCGTTCGCGTTGCTCGAGTGACCCTCGTACGCGAGGATGCGGACGCTCGCGCGGGGCGAGAGGAACACCGCGTTCGCCAGCAAGGTGGTCTGAGGCGACGTCCGGACCGGCCGATCGAAGTTCGTGCAGAACAGCACCTGATGCCCGACGGTCGCTCCCACGCACATGCCGCCCTGACACAGGCCCGTCGGGCAGGCGTTGAAGCACCGCCCGCAGTGGTTCGGATCGGTGTTCGTGTCCACGCACGAGCCGCCGCAGTCGACGAGCGGCGGCGTGCACAGCGGCACGCACTGGAACGAGCCGTCCACAGGCGAGCAGATCGGCGTCGCGGCCGTACAGCGCGTGAAGCAGTCTCCGCACGCGGAGGGCGTGATGAAGGGAGGAGCGCACCCGTCGACTACAGGGCCGTCCGGCGACGGGCCGTCGGTGACGGGGCCGTCGGTCGGCGGACCATCGCCCAGCGGTCCATCAGGGCTCGAACCGTCGCCGAGCGGTCCGTCCGCGGACGCGTCCACGTCGGCGTCGGTATCGCCGTCGTCGAGCGAGCCGTCACCGGCATCACCGCCATCCGGGGGTGAAATCCCGTCCATCGGGCGATCGGGCTGCATGATGTCCGAAGCGCCGTCACCCGCTTCGCTCGCATCCGGCGGGACCACGGAGCCATCGCCTCCGCAGACGCCTCCCGCGCAGTCGACTCCCGGATCGCACGCGCTGTCGCAAGCCCCGCAATGATTGCGGTCCGTCGCAACGTCGATGCACTTCCCGTCGCACTCGACGAGCGGCGCCCGGCACTCGCCGCCGACGATACCCCCCGTGTCGCACGCCAGCGGCGCGACGAGCGCCGACAGCACGCCGACACCCAGGGCACGAAGGACGGACCACTTCATGGCGAGCCTCCTCCTCCGCCTTCGGGCAGGCGCTGACCAGCTCCACCCTTCGGATGGGCCACGTCCGCGTCCGGCCCGCCCACGTTCACCAGTCGGCGCACCTGCCGCGTCACCTTGAACTCGACACGGCGGTTGAGGAAGTACGCGTGCTCCGACTGCTTGTCCACGCGCGGCTGGCTGGATCCGTAGCCCTTCGCGGAGAGCCGCTGGGCGTCGATCCCGCGCGACACGAGGAACTCCCGCACGCTCCCGGCGCGGTCGTGGCTGAGCTTCTCGTTGAACCACTCGGCGCCGCGCTCGTCGGTGTGCCCTTCGACCTCGATGTGCACGTACTCGGGGTGCTCGAGGATGAGCTTGGCGAGGCGGTCCAGGAGCGGGTAGCTGATGGGGCGGATCTGAGCGTTGTTCGTCCTGAAGTGGACGCGATCATCCAGGACGATCTTGTCGCCGAGCACGCGAATCTGATCGCTGTCCGGGCACCCGTCGTGGTCCGCGTAGCCGTTCTTGGTCTCCGGCTCGTTGGGGCACAGGTCGTCCGGATCGAGGATCCCGTCCTGGTCGTTGTCCTTGTCCGGACACCCGTCTTCGTCCTCGAAGTCGTCCTTGTCTTCGGGCTCGTCGGGGCACTTGTCGGTCGCGTCGAGGATCCCGTCCTTGTCGTTGTCCTTGTCCGGACACCCGTCCTCGTCCTCGAAGCCGTCCTTGTCCTCGGGTTGATTCGGGCAGTTGTCGGCAGAGTCCGGGATCCCGTCCTTGTCGTTGTCCTTGTCCGGACACCCGTCCCCGTCCTCGAAGCCATCGACGTCTTCAGGATCGTCGGGGCACTGATCCAACCGGTCGATGATTCCATCGCCGTCGCGGTCGCCGTCCTTCACCCTTCGTTTCTTCGGCGGCGGAGCCGTGCCCCACATTCCGTGGACACCGAGCAAGAGCACGTTCGCGTCCGCGGGCCGCAGCTCGATGTCGGGCTGGAAGACGTGGCAGAAGCCGACCGCAGGCCCGATGCCCGTCCGGGCCTGCTCGTAGAGGAAGTCGAAGCCCAGGTGCGCGTCCACCATGCCCCGCGCCAGATCCGACGGCGTGCGCATGATGCCCGCGGCGCCGGAGAGCCAGAGGCTCGCCATGCTCGCCGGCTTACCCGCGTAGCTCGACGCGAACGGCCTCACCCGCACGCCGACGCCACCCCCCACGGCCGTCGCCCCGCTCTGATCCGCAAACTGCGCGTCCTCGGGAGGATCGCCGTCCGTGAGCGCCAGCGCGCCGAGCTCGAGCTGCAGCCCCACCTGCCGCGACACGGGGAGCTCCGCGGCCCCCATCACGGCACCGCCCCACGACGTCTCGCGAGTCTGATGCGCGCCAAACGCCCTGGCCGCCGCGCCCGTCCCGTGAAAGCGCGCGGGGTCCGCACGCACCACCGTCGAAACCAAGCCGAGGGCGCACCATCCCACCCACACCAGGCTCCATCGCATGCCCACGACGACTCTGCGTCATAACGGCACGGAGCACCAGCTTCGTAACCCCACCAAGCCTCAATTCCGCATCCACACGGCCACTTCCGCCGACCAAACCCGCTTGACTCCCCAACCCCCCCGGCTATCTTCCGCCCGCGCGGTGGAGCAGCCTGGTAGCTCGTCGGGCTCATAACCCGAAGGTCGTAGGTTCAAATCCTACCCGCGCATCCCTGAACTCCTCCGAATCGTTGCGCTCGCATTTTCGAACTCGATTCGGACCTACGTGCACCGGATCCAGGTTCGATGCTTCGCGAGCACCAATGATGCGCGACGACCTTTCTTCACCGCAGAATGAAACGAAACTCGCCGACCTGCGCCGCGCTGTCGACGCCGGACTCGCAGAGCTCGATACCGGTCTCGGCGTGGACGTCTCGGTCGACGAGCTCGTGACCGAGGTGTTCGGCCCGATCGACTCGGCACCGTAGTCCGGGCGGGGCGCAACGCCGTTGGAGACCGCGCAGTGCGGCGCTAAGAACAAGACGTAGCTCCCCGCCTCGATACGCCACAGCCCAGGCCGAACGTGCTCGCGGAGACGGCCGATGCCCGGAATGTCGACGAGCCGCTGGCTGGCTTCCTCGAGCTGAGCAACGTACCGCACGGCATGAGCTTGGCCCCAGGCACGGATCGTGTACTCCGTGATGGAGTCCAGGTCCGCCAGCGCGCGGTTCGAGAAACGGAACGCCGCCACGAGCTAACGCGGCGGGGCGGGGAGACCGTGCCTGGCGCGAACCTCGGCGAATGGATCTCCGTCGAACACGCCGCTCGCATCGCCCTCGTCGATCGCAACTCGGAGGTTCGCCATCTTGGCGTCGTACCCAAGACTGCGCGGACGTGCCCACCGCCTACCCCCAACCGACGGCGATCGGCGCGAGCAGTCGCGCGAGCCCACCGGCCGCTCGAACGCGTGTGGATTCACCACTCCGGAATCCCGGCCCTTCGCAGCAGCGCAGCGAGGACGGCATGGTCGCTGACGCTCCGCGGATCGAGGTTCAGCACCGACATCAGCCCAGCAGTCGCGTCGGGTTCGGTGGTCCAGCCGGGGTAGAACAGTTCGCAGAACTGGGCGATGAGCGACGCCGGCCAGTCGACGTGGGTTTCCGGAAGATGGACGACCCAAGTGAAGGCGTAGCGGAGATCAGCACGGATGCGGCGCTCATCCACCGCATCTCCCACGTCGCCGCTCACGCTCGCAAGCACGCGGACGTCGACCGTCCGCTCGTCGTCGGAGCCGATCGCTTTCACACGCCGGGTGTCCATGACGCGCACGAGATCGATTTGTGACGGGAACGGAATCCGGGTGAGCTCGTATAGAAAGACCGTGCCCCCGTCGGCGTCGACGAACGCGCCGGCGCGGCGCTCGCGCACCCCGACGCCATCCAGCGCGCAGCCGAAGAGCATGGCTGCGAGGGATTCGTGCGGGATGCGCCGGCAGTCGAGGGTTACGAAGCCGACGTGTGGTGAAACGCTGCCGCTACTTGCCTCGCATTGCTGGTGTCGCCTGTGAACAGCGCTGGATGCTGCGTCCGGGCGGCGGTGTTCAGCCGCGCGAAGCTCCCGTACTCTCGTTGGTCAGAAAGCACCCGGTCAGCCTTCGATGCCGTACGATTCCTTCAGGAGAGCGAGGAGTAGTTCGCCGAGACGAACGACTGCGAACTCGTCGCTGCGACGCATCTAGGCTGCGAGCGGCGGCCACTCCGCGCCATCGAGCGCGGGGATGCCATGGCGTGCAAGCACGACGTTCAGCTCGGCGGCGGTGATGGCGCCCGGAGCCGTGATCTCGACGCCCATGGGAGCGTCGTCCTCGTCGAGGTCGACGTGGACCCCGCGTTCCTCTTCCACGGTACGCGCGACGCGCGCGCCACTCTTGCGTGGAAGGTACAGGTATGCCGCGAACGCCTTGCCCTTGCGAAACGTGACTTCGAGATATCGCTGCCTCATCGCTCGACACCGAAAGCCGTGACCACCACGAGAAGATGTTCCATTTCGTCGGGTTCGACAACTACTGCCCACGCCACACCGCGGAACCGCGTCTCGACCACGAAGCGGCCATCGATGACGTCGGGGCGGAACCCGGTTGCCTGCTCGAGCATCTGGCGCAGATCGACCTCGGTGAACCCTCGGTCCTCCATCCGCTTCTCCACGTGCGGCGTCAGCTCGAGCTCCCAGTCCCACCAGTCAGGGAAGGCCACGTCGCAACCTAGCCGTGCCTCGGCGCCCGCGTCCATCCAGTCGGGACGGCGAACCCGAACGACACCCAGAACGCCCTATCCGAGCGCCCCGGCTCGTCAGCAAACCCCAGTCGCACCCCCGCGCATCCCTACCGCGATTCGAACCTTCGACTCGCTCGACTCCATGCCGAGTCCACCCGGGCGCGCGGTCGCCGTCCCCGCAATCGATCTGGATCTCCGCGAGCCGCGCCTCACTCGTCGCGGCCTCCCCGCTTCCGCGGAAGGACGTCGGAGGCCCAGTCCGAGCGCTTCCACTCCGGAACCGGGGGCTCCTCGCCGCGGCGCGGGACGTGGGGAGACCGCTCGATCAGTGCCATGCGGTGCACGTAGCGCGAGCAGTTGGGGTACGCGCGCTCGATGGTCACGCGGACCACGCACTGGGCGGAAGCAAACCTGGCGAGCAGCGGATCGTTCGGGGCGACGTGGGCGATGCCTTCGATGCGCAGCCGCCGCGGCGACTCGAAGTCGATGAACAGGAGCCCCACTCGGTCCCGCTCCACGAGGTTCCCGAGCGAAAGGAACATGCCGTTGCCGTCCCAGCTCGGGAACGCGAGCGTGCGGTCGTCGAGCACCTGGACGAAGCCGGGATCGCCCCCTTTGTACGAGCACGTCGGCCACCCGTCCTCGCCGCAGGTGGCGAGGAAGAACGCGTCGCGGGTCCCGACGAACTGCTGCTGGTCGGGTGAGAGGCGATCGCTGACGAGCCGCTGTTCGATGCGGTCTGCGAGCCGCTCGCTGTCGAAGGCGCGCTGCAGCTCGCGATGGGCGTCGCGGTAGAGTCGGGACATGGTGCGCTTCAGCCGCTCGGTTCCCCGCCGGACCGCCCGGGGCCTCGCCGCCAGCGCCGTCGCCGTGCGAGCGCGGCGAGGGCGAGAGCCAGTGCGGCGAATCCTGCCTGCTCGCTCCCGCGCTGCGTCCCGACGGCGCGACACGCGCAGCTTCCATCGTCACCGGAGCCCGTCCCCCCGCCGGTCTCTGAGACGCACGCCTTGAGCGAGGGGTCGCAGACGAATCCGAGGATGCACTGGTCGCTGCGCTGGCACGCCGTTCGGCAAGCAGAACCTTCGCAGATGTAGGGCGCGCAGTCCGTGGACGCGCCCTCCGGGCTCACCAGCGTACGACCGTCGGGGTCGCACGTGGCCGACTCTGCGGCCTCGCAGTCGCCTTGCACGCACCGGAACTTGTCCGCGCAGTCCGCATCCGAGGCACAGGGTGAGGAGCCGCAGGTCGTGCCGTCGCAGACGAAGGGCTCACAGCGGGACGACTGCTCGGCAGGGCACGTGCCCTTCCCGTTGCAGCTCGCCGCGAGCGTGGCGACGCCGGCCGTGCACGACGCGGCCCTGCAGGCCACCTCCGTGCCCACGAAACCCGAGCACGTCGTGACCGTCTGTCCGTCGCAGATCCCTTCCCCACACGGATCAGCCACCGTGCCCGCGGGACACGACGGACGGCCCCCGCGAGGGGCGCCCACGACCGGCGTGCACCTCCCCTCCGCGCCCGGCACGTCGCACGCCTCGCACTGTCCCTGGCAGATGCGATCGCAGCACACGCCGTCCGTGCAGAAGCCGCTGGAACACTCGGCTCCACCGGTGCACGGCTGCGCTGCGCTCGACTTCGGGCGGCACTCGGCGCCGCTGCAGTACGCGGTGGGCGCGCAATCCGCATCCCCCGTGCACGTCGTGTTGCACGCGCCACCCGAGCAGGCGTAGTCGCCGCAGGTGACGTTCGACCGGCTCACGCACGTGCCCTGACCGTCGCAGAGAAAGCCGGTCACTGCCTCACCCACGCACGACGTCGCGCCGCAGGGTGTGGCGTCCGCGTAGATGGCGCACTGACCGGCACCGTCGCACGTGCCGTCGCGGTCGCAGCTCTGGGCACCATCGTCGGGGCAGTCCGAGCGCGGGTCGTCGCCCTCCCTGACCGGACCACACTCACCGTCGGCACCCGACGCCTTGAACGCGGCGGCGCACGTCTGACAAACGCCATTGCACGCGCCATCGCAGCAGACCGAGTCCACGCAGAAACCCGACGCGCACTCGTTCGGCGCGCTGCAGGCCGATCCTGTCGCCGCGCGCGGTGCGCAGACGCCGGCCGAACAGAACGCGCTCCCGACGCACTGGGCATCCGTCGTGCAGGTCGTGGCGCAGACCGAGGTGTCCGCGCAAACGTAGGGAGCACACGGCGTGGACTGACCCGACACGCACGCACCGAACCCGTTGCACTGCTGCCCGGTGATCGTCCCGGACAGGCAGGTCGTCACCCCGCAAGGCGTTCCCGGCGGGTGCAGCGAGCAGGCTCCCGTCGCCGAGCACGTTCCGACGCGCTGGCAGCTCGAAGCGAGGTCTGCCGGGCAGTCGTCGTCCGGATCGGTTCCCGCCAGGATGAGCCCGCACGTGCCGTTGCTGCCCGACCCCTTCTTCACGGCGCTGCAGGTCTGGCAGCTCCCCGCGCACGCCGTGTCGCAGCAGAACCCGTCCACGCAGAAGCCGCTCGAACACACGCGGCAGCCGGCGCTCAGGCAGTCCGCACCGGCTGCGGCGTCGCACGTCGCGCCGGTCACCTTGCGCGGAGCGCAGGTTCCGCCCGGCGCGCAGTAGTGAGTCGACAGGCAGTGGCTGTCGGTCGAGCAAGAGCCACGGCAGGCGGTCGCGCTCTCGCAGGTCAGGTTTCCGGGGCAGGCCACGGCCGGTGCGCTCACGCACGTCCCGGTGCCGTTGCACGCGCTCGTGGTCAGCATGGCGCTGGCGCACGCCGGCGAGGCGCAGGCGAGTCCCGCCGGATGAACGGCGCACGCGCCGGCGCCGTCGCACTCGCCCGTCAGGCCACAGGTGGTCGATGACGAGGCCGTGCACCCGTTCTCCGGATCGGTGCCCGCGGCGCGCGGCTGGCACGTTCCGGTCGTGCACTCCTCACAAGCGCCGCCGCACGGTCGATTGCAGCAGCGACCGTCGACGCAGTTCGCGGCGTCGCAGACGGTGCCGGCACAGCAGACCTGGCCCGCCCCGCCGGGAACGCACTGCGTCCCGCAACAGATGGAGCTGGGGGAGCAGGGTATGGTTCCGCCGCAGCAGGTCCAGCCCGTCGGGTTGCACGCGGCGCCACAGCAGGACCCGGCGCACGGCATGTTGTTGCAGCAAGACTGGCCGCCCCCGAGGCAAACGCCGGCGCAGCACGTCCCCGCGCAAGGCACGTTGTTGCAGCACGTCATGCCGGGTCCGAGGCACGTGTTGTTGCAGCACTGCGTCGGGCAGGGTTGATTGTTGCAGCACGTCACGCCCGGTCCGAGGCACATGTTGCCGCAGCACTGCGTGGTGCAGGGTTGGTTGTTGCAGCACACGCCGGGTGGCGGCACGCAGGCGCCGTTGCAGCAGGCACCCGGGCACGGGCTGCCTGAGCAGCAGGTCATCCCGCTCGCGAGGCACGTCCCGTTGCAGCAGGTTTGGTTCTGCGGACAGCAGCCGCCGCCGCAGCACGTCGCGGCGTCGTCGCAGAACTGGCCCATGGGGCACTGCACGTGGAAGGCCGGCGCTCCGGCACCGGGCGAGGGTGCGGGCAGGAGCTCGGCGGCTTGCGCAGTCGGCGACGACGCTGGTGCGGCCGGAACCAGCCGTCCCGGGTGCGGGTTCAGCGGCGCCGCCGACGCCTCGGCCACCGACGCGTCGCCGGCGAAGCTAGCCACCGTGGCGTCACCCGGGTCTGCACTGCAGCCGAGCACCGCCAGCAGGAGCCAGAGGAGCGAGAAGCGTCGAGTCAGATCGCCGAACACGAGATCCCTCCGCCCCTCGGGGGCGCAGAGACGCTAGCCGATCGGCGATCCGGCGGCACGGGGGTTTCGTCGGCGCGATTGACCGCCCCGGCGACGCGGTGCGAGGCTCGGACGGCCAACTCCGCCCTCATGGTCGCGCTCACGGAGAAGATCCTCGGCGCCCTCGCCGAGTGAGATCGTCGGCCGCCGCGTCGCCCTCCCCGGGCCGGCGAACCGCGGCCACCTCCGCCGTGAGTGGACCGTTCGCCGCCGTCTCGCCGCTGCAGCACTCGGCCTGATTGACGCCGCGCATGGGGCACGCGCCGCCCACGCACGTCGCGTGACCGTGGACGAACGCCATGGACGAACCGCAGTAAGCGCAGCGCATGAATCGGGCCCCTTACCACGTCGCGGCGAGCACCCGCTATCATGGCGACGGCGGGTGCTCGCGCCCGCACTCCCACATGACGCTGTCCGAGAGTCTCGAGCAGGGATCCCGCGAGGCGGCGCTCGCCGTCGCCTCGGCGCCGCTGGTGGTTCGCGGCCACACGCTGGTGGAGCGGCCCTGGGGCGGCGTCCGCCTTCGCGAGCACAAGGGGCTGCTGCCACTCCCGGATCAGAAGGCGATCACGGGCGTCGGCATCGGGGAGTCGTTCGAGATCTGCGCCGACCCCGACGACGAGGAGTGCTCGCGGCGCCCGAGCGTGGTGCAGCTCCCGGACGGCTCCTCGGCGCACCTCATGGACGTGCTGCGCGCAGCTGGCGACGCGGTACTGGGGCGCGGCGTGCACCAGCGGGTCGGTGCGCGATTTCCGCTGCTGCCCAAGCTGCTCGACGTGGGAGAGCTCCTGAGCGTGCAGGCGCACCCCGAAGGGAACACCGAGGCGTACGTGATCCTCGACGCGGCGCCAGGCGCGACGCTTCACCTGGGGTTCGGTCAGGCGACGACGGCCGACCAGCTCCGGCGCCTGGTGGCACGAGGTCAGGGCGTGGTGAGCGAGCTCGAGCGCCTGCACCGCGACCAGGTCCCCGGCGCCGGCGCGTCCACGGACGAGCTGCTCGGGGCCCTCGCCGAGGTGAACGCGGCGGTGATGGGAACGCTCAACGTCTTGCCCGTGAGCGCCGGCATGGTCGTGCACAACGCCACGCCGTTGCGCGTGGTCGAGCGCACCGGCCGACGGCGCTCGGCCGAAGTCCACGCGCTCGGCAATGCGGACGCGCGGCCCATCCTGGCGCTGGAGATCCGCAAGCCCGGCGTCACCCACCGGCTCTGGGACCACGGCCGGCTCCCGGTGCGCCCGCTCCACGTCGAGGAGGCGCTCGCGGCGCTGTCGCTCGAGCCGACGAGCCCCGAGGAGTTCGTCGTGGAGCGCGTGGACACCGCCGACCCGCGGCTCCGCCGCTCCATCATCGACCCGGCGTTCGTCGTTGAACACCTGTCGCTCGCCGCGGACGAGTCGTTCGCCACCGCGCCGTCGGGCCTCCACACGCTGCACGTGACGCGGGGCGCGATCCGGATCCGACTCGAAGGCGGACGAGAGGTGCGTGTCGCCTGCGGCGCGAGCGCGCTCGGACCCGACGCCATGGGCGAGCACGAGATCCACGCGACCTCGGACGCCGAGGTCGTTCGAGTGCTCGTCAGGTGAGGCGCTTTCGGGGGGTTCGCAAACGCGTGGAACCCTCGGCTCACCCTGGGCCCGGAGCACCGCGCACCGCGAGCTGCTCGGCGAGCAGCCGCGCTCGGACGGCATCGCGAAACTTCCGGTCGTCGTAGTCGTGGTCCGCCGGATCCATGGCGCGGAGGATGCGGATCAGGCACCTTTGCGGGTGAATCGAGAAGGAACTCTTCGGGAGCACGTGATCGGTCCCCTCGAGCAGGATGGGAACGATGGGCACCTTGTTGCGAGCGGCCACCCAGAACGCGCCCCGGTGAAACGCCTGCACCGTGCCGTCGGGTGAGCGCGTGCCCTCGGGGAACACGAAGAGCGAGTACCCGTCGCGGAGCTTCGCGTCGCACTTCCACACCATGCGCCGGATGCTCGGCAGGTACCCGCGCTTGAGGGCGATGTCGCCGCAGAACACCATGTTCCAGCCGAGGAACGGCACGTAGAAGTTCTCCACCTTGCTCACCCAGACGTAGCGAAGCTGCGCCGCGGAGATCGCCAGGATGTCGACCATCGACTGGTGGTTCGAAACGAAGACGCAGGCACCCGACGGGATGTGCTCGCGCCCCTCGACCACGCAGCCTGCGAAGGGCGCCCAGGACAGGTAGTGGGCGGCCCACCAGTTCGTGTAGGCGCGCAGCAGGACCCGGCGCCGATCGAACGCGAAGGTGAGGAGAAAGATCGCCAGCGCCGGGAAGAAGTACGCGACGCAGCTCGCGAGCAGGTACGGCCAGAAGATCGCGTTGAAGATGGCCCGGGACGCGGTGCCCAGCTCGCGTCGAGCCGCGACCACGGGGTGCGCGGAACCGCTGCTGGTCATGGTCGGCCCATTCGAGCCACGAGCCGCAGGGTGCGTCAACGGGCCCCGCGCCGGAGACGCTCCACGATGGCGGCGTACTCTTCGTCGGCCGCGGCGGGAGCGAGTGGCGAGGCGAGGGCCTCGTCGAGCAGCTCCTGGGCCTCCGTGCCGTGTCCCGTCGCCGCGAGAGCGACGGCGAGTCTCAGCTTCACGAAGGGGTTGCCCGGCAACGCCGTGAGCGCGTGCCGCCAGATCCGAGCGGCCGCGTCGTGGCGCTCGGCCTCCTCGAACGCTCGCGCTTCGAGCACCCACGGAAGCGTCGCCGCCCGCGCGAAGTGCGCGTCGGAGAGGAACGGGCTGGTGAGCATGCCGAGGCCGTCGGTGACACCGCCGTCGTCGGTGGGCAGAGGCAGCAGGTTGGTGAATACGTCGAGCGCCACGACGAGCGCCACCCCTTGCGCCGCGATGACGACGAGGTCCTCGCTGGGGGTGAAGGCGCGCTCCCAGCCGACGCCCCAGAGCGCGAGGCTCGCGACCACGCATTCGGCGGCGAGGCCCGCGGAGTACACCAGGAAGCTCTCCAGCCGCGGAGACCGGGGGCGCACCGGCGCGGGCACCACGAAGCCCCCGAGGGGAACCGTCCGAACCTCTACCGGCACGCCGCGGACCGAGAGGTTCAGGCGCGGGCGCCCCACGCCGATGACGACGCGACAGACGCGCCACCCGAGCAGCGACGCGACCACGGCGTGACCGGCTTCGTGGAGCACCGTCAGCGGGACCACGAAGAGGACCATGAAGACGACACTGAGCTTCGTCGGACTGAAGTCGGACGAGAGCTCCGCCGCGATCGCCGCGAGGAAGAAGAGCGCGAACGCCGCGAGGATCCAGCGCTCGCCGGACGTGGAGGGGCGATCGGGGATCGGCTTCATGGGGGAGAAGCGCGGTCGCGCCGCACGTCGCGAAGGCCTCGCCCGGCTCCGTCAGCGGGTGGACTGCGCCGGAGCCGACGTCACCTGGCGCGGAGTGGACGCGATCCAGAGGCCGGCCGTGAGGAGCGCCCAGGCGACCAGGCCCAGGAAGACGAGCCCGCGAGGCCCTCGGCGCACGCGCACGGCCACGTCTTGCGGAAGCGACGCGTCAAATCTCGGCAGCCCCGTCACGCGCACGACGGCGTCCTACCGTTGGCGTGGCGCGAGGGGAAGCCCCAACACGCGCGGGAAAAGTGTAGCCGTGGCGAAAGGACATGGGCGTCCTTCACCACCGGATTGCGCCGCAAGGGGGCGACGGCGGACCATCCGTCGGTGATGACACGCTTGGTGGTCGTGCTTGGGCTCGTGGTCGCGGCTGGTGGCGCACTGACTGCGTGCGGCGACCCGGAGGCGGGCGGTGCCCGCGGCACCGGCGTGCTCGACTCGGGAGCTGGCCAGACGGACGCGGGCGGCGGACAGGGTGGTGCCGCCGGACAGGCGGGTGCGGGCGCCGGGGGTGACGACGGCGGAACGCCGGGGCCGACCTGCGACGAGGTCGTGTGCCACGCCCTGGCCACCTGCGACGACACGTCGGGGAGCGCCGTGTGCGCGTGCATCGACGGGTACGGCGGGGACGGCACGGCGTCTTGCGAGGACATCGACGAATGCGCGACGGGCACCCATCGGTGTGACCCGGCGGCCACCTGCACGAACACCGAAGGCGGACACGACTGCGAGTGCCCGGCGGGAACCACCGGAGATGGCACGACGTGCGGCGACTTCGACGAGTGCTCCGATCCCACCGCGAACGACTGCCACGCGAACGCGGACTGTACCGACGAGCCCGGGACCTTCTCCTGCGCGTGCAAGGACGGCTTCACCGGAGACGGCGTGTCCTGCGCCGACGTGAACGAGTGCGAGGACGGCACCGACGGCTGCCCGGCGGGCACGACGTGCGTCAACAACTCGGGGGGGTTCGACTGCGAGTGCTCGGCGGGCTTCGTGCTTTACATGGGGCAGTGCACGGACAAGTGCGAAGTCGCCAGGAGCGAAGGGCAATGTGACGCGATTGCTTCGTGCCAGATCGTGGCGAACGAGGCGAGCTGCAGCTGTCCGGCCACGCACTTCGACCAGAACGGCGACGGCTCGCTCTGCATCATGAACGCGAGCTGCTCGGCGACGTGTACCGATCCGAACGCGACGTGCACGGTCCTCAGTCCCACCCAGGTGAAGTGCGAGTGCCCGCCGGGTCGGTTCACCGACCCGAACGGCAACGGGTCGAACTGCGTCGACGTGAACGAGTGCACGCTGAACACGGACGGCTGCCACGCGAACGCGACCTGCGCGAACACGGTGGGTGGGTACACGTGCCAGTGCAACGGCGGCTACACCGGCAACGGCTTCACGTGCACGAACGTGAACGAGTGCACCGCGGGCACGGACAACTGCGATCCGAACGCGACCTGCACCGACACGCCGGGGTCGTTCACCTGCGCCTGCAAGGCGGGCTACTCCGGCAGCGGGTTGAGCTGCGCCGACGTGAACGAGTGCACGACCGGCGGTCACAACTGCAACGTGAACGCCAACTGCACGAACACCCCCGGCTCGTTCACGTGCGCGTGCAAGCCCGGGTACACCGGAAACGGCACCACCACGTGTACCGACGTGAACGAGTGCACCGCCGGTACTGCGAACTGCCATGCCAACGCCACGTGCACGAACACGACGGGGTCGTTCACGTGCGCGTGCAACGCCGGCTACGTGGGGAACGGCACCACCGTGTGCAACAACCTGAACGAGTGCACCACCGGTCAGCACAACTGCAGCCCCAACGCGACGTGCACCGACGCGAACCCGCCCCAGCGCTTCACCTGTGCCTGCAACCTCGGCTACACGGGCAACGGGCAGACCTGCACCTTCCAGTTCTGCGACCTGAACGGCACGTGGGGCCTCCGCGGCAGGATCACGACCTCGTGGCAGAACCTGCGCGCCAACGTCTTCCCCAACCCGATCATCCTCCAGGCCGGCACCTTCACCGCAGACGTGTGGGAGAAGCGGCGCCTCACCTACGACGGCACCACGCTGACGACGGAGATCCAGATGTGTGGCGCGACCTACCCCGACGCCCACAACCCCACCTTGAACGAGACGTACGGCGCGTACATCCCCTTCGGCATCTGGGACACCCTGAGCTACCAGGCACCGTTCAACATCACGATCACCAACGCGAAGGCGGCGACGCCCTTCAACGTGCCCACCCGCGGCTACCTGTTCGGCGTGCGGCTCCCCAACGCCGACGGGACGGGCGCCTGGCCCGGTCCGGGCGCGCTGACGGCGGACTGCGCCACCGGGTCGCCGCCGTGCTGGTCGAACGACGACGCCGACGGCTGGGCCGGCGGCACGCAGTGGTCACGCCCGCCCACTCAGACGTCCACCATCTACAGCCAGGCGTACGACTACCCCCCGTCGGCGCCGCAGGTGATCGTCAGCCGGCGCGTAGCCTGCTCCCACGTCGCGTCGCGCAGCCTGTACAGCATGGCCGGGACCGTGAACAGCTGCACGCAGATCACGGGCACCATGAGCGTCGGCTCCATCGATCAACGGCTGCACAGCTGCCGGCGCGCCTACAACAACAACAGCGAGGTGAACTGCGCCACCAACCGGGACGTCCCGACCGGCAACACCCTCCCCGCCTGCTCCGCCAGCGACGCGCAAGGGCTGGACGCCTCCATCGAGGACGTCGTCGAAAGCGTCGACGCCGCGACGTTCTCCATGGTGAAGGTCGCGAACAACGCCGATTGCGCGGCGGTACGGGCCACCGTCTACCCGTGAGGTCCGCTGGCGTTCGGAGCGCTGCCGTCGCCGGAGCGCTCGTCTTCCTGCTACCGGCATCCGTGCACGCGGAGGGGTCGACGTTCAACGCAGGCGGTACGCGCGCGCTCGCCCGCGGGGGCGCCGTGACCGCGCGAGCGGAAGACCCGCTGGTCCTGAACTTCAACCCCGCCGGCCTCGCCGCCGTGGAGAACCGCGTCGCGCTGCTGTCGCTCGACGTGCCGTTCTACACGGCGTGCGTCGAGCCCACCGGGTACTACGGCTGGGGCGTCTACGATCCCGGTGTCAGCGAGTTCGGCGACAGCGGTCAGGTCGCGGCCGATCCTTCCGGGAACGCGCTCCCGGGCCAGTACGCCACCGAGCGCCTGCACGCCGTGTGCAACTCGGCGCGACCCGTGCCCATTCCGCAGCTCGCCATCGCCTGGCGTGTCTCCGACGCCGTCGGCGTCGGCTTCGGCTTCGTAGGCCCGTCGGCCATCGGCGAGCAGCAGTGGGGCGGCTCCGACGGCACCATCTCGCGAGGCGGGCGGGCCTGGCCCAGTCCGACCCGCTACCAGCTCGTCGACCAGCGCGTCACGTTCGCGTTCAACCCGACCGTGGGCGTGGGGGTGCGCGTCGCGCCCATTCTCAGGCTCGGACTCGCGTTCCAGTGGCTCGGGCTGGGCATCGAGTCGACGCAGGTCCAGGCCCAGGGGGCGGGAACCTCCCCGCACAACGACATGCTCGTGACGGCGCGCGCGAGCGACTACTTCATTCCCGCCCTCGCCGTCTCCGCCCACGCGACGCCCATCGAACCGCTCGACCTCGTCGTCGCGTTCCAGTGGAGGGACTCCTTCGATGGAACGGGCGAGGCCGTCTACCGAACCAACACGTACCACCAGGGCGCCGCTCCCGGCGTTCCCTACACGAACGCCCCGCTGGACCTCTCACGGGTCCATCAGCCGCTGCCCTGGACGCTCACGGTCGGAGCGCGCTGGGCAGAGGCCCTGGAGCCCCGCGGGCGCGCACCCACCCTCGCCGATCCCGACGATCCGCTGGGCACCGAGCTCTGGGACGTCGAGCTCGACGTCTCGTACCAGTTCAACGCGCGTTTCTCCAAGACGACCGTAGCCGTCGAGGACTCGTGCGACACGGACGCGTCGGGCGCCCGCATCCTCGAGGATCCGACCGGGAACCTGCACCGCGGCTGCCAGCGAATCGAGTTTCGGTCCACGGACGCGAGCGGAAACCTCGTCCGCGACCAGATAGACGTCCCCGCCGAGGGCCTCAACGAGTTCTCGTTCGATCGTCACCTGAAGGACCAGGTCGTCGTCCGTCTCGGCGGCAGCTATGCCATCGTTCCGCGAGCGCTCGCGGTGAACGCCGGGGTCTACTACGAGACCCGCGGCGTCGATCCCAGCTACGCCAGCATCGACGCGATGCCCTTCGCCCGCGTGGGAACGGGCGTGGGCGTCGTCTGGCGCGTCGGCCAGTTCGACCTCATGGCGGCCTACGGGCACGTCTTCTCGGAGACGATCGTCGTCGGCGCACCTCGCCACGCGGCCCGGCAGTCGGCCACCGGCGACCCCTCGTCGGGC
This sequence comes from uncultured Polyangiaceae bacterium, assembly GCA_964487605.1. Classification (GTDB taxonomy): domain Bacteria; phylum Myxococcota_A; class Polyangia; order Polyangiales; family Polyangiaceae; genus JAJDAH01. The sequence goes on from CAZARU010000010.1 coordinate 67,427, forward strand.
TTCGACAAGACCGTGGGGCAGCCGTGCGGTCTGGGCGATCCGACCTGCGTCGATCCGCAGCCGCTGGAGGAGACGTCTGCGCCGTCGGACCCCGACGGCGTCGCCAAGCTCGAGCAGAGCTCGTTCATCGAGACCACGACGGCACAAAACCGCGTCGTCAACTCCGGCAAGTACTCCGCCGACTTCGACGTGTTCTCCGTCGGCCTCGCCTACCGCTTCTGAGGGAAGGGCTCCGCGCGCGACCTGGCGCGCTAAGGTGTGCCCATGACGGCTCCACCGTTCACGCGGCGCTGGCGGCTCGCCGGGCGGCCGATCGCCGGAGCGCTCGCGATCCACGGGGCAGCGTGCGCCGGTTCGACCCCGACGCCCGATCCGACCCGTACGGGACGACCCTCGGGAACCGCCAGCGACGCGGGGATCGTCGTGGCGGCGGCTGCGACGGACGCGTCCGCGCCACGGATTCCCGACGCCGGGGCGCCGGCGCCGGCCGCGCGCTTTCCCGGCGGTACCTTCCCCCCGGCGGACTTCGCCCCGCCCCACGAGCGTTCGGCACGCGAAGGCGACGGCCGCTGGACGACGCTCATCGACGGCGATCCGCCGCTCGCCGTCCGCGCGACGCTCCAGCCGCATCCGATCAGCCGCTACATGCCGGTGACCGTCGCCGCGCTCGATCTGGAGCGGATGGAGCTCCACCTCGCCCCGGGACTGGAGGATCCCGAGTCGAAGGCGCTGCCGCGGGACCAGCGCAGCGGCCTGGTCCCCGAAGGCGAGCAGCCTCGCCTGCGCGTCGCCTTCAACGGCGGGTTCAAGACGCGACACGGGGGCCACGGCATGGCGTGGCAAGGGACGGTCCTGGTCCCGCCGCTCGACGACGCCTGCACGGTCGGCATCGACGCCGAGGGCCGCGTCACGATCGCGACATGGCCGAACCTCTCGGCGCGCGCCGAGACGCTCGTCTCGTGGCGACAGACGCCGCCATGCCTGATCGAGGGCGGACGGAAGCACCCCGATCTGAACGACACGACGCGCCGGTGGGGCATGTCGGTGGAAGGCAAGGTGAAGGTGCGGCGCTCCGCGGTGGGCCTCGACGAGCGCGGCCGGACGCTGTTCTACGCGGTGGGTGAGGACGTCACCGCACGGTGGCTGGCCGAGGCGCTCACTGCGGTGGGCGCCGTGAGCGCGGCGCAGCTCGACATCAACTGGTCGTACACCTGGTTCGTGACCTACGCCGTCGGGGAGGGCCAGGCCCCGACGCTGGCAGGCTCGCTGATCCCGAAGATGAAGCACCACCCGCGCGGGCTGCTGACGAAGGCCGCGCACCGGGACTTCTTCTACGTCCTGGCTCGGGAGTGACGCGAGGCGCTCAGCGCCAGGCGAACACCGGCTGCTCGAAGTGCTCCACGCGCGTCGCTCGACCGTGGACGACGACCTCGTGAAGCTGGTGCAAGATGGCCGCGGTCGGCGCATGGACCAGCGTTCCCACGAGCGGGAACGCGATGACGGGCCGGTCGCTCTCCGGGATCGATCTCAGGTGCGGCGAGCCGGGTCGGCCCAGCTCCTCGAGCGGGACGACGTGAGCTTCGGCGACCTCGTCGGGGTTCGGCACGAGGCGGACGAGCCCGGGCGCCCAGGCGACGACCGGCGTGATGACGAACCCGGATCGCGTCGGGTAGTCGTCCAGGACGCCGAGAACCGCTCCGTGATCGAGTCGAACGGCGAGCTCCTCGTGGAGCTCGCGCAGGGCGGTCTGGGAAGCCGTCTCCCCCATGTCGACGCGCCCGCCGGGAAGCGCCCACTGACCCCCGTGCCGCCGGAGGCGATCCGCGCGGCGCGTCAGCACGAAGCAGAGCCGGCCCTCGGCGTCTGCAGACAGCACGATGGCGACGGCTGCGCGCTCCAGCGCCGTGGGCCCGGGGGGCCTGACCGGGAAGGCGCGCAAGCGCGCGCGAACCATCTCGCGCTGGGCGACCACGGTTCCAGACCCTACGACGCGCGGACCGCCGCGGCCCAACGGCCGGCCCGAACTGTACGCGGAGCGACCAACTGTGCGCGATCCGTACACCTGTATCGAAGGAATCTGCCGCGTTATCGGATATTTGCCGCTACGCGACCATGGAACGGGGGTTGCTCTAGTCCATCGATATGAACATGAACGTACCTGCCCAACACTCCCACGGCGACCTCGGCGCGCCGCGCCGCGCGCTCGAGAGCGGCATCCACGAAATCCTGCGGCCTACGACGCCCAGGTCGGAGACGCGCCGGCTGCCCCGACCGCCGGAGCTGCCGCGTACGCGGCGTGGGCCAGGGCGCTACGACCGCCGCATCACGACGACCGAGCGACGCTGTCTTCAGCACGAGCACCTGCTCGACGCTGCAGCGCGGGTCTTCGCGCGGGTCGGTTTCGCTCGCGCCACGGTCGCGATGGTGCTCGACGAGTCCGGCCTCAGCCGCGGGACGTTCTACCGCCACTTCGACGACCTGGACGACGTGCTCATCGCGGTGAGGCAGCGTGCCGCCAAGCAGCTCTTCGACGCCATCGACACCAAGGTCCGGGAAGAGCCGAATCCCGCGGGACAGCTCTGCGCCGGCATCACGGCGTTCCTCGCGTTCATCGGGCAGTACGGCGACATGCTCCGCGTCCTGCGCCGTGAGTCTCGGAAGAACGAGGTCCACGAGCGGATTCGGAGCGAGACGGAGGCCCGCTTCCTCCAGCTTCTGCGAACGGGCATCGGCAACGCCTTCGACGCCGGCCTCATCTCGAAGCGGCCGACGGAGACGACCATCTACGCGCTCGTCGCCGCCATCGAGGGCGTCGGGCTCCGGTACGTCGAGTCCGGAGACGACCGCAGCGCGATCGAGGCGGCGCCTGCGCTCGTGGAGCTCTGCTTCCGCGCGCTCGGCTGAGTCCGGTCGGGCGTCCGTGCCGGTCAGACGCAGACGCCCACTTCCGGGATGCCGCTGAAGACCTGAACGCAGAGGCCCATCGTCCCGCAGTCGCTCGCCGCGATGCGGCAGAGACGACGGCAGACGAGCTGTCCCGTGAGGTCGATGCAGGTGCCGCGCCACGCGTTGCCGTCGTTCCCGCACCGCTCCCCGGGCGTGGACGCGAAGGAGCACGGCGTCCCGAGCGCCGCGGCGTCTCCAGACTGCTGCGAGCAGGTCCCGGTGACGGTACACCGCTCGGACAGCGCACAGCCCGGGGACGACGAGAAGAACCTGCACTGACGCCGGCACACGTCCGCGTTCAGATCCCGCGCGCACAGATGGTCGGCGACGCAGCCGGTCGCGATGTCGGAGGGGACGCAGGGCTCACCGGGTGCGGCGGTTCCGCGCGCCATGCACGCGCCAGAAGTGGCATCGAGCTTCGCTCGCACGCACTCCTTGGCGGCGCAGGGGTTCACCGTGTACGGCACGCAGCTCGGATAACAAGCGCCTACGACCTGACCCGGGATCTGCAGCACGCAGACGTTGTCCGCGGGGCACACCGGGCTCGAGCTCGTGCAGTGGGGCGCCGCGCAGGTGGCCGTCTGCGGCGCGCAGATCTTCGTGTGGTTGACCGAGCAGGTCTCCGCGTTGACACACGACGGTGGACCGGTGGGTCCGTCGGCGGCGGTGTCGGGCGCCGCATCAGAGGCGCCCGCCTCGCTGCCCGCGGCGCCTCCCGCTCCTGCGAAGCCCGCCGCTCCGCTGGCGCCCGAATCCCTGCCGCCCCCGGAGGTCCCGGCGCCGCCGCCGGACGACGTACCCGCGGACGCGTCACCTCCCGCAGAGCCCCCGACGCCGGCCACTCCCGCCGTGCCGGCGACCCCCGCGGTACCGCCCGTTGCCGCAGCGCCAGCGACGCCGCTCCCACCCGATCCAGCGACTCCCGCCGAGCCACCGGCGGCGGGGGGGGGCGCGGCCGCGCCCGCCCCCCCACCCGCCGCAGCCGCGCCCGACGGACCACCCCCCCCCGACCCCCCCCCTCCCCCCGCGCCCCCGGCGGCGCCGGCGCCGGCGCCGCCGCCCGACGCGCCACCCGAGGCAGCCGATCCCGAGGCACCTCCCGACGCCGTCGCGTCGGCTTCGGAGCCGCCCGCGCCGTTGCTTTTCTCCCCATCCTCACCGCACGCGGCAGAGCCCATCAGGAAGAGCGCCACGCTGGTCGAACCGAGCCACCTCCCGGCCATCTTCCGTCCTCCTCGAATCGCCACCCGCTCCGGCCCGCGTGTACCGCGCCTCGGCCGTCGCCGCCACCCCCAAAGACGGGCGCCGTTCGGCTAGTGTGCCGCCCCGAACGCCATGGGTAAGTCGAACGGAGGCGCAGCGCGCTCGCGCCGTGCAAGGCGGCCGTGGGTGCGGTGGACCGACGATCGGCTCCTCGACCTGCGCTTCTGCGATCTGGGAGTCACCGTGGAAGGCACGTGGCTCGAGGGTCCCATCGCGCAGCTCTACGACGAGCTCGACTCGGCCGGCCTGCGCGTTCGACCACACTTCTGGCTCTCGACCGAGTGGTTCAGTCCCGACGGCGTCCCGGGCGTCGCCATCCCTTTCTACCTGGCGCATCCGCGCTTGATGAAGCTCGAACGACGACACGCCCTCGAGGTCGAGGGCGGAACCTGGCGCGAGTGCATGAAGGTGCTGCGTCACGAGACGGGCCACGCGGTGCAGCACGCCTATCGCCTTCACCGTCGCAAGAAGAGCCAGGCCCTCTTCGGCAAGTCGTCCGAACCGTATCCCGACTTCTATCGACCCAACCCGGCGAGCAAGCGGTTCGTCGTCAACCTCGACCTCTGGTACGCGCAGAGCCACCCGGACGAGGACTTCGCCGAGACGTTCGCGGTCTGGCTGTCGCCGAGGTCGCAGTGGCGCAAGCGCTACGCGGGTTGGCCCGCCCTGAGGAAGCTCGAATGGGTCGATCAGACCATGAAGGAGCTGGGCGGCCAGAGCCCCCTCGTGAAGTCCCGTGAGTGCCCCGACGCGCTTCCCGGGATTCGACAGACGCTGCGCAGCTATTACGAGGCCAAGGCCGCTCGCTACGCGCCGGAGAACCCGACGAACTACGACGCGAAGCTCGCCGCACTCTTTCGAGGCAAGGGTGATTCCGGAGAGCCTGCGGCGCGCTTCGTGCGCAGGAATCGCAGCGCCATGCGCAAGGCGCTGCTGCGCTGGGTCCCCGACGCGGAGTACGCGTTCGACACGTTGATCCTCGAGATCATCGACCGCTGCCGTGAAATGAAGCTCCGGGCAACGGGTCCGAGGGCCCGGCTCCAGGGCGACCTGCTACTGTTGGTCACTGCCCTGAGCCTCCGGTACCTGTACCGGAGCAGGGAGTGGCACCCGCTGTGAAGAAGCTCCGCATCCTGGTCCTGATGCATCACGACCTGGTGCCACCCGACGACGTGAGCGGCTTGCCCGATCAGCGTGTCGGGGAAATGAAGACCGAGTACGACGTCGTCCAGGCCCTCACCAAGCTGGGGCACACGGTGTTCAAGCTCGGGGTGACGGACGACCTACGGGAGATTCGCAACACCCTCGAGCGCGAGAAGCCCCACCTGGTCTTCAACCTCCTGGAGGAGTTCCGCGGCGAGGCCATCTTCGACCAGAACGTCGTCGCCTACCTCGAGCTGCTGGGGATTCCGTACACGGGGAGCAATCCGCGCGGACTGCTCCTGGCGCGGGACAAGGCGCTCTCGAAGCAGCTCCTTTCCTACCACCGCATTCGCGTGCCGAAGTTCGCCGTTTTTCCCCTCGGGCGAAAGGTGAAGCGACCACGGCGCCTGGAGTTCCCGCTCATCGTGAAGGCGCTGGACGAGGACTCCTCGATCGGGATCTCCCAGGCGTCGATCGTCCAGGACGACGAGAAGCTCGTCGAGCGCGTCGCATTCGTGCACGAGAAGGTTCGGTCCAACGCCATCGCCGAGCAGTTCATCCCGGGCCGGGACGTCTACGTCGCGGTGCTCGGCAACGACCGTCTCCTGGTGCTGCCGCCGCAGGAGCTCGTCTTCAAGCACAAGGAGCACGACGACCAGCGCATCGCCACCGAGAAGGCCAAGCACGACATCGCCTACCAGGAGAAGTGGGGTATCGACGTGACCACGTCGAAGGAACTCACCGGCGACCGCACCATCACTCAGCTCTGCAAGCGCATCTTCCGGACACTGCGCCTCGAAGGCTGTGCCCGCCTCGACTTCCGCCAGGACACGGACGGCCAGCTGTGGTTCCTGGAGGCGAATCCGAACCCGGACATCGCGCGCTACGAGGAGCTGGCGTGCGCCGCCGAGGCGACGGGCATGAGCTACGAGGACCTCATCCAGCGCATCGTCAGCTACGGGGTGCAGCGGGGACGGACGCGCCGCTGAACACGGACTGCAGCGCTTCGAGGCCGGCGGCCATCTTCGCGAAGAACGACGTCGAGTGCGGGACGAGGGTGAAGCAGGGATGCCTGCCCCACACTTCACGGAGGCGAGCGTCCAGGGCGGCCGCCTCCTTCAGGCCCTCCACACGCGCCCGGTTGCCCCCTTCGATGCCGAGCCCGCCGACCGCCGCCGACTCGAAGAAGACGACGGCGTCGTAGCGCCCCAGCTCCGCAGCCCAGCTCGTCCCGAGCTCGCGCAGGAAGTCGTCGGGCGTCGTCGGCCAGTACGCCGCTCCGTCGAGCGTCCCTCGATCGCACAGCAGCAGCCGGTCGGGGAAGCAGGCGGACTGCACGTCTTCGAGGTTCCTCTGCACGTGGAAGATCGCCGTCTGGACCGCGCGACGTCCCTCCCCGTCGATTGGCCGCGGAAAGCCGCCGGAAAATAGGATCGTCGCGGCCTCCGGGACCACCACGACGCGCTCGCCCAGCTCGCGACGGAACAGATCCGCCGCCGTCGTCTTGCCACCACCGGGTCCCCCGGTGAGCACGACGCGGCGGATGCGGCTCATCGCGCGGCGCTCTTGGTGGCGCGCGCCTTGGCCGAGCGCACTCGGCGCTTCTGGCGGCGCTGCAGGGCGTTGTCCGGCTTGGAGCGGTTCTTCGCCTTGCGCGTGGACTTCCGCGTGCCGGGCTGGAGCGCCACGGGCGCGTTCTTGGCGGCCCGCTCGGACTCGTTCACCGAAGCCGTGGCTCGGCGAACCTTCTTCGGAACCGTCGCCTCCCGCTTCTTCCCCGCTCGCTGCTGCGCCGCCTTGTACCTCTCTGCCTTGGTCGCCAACGTGCTCTCTCCTTTTCTCGTCGCCCCGCGAACCACACCCTAGTACCGCGCACCCGAAGTTCCTACCGGGTTTGGAGGGGCGTCAGCGTGCGCGGCGCCAGGACGGCCGTGGGGCAGCCTCTCGCCGGGGAGGAAGGAACTTCCGGCGCGACGGGTCACTCGTCCGGCGTCTCACTCGGAGCCGTCGTAGAGTGCTCTCAGCACGTCGCTGCGCGAGAGGATTCCGACCACGTCTCCGTCCTGCACGACCGGCAATCGTCCCACGTCGTTCGTCGTCATCAGATCGAGCGCCTCCTCCAGCGCAGCATCGGGGCGCACGGTGCGGACACGGTGGGTCATGCAGCTCCCAACGGGCAGATCGAGGCGGCCGTCCGCGTCGGCGCGCTCGAGATCCCGCCGGGAGAGGATTCCGACCAGCGCACCCGCCTCGAGGACGGGAACCCCGGTGACGCCCCAAGCCACCAGGTCGTCCCGGACGTCGCGGAGGCGATCCCCGGGCGACACGCTGGACACGGGCGAGCTCATCCGGTCGCAAACGCGACTGGGCGCCGGTGGCGCCTCGGCGAGGGCGGCGCGGATCACGCCCTCCAGGTCCCGCGCGTCGCCCCGCGGAACCACCGCAGAGCCAGCGCTCGCGTGCCCGCCGCCGCCGACGCGAGAGAGGAGCCTCCCGACGTCGAACAACGGCGAGGAGGCGCGACCGATGATCTGAACCTGACGGCGCCCGATGGAGAAGAGGACGACCGTGAGATCGAGCCCTTCGACGTTGGCGATCTCCGTCACGACCTCGGCGAAGCCCGGGCGCGCTCGCTCCAGCTCGACGTTCGCGAAGCCGATCCGCAAACCTCTCTGAGATTCGATCTCGACGGAAGCGAGGATCCTTCGAACGAGCGACCTCTGAAGTTCGTCGAGCTCCGGAGCGAGGTAGCGGCGGACGACGTCGACGCTCGCGCCGCGCTCCATGAGCCAGGCGAGGGCTCGGGCGTCTCGTGGCGTCGCCGTCGAGTACGTGAGAGACCCCGTGTCCGCATGGATTCCGAGCGCGAGGAGCGTCGCTTCGACGCGGTCCAGATCCAAACCTGCCGCGCGAATACGCTCGATCAACAGGGTGGCCGTCGAACCGAGGGACTCGACGACCGCGAGGTTCGCCGGTACATCGTCTTCTGCGGCTGGATGGTGGTCGAAGACGTGCACGTCGAGCATCGGATCCCGCCGCAGGGCTCGTTCGAGCAGCGTGCCCAGCGGAGCAAGCCGGCTGGCGCGCCTCACATCCACCAGCACCAGACGCGTCACGGCGTCGCGGTCGATACGGTCGATGCGGGTCGTCGGAAATCGGTCCCGATGCAAGGCCAAGAAGTCCCGGACGCGGCGAGCGGTGCGACGAAAGAGTGTGATCCGCGCCCCCGGATGGAGCTTCTGCGCTGCGATGGCGGACGCGATGGCGTCGAAGTCCGCGAGCTCATGCGTCGCGACGATCGTCGTCATGCGACGGATGCCCGAGGTCCAGCGGCGCGCGGCCCGCGCGGCGTCGAAGCGCGGTCACCAGCGCTTCCACTCGTGGGATCGACAGGACGCGCCGCTGCAGCCTGCGCTTCCCGGGGAAGTCGAGGAGCATGACACCCACCAGCACAGTCAGGAGACCCTGGCCGGGGAGGAACAGCATCACCACGCCGGCGAGCACCAGCACGGTCGCGAGCGCGTTCCGCGCGAACGTGACGAGCAGTCGCGCCGGAGAGTGCCGGCGCTCGAGGCCCAGCTTGGCTCGCTCCCGACGGGAGAAGTAGTCGGCGGGGACACGCGCGAAGAACCACGGCACGCCGACGGCGCTCGCGAGGAACAGGATCAGCGACCCGATGCCGAGCACCGCCAGGACCGTCGGATCGAGCAGCCACGTGGCCAGGGGCTGAAGCGCGGCGGGTAGGCGCTCGATGAGCGGCACGGTGGCCCCAATCTAGTCGGCGCGCGCAGGCACGCGCCATGCACGTCGAAGGACCATGCTGGAAATCCGATCCATCCTGTGTCCCGTCGACTTCTCGGAAGGCTCCGAGCGGGCGCTGAACGCCGCCATGGCGCTGGCGAAGCGCACGGGGGCCGACGTTCGCCTGCTGCACGTCCTGCCGACGGCGTTCTACGGCGCACCTCCGTTCACTCCCGTCGTGGCGCCCACGCCGGACTCGGCATACGTGGCGCGAACCGAGGCCGCGCTCCGCGAGCTCGGCGAAAAATGCGCGAAAGACGGCGTCCCGTGGCGCGCATGCGTGAGCCAGGGATCCGTGCCCCAGGAGATCGACCGGGCCTCGACGGGCGCCGACCTGGTCGTGATGGGCACGCACGGACGGACGGGCCTGGCGCACATGCTCATCGGGAGCGTCGCAGAGCGCGTGGTTCGGACCAGCAGAATCCCCGTTCTCACGGTGCCTCTCGGCGCTGGCTCCGACGGGTAGGCGTCGCACTTCGGCGGGCACGGGAGCAAGCCGCGCGCCAGCGCCCACGGCGTCGCGCTCCCCGCCGAAGGCCGCCGAACGCGTCGGTTGGCACGATTGCTGCTGTAGCTTCGCCCATGGTCGTCGAAGAAATCATGACGAAGAACCCCGTCACGGCAGAGAGCACCAGCACGATCGGAGAGGTGGCGAGCGCGCTCTACGAGCTCGACGTCCGTCATCTCCCCATCGTCTCGGATGGAGAGCTCGTCGGCATCGTCAGCGATCGCGACTTGCGAGGCTTCGCGTCGTTCGATCCGTCGTCATCCGACGCGGTTCGCGCGAAGCTCTCCGCCCCGGTTTCCACGATGATGTCGGGCGACGTCCTTTCGCTGTCGCCCGAAGCCGACGTCGGTGACGCGATCGACATGCTCCTGGAGCACCGCGTCGGCGCGATCCCCGTGGTCCTGGACGACGGCTCCAACGAGCTCCTCGGAATCGTCAGCTACGTCGACATCCTGCGCGCTCTGCGGGACCTCGTCTGATGGCGGCCCCGGCTCGATTCACGCCGCCTTCTCGGCTTCCTCGTCGGCGTGAACCGTCATGACCGGACAGGGCACGCGACGCACCACGTTCTCGGCGACGCTGCCGAGGAAGAACCGCGACAGCCCCGTGCGGCCGTGCGTCCCCATCACGACGAGGTCGAAACCCTCGGCATCGACGAGCTCAGCGATCTTGGTCGCCGCGTCGCCGACGACGATCCGGGGACCGGGCAGATCCAGATCTCCGACCATGGCGTCGAGCTCTCGTTTCGCTTCGGCGCGCAGGTGCTCGGCGAGCGAGACCGCGTCACCGCTGGACTCCATCCAGACCATCAAGTCCGGTCGCACGAGCTTCGGAACCTCCCAGACGTGCACGACCTGCACGCTGGCCCCGAAGCGGTCCGCCAGGGCGAGCGCGTCGCGCAGAGCGACGCGGGACGGTGGGGAGAAATCCACGGGAACGAGGATCTTGTTGATGAGGCTCATGGGGCAGCTCGCCTTTCCGAGACGCAACCGTGAGCAAGACTCGGGCCAGCAGCGTGACCCGGGCCTTCGCGGGGTGTCTTCCGCGCGGGTACGCGTCTGCCCGCTGCCCGGGGTAGGCTCGCGTCCATGAGTGAACGCCACGTCGTCGTGGGGATCGACTTCTCCGAGATCGCGGGGGCGGCGCTCGATCGAGCGGTGCGCGATCTTCGGGGCGACGACTCCGCCGTTCTGCACGTCGTCGCCGTGGCGGAGGGCGACGGCCCTCCGCTCCCCGGCGAGCTGACGGCTGGCGCGAAGGCGACGTTTCTCGCGGGATTCGAGGCCACCGTTCGCGCCTACGTCGAAGAACGCGTCGGAGCGACCAGCCTGGAGCTGAGGTTTCACGCCGCCATCGGGGATCCGGCGACGCGCCTGCTGGAGCACGCGCGAAGCACGGACGCCGACCTGATCGTCGTGGGGACCCACGGTCGGCAAGGGATCAGCCGGCTCGTCCTCGGGTCCGTCGCCGAGGCGATCGTCCGGGCGGCGCCCTGCCCCGTCCTCGTCGTTCGCGACCCCCGGTCTCCGGCAGGCTGACGCGGAGCGCAGGGTTTGCGGCGCAGCCAATCGGCGCGCAAGGATTTCGCGGGCCGGTGCACGGCGCGGCAGCCGCAGCGAGGCAGGTGCATCGGTTCGGCACCGTGGGCCGCGCGGCACGGGCCTTGCCACGTGGAGGGCATGGCAAACCCCTTCGCGAAGATCATCGTCCCCATCGATCTGTCGCAGCGCTCGATCGACGCGCTGGAGCGTGCCGCGCAGCTCGCGGCGGACGCCGCCGACCTGCGCGTCGTTCATGTACTGCCCGAGCTCGACCCCGCCTCACCCGGAGCGATCTGGGGCGACATCAAGGACGAGGATCGCGTGGCCCACGCCGAGAAGGTCGTTCGCGAACGCCTCCCCGAGCGCCTTCGGGGGGTTCGCCTCGAGCTCCGCATCGGCAGCGCCGTGAAGGAGATCGTCGACTACGCGGCAGCGGAGAGCGCCACGCTCATCGTGATGGGCTCGCAGGGCCGAACGGGACTGGCGCGCGCTCTGCTCGGATCCATCGCCGAGAACGTCGTTCGCCGCGCGCCCTGCTCCGTGCTGGTCGTGCGGGAGTGACGGATCGAACGTCACTTGCCGTGCAGCAGGGCGTCGGCGAGCGCGCGCAGGGCGTCCACGGTCGTGAACACGCCGACCACGCGATTGCCGCTGGTGACGACCGCCGAGCCTAGGCGTCGTTCGGCCATTTCCTTGGCCACGACGACGAGCTCCGTGTCGGGACCGACCGCGTAGGGCTCGGGGCTCATGGCCTCCTCGACCGTCACCCGGGCCGGATCGACGCCGCCGAACGACGTGACCAGATCGACGTCGCGCGAGGAGAGCAGCCCCACGAGCCTTCCGCCGTGGAGCACGGGCAGGTGCCGTATGCCTTCCGCCTGCATCAGGTCGCGCGCCGCCAGGAGGGGCTGGTCGCGGCCGATGGAGTGAGGGCCTGGGGTCATGTACTGCGAGATGGTGGTGGGCCACTGGGTCATGGCCGAGTCCGTTGCAATGCGCGTGCTCACGCGAACCGATCCCGCCGGAGCGCATCCGTTGCGCGCTCCCGGGCGCCACGCGGCAGGGCGTCACTCACTTCTCGGCCAAGGGTCGGTCGTGACGCCGATGGCACGGCACCTGCACGAGGCGTGGGCGGGCACATCACCACGCAGAGGATCCCATGACCGATCAAGCCATCAAGCCGTACGTCATCGTCGTCGGCGTCGATTACTCCGAAACGGGCGAGCGGGCGCTTCACCAGGCGATGGCGATCGCCAATCGCGAGAAAGGGGCCGAGCCCCACGTCGTCTCCGTGGCGGGAGCGAACGGCCCCATGCTCCGCCTGGAGCTGCCGGACCAGATCTCGATCGTGTCGCTGTCGGAGGCCTCCGACCAGCTGAAGCAGTACGTCGAAAAGCAGCTCGAGGTGTTCCGCGAGACCAACGAGACCAACTTCGACCGCGTCGTGACGCACGTGCGTGTCGGGGCGCCGGCCCACGAGATCGCGCAGATCGCCACGGACCTCGAGGCCGACGTCGTCGTCGTCGGAACGCACGGTCGGCGCGGCGTACGGCGGCTCCTCCTGGGCTCGGTGGCGGAAGGCGTCGTGCGGATGGCCTCGTGCCCGGTCTTCGTCGTCCGTCCGAAGGATCACTCGGGCGGCCTGGAGGTGCCGCAGATCGAGCCGCCGTGTCCCAGGTGCGTGGAGGCGCGGCGTGCTTCCGCGGGTGCGGAGCTCTGGTGCGAGCAGCACCGCGAGCGGCACGGGCGGCGCCACACCTACCACTTCGTGAACAAGAACTCCGAAGCGCGCGAGAACTCGAGCTTGCTCATACGCTGACGCCGGGCTTGCCGGGTGAGGACCGTCCGAGTGAACACCGTGGGTGAGCAGGCGCGGGGCGACGCGGTGGACCCCGCCATCGCGCGGCTGGTTCACCGGGTGGCGCCCGGCGCGCGCATCGAGCGCGTGGCGCCGTTCGCCGCGGACGCGGCGGTCACCGACGGGACGCTCAAGGCCGCGGGCTACGGCGCTCCGATACGCATCGACGCGCGGACGAAGCAGGGGCGGCGGAGCTTCGTGCTTCACACGGCGACGGCCAACGACTTCGGCCACGACCGACGGGCGGACCGCGCAGCCGAGATGATCCTGGCGCACGACACCTTCGCCGCCGTCCCCGGACACGTCGCCGCGCTGGAGGTCGGTGCGTTCCACGAGGACGGCAGCCTGGTTTCCCTGGCAGGCACGAGGGAGTTCTACCTGCTCACGGAGTTCGCTCCCGGGCGCGTCTATGCCGACGACCTGCGCGAGGTCGCGCGGCGGGGGAAGGCGTCGAGCACGGACGTCGAGCGTGCGCGAACGCTCGCCCGACGGCTCGTGGTCGTACACGAAGCGCCGGGCCGCCCCAAGGCGTACGAGCGAGCGGTGCGAGACGTCGTGGGCAGCGGTGAAGGGATCTTCGGCATCGTGGACGGCTATCCGCCGGGCACGCCGGGCGCATCTCCGGCTCGCCTCGAAGCCCTGGAGCGCTCCTGCGTGCGGTGGCGCTGGCGTCTTCGGGACCGTTCCGACAGGGCGCGCAGGATCCACGGTGACTTCCACCCGTTCAACGTCGTCTTCGACTCGGACGGCGACGTCCGGCTGCTCGACGCGAGTCGCGGCTCCGTGGGTGACCCGGCGGACGACCTCACGGCGATGTCAATCAACTTCGTGTTCTTCGCCCTCGCGCGGGGAGACGCGGGGTGGCGCGCCTTTCGACCGCTGTGGCGCGCGTTCTGGGACGCGTACCTCGAGACCTCGGGCGATCGCGGGCTCCTCGACGCCGCGCCGCTGTTCTTCGCGTGGCGCGCGCTCGTGCTCTGCAATCCACGCTGGTACCCCGACACGACGGAGGACACCCGCGACGGGCTGCTCGGGATCGCGGAAGAAGCGCTGGAGGACGGCCGACTCGATCTGGACGCACCCGACGATGTCTTCCCCTGACGCCACGGACGGCGGCGTCGTCGTCTGGTTCACGGGGCGCCCGGCGTCCGGCAAGACCACGCTCGGGCGCCTGGTGGGCGAAGCGCTGCGCCGATCCGGCGAGACACCGATCCTCCTCGACGGCGACGAGGTTCGCGCGGCGATCTACCCCCGGCTGGGCTACGAACCGTCCGCGCGTTCCGCCTTCTACGAGGCGCTCGCCCGGTGGGCGGCGCATCTGGCCTGGCAGGGGCACGTCGTCCTGGTCGCCGCAACGGCCCACGCCCGGCGTCATCGGAACGCCGCCCGGGCACTGGCGCCGCGCTTCGTGGAGGTGTGGCTCGACGTTCCCCGAGCGGTGTGCGCGACGCGTGATCCGAAGCGACTCTACGCCGACGCGACGCGGGGCCGCGTCTCGAACCTTCCGGGAATGGACGTTCGCTACGAGCCGCCGAGGGCCGCCGAGTGCATCGTCCGGGGTGACTCGCGCCGGAACGTCCCGCGCGTCACTCGAGCGATTCGCCAGGCGCGCGCCCGCGACGCGCGTCCACGAACCCGCGAGCGAACTTCTCCAGCTCCCCGAACGCGAGCACGCTCGCGCACGCCGAAAGCACCCAGGCGAGGTCGCGCCACCCGAGGGGGGCGGTCTTGAAGACCTGGGTGACGCCGGGCAGGTAGATCGCCGCCGCCTGCAGCGCCAGGGCCGCCGCGAAGGCCCACCAGAGCTTCGCGTTGCTGAAGGGCCCGAGGGCGAGGAGCGAGCGCTCGGTGGAACGACTGGTGAGGGCGTGGAAGAGCGGCCCGATGGCGAGCACCGTGAACGCGACCGTCCGCGCGACTTCCAGTCCGGCGGGGCGCCAGAGCGCGAAGAAGACGAGGCCGAGGGCTCCCATGTACGCCCCCTGGACGAACACGATGGCGACGTCTCGCCCCGAGACGAGCGGCGCGTCGGAGGGGCGCGGCGGCTTTCCCATCGGGTCGTCGCGCAGAGGCTCCGCCCCCAGGGCCAGCGCGGGCAGGCCGTTGGTGATGAGGTTGATCCAGAGGATCTGAGTGGGCGTCAGGACGGGGGGCCACCCGAGCACCGCGCCGACGAAGACCGCGAGCACGAGCCCACTGTTGACGGACAGCAGGAAGAGGATGAAACGCCTGATGTTCGCGATGATGGTCCTGCCCTCCTCCACTGCCGCGATGATGGTCGAATAGTCGTCGTCGGCGAGCACGAGGTCAGCGGCCTCCCGCGTCACGTCCGTGCCGGCCTTCCCCATCGCGATGCCGATCGTGGCGGCGCGCAGGGCGGGCGCGTCGTTCACGCCGTCGCCGGTCATCGCGACCGACCGTCCGGCGCGCAACAAGGCCTCGACGAAGCGGAGCTTGTGCTCGGCCGTGGCACGCGCGACGACCACCGCGGTGGCGGCGAGCTCCGCCATGCGCTCCGCCGGAGCGCCTTCGAGGTCGGCTCCGCGCACGACGGTCGCCTCCGACGCCGGCAGGCCGATCTCTCGCGCCACCGCCAGCGCCGTCCGGGGATGGTCGCCGGTGATCATCACGGTCCGGATCCCTGCACGCCGCGCCGAGGCCACGGCCCGCGACACGCCGGGGCGCGGTGGATCGCTCAGTCCCACCAGGCCGAGGAACACGAGATCCTCCTCCTCGATGTCCTCCCCGGGCTGCTTGCGCTGCGCAAGGGCGAGCACACGCAGGCCGTCGCCCGCCCATTGCTCCACGGCTTCGTTCAGTTCGCGGCGCAGGGGGTCGTCGAGCACGGCGACGTCGCCGCCGTCCGTCAACACGCCGGTGCACCGCGCGAGCACGGCCTCCGGGGCCCCATGCGTGAAGGCGACTACCCCGCCCGAGCGACGCGCCGCGAGAGTCGCCATTCGTCGAGTGGTGTCGAACAGCCGCTCCGCGACGACCTCCGGCGCCGGCAGGGCCGGAAACCCGGCGTTGAACGCGAGTAGGGCGCCGTCCGTCGGGTCCCCCGTGACCACGGGCCCGTCGGCGCCGGGCGACCACCGCGCGGCGGGCGCGAAGCGGCAAGCGAGCACGAGCTCCGCCAGCGCAGTGCCGTCGTCCGCCAGCCGTTCGCTCGGGTCGTGAAGACCGCCGGCCGTCCTCACGCGCCGCACGGTCATCGCGTTCATCGTCATCGTCCCGGTCTTGTCCGAGCAGATCACCTCGGCCGACCCCAGCGTCTCGACGGCCGCCAGCCGACGAACGAGCGCGCGACGCGCCGCCATCCGCTGGACGCCCAGCGCCAGGACGATCGTCGTGATGGCAGGCAGACCCTCCGGGATGGCCGCGACGGCGAGGCTCACCGCGATGAGCAAGAGGGTCTGCACCGGCGCCTGGCCCTGGAGCAGCCCCACCGCGAACACGACGGCTCCCACCGCGACGCAGCCCACGACGAGCCAGGCACCGAAGCGACGAAGGCTCCGCTGCAGAGGCGTCTCAGGAGCCTCGACCTGGCCGAGCAAGGTCGCGATGCGGCCGAGCTCCGTGCGCGCCCCCGATGCCACGACCAGCCCCTCACCCCTGCCGGACGCGACGAGCGTGCCGGTGAAGGCCGAGTTCGACCGCTCGGCGAGCGGCGTGTCCGGCCCGAGCGCCGCTTCGGAGTCCTTCCGCACGGGGACCGACTCCCCGGTGAGGGCGGCTTCGGTGATCGCGAGCTCCCTGGTGAGCGTGAGGCGCAGATCCGCGGGTACCCGGTCGCCCTCCTCGAGGAGCACGACGTCCCCGACGACGAGCGAAGGCGCGGTCACCACCGAAACCGAGCCGGATCGCCGAACGCGGGCCGTGTGCGCGGTGACGCTACCCAGCGCCTTCACCGACGCGTGGGCGCGACGTTCCTGGAAGAAGCCGATTGCCGCGTTCAGGACGACGATCATGCCTATCGCGATCGCGTCGCCGAACCGCGCCAGGAAGCCGCCGGGCTCGGGAAACAGCACCGACAGGCCGACGGCGATGCACGCCGCCAGCACCAGCGCGATCACGGTGACGTCCGAGAGCTGGGCGGCGAGCCGCGACAGAGCGCCGGGCACGGGGGCTTCGGGCAGCTCGTTGGGGCCGAGCTCGCGCAAGCGGCGCTCCGCCTCTGCGGTGGAGAGACCCACGGCGGGGTCCGTGTCGCAGAGCGCTTCCTGCGATGGCTCCGCGTCCGGACTCCGCGGGACGCGCAGGGGGTTGGTCATGTGGCTCGGGGACATGCGAGGAACGCGCCAGTGGCTCCGCGGTTCCCGCAACGCTTGCACGGCCTGGGAGCGGCGACGAAAGGGTCGCGCTGCCGGGCCCCGGTCCGAGGCCACGGCTGCCGGTCTGTGCGCCAGGACCAGCCGGCATCGAGCTTGCTCTCGGACCGCGAGGATGCCCGTACCCGCCCTTCCCTCTGTAGAATGGCGTGACGACGTCATGGACCAGCAGACCTTCGAGAGCGCCTGCGCCTACGTCGGGTTCACGGAATCCACCAGTGAAGTGCTGCGGTCCCTTCACCCGGCACTGGCTCCGTTCTTCGTGCCCATCGTGGACGACTTCTACGCCACCATCGAAGCCCATGCGGAGGCGCGGGCGGCCATCACCGGTGGCACGGAGCAGGTGCTGCGCCTCAAGCGGACGCTCGTCGCATGGCTCGACTCCGCGTTCCGAGGCCCCCACGACCTCACCTACCTCGAAGCCCGGTCGCGGATCGGCCGCGTCCACGTGCGCATTTCCCTGCCGCAGCATCTGATGTTCACGGCGATGAACCGGATCCGGACGCACCTGGTCATCGCCGTTGCCCAGCACGCCGGCGACGATCGCGCGCGCTGCGAGGCGGGGGTGACGGCCGTGAATCAGGTGCTCGACCTCGATCTGGCGATCATGCTCAGCGCTTACCGAGAGGACATGACGGTGAAGATGCGGGCCGCGGAGCGACTGTCCACCATCGGACAGCTCGCGGCGAGCATCGGGCACGAGCTGCGGAACCCCCTCGGTATCGTCGAGTCCTCCCTTTACCTCATGAAGCAACACATGGAGGCCCTCGGGCTCGACGACGAGAAGCTGGTGCGCCACCGCGACAAGATCCACCGTCAGGTGAAGCAGTGCGAGCGGACCATCACCGACCTCCTGGAGCTGGCGCGGGACAAGCCCCCGGCGCGCCGCGAGTTCGACGTGAAGGACGCCGTCGCGTCGATCACGGAGTCGCTGTCCCCCGGCCCGCGCGTCCAGATCATTTCGGCCGTGGGCGACGTACGAGTCCACGCCGATCCGAACCAGCTCTTCGTCGTGCTCTCCAACCTGGTCGCCAATGCGCTCCACGCGCTCGGTGAGAGCGGTACGGTCCGCATCGGTGCCCAGGCCGTCCGGGGTGGTACCGAGATCACCGTCCGGGACGACGGCCCCGGCGTGCCACCCGAGCTGTCATCCCGCATCTTCGACGCGCTGGTGACCACGAAGGCCAAGGGCACGGGCCTGGGCCTGGCCCTGTGTCGGCGCATCGTCGTGGGTCACGGCGGTGAGATCGACCTCCTTCCGACCGACCGAGGCGCGTGCTTCCGCGTCTGGCTGCCGGACAGTCCCGGCACGCCGAGAATGACCGGCGACGACGTGCCCGCGTAGGGCGATGGCGCGTTGCGCACGCGGGGGGACGTGCCTACGTTCGGCGCCCGTGAACGAGCGCCCCACGATCCTCGTCGTCGAGGACCAGAACGATCTCGCCGAGAACATGGTCGAGATCCTGGAGGGCTTCGGGTACTCGGCGATCGTCGCGCCGGACGTCGAGCGCGGGTTGAACGTGGCCAGGGACGTACCGCTTTACGGCGTGATCCTCGACTATCGCCTCCCGGGCCGCGACGGTGTCTCGTTCATCGTCGAGCTGCGACGCAGCGGCTGCGCGGCACCCGTCGTGATGGTCAGCGGCTTCGCGAGCGCGGACGTGGTGGCACGGGCTCGTTCCGCCGGCGCCCTGGACGTCCTGTCGAAACCGGTGGACCTGGAGCGTCTGGTGGAAGTACTCCGTGGTTTCGATCGAAGGAGCATCGACGTGCTCATCGTCGAGGACAACCCGGACCTCGCGTCGGACATCGCGGAGGCGCTGCGCAACGCCGGTCTTTCCCCGGAGGTGCACCCGTCGGGAAGGGCCGCGACGGAGAGCTACGCCCTGCCACGAGTCGCGCTCATCGACCTGCGGTTGCCGGACGCGAACGGCCTGAACGTGGCGAGGCAGCTCGCGGCGCGCGATCCCAGCGTCAAGGTCGTGGTGATGACGGCCCACCGGGACGACCTGAACTCGACGCTCGGGGAAACGCTCGACGGCATTCCATGCATCACGGGGCCGGTGGTGGACAAGCCGTTCGACCTGGCGGCGCTGGTCGCGCGGCTGACCGAGGCTGCACGGCGGTGAACGTCACCAACGTCCTCATCGTGGACGACAACGAGGACCTCGCGGAGAACGTCTGCGAGATCCTCGACGAGCTCGACGGGCACACGGTGCAGTGCCATCTGGCCGCGAGCGGAGCTCATGCCATCGCCACGGTGAGCGAACACCCCTTCGACGCCGCCGTGATCGACGTTCATCTGCCCGACACGGATGGCTTCGCGCTCATCTCGGAACTCCGCGCTCGCGCGCCACACCTGCAGATCGTCGTCATCACGGGGGACGCGGCCATCGAGGGTGCCATCGCCGCCGTCCGCGAGGGCGCATTCGCCTACGTCCTGAAGCCGTTCCGCGGCTCCGACCTGATGGAGACCGTGGGCCGTGCGATCGAGAAGGGCCGCCTGCTCCGCGAGCGGGAAGCCCTTCGCACGGAGCTGACGCGTTCCGAGCAACGGCACCGCGAGGTCGTCGAGAACGTCCCAGCCTTCGTTCTCGCGCTCGATCACGAGGGGCGCATCGTGCTCTGGAACCGCCGCCTCGAAGAGGTGACCGGCCGCTCCCGGGAGGAGATGATCGGGCGCTCAGGACGCGAGCTCGTGGACGACACCGACGTCGTCCGGCTGTCGCTCAAGTCCGGGGGGGAGCGCCTGGTGCGCTGGCACACGACGCGCCTCGTGGACGAGGGCCAGACCGTGGAGGTCTACGCCATGGGCCTCGACGTCACCGACGAGCAGGAGATGCTCCGCAGAACGCTGCGCGTGGAGCGCCTCGCCGCCGTCGGGACGCTCGCGGCCGGTCTCGCCCACGAGGTGCGCAACCCCCTCAACTCCGCGACGTTGCAGCTTCAGGTGCTCGAGCGGCGGCTCCAGCGCGGCAAGGCGGAGCCGGAGGCGCTGCGGTCGGTCACGCGGCTCGTGCGGGACGAGCTCGAGCGGCTCGAGCGGCTGGTGAAGGACTTCCTGGATTTCGCCCGTCCCCAGACCCTCGCGCTCGAGGCCCAGGAGCTCGATCCGATCGTGACCAGCGTCGTGGACCTGCTGCGCCCGGAAGCGGATGCGAAGGGCGTCACCGTCGATCTGACCCTCGGGTCCAGCCCGGCCCGCGCGGAGGTCGACGCGGGTCGCATGCGCCAGGTGTTGCTGAATCTCGTGCGCAACGCGCTCGAGGCGATCGACGGCGGCGGCACGATCACCGTCACGACGTCGCAGACCGCAGGGCGACTGGAGGTCCACGTCGCGGACACGGGCGCCGGCTTCCCCGACGACCTGCCCATCTTCGACGCCTTCTTCACGACGAAGGACGGCGGCACCGGCCTGGGCCTCGCCATCGTGCACCAGCTGGTCACGAGCCACGGCGGCACGGTCACGGTCGTCTCCCGACCCGGCAGGACGGTCTTCACCGTAGGCCTGCCGCGCGTCGCGGACCGCTGATCCCCGGTCGCGAGAAACGAGACGACCGCCGCTCTCACAATGCGCAGACGTTGCGCCTCCCGTCGGGCGTGGTGCAGAATTTGCGTCCCGCTGGCGGTGTCGCGCGTGGATCGGCTGGTTTCGAGCCGTCTCCGGCCGGCCCGGGGCCGGCACGAGTCCTGCTAATCATGCGCCAACCCGCATTCCCCATGACCGCGAAGCCCAAGGTGCTCGTCGTAGACGACGAATCCAACGCGAGAACCGCGCTCGCGGAGATCCTCAAGGAGGAGGGGTTCGCGGTCGAGACGGCGGCGGACGGCTTCAAGGCACTCGGCCACTTCGAAGACTTCCAGCCCGACGTCGTTCTGACCGACCTGAAGATGCCGGGCATGGACGGCGTGGAGCTGCTCGAGAAGATCCACCAGGCCGATCCCGCCGTGCAGGTCGTCGTCATGACGGCCTTCGCGGCGGTGGACACGGCGGTCTCGGCCATGAGAAGGGGCGCCGCCGACTACCTCACCAAGCCGCTGAACACCGACGAGCTGCTCGTCGTGCTGAGGCGCTCGGTCGAGCATGGCCAGCTCCGCGCCGAGACCAAGCGCCTGAAGTCACAGCTCGCCGAGCGCTATCGATTCGACAACATCATCGGTTCGTCGCCCGAGATGCAGCAGGTGTTCAAGACGGTCGCGCAGATCGCCCCGAGCCGGGCCACGGTGCTGCTCTCCGGGGAATCCGGAACCGGGAAGGAGCTCGTGGCGGCCGCCATCCACCACCGGTCGCCACGCGGTGAAGGACCTTTCGTGAAGCTCCATTGTGCGGCTCTCGCGCCAACGCTGCTCGAGAGCGAGCTCTTCGGTCACGAGCGCGGCTCGTTCACCGGTGCCGACAAGCGCCGCGAAGGTCGCTTCGAGCAGGCCGACCAGGGCACGCTCTTCCTGGACGAGATAGGGGAAATCTCCGCATCGACGCAGGTCAAGCTGCTACGGGTGCTGCAGGAGCACGCCTTCGAGCGCGTCGGCGGGAACGAGACGATCCGTTCGGACGTTCGGATCATCGCCGCGACGAACCGGGATCTGAAGGAGATGGTCGATCGCGGGACGTTCCGCGAGGACCTGTACTACCGGCTCAACGTCATCAACGTCCGGCTCCCCGCCCTCCGGGAGCGACGCTCCGACATCCCCGCGCTGGCACAGCACTTCCTCGGTCGGTACGCCGCCGAGAACGCGAAGAACGTGGAGCGCATCGAGGACGCGGCGCTCCGGCGCCTCGTCAGCTACGACTGGCCGGGAAACGTCCGCGAGCTCGAGAACGTGGTCGAACGCGCGGTGGTGCTCGCCGAGGACAGCGTGATGACGGCGGCCCACCTGCCACCCGAGGTGGTGCCCCGGGCAGACGCGAGCGGGGCACCGATGATCCCCGGCGCGACCATGGCCGAGATCGAACGCTTCGCGATCCTGGAGACCCTGGAGGCCGAGGGCGGCTCCACGACGAGAGCCGCCGACGTGCTCGGCATCAGCGTCCGCAAGATCCAGTACAAGCTGCACGAGTACGGCGCAGCCCCGAAGAGCGGGGTCCCCGCGGTGAAGAAGGGCCCCCGCGAGGTGCCGAATTGAACGTCGATAGGATCCTCGTCCCCGTGGACTTCTCGGAGGGCTCCAGTGCGGCGCTCGATTTCGCGCTGCAGTTCGCGAAGAAGTTCGGCGCGCAGGTCGATCTCCTCCACGTCTGGGAACCACCGGGTTACGTGCCGCTCGACACCGCGCTGGCGAGCATCGGTACCGGACCCCCGAAGACGATTGCGGAGATTGCCCGCTCGAGCGCCGCCAGGGACATGGCGGCACTCGCCCAGGCGGCCGACGGCGACGTCGGAACGCAGCGGGTGGAGTCCGGGGACGCCAGCGACACGATCGTGAAAGTGGCGGGAGACGACGGGTACCACTGCATCGTGATGGGAACGCACGGCCGCCGTGGGTTGAGCCGGCTCGCGCTCGGTAGCGTCGCGGCGCGCGTCGTGCGAAACGCGCGCTGCCCGGTGGTCACCGTGACGGCGCCACCCCGGCGCTCTCCGGCGCATACCTCCTAGCGAGCGCGCGCCCCACCTCGGTCAGGCGCCCGTACTCGCCGGCGACTCGGCGCTGAAACGCAGCGAGATCGGCGTCGATGCGCTCGCTGACGGCGCCGGGGAGCTTGGAGCGGGCGGCGAGATACAGGCCCGCCGCCTCGTCCGCGATGTGCCGCCGCTGAAACTCGGCAAGGGAGCGGCCGATGGAGACGACGTGCCTGCGGTCCTCGGCGTGCCACGCCTCGGTCTGGCGAGCGGTCTGGTTCAGCACTTCCACGAGGTAGCGCTCCTGGTCATGGTCGTGGCGAATGGTCGCGAGGAGTTCGCCGTCCCAGTTGAAGCCGTGCCTCGTCATCGCCGGCAGCAGGACGTCCTCCTCCTTCACGTGGTGAATACCGTCGGCAAAGTCACGAAAGAACTGCGCGAAGCCTTCGAGGTCGTTCTTGTCGAAGCCCTCGTCGCGCTCGACCCTCGCGACGAACGCTTCCAGGGCGGTCACGACGTCCAGGATCAACCGGTGTTCTTCGGCCAGTGAGGCAAATTCTCGCATGGTCTCCTCGATGGATGGGGTCCTCTGGGGACGCGCCACCCGCCGATTCAAGCCCCGTACCAGGTCCGCGGAGCTCGCCTCGGGGTCGAGCGGTCGTGGGGCGCTGGGCGGCGGCGTGGTGTCACCGCCGGGCTCGGGCTATGCGTCGGCGATGCCGTTCGCTCTCGGCGCGACGCTCCCGCGCACGGTCGCAGAAGTGGCTCGCGACCTCGATCTCTCACCCGAAGAGTGGACGGCCGTGGGGCGCGGCAAGGCGAAGATCTCGCTCGACGCCGTCGGCACGACACGACGCGCGGGACGGCTGGTGCTGGTGTCGGCGATCACGCCGAACCGCGCCGGCGTCGGCAAGACGACGGTCTCCGTGGGCCTCTCGATGGCGCTCTCGAAGCTCGGGCACTCGGCCGTCGTCTGCCTGCGGGAGCCCTCGCTCGGACCGGTCTTCGGCATCAAGGGCGGCGGCACCGGCGGGGGGCTCGCGCAGGTACAACCCGCGGCGGACATCAACCTGCATTTCACGGGCGACCTTCACGCCGTCGCCAGCGCACACAACCTGCTCGCGGCACTCCTCGACAATGCGCTCCACTTCGGGACGCGTGAGATCGATCCCGCGAGCGTCGCATGGCCGCGCGTCCTCGACGTCAACGACCGCGCGCTGAGGCGGGTGACCCTGGGTGAGCGTGAGCGGCGCGAGTCGCGCTTCGACATCACCGCCGCCAGCGAGGTCATGGCAGTGTTGTGCCTGGCAACTTCCCTGGAGGACCTGCGCGCTCGCCTGGCGCGCGTCGTCGTGGCCCACGATCGCACGGGGCGCCCCGTGACCGCGCGGGACCTGAACGCGCACGAGGCCATGACGGCACTCCTCGCCGATGCGCTCTGTCCGAATCTGGTGCAGACGACGGAAGGTACTGCTGCCCTGGTGCACGGTGGCCCATTCGCGAACATCGCGCACGGGTGTTCCAGCCGCATGGCGACGGTCCTCGGGATGGGCCACGCGGACTTCGTGGTGACCGAGGCGGGGTTCGGCTTCGACCTCGGCGGCGAGAAGTTCCTCCAGATCAAGTGTCGCGGAACGGACGTATGGCCGAGCCTGGTCGTGCTCGCCGTCACCGCGGAGGCCCTGGCCCGCCACGGCGACGAGGTCCAGGCTGGCCCCGACCTCGCGGACGCTTCGCACGTCGAACGCGGCCTGGCGCACCTCGGCAAGCAGATCGAGAACGTCCGCGCCTTCGGCCTCGAGCCCGTCGTGGCGCTGAACGTGAAGCCCGGCGACCCGCCCGACGCACTCGGTGCCGTCGAGCGGTACGGCGAGCAACGCGGCGTGCGCGTCGCCCGCTTCACCGCGTTCACCGACGGTGGGGCAGGCGGTGTGGCGCTGGCGCAGGCGGTGATCGATGCGATGCCCACCCGATCCCCCGCGCCGCGCCACCTGTACGAACCGGACGCACCGCTCACGGACAAGATCGCCGCGGTGAGCCGTACCCTCTACGGCGCGGGCAAGGCCGTGTTCACGGAAGCGGCGACACGAGACCTCGAGACCGTCGCGGCGTGCGGACTCGGGAACGCCCCCGTCTGCGTCGCGAAGACCCACCTGTCGCTCTCGGACGACGCGAAGCGCCCGGGCGTACCACGCGACTTCGACGTGACCGTTCGCGGCCTTCGGCCCGCGGCGGGGGCCGGCTTCGTCGTCGCGCTGCTCGGAGACGTCGTGACGATGCCGGGACTCCCGAGGGCGCCCGCGGCCGAACGGGTGCGAGTGCTCGCCGACGGCACCGTCACGGGCCTCATGCAGGGAGAGTGACGGCCTTGGGCGCGGTCGCCGTGGAGGATGGGACCGTGGAGGTTCTCACGTTCAAGGAGGGCGTGCTGTCTCCGCTGGCCCACGACCTGCTCGTCACCGTGGAGCGCTTCTCCATCCAGTTGGACGACGATCACGTCGCGGCGACGTTCGACGCCGCTTCCCTTCGCGTCGTCGGAGCGCTGCGGGACGGACGACTCCAACCCGGCGAGCTCGACGCCTCGCAGCGCCGGGAGATCGAGGGGAACATCCGGCGACACGTGCTCGACAGCGAGAAGCACCCGCACATCGACTTCACCGGCACCGTGACCGACCACGGCTCTCGACGCGAGGTCGCCGGCGAGCTCCGCCTCGCCGGTCGTGTCGCGCCGGTGCGCCTCGACGTGCACGTCACCGACGGCGCCGCCCGCGGCGAGGTCACGCTCACGCCGTCGGTGTGGGGGATCCGACCCTTCCGGGCCATGCTCGGCGCGCTGCGAGTGGCCGATCGCGTCGTGATCCGGTTCGACCTGCGCGTGCCCCAGACCCCTCAGCCGAGCGGTGGCGCGTAGTCACCGATGAGCTCCTCCCCGAGCGCCTCGAGCCAGTCCGTGTGACCGTGGCGTCCGCGATCCTCGTCGAACTCCGCGAGCTCGCGCGCGACCAGCGCTGGCCCCTCGGGCGAGATCTCGCGCTGAGCGACGGGATAGAGGAGCTCGTTCTCCTTGGCGATGTGCGCCCGCTGAAACGCGACGAGTTCGCGCCCGATGCTCGAGATCGCCTGGGTCTGGGACCAGGGGTCTCGTCTCGTGGCGATCCGCAGCAGTCGAGTCATGAGCTCCCGCTCGGTCCTGTGCTCCCCCCGGACGTGGGCGAGGGGCCCACGATTCTCGGCGAAACCGTGGCGAGCCAGCGCCGGAAAGAGCACCGACTCCTCGCGCTCGTGATGGAGGAGATCCGCGTATTCCCGGAAGAACGTCACGAACCGGGTGAAATCGTGCGGATTGACCGTGCCCGCGGCGTCGACGGCATCCAGATAAGCCTCGAAGGCGTCCAGCACCCGCCCGATGAGTCGGTGCTCGGCGAACAGCTTGGAGAACAGATCCATGTGGGCACCCCGAGAGGGAGAAAAGAAGCCCGCGCCCCTTGGGATCCCACCGAGAATCCCGGGACGCGGGCGTGAACGGCGATTCGCCGAAGCGCTACGCGTTCGCGGGCTGTCCGTACGACCCTGACGACGCGACGGACGACCTTGGCGGTGGTGCGTCCGTCTTGCCGAAGAGCCTGTAGATCGGACAGAACCCGACCGCTCCGCTGCCGACGAGCACGAGCCCGAGCAGGTTGTAGGGGCCTGTCCCGAGCTCGAGGAGAGGGGATGCGAGGATCATCATTCCTGTCCAGATGCGTGCCGTACGGTCGAGCAGAGCCACGTTGCGCCTCATCGTTCGTCGTCCTCCGTCGCCGTGCCGAAGCACGGGGCATGCCAGGCGGCCGCTGCCCACTCGAGCGCCGGAAATACCGCGACCACGCGGCTCACGACGCGGTCGGAGCCGCCGCGGCGCGCAGGGCGTGCGCGGGACACACCCGAGCGACGCAGCCCGTTCGCGAAAACCGACTTTTCTTTCCGGTGGCCCGCTCGCGGCTACACTCGACCAGAGTGATGCGCGATTTCCCCCGAAGGGTCGTCCTCGGCGTCACGGGCGCCCTCGTGGCGTTCGCGGCGTGCAGCAGCGAGCGCAAGCCGTCGAAGTCCGCCGCGGACGGCGGCTCCTCGGCGGCGGGCGGCGCGACGGCTCTCGACGGCTCGGGCGGAGCGCCGTCCACCGAACGGAACCTTCGCGTCGCGTTCATCGGCGACCAGGGCCTGGGGACGAACCCGAAGGCGGTGCTGCAGCTCATCGAGGACGAGAAGGCCGACTTCGTGATCCACCCAGGCGACTTCGACTACGCCGACGATCCCGACGCCTGGGACGCGATGATCGACGAAGTGCTCGGGCGGGAGTTCCCGTACTTCGGCACGGTGGGAAATCACGACGTGGACGAGTGGCCGCGCTACCGGGAGAAGCTGTCTCAGCGAATGGCGCGCATCGACGGG
This sequence comes from uncultured Polyangiaceae bacterium, assembly GCA_964487605.1. Classification (GTDB taxonomy): domain Bacteria; phylum Myxococcota_A; class Polyangia; order Polyangiales; family Polyangiaceae; genus JAJDAH01. Next base: position 94,810 of record CAZARU010000010.1, read on the forward strand.
GTGAAGTGCGAAGGTGAAGAGCTCTTCGTCACCACGTCGTGCACGTACCGCGGCCTGTACTTCATCCTCTCGGGCATCGGGACGCAGTTCATCGGAGCGAACGGGATCATCGATCACGTGGGGTACCTCGAGTCTGCGCTCGCCCGCGACGAGTCCGTCTGGCGCCTCTGCACGTGGCACAAGAACCGCCGCGATCTGCAGGCGGGAACGAAACCCGACGAGGTTCCGCTCGCCGCGTACGAGAAGTGCCAGGCCGGGCGCGCGGCCATCATCAACGCACACGAGCACTCCTACGCGCGCACGCTGACCCTCACCGACATCGCGAACCCCGCGAACGGCTACGGGGCCGTGGGCACGCCGGACCAGATGCAGGTGAAGCACGGCGCGACCTTCGTGGTCGTCTCCGGTCTGGCCGGCGCGAGCCTACGAGACTATGCCGCGGACCTTCACGACGACGACACGTGGTGGGCGACGCTCTACGCCGGCGGAAAACACCTGAAGAACGGCCAGCTCGTCACGGAGGGCACGTACGACTACGGCGCGCTGTTCGTGGACTTTCACGTGGACGGCGATCCCAAGAAGGCGCGTGGCTTCTTCAAGAACACCCTGCGCGAGCTCGTGGACGAATTCACGATCACGACGGAGTGACGTCAGTCGGCGCCGGCGTCGGGCGCGCCCGCCGCGCCGGAAGCGCCGGCCGCCCCGCCAGCGCCGGCATCGCCGCCAGACCCGGAGGAGCCCGCGCTACCTGCCATGCCGGCGGCACCGTCACCCCCGGCTGCACCTGCCGCGCCGTCTCCCGCGCCGGCGTCTCCGCAGGGCGTCATGGGGAGCATCACCGGGATGGGCAGACTGGCGACGTCATTGGGGCCAAAGCACTGGTTGCCCAGCAGCGCGACGACCACGCCGCACAACCCCTGCTTGCAGCAGCCCGGCGCCAGGACGGGGCCGAGCATGATGCCGGCGCATTCGCTCCCGCCGTCGGGCAGCGGACCAGCGTCGGGGTTCAACAGGTCGGCCACGTTCACGCAGCCGACACCGAGCAGCGAGCCGTCCACGCCACACGTGTCGGCGGGGGTGCAGCACGGAGCGACGTTGAATCCGGCCACGCTCACCCCCATGCACGCCTGTCCGCCGCACGTCACCGAGCCGCCTCCCGTCCCCGAACCGCCGCCCGTACCGGAAGAGCCGCCGGTCCCGCCTGCCCCGCCCGTCTCCACGCCGGCGTCGCCGGATCCCTTCTTCGAGTCCGCCTCGCCCTCGCTCGAGCCGCAGCCTGCCGAAACGAGCAGCGCCGCACCCGACGCACCGAGGACCCGCCACAACTGCTTCATCGATTCCTTCCTCTGGCCTGCCGGCGCGCGTCGCCTCCGGGGCGAGCCTGCGGCGCACCATCGTACCCAGAAGGTCGCGGACCTCAGCACCCAAGTCACCCGCCGCTGCACGGGATCCCCGAAATCTGCCCTTACGTGACTTTGCGTTTGACAGAGGTGCCGCGGCACCCTAAAGAAACCGGACGGAATTGGTCCCCTTTCGAGCTAGAGGCTCGAAACCACGCCAGAAAATCATGCTCCGGATCACGAAGCTCACCGACTACGCCATCGTCCTGCTCTCGGAGCTCGACGTGTCGTCGGGCTCGGCCTGCAGCGCAAGGGACCTGGCCGAGCGGACCCGCATCCCCCAGCCCACGGTGAGCAAGGTCCTGAACCGGCTCTCGCGGGGACGCCTCGTGGTGGCCGACCGGGGCGTCAAGGGAGGCTACCGCCTGGTTCGAGCCAGGAGCGCCGTCAGCCTCGCGGACGTCATCGACGCGGTCGAGGGGCCCATCGCCGTCACCGAGTGCACCACGGGCGACTCCAGCTGCGAGCTGGAAGGGCACTGCCGCGTGGGGGCGAGCTGGCTGCGGGTGAACGACGTCGTGCGCCGCGCGCTCGGCGGCGTGAGCCTCGCCGAGATGACGCGACCGCTCCGGGTCGGCGGTCTCGTCACGCTGCGCGCCTCCCGTCCCATCCCGGCGGCCCACGGCAAGTGCACCGACGGAGCAGGAGACGAGCGATGACGACGTCGAGCGACATGCTGAGCGACCTCATGGCGAGGGACTACTCCGCCGGCTTCGTCACGGACATCGAGCAGGACACCGTGCCCGCGGGGCTCGACGAAGACGTGATTCGACTCATCTCCGAGAAGAAGGGCGAGCCCGACTGGCTGCTCGCGTGGCGGTTGAAGGCGTATCGGCACTTCGTCACCCTGGAGGACCGCGAACCCGCGTGGGCGAAGGTCCGGTACCCCAAGATCGACTATCAGGCGATCAGCTACTACTCCGCGCCGAAGCCGAAGGATGGCCCGAAGAGCCTCGACGAGGTCGACCCGAAGCTGCTCGAGACCTACGAGAAGCTGGGCATTCCCCTGGAGGAGCGTGCAGCGCTGGCCGGCATCGCCGTCGACGCCGTCTTCGACAGCGTCAGCGTCGCAACGACGTTCAAGGACAAGCTCGCCAGCATGGGCATCGTCTTCTGCTCGTTCTCCGAGGCCGTGCGCGAGCATCCGGATCTGGTGCGGAAGTACCTGGGCTCTGTCGTTCCCATCACCGACAATTTCTTCGCGACGCTGAACTCCGCCGTCTTCACCGATGGGTCGTTCGCCTACATCCCGAAGGGCGTGCGCTGCCCAATGGAGCTCTCCACGTACTTCCGCATCAACGCGGCGAAGACCGGGCAGT
>CAZARU010000011.1:0-96940 GCA_964487605.1 uncultured Polyangiaceae bacterium
CCGTCGGGGCGCGCGGCGGCGACGCCGGCGGCCGCCCCCGCCACGCCCGCGCCCCCCCCCCGATCCAGCGACGCCACCGGGGCCCGCGACCGAGCCGCCGGTGCCCGCAGCCCCCGCGGCGCCTCCCTCGGCGCCGGCGCCGCCACGGCCACCGCCTCCCATGCCGGCCGAGCCCGCGCTGGCTCCGGCGGCGCCGCTCGAGCCTGCGCTTCCGCTCGAACCTCCGCTCCCACTCACGCCCGCAGCACCACTCGCGCCGGCACCCGCGCTGCCCGAGGCACCGCCGCCGACGCCGGAACCGCCGACGCCGCCCGTCGCGCCGCCACCCTCTGCACCCGCGCCGCCGCTCCCCGTGTCGCTTTCGACCGACGCGTCCGAGGGCGCACCGCCGCCGATCCCTTCGTCCGAGGCGCAGGCCCCCAGAGCCCCCAGAAGGGCCGCCATCGCCGCGCGCGCGGAGCGCCTCCTCGTCATTCGGTCGTCCTTCCCAGCTCGCACCGATTCTTGCCCCGGGCCTTGGCGCGCAGCAAGGCCCCATCGGCCGCGGCGATCAGCGCGTCCGCGGCGGCCTCCCGGTCGTGCGGTCGAACCGACGCCAGCCCGACGGAGCAGGTCACCCCCACGACGGTGCCGTCCCGGAGGGGAAAACGACGCTGCTCCACGGCGAGTCGAATCCGCTCGCCGAAGGCCAGGAGCTCGTCGTCGGTCGCCAGCGACGGGAGCACGACGGCGAACTCCTCGCCGCCGTATCGAAACGGTGTCTCGTTGGTGCGCGCGGAGGAGCGCAGCGTCGCGGCAACCCCGGCGAGGAGCGCGTCGCCGGCGAGGTGACCGAGCGAGTCGTTCACCTTCTTGAAATCGTCGAGGTCGATCATCGCGAGGCCGACGCTGGCGCCCGCGCGGTGCGCTGCAGCGACGGCCACGCGGAGCGCGTCACGCATGGCACCGTGGTGCCCGAGGCCCGTGAGCGCGTCGGTGCGGGCTCGCGCCGCCACGTCCTCGTAGTCACGAGCGTGCTCGATGGCACGCCCGGCGTGGTCGGCGACCATGGCGAACACGAGACGGGAGTACGCACCGAACGGTCGGGAGGTGAGCCAGTCGTCCGCGTACAGGACGCCTTCGGTTCCGTGCGCACCCCGGAGCGGCGCGGCGAGCGAACTCGGCAGGTGGAAGAGACCCGACGCATCGTCCGACCCCTCGGCGACGACCAGCTCTCCTCTGGCGTGCGCAAGCGCCGGCGGCGTGTCGCCAGCGAGGGACAGGCGCGTGCGGCGCACCAGCTCGTCCAGGGATCCGGGCCTGTCGCGCTCGCGCAACCCCGCCTCGTAGAGGGCCGACAGCCCCGGCACCTTCGACTCGACGTGCCGCCAGACGCGCTCCGCCTCCTGCGCGTTCGCAGGGCCGACGGCGGCGATCCCGCGCAGGACCGACGGATCGTCCTCGTCGATCCGAAAGATCATGGCGCGGTTCAGCCCCAGCCCGTCACTCGCCGTCACGCCGGTGAGGAGCGCGTACAGGGTGGGAACGAGCTCGAGCGATTCGTAGAGGAGGTTCGAGACGCGGTCGAGGACGAAGATCGCGCGGCGCAGCGACTGGTTCTGCGCGGCGAGATCGTCCGTGTCGTCGCGCACGAGACTGTTCCGTTCAGTATCGGATCGTCCGGCGCACCGCGAGCTCGCCCGTACTGCGCGTGTTGCTGGAGAAGAGGGTCACGTCCGCGGGCCCCGAAACGTCGATCTTCGTCGGCCATCCATCCGAAGCTCGTGCCTGGTAGACGCCCGCCAGCTTGGCCGCGAACGTCTGCGTCGACGCCTGCATGCGAACCTCGATGGCGACCTTGAAGCCCAGGTGGTTCTTCGTCACCGACTCGAGGGTCGCCGACGCCTCACCTATGGTGATGACGTTCTTGCCGTCACCGAGGTCGGCGAAGTGCTGCTTCAAGGCCGCCTCGAGGCGCGGAACGCGCGCCCCCTTCTCCGGCAGCGTGGCGGGCAGCGCGCCGTACAGGGGATCCTTCTGGCCGAGGCTCCCGTAGTCCTTCCGGACCTCCGACGCGATGTCCGGCGCGACGGCCGCTCCGGACGGCGTGGTCACGACGAAACCGGCGCCCTTTCGCTCTACGACGTACGAGTTTCCGCTGAGCGCCGTGGCCGCTCTCTGATCCGAGTCGCCCATCTTCCGGACGCGATCCGCGGACACGTAGCGCACCTCCAGCTTTCGGAATGCGCCGTCGCCCGCGGCCAGGATCGTTTCCTCGATGGTCTCACGCCGGATGTTTCCGATGACCACGTCACGCCCCTGAAACATCGTTCGCACGCTCGTGCTGGTGACCTTCTCGACGGTGCGCTTCGAACCGACAGGAGGAAACTCCGCGGGCGCCGGGGGCGGTCCGGGCGCGGCGGGCGTCGCAGGGGCGTCGGCGCTCGCCAGGGGCGGGCCCGACGAGGCGAGCGGCGGCGCGCCGACGGATGGACCTTCGGAAGCGCGGGGCGCCGGCACGGCCACGCGCGCTCCTTCCGACGGTGCGGGCGCGGACTCCTCGCGATTCGGGCACGCGGCGAGGACCAGACAGGTCCCGAGCACGGCCATCGGCCGGATCATCGACATTCGTCTCATGGCGCTCTGGAACTGACGGGGGCGCGGCAGTCTGGCATCCATCCTGGTTCGATCCCAGCACGCGCCCGCTTCGGACGAGCGCGTCCTCGTGCGTGGCTCGGCCGACGCCGCGGACGAGAAAGCGCGCGCGCTACGACCGAAGGCGCCGTCGACCGACGACCATCCCGAGGGCCGCGAGGGCGGCGAGAGCACCCGTCAGCGGAGCCTCGCTCCCGGGGGCGCTGCACGCGCAGCCGCCGGCGTCCGCTGAATCACCACGCCGCGGCGCGCCCGGCTCGGGATCCGTCGCCGACGGCGAGCAGACCGCCGCACAGGCGGGCACGTCGCGAGTCAGACAGACGCAGGACGAGAAGCAGTCCGTGTAGTCGGCGCACGTCGCAGGGTCCGGCGGAGGCGCGCCCGAAGAGCCTCCGGCGCCGGGATCGCCCGTGCCGGCAGTTCCGGTACCGCCCGTGCCCGGCTCACCTCCGGCACCGGCTCCGCCTCCGACCCCGGGCTCACCACCCGCGCCGCCCGCGCCGGGCGCACCCCCCGCGCCACCGCCGCTCGGCGCCCCGCACGAGGCGGACATGGGCGACACGTTGCCGGTGGCGCAGCCGTTCGCCCAGTCGCCACCGCCGAGCCCCGGATCGAGTGGAAAGTGGCCGCAGCCCGGCGTGGGCGCCCAGACGCCGGTCGAGTCGTGGCACGGCGTGACGTCGATGCCGCTGGCCTGCTCGATCCACCGCATGCCGACGTGCATCATCGAGTAGAAGCCGCCGCCGCCGCAGTCACCGTTGCCGTCGCCGGGGCCGTAGCTCGTGATCCCGAAGACGCGCCACGAGCCATCGTCGAGGCGAACGTAGAGCGGGCCGCCCGAATCGCCGAAGCACGTGTCCTTGCCGCCGCCGCCGACGAACGCTTCGTCGTTCTGGATGTACTTGAACGGCATGGCGACCTCGCGCTTCGGACCGAAGCCGAGGCCGTCGTTGGACTGCCCGAAGCCGACGGCGACGACCTCGCGGCCATCCTGGAGCACGTTCGTCTCGCACCCCATGAGCACGGGCACGACGGGAACGTTGGTGACCGGGCGCTCGAGGGTGCAGAACGCGATGTCCCGCCCGCTGCCCTCTCCCCAGTACTCGGGGTGGGTCTGGCAGCTCTTCGTGGCGACGGTGAACGCCGGCGCGCCCTCGTGATCTCCGAACGTGGCCGCCGAAGGGCTCCCGCAGTGGGCCGCGTACACGACGACCTCGGGGTGGACCAGCGTTCCCGTGCAGCCGTTCAGCGACACCGTGGTTGGCCACGCGCAGGGGGTGGTGACGTTGCCCCCGTAGATGGGCAAGGGGTTCTGGCCGAGCGCCGTGGCGGGCGCGAGCGTGGCGAGGAGGAGGGCGAGGAAAGGGGTGGTGGTTTTCAAAGCAAGGACCTCGGTTCGGGTGGTGACCGTGTAGGTAGCGCGCATACATCCCGGGTTTCACGCCGCAGAACGCCCGGGGAACGCCGGGTTCAGCCGCGGAGAAAAATTCTCGGACACGTCGGACCAGCGCGACACCGGATGGTGTCAGCCTGGGCGCGTGGCGGGGGAAAGGCGGGGCGCCGGAAGCTCAGACGCGCGCGAGCAGGTCGGCGATGCGCGTACCGCCGGGACCACGAACGGCGAATGCGAGCGGCTCGCGTGGCTCGCCCACGCGCTCCACGGTGGGTGGCGCGTCGGGGAAGAGCCGGCCTGCCAGCGCGCGCACCTCGGCCGCAGCAGCCTCCACCTCCGTGGCGTCGCCCGGAACCACCCGCCTATCGTTGACGCGGACGAGGAGCTCGGACGCCTCGAAGCTCAGCCCGGCGAGGGACGGCTCCTCTTCGAGACGACGGCACGCGTCGAGCGCGCGTCTCACCGCGTCGGGCAGCCTGGCCGCTTCCGCGCCCGGGCCGCCGCGCTTGCGCGAGAACAGGAGCCCTGCGCGCCCCGCGTCCTCGTCCCAGTAGAGGTCGGACCCGTGACCCACCAGGAGGATCGACGGGCCGTGCTCGACGTGCGTGTAGTCCGCGACGTCGATCAGCAGCTCACCTTCGAGGACGCGCTCCTTGACCCAGCGGTGGAAGACGGGGACCAGACGGTGCGGATCGAGCCGGGGTGCCGAAGCGGCGAAGACCTTCACCTGCAGTTTTTCCGACTTCATGGTGCGGTGCTCCTCGGCGTCACTCCGCCGCGGCGACCTGACGCAGGCGCTGGTAGCACGCGTGGGCCGCTTCGATGAAGAGGAGCGCTTCCTCGATGAGCTGGCGTGCCGACTCGACGGTGGGCTTCTCCACGCGCTCCTCGAACGCGTGGAAGAAGTACTGCGCGAACTTGCCGCCCGCGTACGGGTCCCAGAAGAGCTGAGGCTCGTAGAGGTGCTTCCTGAACTCGCTGATCACCTCGGCGGGGTCCTCCGACACGTTCGGATTCTTCTCGCGCGTGAGGGACACGGCGGCACGCACCATGGCGCCGAGCGCGTGATCGGTCGCGAGGCGAGCGTCCCCCTGCTCGAGGGCGACCTGAGCCTCGAAGACCTGCCGCTCGCTCTGTGCGAGCCCCATCTCCGCGTACGCGACGACCTCGCCCGCGCACTCGCCGACCCCCAGGTCGCCGATGGTGAACTCGCGCGGGTCGCCCCAGTCCGTGTAGAGCGAGGGATCCTCCTCGTACGACGGGACCACCGTGAGGTCCTCGACGAGCCCGCGGATCTTCGCCTTGCCCACCCGGCGGACGAACTGCACGAAGGACTCGTCGGCTTGTTTCTCCGCGACGTAGTGCCGCGCGAGACGCTCGATGGCCATGGGGACGCGCTTCGACGGAATTGGCACGATGGCCAGGCCGTAGGAGCCGGCGTTGTTCGCCCACTCGCCGCCCACCACCAGCTGGAAGTGCGGCACCTTCCGCGAACCGACGCTGCGGCTCACTCCGAGAAACCCGATGTCCGCGACGTGGTGCTGCCCGCATGCGTTGAAGCAGCCGCTCGCCTTCACGTGGAGGTTTCGCGCGGCGGCGGGCAGCTCGGCCTGGACGACGTCCAGGCGCTTGCGCAGCTCGGAGGCGAGGCCCCGTGACGACGCGATCCCGAGCTTGCACGTGTCCGTTCCGGGGCAGGCGGTGACGTCGGAGAGCGTGCCGGCGCCCGGCTGGCCGAGCCCGATCGACACCAGCTCCCCGTGCAACGCCGGTAAATCCGCCTCGCTCACCCACCTGAGCACGAGGTTCTGATCCACGGTGAACCGGACGTGATCCCCGGAGTACTTCCGGCAGAGATCCGCCAGGGCGCGGGCCTGGCGCGGCGTGAAGTCGCCCAGCGGGCAGGTGACGAGGGCCACCGCGTAGCCCGCCTGCCGCTGACGGTAGACGTTGGTCTCGCGCCAGGCGCGGAACTCCGGGCTCCCAGCGTCTTCGGGTAGCGCCTGCCCGGGGCGTAGCGGCTTCTCGTCGTGGGCGTGGAGGTCGGCCACGTAGCTGGACCAGCGAGGGTCCTCGCGGAGCTGCCGTCGCTCTTCGAGAACGAGTCGTCGAAACTCCTCTAGCCCCAGCTTCTTGATGAGGAACTTGATGCGCGCACGTCCGCGATTCTTCTTCTCGCCGAGGCGAGCGAACACGCGGCTGATGGCCTGTGCCATCGGGAGGATCTCGTCCTCCCGGAGGAACTCGTCGAAGAGCTTCGCTTCGTACGGCACGGAGCCGAGGCCGCCACCAACCCAGTACTCGAAGCCGCGCACCTCCTTGCCGCCTTCGACACGTGTCTTGGCCACCAGGCCCAGGTCGTGGAAGTTGACGACACCACAGGCCTCGGCCTTGCAGCCGGAGAACGCGATCTTGAACTTGCGCCCGAAGTCCTGCGCGTCGGGGTGCCCCAGCAGGAACTGCGTCATGGCGTGGGCGTAGGGCGTGACGTCGAACGTCTCTGTGTGGCACACGCCCGCGAACGGGCACGCCGTGACGTTGCGCACGGAGTTCCCGCAGGCCTCGCGGGTGGTGATGCCCACGGACGCCAGACGCCGGTGCATGTCGGGCGTGTCGTCGATGTGTATGAAGTGCAGCTGAATGTCCTGGCGCGTGGTGATGTGCAGAATGGAGTCCGAGTACTCCTCGGCGCACTCGGCGAGCACCTCGAGCTGCTCGGCGGTCACCTTGCCCATGGGGATCTTGATGCGCTGCATCCCCGGAGCGTCCCAGACGGTGGTCGGCCCCTTGGTGAGATCACCGCACGGGAAGGACAGCTCCTGGCTTCGCTCACCGTCGTGGCGCTGGCCGTTGTCGTACCGCTGTCCGTAGGCGCCACGACGCAGTCGCGTCTCGGCGAAGTACTTCTCGTCGTTCTTGCCTTGTCGGCGCAGCTCCATCTCCGCCTCGAAGGCGTCGATCTCCGCGCCGAGGTGCTCGGGGATCGCGGCACCGAGCTTCGTCTTCCACGTGGCTGTCGTCATGGCCTGCTGCTCCCGCCGTCGGCGTCTCGACGGGGCGCGGGGAGGCGCCTTCGTCGTCTTCTGGGCCCTACCCTATCCACATTTCGGCCCGTGGTCCGACAGAGCCGTCGCGGCAAGCGGCGCCGTGGGGAGGCAGGATCGGTGGCCGTCGGCATGGGCCGCGTATATAGCCGATATTCCCGATACGCCCAGTAGGAAATCTGCCTGGTGGTCCCCGGCCGCGAGGCGTCGGCCCGGGCACCCGACGACGATCGCCGCTAGCATCGCGCCATGGCTTTGCGCGCGCCCCTCAAGTTCGGCGCCCTTTCGGTCATCGTCGCGGCGAGCGCCGCCTCCTGCGGGGACTCCAAGGATTCTGGACTCTTCGTAGCCGGCGACGGGGGCCCCGACGGAACGGCGCGGGACGGCAGCACGGGCGCGGCATGCGTCTCGGACAAGGAGTGCACGCCGCTCGGGCTGCTGTGTGACAAGCCCCGCGGCGTCTGCGTCGAGTGCCTCACCTCCGCGACCTGCGGCGACGACCGTGTGTGTCTGGGGAGTCGCTGCGTCGCCGTGGTGCCCTGCGAGACGTCCCTCGACTGCGCGCGAAACGAGGTGTGCGACACGGCGGCCGGGTGGTGCGTGGAGTGCCTCACCAGCAACGACTGCGCCATGGACGAGGTGTGCGTGGGCAGCGTCTGTGAGCGGGCCGGCGCGGGCGGAGCGAGTGGCGCGGGCGGAAGTGGCGGAACGAGCGGCGCAAGCGCGTCGGGCGGAGCCAGTGGCGCGAGCGGTACGGGCGGAACGAGTGGTGCGAGCGGAGCGAGTGGTGCGAGCGGCAGCAGCGGGTCGGGCGGCTGCAACTCCGGGGCGTTCGACCTTCCGGGCAACGGCGTGGACGAGGACTGCAGCGGGCAGGCGGATGACGAGCCGACCGACTGCGCGCCGGTCGGAACGCCGATCGAGAGCACGGATCCGCTGCTGGGCGCGCGAGCCATCGGGCTGTGCAGGATGCGTCAGGGTGCCTCGTGGGGCCTGGTGAGCGCGAAGTACGTGCTGTCCGACGGGACCACCGGAATGAACCCGCGGTCTCACGGGATCCTCGCCGGCCTCGGGTCGGGCTTCGGCCCCAGGGAGGGCACGAGTTTCCTGGCGCTCTCGACGGGCACGGCGCGACCACCCGGTCACGCGGAATACGCTTCGCCCTCGGGCGCGGACATGATGCGCACGGGGAACACCCCGACGGGACAGCCGGCGTTCGGGACGTTCTGCCCGACGCCGCCCACCGCGAACACCGTGGCGCAGGACCCGGCCGCGCTCGAGGTCGTCGTCCGCACGCCCACGAACACCGACACGATCCAGTTCGACTTCAGCTTCCTGTCGTTCGAGTTCCCGCTCTACGTCTGCGCGGGGTTCAACGACATGTTCGTCGCCATGGTGTCGCCGGAACCCACCGGCGCGCTCGCGGGCAACGTCGCGTTCGATTCTCAGCGCAACCCCATCAGCGTCAACACCGAGCTGCTGGACGTGTGCAATCCACAGACCGCGGGAGGCGTGGCGTTCCCGTGTGTCCGTGGGTCCGCCGCGCTCACCGGCACGGGATTCGACGTCGACACTCTGGGCAGCACCGACCCGCACGGAGCGACGGGATGGCTGCGCACCAGCGCGCCCGTTCCCCCGGGTACCGACGTGACGGTCCGCTTCGCCATCTGGGACTCCGGTGACGCGGTGTTCGACTCGACGGTCTTGATCGACCGCGTCACGTTCCGCAGCACCGGGCGCACGACGCCCGAGACCGTGCGCGCGCCCTAGGGAGACCATCCGCTCACCGCCCTCGCGGCGGCGAAAAAGGCCGAACGGGCGCGGCGATTGTGCGTATCGTCGGCGCGATGACCACCGCCATCCTCCTCCAGCCGCCGGTCCTCGTGACGGCGGATCTTCCCGCTTGCTTCGCGGATCCGATCGACGAAGCGGCGCTCCGCGAGTGGCTCGCTCACCCCCGCGCCTCCAAGCACCTCGTCGCGGTGCCGCCAGGTACGCGGTTCGACGACGCCGTGGGGCGAGCGCTCGGTGCCACGCCCGACCCGTCGAAGGTGACCGTCGTCTACGTCGCCGGCCACGCCCTGCTCGACGCGGCGGACGTGGAGGCCCTGGGCCTCGCGCAGTCGCTGCTGCAGTCGGTCGCCGCGCTGGAGGAACGGACGGAGGTCCGCGTCGCCGCAGCGACGGAAGCCTTCGACGTCGGCCGCTGGGACGAGGCCCGGGCGCTCCTGACGGACCTGACGGAGCGCCTCGGCAGCGAGGCCAGCTCGCGACACGCGGACGTCCTGGCGATGCTCGGCGAGATCGAGCGTCTCCAGGGGCGCACCGAGGGCGCCGTCGCCGCGCTCGATCGCGCGCTCTCGATGGCGCCGGATCACGACGAGGCCCTCCGATCGCGCGCGTCCATCGCGCGCTCCACGGGGGAGCACGCCATCGCGGCCGCCACGCTCCACCGCCTGGTCGACCACCTGAGCGAGCCGGCGCAGCGCGCCGAGGTGCTCAGCACCATCGCCACGGAATCGCTCGAGGCCGCTCGCGTTGCCGTCCAGAGCGCGCTCGAGTCCAGGCCCGGTGATCTGGACCTGCTCGAGCAGCGGCGGATCATCTCCGAGCTCGCGGGCAACTGGGCGGACGCCGTCGGCGCGCGCGTCCAGCTTGCGGAGTCGCTGGAGAATCCGACGATGCGCGCGCGAGCCTTTGTCGAAGCGGCGGACATCGCTCGGACGCGCTGCGCGGACCTGAGCCGCGCGGTCGCGCTGTACGAGGCGGCCATCGAGGACGACCCGGCCGTGGAAGGCGCGTTCGAGAGGGTGGAGGCGGCCCTCGCCTCCGCAGGCGATCCGACGGGGCTGGCGGCGGCCTACGAGCGACAGATCGAGCGCCTCACGGCGCAGCGCGACGAGCGCGGGAGCGACGAGGAAGCCAGCGCGGCGATCGACGACGCGCGCATCGACCTGCTGTCGCGCCTGGCCGACGTGTACGAGAACGACCTCGACGATCTCGGCAGCGCGATCCATACCCTGGACCGCATCGCCGCGGAGCGACCGTCGGACGTCGAGTCCCGCGTGCGCCTCGCGCGGCTGCTCGAGGCCTCCGACCAGCCGGGGCTGGCGATCCGCTGCCTGGAGCTCGCCGCCGCGAGCGCGCCGTTCCGTGCCTCCACGTACCGGGACGCTCATCGCCTCTTCTCGCGCATCGCGGACGACGATCGGTCGTTCGCGGCCGCGGCCGCCCTGGTGGCGCTCGGCGAAGCCGACGTGAACGAGCAACTCGCCTACGCTCAGTTCGCCCCCGAAGCGCCCATTCGCCCTACCCGGCCGTTCGACGACGCGGTCTGGGCGACACTGGCACCGGGAGACCACGACGCGGAGGTGGACGCCATCGTGGCGGCCGTGGAACCGGCGGCCGTCGGCGCGTGGCTCGCAGCGCGCGAGGACCGCGGCACGCTGTCGAAGCCCGACCCCAAGCTCCTGCAGGACCCCGAGTCTTCCACGGTGACGGCCGTACGAAGCTTCGTATGGGCAGCGCGACTCCTGGGCGTGCCCACGCCGGCCGTCTACGCGGACGCGACCAACGCGCGGGTCGCCGTCGCGACCGTCCCCGCCAGGACCGAAGCCGTCGTCATCGGTCGCTCCGTCCTCACGGGGCGCTCCGCCGTGGAGCTCGCGTTCCTGGCCGCGCGCCACCTGGCGTACGCTCGACCGGGGTGGCGCGCCGTCGCCTATTTCCGGTCGAGCGACGAGCTCACTACGATCGTGCGGGGTGCGGCCTCCCTCGCGCGTCCCGACCTCGTCGCCCCGGCGTCGCTCGATCCGGCGTCACTGGACGTCGTGCGTCGCCTCGAGCCCGGGCTCGGACAGGCGGGACGCGACGCGCTCGGCGACGCCCTCGAGCGCCTGGTCTCATCGCGCCGTCGACTCGACCTGGCGCGATGGATGCGCTCCATCGAGACGATGGCATGCCGAGCGGCCTTGCTCGCGGCCGGCGACGTCACGGTGGCCGCTCACCTGCTGTCCGTGGCCGGGGCGCTGGGTACGGACGTCACGGCGCGGGATCGCACCCGCGATCTCCTGCCGTTTTCCATCGGTGCGAAGTACGCCGACCTGCGGAGCACGCTGGGCGTGAGCGTGGGCGGCGGTTAGCGACGGCTCAGAGCACGCGGACGCCGAAGCTCACGAACGCCGCGATGCATCGCCCGCTCGCAGGAACGAACACCGCGTGGCGACTGCCGCTCCCGAGCACGTACCCCTCGCCAGCCTCCCAACGCGCTCCCCGGTCGTCGGCGAGGGATCCCTCGACCACGAGCAGTCGCTCCTCGCCCAGGTGCTCGTGCAGCGCGAACACCGAGCCTGCGGGCTGCCACAACAATCCGGCCAGCGCCCCGAGCGATGCGGCGCCGCAGGGGATCAGTGTCACGCGGATCCCTTCGAAGGGTGATGGCACCCACGCGGAGGGATCGTCGATGCGCTCGAGCAGCGAGCGCGCCGCGGGCGCTTCGACCTCCAGCAGCCGAGCCACCGCGGGGACCAGCGGCGCGAACCGCTCCACGCCCGAGTTCACCGTCGCGAGCAGCCGCTCGCGCGATCCGGAAGCGGGCGCGACGGGCAGAAGCTCGTCACTCAGGAGCAGGGTCAAGATGGCGTCGAGATCCTCGCTCGGCGGTTGCCGGTCCTCGGCCTGCGGGCGGTCGGCTCCGCCCCCCTGGGCTCGGCGGCGGCTTGCGGTCACGACGAAGACCTACGATCGCCCGCAGCGCGCGGATCGAAAGTCTCCCGGGCGCGGCGCGGTGCGTCAGTCGCGCGGCGCACGCAGGGCCTGCTCCACGAGCGCGCGGAGACCGGGCGGAAGATCCAGGGCCAGTGCCAGCTCGCGCGCGCGGGGACTCATCTTGGCCCACGTCTTCGAGAGGATCGAGACGGTCTTGTCTGGTCCACGGGTCGCGACGAACGGACCGAGCTCGTGCTCGAGGAAGGTCAGGCAGAGCGCGTCCTCCATGGTCTGGACGTCCGGGTGGAGCGCCCGACCGCGCTTGAGGTTGATGCGCCGCACCGCCTCGATCACGGAGGGCTCGTAGCCGACGGCGACGAGGATCTCCGCGGCGGCGCGAGCATGGAATCTGGCGGCGTGCTCGCGCCACGCGAGGTATCCGGTCCGACCGTCGGGGAACGACCCTCGGTCGATCTCCCAGCGGCGCAGGTGCTGGCAACGAGCGGCCAGGAGCAACGGTTCGCTGGGCTCCGCTTCGAGCCGACGAATCCATGCCGTGCACCGCTGGGCGTGGAGCAGCGCGCGGGGCACCGGGCCGTCGGGAGTCTGCTCCCGCACCGGATCGAGGGCGCTCGCGGCGTCGAAGCTCCGCACTGCCGCGTCGAAGCGAGAGGTCACCTGACACGACGCCGTACACGAAGGGGCGCGGGAATGCACCCCAGTGGCGATATGCACCGTCCAAGCCTTGCGTTCCCGAAGCCGAGGCCGCACAAGGCCCCATGCCCATCACCTACGAGGTGGACCGTGGCACGTCACTCGTCCGGAGCAGGGCGACTGGGGTCGTGACCCTCGAGGAGCTCCGCCAGCACGTCGAACGGCTCGCGAACGAACCCGCGTTGCGCGGACCCCTTCGAGAGATCTGGGACGGTCGCGACGTCGAGCGGTTCACGCTGACCGCAGCGGAGATCCGCGGGCTGGTCGAGCACACCCACCTGCTGCGACGCAGGATCGGCGAGCTGTGCGTGGCGATCGTCTCTAACGACGACGTCATCTACGGCCTCGGCCGCCTTGCGCAGGTGGCCGCCGAGTTCTTGCCGGTCGAGCTGCGGCCGTTCCGGGACATCGACGCGGCGGAGCGCTGGATGGCCTCCCGCGCGCAGCAATGCGAACGGGACGCCCAACGCTGACGCGCGGTACTTGACGCTGCGCGCGCGGCGCGTCAGGGACTCACATGACCTCGTTCAATCGGCGACGGCTCTTGACCCTGGGCGCCACGGCGGCAGCAGGGGTCGTGGTCCCCACGGGCGCCGCCGCCGAGAAGGCCCGCCCGGCGCGCGTCCCCCGCAAGAAGCTCGGCAAGACGGGCAGGTCGATTCCCATTCTCCTGCTCGGCGGCGGATCGGGGTTCAAGTCGCCCTTCGACGGCCGCATCTCCTACGCCCTGAAGCATGGCGTGGACTATCTGGATCTCGCGCGGGTCTACGCCAAGGGTCGCTCCGAGCCGCACGCCGCGAGCACGCTCGACCGCCTGAAGGCCAAGAACGAGGTCTGGATCACCTCGAAGTCGAAGCGCTGGGACGCCGTCGGGTTCCGTGAGGAGGTCACGAGCAGCCTCGCCGCCATCGGACGATCGCACGTGGACCTGTACTACTTGCACGGCCTCGACGACGTCGCGCCCCTGCGCGACGCGGAGCTGCTCCGAACCGTCGACTCCCTGAAGAAAGAGGGAAAGATCCGCTTCTTCGGCTTCTCGTGCCACGACGGAAACGTCGCGGAGCTGCTCCACGAAGCGGCCCGTACGTCCGCGGTCGATTCGGTGATGTTCCGGTACAACTTCCGGCAGTACGGCAACAAGGAGCTGAACGCCGCCATCGACGCCGCGCACCGCGCCGACGTCGGCCTCATCGCGATGAAGACTCAGGGCTCGGAGGCGAGCTTCAAGGACGCCTGGGAGAAGTTCGAGCAGCCGGGGAAGTGGAACAAGCACCAGGCCGTTCTCAAGGCCGTCTGGGCGGACGAGCGCATCACCGCGGCGGTGTCGCACATGGACGACATGGAGAAGCTGAAGCAGAACGTGGCGGCGGCCGTCGATCGCGCGGAGCTGGGCGCCGCGGACTGGGACGCGCTGCGGCGCTACGCCGAGGTGACTCGCCCTTTCGCCTGCGATGGCTGCCAGCACCTCTGCGGGCCCCACGTGCCCGGGGCGGCGCCCATCGCCGACACGATGCGCTACTTGATGTACCACGACGCGTACGGCGAGCGCGCCAAGGCACGAGACCTGTTTCGTGCACTGCCCGCGGCCGCACGAGCCGCGCTCGAGCACGCCGACTTCGCCGAGGCCAGCGAGGCCTGCCCGCACGGCGTGGACATCGCCGGCCACGTTCGCCGGGCGCGCGCCGTTCTCGCCTGAGCCGGTGCCCCACGCCCGGCGCGCCCGTGGTAAAAGGCCCGCCCGCCATGCGCTACGCCCGCGCGCTGATCCCCACCACGAAGGAGTCGCCCACCGACGCGACGAGCACGAGCCACGTGCTGCTCGTCCGGGGCGGGTTCGTGCGGCGCGTCGGCGCCGGAATCTACAGCTACCTGCCCCTGGGGGTGCGCGTCCTCCGGAAGATCGAGCGCATCGTCCGCGACGAGATGGACCGAGCCGGCGCCCTCGAGGTCCTGCTGCCGGCGCTGCTGCCTGCGGAGTACTTCAAGGAGACCGGGCGCTGGGAGCTGTTCGGCGACATCCTGATGCGCCTGAAGGACCGCAAGGGGTCCGACTACAACCTCGGCCCCACCCACGAGGAGATCATCACCGATCTCGCGCGGCGCGAGGTCCGCAGCTACCGCGACCTACCGAAGAACCTCTACCAGATCCAGACCAAGTTCCGCGACGAGCCACGGCCGCGCGGGGGCCTGCTCCGTTGCCGCGAGTTTTCCATGAAGGACGCCTACTCCTTCGACGCGGACGAGAAGGGCGCCCTCGAGAGCTACGAGAAGATGCGCGTCGCCTACCGCGCCATCTTCGACCGCATGGGCCTCGGATACCGGATGGTGCAGGCGGACTCCGGCGCCATGGGCGGGTCCACGTCGGCCGAGTTCCAGATCCTCGTCCAGAGCGGCGAGGACTTCATCGCGGCCTGCAGCGCGTGCGACTGGGCGGCGAACCTGGAGGTGGCATCGGGGCCGGCGCCCGCGCCCCCCACCGGCGCGGAGGTCGCCGCGATGGAGGAGGTGCACACCCCCTCACAGCGCACCATCGAGGAGGTTTCGGCGTTCCTCGGCGCGTCGCCCGCTTCGTTCCTGAAGAGCCTCGTCTACGTCGCGGGCAAGCAGGTCGTCCTGGCCGTCGTGCGCGGCGATCACGAGGTGCACGAGACCAAGCTCGCCAGGGCGCTCGGCGTCGACGAGGTGTTTCTCGCGAGCCCCGAGGACGTCGTGAAGGCGACCGGCGCGCCGGTGGGCTTCGCTGGGCCCGTGGGGTTTCCCGGCCGGTTGCTCGTCGATCGCGACGCGGCGGCGGTCGCCGACGCGATCACCGGAGCGAACCGCGCCGACCATCACGTCCGGCACGTCGTGCGCGGCCGCGACTACGAAGGTGAGGTGGCGGACCTTCGGTCGATGATCGACGGCGACGCGTGCCCGTCGTGCGGAGGTTCCATCGGTGTCTTTCGCGGGATCGAGGCGGGACACATTTTCGTCCTCGGCACGCACTACAGCCAGAAGATGGGAGCGACCTACCAGGACGAGAAGGGCGAGCAGAAGACGCTCGTGATGGGTTGCTACGGCATCGGCGTGTCGCGCCTCGTCGCCTCGATCGTCGAGCAGCACCACGACGCCGAGGGGATTTCGTGGCCGATGAGCGTGGCGCCGTACCACGTCCTGGTGACGCAGCTCGGTCAGGAGGCGGAGGTGGAAGCGGCCGTGGCACGCCTCGAACGGGAGCTGACGGGTGCCGGCGTGGAGGTGCTCGTCGACGATCGCGACGCTCGCCCCGGGGCGAAGTTCAAGGACGCGGACCTGCTGGGAGTTCCGTTGCGGCTGACGGTCGGCGCACGATCGCTGAAGGCGGGCGGCGTCGAGCTGAAGCCGCGAACGGAGCCGGACCCGAAGAAGGCGGAGATCTTGCCGCTGGACTCGGCGGCCGAGACGGTCGCCGCGCGCGTTCGCGCCGCCCTCGGAGCGGACCCCGCGTGACCGATCCCGGCCAGAAGCGCCCCGGGACGACCGCCACGTCGACGGAGTCCGTGCACGCGGGCGCCGACTATGCGCGACCCCATCGCGCCATCGTGCGGGAGATTGCGCAGACGTCCACCTACACGTGGAACCGCACCGCAGACCTCGAGCGCTTCATGCGCGGCGAAGACGCCGACGCGAACAAGGTCGAGTACGGACGCTACGGCAACCCGACGGTGCGGGAGCTCGAGCAGCGCATGGCCGCCCTCGAGGGCGCCCAGGACGCCCTGGCGTTCGGCAGCGGCATGGCCGCGATGACCACCACGCTCCTCGCCCTGCTCCAGGCCGGAGATCACGTCGTCCTGTTTCGCGATTGCTACCGCCGGACACGACAGTTCGTGACGACCTCGCTCGCGCGCTTCGGGGTCGAGCACACCCTCGTGGAAGGCGGTGACCTGGACGGCCTTCGGGGCGCCCTTCGGGACACGACGAAGCTCGTCGTGAGCGAGCTTCCGACCAATCCGTTCCTGAGGTGCATCGACGTGGAAGGCCTGGTCCGAATCGTCAAGGAGCGAGGTCGCATCCGAACGGTCGTCGACACGACCTTCGCGACGCCCGTCAATCTCCGCGCGCTGGATCTGGGCGTCGACGTCGTGGTGCACAGCGCCACGAAGTACCTGGCCGGTCACAACGACGTGCTCGGAGGCGTTGCCTGCGGACCGAGTCACCTCATGTCGCTGATTCGCGAATCGCGCGACGTCCTCGGGGGCGTGCTCGACCCCCACGCCGCGTTCCTCGTCGCGCGCGGCCTGAAGACCCTCTCGCTGCGCGTCGAGCACCAGAACGAGTCCGCACTCACCATCGCCCGCGCCCTGGAGGCGCACCCGAAGGTGGAGCGCACGTGGTATCCGGGCCTCGCGAGCCACCCTTCCCACGACATCGCCGCGCGACAGCTCAGAGGCTTCGGCGGCGTGGTGAGCTTCGAGGTGAAGGGCGGCCGCCAGGCGGCCACGAAGGTGGTGGACGGCTGTCGCATCGCCCGCATCGCGTCGAGCCTGGGCGGCGTGGAGACGCTCATCGAGCAGCCCGCCATCATGAGCTACTTCGAGCTTTCGGACGCGGAGCTCGAGAAGATCGGGATCAGCCCGGGGCTGATACGCCTGGCCGTGGGCATCGAGGAAACCGACGACTTGCTGCGAGATCTGCGCTCGGCGCTGGACACTTGAAACCCTCGCCCCGGCGCGCAGGCCGCGCCGGCGTGGCAGAGACGTGGCGGAGGCGCTAGCCTGCGTCGGCCATGGGTGGTGCCGCGGCACAAGTCAGGACCTGGTTCGTGCGGGACGTCATCGACGCCGTCCAGCGCGAGAGCCGTGGCGCGGCCGTGCCCCTCCTCAAGCGCGGCCTGCCGCCCCGTCTCGCGCAGCACGTGGACATCGTGAAGCTCGGGATGGCGGGTGGCGACGACGGCATCGCGCTCGCGGAGGCGGAGGAGCTGCTCCTCGCCATCGACAGCGAGCTGGGGGACGGCTCGGGAAAGGTGCTGCAGGAGATTGGCGCCGAGCTCGCGAAGCGTCACTTCACGCGGATGGGCTCCTACGGCGCGTCCCTCGACCTCGCCGGCGCCCTCGCCCGGCTGCGCATCCCGCTCTTCGAGCACCCCTTCATCGGCGTCCCCGTGGCGTACCGGATCCAGCCTACGCCGACGGGGTTCGAGCTGGAGCTGGGGATCCCGGGTCATCCCCGAGCCACCAAGGCGCTCCGCTTCCTGGCCACGGGCGCGATCATCGCGTGTGCAGCGGCCTCGGTGGAGGCGTCCCCCGGGGATCTCCGTCTCTTCGGCGAGATGCTCGGCGACCGCGCGCGAATCGCGGCCCGTTACCCCAAGCGCGCGGCAAGTGCGCCCGAGTTCGACCCGCCGCCCTCCGTTCGCCGCAAGACGTCGCGCTCGTTGCGGGCGATCACCGGGACCCAGCTCCGGGCCGAGGTGGACAAGATCCTCGGCTCGACCCCACCGCCCACGCAGCCCCGCACGCACACGGGCACCCAAGCGAAGCACGGCGCGCCCGAAGGCGCCGACGACGACGATGACGCGACCGGCTCCGAGCCCTGACGCGCTGGCCCCTCAGAACTCGGCCGGATCCGTGTAGGTCCCGAAGACCTCGCGCAGCACGTCGCAGATCTCCTGCTCGGTGGCGTAGACGCGCGCGGCCGCGACGATGGGCGGCATCACGTTCCGATCGCCCCGCGCGGCCGCGCGAACGTCGGCGAGGGCACGCTCGAGCTCCACCTTCGAGCGCCCCGCCTTCACGCGAGCGAGGTTCTCGAGCTGCGTGCGCTGCACCTGCTCGTCGATGCGCAGCGTGGGGATGGAGTCACCCTCGGGCTGCTGATAGGCGTTGACGCCCACCATCACGCGTTGCCCCTCGTTGAGCTTCCTCTCGAACTCGTAGCTGGAGCGAGCGATCTCGCGCTGGGGGTAGCCCTTCTCCACGGCCGTCACCATCCCGCCCATGTCGTCGATGCGCCGAATGTAGTCGAGCGCCTCCGCCTCCAGTCGATGGGTGAGCCACTCGACGAAGTAGCTGCCCCCGAGCGGATCGATGGTGCCCGCCACGCCGGTCTCTTCCGCGACGATCTGCTGGGTACGCAGCGCCACGGTCACCGACTCCTCGGTGGGCAGTGCGTAGGTCTCGTCGAGGGAGTTCGTGTGCAGCGACTGCGTGCCACCGAGCACCGCCGCGAGGGCCTGCAGGGCGACCCTGGCGACGTTGTTGTACGGCTGCTGCGCCGTGAGGGACACGCCGGCCGTCTGCGCGTGGGTACGCAGCTTCATGGCGGAGTCGTCCTTGGCGCCGAAGCGTTCCTTCATGAAGCGCGCCCACATGCGCCGCGCCGCCCGGAACTTGGCTATCTCCTCGAAGAAGTCGTTGTGAACGTCGAAGAAGAACGACAGGCGCGGCCCGAAGTCGTCCACGCTCATCCCGCGTTCGACGCCCCACTTCACGTACTCGAGACCGTCGGCGAGGGTGAACGCGAGCTCCTGCGCCGCCGTCGCTCCCGCCTCCCGGATGTGATAGCCGCTGATCGACACCGTGTTCCAGCGCGGCACCTCGGCGGTGCAGAACTCGATCATGTCCGTCACGATGCGCATCGCCGGCCTGGGCGGGACGAGCCACGCGTGCTGGGCGATGAACTCCTTGAGGCAGTCGTTCTGGACGGTTCCGCCGATCTTCGACCGGGCGATGCCACGCACGTCCGCCAGCGCCACGTAGAAGGCCAGCAGGACCACGGCGGGTCCGTTGATCGTCATCGACGTCGTCACCTCGTCGAGCGGAATGCGGTCGAACACGACCTCCATGTCGCGGAGCGTGTCGACGGCGACGCCGCACATCCCGACCTCCCCGAGCGCGCGCGGCGAGTCCGAGTCGTAACCCATGAGCGTCGGGAAATCGAAGGCGGTGGAGAGCCCCGTTTGGCCTTGCTCGAGCAGGTAGCGGAAGCGCTCGTTCGTCTGCTCCGGCGTGCCGAACCCTGCGAACATCCGCATCGTCCAGAGCCGCCCGCGGTACATCGTGGGCTGCACGCCACGAGTGAACGGGAACTCGCCGGGAAGCCCGAGATCCCGCGCGTAATCCAGGCGGACGTCGGCAGGCGTCAGCACGTCGGGCAGCTCGATGTCGCTCCAGGTGGTGAAGCGCGGTCGGCGAGGCGCCATGCGACGCTCGGCCTCGGCGACCGGACCGTCTCGCCACGCCGAAAGCTGCTCGCGCAGGGTCGCGAGGCCGGCGTCGTCGAGGCCAGGACGCTCACCGTCGGACGTGAACTTCGGCTCGGCCGCCGGTGGGACGTGGACGTCGGCTCGTACCATGTGGAAAAACGTAGCGGGCCGCGTGAGCGATGACCAGCGCAGAGCGCGCTCGTGGCCGACGTGCCGGCCACGGGGCCTGCGGGCGGTGGCACGAGGGAGAAGCCGCGGGCTGGCTTGCATCGTGACGCGCCGCAAACGACGCTGGGCCGTCGATGGTCGGCCGAGGTGTGCAGCGACGGGGCGTCATGGTCGCGGCGGCGCTCGGCTTCGCGCTGACCCTCGCGAGCGGCGCGACGGGCCAGACCTCCGGGGCCGAGGCATCGGGAGTTCCCGCGGCTGCGCCGGCGGCTCCGGAGCCCGACCCTCCGCCGACGGAGCCCGGCGCGGAGCAAGACGACGACGATCAGCGCCTCGTCTGGCGCCCCGAATGGAAACGAGTCGGGCGGCAGGAGCTGGTGCTCACCGGGGCGCTCGCGGGTGCGGCACTGACCATGGAACTCGCGGACGATCCCGGCGTCGCGCGGTGGTCGGGGCCCGTCCTCTTCGACGAGCCGCTCCGCAGGACGCTGACCGCCCGCTCGCGCGCCGATCGGGACGCCGCCGCGCGCGCGAGCGACGTGC
Organism: uncultured Polyangiaceae bacterium; assembly: GCA_964487605.1. GTDB lineage: Bacteria > Myxococcota_A > Polyangia > Polyangiales > Polyangiaceae > JAJDAH01. The sequence goes on from CAZARU010000011.1 coordinate 20,369, forward strand.
TGCTCTACACCGGCATCGCGCATCCAGTTCTGGTGGACAATCTCCTCATCACCTGGCTCGGACGCGGGAGCAGCGACGTCGCCGGGCAGATGTTCGTCATCAACGCGCAGTCCTACGCCATCACGCTGTTCGCGACGGTGCTGCTCAAGCAGACCACCGCGCGCCGCCGCCCCTACGTGCCGGAGTGCGACCGCGATCCCGGGTACTCCGAGAACTGCGAGAGCACCAAGAGCTTCCGGTCGTTCCCGAGTGGCCACGCCTCCCTCACGGCCACGGGCGCCGGGCTCATGTGCGCACACCACACGAACCTCTCGCTCTACGGGTCCGACGTGCTCGACACCGGAACCTGCGTCTTCGCCATCGTCGGCACGACGGCTACCGGGGCGCTGCGCCTCGCGTCGGACGTACACTACGCCAGCGACGTGCTCGTCGGGCACCTCATCGGCTACGTCTCCGGGTACTTCGTGCCGACCCTCGTTCACTACGGCGCGTTCCGCATCGCTCCTTCGAGGCTGCCGGTGACGGCAGCGCTGCTGCCCTTCGGCAGTGGGGACGCGGCCGGCCTGCAGCTCGTGGGAGCGTGGTGAGGCGAAGCGCTATCGCGGCGCCGTCACCACGAGCTCTTCGAACTCGGGGTCCCCGAGGACGTCCGCCTCGACGAACAGGACGTCCCGGCGCCGCTCCTGGGAGAAGAGCAGGGTCTGATCCGCGTGGTAGCGCGCGTCCGAAGGGTCCGGTGCCTGGGAGTAGCTGACCACCGACCGGGCGCGGGGCCCGTCCGGGGTCAGCTCCGTCACCATCATCGTGCTGGCGCCGTTGTTGATGAGGTAGCCCTCGGCCGTCAGGCCCGACGGGCCCAGCGTCTCCCCTCGCGTCGTCCCTGGAAGCAGCGTGTCGTTGCCGGCACCGTACCCGACGATGTTGAAGGCTCCCTCGCGGCCCGTACCGCCGTGAATGGGGATCTCCTGCCCGCGACGGGCAAACTGCGCGGCGCCCAGCGTGGTGGTCAGCGCCAGCCCCGCTGCGCGATGATTCCGGACGGCGGCGGCGAGCGCGTCGAGGATCGGATCGGCGCCCATTGCCGGCGCGGGCGCCAGGGTGTTCGGCGTCGCGACGGGATCGTCGGGGTCGAATGCCACCGCGAACAGCGGTCCGGCGTCGGAGACGGCGGCGGCGGGCAACGCGAAGACCCACTCGCGCCACAGCGTCGCGCCGACGCTCTCCAGGTCGAGGCGGCCGTCCCAGGCCGCCAGGACTGCGCAGGCCTCGGTCAGATCGAACGACTCACCTTCGAAGACGTGCGACGAGACGCCGGCACAGCGCGCGACCACCGCCTCGCGGACCAGCTCGGCGACGGACGCTCGGTTGACGAACTGAACGGCCTCCAGCTCGGCGAAGGAGAAGCGCCCGTCCGCGCCGGTCGCGCCATCGGGGGTCCGCTCCGTCAGCATCATGAGGTTCATCCGGGTCCGCGGGCTCTGCGGCGCACGCTCGGCGCCGAACATCCGGGAAAACCCCTCCAGCGGCGCCGAGGCGTTGCTCAGCCAGTGGGAGTCGTTCGCGTTCGCGACGTAGTCCGTCCTGAGCAGCTGGGGTGATCTGGCCACGGCCACGAGGCCCGGCGCCGCCGCGGCGTCGTCCACCCATTCGAACAGGGAGTCGCCCCCGTCCAGCAGCGTACCTCCGGAGGAGTTCACGCCGGCGGTGATCAGGTCGGTCTTCAGCGCGTCCTCGTACGCCGCGAGCGCGGCGGCGCTGAGGTTGGGGGTGCGCGACGCGTCGATGTAGAGGACGTTCCCCTGGTCGTCGGCGGCCATGGTGTTCACCCACGGGATGCCGTGGACGCGTTCGTTGGCATCGACGATGTCCTGGACGCTCTTCGCGCGATTGATGGCGAGCCACTGGTCCCCGATGGCGAAGTTGTCCTCGTTGGCGTCACGCAGGGTGAAGGCAACGGTGTCGGACCAGCCCCCGAGCTGTTCGATGCTCACCATGGGACCGTAGTGAGACCTCCAGACGGTGCGGCTACGAGGCGCCAGGGAGCCGTCGGGCTGCGCGACCTGAATCGTGATCTCGCGCGAACTCATGTCCCGCTCTTGTCCGTCGTAGAGGTAGGTGGTCGGCTTCCCGGCGACCAGGTCGAGCCGGTAGAGCGTGAAGTGCCTCGCCGTGGTGACGGTGTGCGTCCATGCCACGTTGCGGTTGAAGCCGATGTTGATCAGTCCGACGCCGACCAGCGCCGTGCCGTAGACGTCGAGCTCGCCCGGGACGGTGACGTGCTTCTCCCAGAAGCGCAGGTTGCCTTCCCACGGGAAGTGCGGATTCGACAACACCATCGCGTTGCCGCTCTCGCTCAGATCCTTGCCGATGGCCCAGCCGTTGCTCCCGAGATCGAGCGTGCGGAAGTCGAGCAGCGCGGACCGCGTCGGTCGAACGTACCGCGCGGCACCCGGCGGCGCCGCGTCGGCGATGGGCTGGAGGAACCGTCCTCCGCTGGCCTGAAGGGCCACCAGGTAGTAGTACGCGAACAGATCGTGCGCGGTGATGGGCTTCACCCAGTCGGCGCCGGCGCACTGCGCCGGCAGATCCGCAGACGGGGTGTCCTGCAGGTAAGCGTTGTAGCCCGCGACGTACCCCTCGACCGCGCTCCGCATGTCCTGCGAGACGGTGTCCAGCCCACCCACGGCTTTCTCGTAGACGTCCAGGGCGAGGATCCCGAAGTCCGACGCCAGGTTCGCGTCATCGTCACCCGGTCCGAAGGTCTTCGAGCGCTCGCTGCGGACCCGGACGATCTGATCCGCGAGGATGCAGACGTTGAACCTGGCCTCCGCGTAGGCGGCTCCAAACCCGGCGTTCGCGAGGCTCGAGCCCACGACGTGCGGGATCCCGTGGCTGGTCCACCGGATGGTCGCTTCGTAGGACGAGGTGTCCTTCGGCTTTCCGGCTCCGTCCTCTCCACCACAGCCCCAACCCGCGAGGAGCAGGGGAAGGAGAGCGGCTCGCGGGAAGATCTGCGTCGGGGACGAGGGCCGGGACATGAGGACACCGTAGTGCGCCTGCGCGACGAAGGGGACGCAAAATTCCCCCCGCGGCCCGACCGCGGGCCGCTACGACCCGGCGACCGCGCAGGCGATGCCCTCAGCGCCGTCCGTGCAGAGGGCGCTCGGGCCGCACAGCGCGCCCGCGCACTCGCACGTCGGTGACGCGCCGCACCCGGGCGGGAAGGGCCGGCACTCGAAGGACGTCGACGACGTGCCCATGCTCGAACCGATGGTCCTCTCGAGGCAGAACGTCCCGCCCGGACACTCTGCGCAGCTCGGTATGAAGTCGCAGCTCTCGAGCGAAGCGCAGTCCCCGGTCCACGCGATCCCCGCGCACTGACTCCCTGCCGTGGGCCCGAGCACGGGCAGCGTGCCGGAGGCGCACGACGGGGGATCGACGCAGCCGGCGGCCTCTTCGCGACACCGATGCACCACCGCGCACTGGCCCCCGAGACAGCGTGCAGTCACGACGCCTGCGCCCTCGCACGGCGTCACGTCGCACGCCGCCTCGCAGAACTCGGGTGTTGCGTCCGCGCGAACGGCCTCGCACCTGCAGCAGTCGCCGTGGAGCGAGCAGTCGGAGTCGCTCTCGCAGGCGAGCCCGGGAGCACCCGCCGCTCCCGAACCACCGCCAGAGCCTCCCTTGCCACCGGAGCCCCCTTGCCCGGACCCGCCGATGCCCGCCGCGCCAGCCCCGCCGTCGCCCGCCGTCGTGGAGACGCCACTCGTGCTGCACGCCCCGACCACCAGCAACGCCACGAGCCCGAACCCTTGGAGTGATGCATTCATCGCGCGGGGATCCGAGCAAGGAGCGTGCCTCGCGCACCTGCAGCCTCGATGCCCCTCCCTCTTCCGGCGATACGACCACACGGGAACGTTGAACCGCGACGCGCCGATCCGTGTTTGTGCCAGCGTGGCGTCGAGCGGCTCGGGCGCGTCATCCCTCGAGGAAGCGAACCACGGCCTCGGTGAAGGCGTCGTTGTCGTCACCGGCGACCATGTGCGCGGCCTCGCGCACGTCCACGTACTGCGCGTGCGGTGCGAGCTGCCGGAACTCGGCCACCGCGTCCTCGGACAGAATGTCGCTCAGCTTTCCCCGGACGAGCAGCGTGGGAAGGCGAAGCCCCCGCGTCGCCCGCAGCAGCTCGTCGCCCAGGGACGTGGCGTTGGTGCTCGCCCGCCCGCTCAGGAACCGTGGATCCCAGTGCCAGCGGTAGCGACCGTCGGCGTCCAGCCTGAGGTTCTTCGATAGCCCCCCGAGATCCTTCGGCCGTTTGCGGTGCGGCAGGTAGCTCGCCACGGCATCTGCCGCATCGTCGAGACTCGCAAAGCCGCGCTCCACGTGCTCGCCCATGAAGCCCAGGATGCGATCCACACCGGACTGCTCGAGCCGCGGTCCGATGTCCACGAGAACGAGCGCCGAAAAGACCCCGCCCTCGGTGGTTCCTTCGGCGAGCAGCGACGCCAGCCCGCCGAGGGATGCGCCGACCGACACCGGGGGCGTCGCGAAGCTCCGCGCGACGTCCTTCACGTCGGCAGCGAAGGCGGGGAGCCTGTACTCGCCGTCCGCGCTCCAGTCGCTCTCGCCGTGACCGCGAAGATCGACGGAAACCGCACGAAACCCCCGCGCCCCGAGGGCACGAGCGGTGCCGCCCCACGCGTGGCGCGTCTGACCGCCGCCGTGCAAGAGCAGCACGGGCCGGCCGTCCGCCGGCCCGACGACGTCGGCCACCAGCCAAAGGCCGGCGGAGGTGCGGAACCGCGTCGTCTCGGGCATGGGGCCCGGAAGCTACACGAGATCCGCGCGCTCGCGGCACCTCGTCGCCGGTGGTATGGCCGACCACGTTGGCTGACGCTCTCCGTCGCTCCCTCTCGCCGATTGCGCTTTCGCTGTCGATGCTGGCAGCCGGTTGCGGCGACAAGTCCGCCATCGCGCTCTCGGCGAGCATCGATGGAGCGGCGGTCACGGTCGAGCAGGTCACGCTCGGTACGCGCCTCGCGGGCGGCTTCGATCTGCTGCTCGAGCTCGGTCCTTCGGCCAGCGCCGCCACGACCGTGTCCCTCGGTGCGTTCGCCCTGCTGCGCGCCAGCGATCTCTCCGGCCTCGTCCAGCCGCTGCCGCTGACCAGTGACGTGGAGCTGCCCGTCTCGGTCGGCGTGGGCAAGCGGATCGACGTGCACCTGACGCTGGACGACCAGAAGCTCCTCCGCGCGGACGACGAGGGCCGCATCTGCGCGGAGCCGGTCGTCATCAAGGGCACCGTCACCGACAGCCTGAGCGGCGACGAGGTGACGAACGTGTCGAGCCCCGCGTTCCCCGCGGGCGGCTGCTGAGGTTACGCCATGCTCGGGCAGGGGCGTACGCCGCCACAGCGAGCGGCCGCAGTGCTACCGTGCGGCCCGTGCGCAGTTCGACGGCTTGCACGCTCGCCCTGATGCTCGCCGCCTGCTCGAGCGACGAGAACACGACTGGCGCGGGGACCGACGCGTCGCCGTGCCTCGCGGCCTACGAACCCGGCTACGACGAGGGCACGCTCGTCGGCGAGTGGGCGCGGCCGCCGTGCGAGGGCGAGACGGCGGAGACGTGCGTCGTCGACTCGGTGGAGGTGAACGGAGAGCCACGCTGCTTCGTCGTCTCGGTGCCACGCGCCGGTGCAGTGGGCCTCCCCATCCTCTTCGACTGGCACGGCTCTGGCGCCAGCGGCGCGACGGAGCGCCGCACGATGAACGGCGAGTTCGAGGGGCTCGCCCTGGAGGAGGCGATCGACGGTCGCGCGCTCGTCGTGTACCCCGACGGCCGCCCTCACCCCGACTGCGACGGCGACACGTGCTGGGACCGCGCTCCGGACGGCGCCGACGTCGCGTTCTTCGACGCCATGCTCGAGGCGCTCCCTGCCCGCTGGCCCGTGGAGACCTCCCGCGTCTTCAGCTTGGGCCACAGCCGCGGCGGGCGCTTCGTCGAGGTCCTGGCGTGCCACCGCGCCGAGGCCCACAGCGCGCTGGCCTCCGTGGCGGCGGGCACCGGCAACGTCACCTCCTGCCCCAGTCGCGCGCCAATGTGGCTGTCCCATGGCCTCGGCGATGAGACCATCCCCTTCGCCCAGGGTGTGGAGCACCTGCGCGCGTGGGCCGGCCGCAACGGCTGCGCCGCGCCGGATCCCGACGCCTTCCCGCCGGACGTGTGCACACCGCTGGCAGGCTGCGAGGTCCCCGTCACCTGGTGCCCGACGACGGTCGAAGCCTGGGGAGGCCACGCCCCGCCATCGCTCGCGGACGAGGAGCTGTGGGGTTTCTTCGCCTCGGTGGAGTGAGGCGGCCGGGGATCTTCGGCGACCGTCGGCGACGGCGCGCCTCGGCGGCGTCCGCTGCGCACCCTACAGATGACGCTCGAACGTCGCGAGCATTCTCGCCCAGGCCCGCTCGGCTTGCGCTTCGTCGTAGACGGGGGAGTCGATCGTGCACCAGCCGTGCTGGGCGGCGTACACCTCGATCTCCGCAGGAACCTGGGCGCTCGCCGCGGCCTGCCGAAGCTCGTTCTTCGCTTCGGGTTCGCGCTCGTCGTCGTTCCGGGCGATGCAGATCAGCACTGCGGCTTTCATCCTGGAGAGCAGCGCGTGCGGGCTGTCGGAGTCGGCCGTCACGAGGCCGCCGCCGTGGAACGACGCGATGGCACCGACGCGGTCCGGCGCTGCCGCGGCGGTGCGGAAGGTAAACGGGCCGCCCATGCAATAGCCCATGCTCGCCAGCCTTCTCCGGGTGTCGACCTCGGCTTGCCGATCGAGCCAGGCGGCGAAGGCCGCGCCGTCCTTCGCCACGCCTTCGGACGTGATCGCTTGCCGCATGGGCTGGATCTTCGCCTTGCCGGCGTCGGTTCGCCATTCGTCGAAAGTGGCGAGCACGGGCAACCTGGACGAGCGGTAATACGGGTTCACCGCCAGCACCGCGTACCCCAGCCCGGCCAGTCGCGTGGCCATGGTCCTATAGGCGTCGCGAAGCCCGGCGACGTCTGGCCAGAGGATCACGCCCGGGTGGCGCCCGCTCTCGGGCGCAACGAAGAACGCTTCGGCCGCACCGTCGGGCGTGGTGATCGAGACCGCGCGGTTCGCCGTGGCCGACACGGACGCCGGGGCAGAAGTGGCGGGCTCGGTGGTCGCGGCCGCGGCGGGCGCCGGCGCCGGGCCGCGCGCGGGACTGGCCTCGGCGCCAGGCCGTCGCGCAGGGGACGGCGGTGGTGCGCACCCCGTCAGGACGGCAGCGACGACGGCGCCGGTTCCCATGCCCACCTCGCGACGATTGAGGCGCCGGCTCGTCAGGTAGGCTTCGACCTCGGCCTCGGTATCGTCATCGCACATCGATCGGGTCTCCGCGCCGAGCGTAGCGCGTTCTCGCACGTTCGTGCGGGTGTCCAGGTCGCCGCGTGGCGCGTGGTAACCCCCGCACGGCGCAGGTGAGCACACCGGCACGCGGCCCGCGATCTCGCGTATCCTGACGGCATCGCACGACAACCGAGCTGCAGGCCGCCCGCGCGCTCCCCCGAGGGGTGCCTCGCGTGATTCCTCTTCCGCACCCGCGGACGGCGGTGTTCGGTGCTCTCGGACTCGGCAGCGTGGTCGCTGCGCTCGCGTGTTTGGAGGAACGTGCCGCCCTCACGGTCGAAGCGAACGTGGACCGAGCCATCGAGGGCGGCGCCGAAGGGGCGCCCGCGCCCTCGAATGCGAGCTCGGCGTCCGCGCGATTGAAACGCCCGCCAACGGACTTCGCTCGCCTGACCTGCGCGCTTCCGTGGCGCGACGATTACTACTTTCCGGCGGGCCTGTTCGCGCGGATCGGCGCAGACGCCGGGGTGGTCGGCCACCACGACGACTCTGCGGGACCCTTCGCGAGCTTCCTTCGGTCGATGAAGGAGCCCTCGCTCTCGTGCGAATCGACCACGATCGCGTTTCGGGTCCTGGTGCAGTCGCGCGCGCCGGCGCTCGCGGTGCGGGTCGAGAACGACGGGAGGAACCGTACCGCGCTTGCCATGCAGCTCTGGGAGCTGCACCCGCGCATCGCCCACCAGCTCAGCCAGGACGAGTGGACGGAGGTGACCGACTCGTTTCGCCGGATCGGGTTCTGGCAAGCGCCGCCGCATGCGAAGGAAGGGTTCGACGGCGAGACGTGGTTGCTCGAGGCCCGCGAACCGGGGCGGTACCACGCGATCGCCCGGGACACACCTGGCCCGGGCGCGTTCGTGGAGTTCTGCGAACTGGTCGTTCGGCTGGCGGGTGCGAACGGGACGAAGCGGCGGTGAGCCAGCACGAGCAGGTGCACCGTCATGGACTCCCGGACCCCGCATCACCTCTCGCGCCGCGGACGTCCACCGCCCGAGCGAAAGTCCCGGCCAAAGAAGAGCTGACCGCGGGCTCCCTCCGGCCATGACCGGCCGCCGGGCCTCAGCCGAGCCTCTCCTCCGCGACAGCGGCGACCCTCCGCCCATGGCGGGCCACCTTGCTGCGCACCTGGTCGAGCGCTTCGTCGGTTCGGCACCGATCTCGGGATGCGTGGCGAGCACGCGGTCTGGCAGGAGCTCGGGGAGCCTTCTGTTCGGCCCACTCCGACCGCCGCGGGACGCCGCAGGCGCTGACCGCGTTCGCCGCACGACGATCCGGCGCGCTGGCGGCTCTTGCCGACCCGCACTTCGTCGTACAGTACCTCCGTGTCGACCGCCGCTCGCAGACTCGTCACCGAAGCGGAGTTTCTCTCGCTCCCCGAGTCGTCGGAGCGGGTGGAGCTGATCGACGGGGAGGTGATCGTGGCGCCGAGTCCGAGCCTCTGGCACCAGGAGCTGGTCGCGAGATTCGTTCAGAGCTTGCGGGCCTGGGCCGCGCAGCACGACGCCGCGTTCACGGTGGCGCAGGCGCCGCTCGACGTGCGACTCGGCAGTGATCGCATCGTCCAGCCGGACGCGATGGTCTTCTCCGAAGCCCTGCCGATGGACACGGAGGGCCCCGTCGATCGGATCCCGACGATCTGCATCGAGGTGCTCTCCGCGAACCGAGCCTACGACCGGGTCACCAAGCGCTTCCTCTACGCCCAGGCGGGAGTTCGCGAGTACTTGCTCGTCGAGCCCTCCGGGATCGTCGAGCAGCGGACGGGGGACGGCCTCTCCGAAGTGGAAGAGGTCACCGACGTCCTGCGCAGCGCGCTGCTGCCGGGGTTCGAGTTCGACCTTCGCGCGGCGTTCCAGCGACGTTGACCGGGACTGGCGTGTCGCCCGGGGCGCCCTGGCGGAACGGGCGCTGCTGCGGGTGTCTGCTGTATCAAGATCGGCCAGTCATGACCAACTCGGAGAGCGTGGCGCGAATCGAACCGGCCAGGATCTTGCCCGTGGAATTGATTGCGCTCGTCCTTTCGTCCAGCGCGCTCGCGACTCCCGTGGTCGACGTCGTCGAGTTCGAACTCGTCCTGGGGCAGGTGGCGCGTCCGCCCTGACGGACCATCGAGGAGGACCATGCGGCCGCGGACCGTCAGGCTCTCGGGCTCCACGGGTAGAACCTGACTTCCTTCTCCTGCTCCCGCAACGGGCGGAGCGGGGTCGAGTCTACCGGGCGTTGCGCGTGATAATCTCCGCCCATGGGGGCTCACCAGCGGCAACGGGGAGCGGTGAGCCGCGAGGGCACCTGGAGGAGCCGCCGGATCTCCTGGCTCCTCGGCGTCGGCCTCGCCGCGACCGCGTGCGCGGAGTTGCTTTCCATCGAGGAGCGCCGCCCACGCGCCGGAGCTACCGACGGTGGCGCCGGTGCTGCTGGCCAGCCCGTGGACGGCGCGTCGATCGACGGCAGCGGCCAGGCGGATGGGGGGCCGGGTGGCGCGGCCGCAGAATGCGTTGCCCGGGCGCCCGGCGACGGCTGCCTGGACTGCCTCTGCAGGACCTGTGAGGAGCCGGTCCCCACCGACTGCGCGCGCTACGACTGCCTCGCCATCGCGGCCTGCATGGCGACGGACGGGTGCCGCACCACGGAGGAGTGTCGAGGTTCGCCCACCTGCAGCGCGGTGCTCGCCGACATGAACGTCGCGGCGCCGGTCGTCGACCAGCTCGGGGCGTGCGCGGACCGGGGGCATTGCCCTTCGTGCTTCGGCGGCGGCGGAGCCGCCGGAGCGGGCGGCACCGGCGCTGCGGGGGGCGACCCGGCCGCGTGCCGCCAGCGTTTCGGATCGTCTCCGTGTACCGACTGTGCGTGCACGGAGTGCGGTGCGACGGTCACGCAGGAGTGCTCGTCGCGCGCGTGTCGTCCCATCCTGCAGTGCATGGTGCAGGCCGGTTGCTCCAACTGGTCGAGCTGCGTCGCGGGGGGCGCGTGCGAAGACGTCTTCGGGCGCAACGACGCGACGCCCCCACTGGTGGATGCGCTCGGCAAGTGCACGCAGATGGGCGCCTCCTGCTCGGGGTGCCGCGACCTGCAGACCTGGATGAGCGGCACCGAGCAGATGTGCGCGTCGCGATTCGGCGCCGCGACGTGCTGGCCGTGCGCGTGCGCGCAGTGCGATCTGGCGCAGCTCTCCGGATGCATCACCGGCGCGGACTGCGGGCCAGCGATGAGCTGCATGCTCAGAACGGGCTGCCGGGACCCGGTCGTCTGCTCCTCGCCGTCCCAGTGCCAGCCCGAGCTCATGGCGGCGATGCTTCCGCCCGTGATGGTGGAGGTTCTGGGCGCCTGCCTGTCCGGCGACTGCAAGCTCTGCGGCCAGAAGAGCGGGGCGGACGGCGGCGGAACGGGGGGCGCGGGGGGAGCAACGCCCGAGGATCTGGCGACGGGCCAATCGGCCGTCGATCTCGTGGTCACGCCCGCGGGTCCGGTGTGGATCAACCAGGGCGGCAACGGCCAGGTGGTCGTCAAGTTCAACGGCAGCGCCAGCCTCGACGTCGTCGCGACCCCGAGCGATCCGCGGGACCTCGCGACCGATCCCGCGGGTTCCCTCGCCGTCCACTGGCTCACCGGTGCGGGCGACATCGGTCGCGTCGACGTCATGACCCGCACGCAGGCCGTGGTGGCGTCGAGTCTGACGGGCGCGCGGCGAATCGCTTCGGACGGGGGGTTCGTCTACTTCACGATCGGGAGCAGCGTGAAGAAGGTCCCGGCGAGTGGAGGCCCGGTGACGGACGTGGCGAGCTTCGGCCCGGCCGGCGTCAACGCGGACGCCATCGCCGTGGACCTGATCGGCTTCGTCTACTGGACGGCGTTCAACGGGGCCACCGGCTGGATCTTGCGGGCACCCGCGGCGGCGTGCTGCACCGCGACGACGATCGCGACGCTTTCCGGGGGCGAGGCCGTGCAGCTCGCCGTGGACCCGCACGCGGCAGGCTACGTCTACTGGGGAGAGCGCGCCGGGGCGAGCGGAACGGTGAAGCGGACGCCGAAGACCGGGGGCGTGACGGAGATCCTCAGCGGCGCACAGTTCTTCGGCATGTTCGAGGGCCTCGCGGTCGACCAGACGGGCATCTTCTTCACCGGCGAGTCGCCGGCAGGTCTCTTTCGAATCGACCACGTGCCGCCCTTCCAGCCCGCGAAGCTGGCCGACGTCTCGATGCCGGGCGCCGTCGCCCTCTCCCCGACCGACGACACGTACGTCTACTTCATCGGCGACCTGCGGAGCACGATCCGCCGGCTCTCGAAGTAGCGGGGGCATTTCGGTATACCGTTGCCGAGTTGCTGCGGCTGAACTTCTTCGGCGCCGTGACCCGGTTCGGTCGGGTGGAGCGGAAGTGGCTCGGGCGTCGGCTCGCGATCGGGTTGGTCGCGACGGTTCACGCGGCGCCGGTGCTCGCCGAACCCGCTTCGACGAGGGCCGACGACACGAGAAATCACCGGCTGGCGCTCCACCTCGGCCTCGGGGCTCCGCTCGGCGTGCTCGGCGGGGCCTACACGTACTCGACCGGTGGAGTCTTCCAGCTCGAGACCGGCGTCGGCTACGGGTTCACGGGACTCCACCTCTCCGTGATGCCGATGCTCGCCTGGGGCGAGCGCCATCGCTTCACGACCGGCGCGGGCCTCGGCTGGGCCGTCCTTCCGGAGAACTGCGGCCGGGATCCGGAGATCACGCCGTCGGGAGAGCTGCGGGAGCCATCGGCGCCGTGCCTGTGGATCAACATCGACGCGGCCGGCTACGAGTTCGTCAGCGCGGGAGGAGTCTCGTTCGTGGTCGCCGGCGGAGTCACGCTGCCGACTCAGCCCGTGCATCACGGCCGGTTCTTCGGGATTGAGCCGTTCACCCCGATGCCCCACGTACGGATCGCAGTCGGCGCGTGGCTGGACGGACCGTCGGCGCCGGACGAGCCTCGCGACCGGAGGGCTACACCTGCCGCGCCCCACGCGCGTCGGCACCGCATGTCCGCCCACGCGCGTCGGCACCGCATGTCCGGCGAAGGAGGAGGCGGCGTCTTCCCCTACGTGGGCCACTTCGCGCTGGCGTACACCTTCGCCGCCTGGCCGTGGCTGCGCGTGCAGGGCGCGTACGGGTTGCACGGCCCATCGAGCATGGTCCAGCTCGCGCTCGGATCGCGAAACCATCGTTACGTCGCGAGCGCCGGCGCCGCGTGGCTCCACCGCTACGACGAGGCGCCGTGTGACTCCGACTGCGTCGTCCTCGGCGCGGACGTCGCCGGCTACGAGGTCGTGCTGGATGACGGATTCACCGCGTTCGTCGGCGCGGGCCTCTCGCTCCTCGCGCGCCCGGTGGAGGTGGACCCCCGCCTGGAGCCCTCCCGTCGTGAAGCGGTCCACCTGCGCGGTGGCGTCGGGTGGTGGTTGTGAGTGACGGGGTCAGTTGCCGAGCGCCGCGTCCTTGCACCGCTCGATGCTCGAACGGAAGCCGCTCTCGAGCACCTCGCGGCGCTGGGCCGGTTCCGGGAGCGCCTCGAGCGCCAGGGGGGGATGGCTCTCTTGCCAGACGCGCCAGGCGCCCGCGCAGTCCCGGGCGCGCGCCAGGCAGGCCGCGCCCGTGTGGAACAGCGCCTGAGGTCCGCCGCGCACCTGTCCGTCGTCGGGATCGCGCGGCGGCACCCGCGGAGCGAGCCGCCGGACCGTCGCGACGTTTCGCTGGCAGTCCGCCGCGGTGCGCGGGTTCATGTAGGCGCCGTCGGAGAGCTCCCAGAGCGCTCGCAAGAGCTCGTCTCGTTCGCTCGAGTCCCCTCCGCGGCATCTCATCGCAGCGAGTGACTCCGCGGTAGCCAGCGCTCGCTCCGCGCTCAGGTTCATTTCTCGCTGGTAGTACTCCGCCACGAGCCGCTTGCCGCCCTGGCACTTGCCCACGAGCATTTGGCACTGGCCGCGGACGACGACGAGCGTCCCGGACACGCTCGGCGCGAGGCGCTCCAGTCGGCCCAGGTCCTCGAGGCAGCCGGCGCCGTCGTCGTGCATCATCTTGCGATTCGCCGACGCGACGAGGAGGGCCACGTCCCCGCTCTCCGCGGCGGGTGTCGCCGCCGGAGCCGCCTGGCGAGTGGGCACGTCGGCGGGAGACGACCGCGACGAGGGCGCGAGCAGCGGTCCGGGGGCGCCCGGCTCGCGCGCGCGGCTCGCGCCGTCACACCCCGCGAGGAGCGCCGTCGCGAGGAAGACCCGCCGGGCGGCGCGAGCGGTGCCCCCTCGACGAGTGCGCCGCGGTGCTCCGCACCCGGCTCGCTCGGTCACTTCTTGCACTTGTTGACGAGCGAGCCGAAGGTCGTCTGCAGGATCGTCTCCCGCTGCTTCGGATCCTTCACCTGCGCCAGGCTCTCGGCCGGATAGCCATCCTGGAAGATCGTCCAGGCGACGGCGCAGTCGCCCGCGCGCGCCGCGCAGTTGGCCCCCATGTGGTAAATCGACTTCGGGGCATTCACCACCTGCGTGTCGTCGTCGTCGCGCGGCTTGACGGTCGCGAGCAGGCGCTTCGCGTCGTCGTAGGCCTTCTTGCACGACGCGACGTCCTTCTTGGTCATGTAGGCGCCCTGCTGCAGATCCTGGAGGGCCTTGAGCAGCGCGTCGCGCGGCTGCATGGCGCCCTGGCAATGGAGCGAAGCGAACGCATCCACCACGCGATCGACGTGCTCGGGGCCCATGGCGGCGCTCTGGTTCGCCTCCAGCGACTTGCGCGCGAGCTGCTTGCCGGCATCGCACTTGCCCGAGAGCATGAGGCACTGACCCCGCAGCAGCGCGCGATCCGACTTGGGGTCGGTGGACTTGTGCTTGGGCTCGAGCTTGTCGTGCTGATCGAGCTCGGCCAGGCACCCCTTGCCGTCGCGGCTGTTCATCTTGGTCTGGGCGCTCTTCCAGTGCTCGCCGGCCTGGCCGGTGACCTCGATCTTGGCCTCGAGGCGCGCGGCAGCGTTGAGCGACGCGTCGGTGTCGGGGGTCGTCTTCGTCGCCTGCTCAGGGTTCTCGCCGGCGGTCACGGCGCGCAGGGTCAGGCGAATCGGGACCTTGCAGCCCTCGATTTCCTTCGCGGAGTCGCTCTTGCAGGTGGCGAGATCGCCTCCCTTCTTCTCGGCGCTGCTCTTCTGCGAGGTGCTCGCGCCGGCTCCGAAACCGTAGAGGCTGGCGTCCGCCGCCGCGCTCGTCTCGGTCACCGAGCCGAGGCCGAACGCGCCCAGGTTGTACCCGTACACGAAGTGCGTGGCGCCTTCGCATCCGGGCACCTTCGAGAGATCCGACGCGAAGACCTCCGGGCGCGTCGCGCTGCGGGTTCCCGCCACGTAGTACTCCATGCGGAACTGCTCGCCCCCCTGGACGCGCCCGCCGAGCGACGCGACACCGAGCGGGAGCTTCGCGTAGAGCTCGGCGGTCGTGGAGATCTCGACCTTCTCGAGCGAGCCGCTGGTCCAGTCCACGGCCTTGTACGTCCCGAGTGATCCGCGAATCGAGTCGTCCTTGCACCCGCCGAGCAGCTCCAGGTTGCAGCCGACGTACTTCACGACGACCAGATCACTCGAAGCCAGCGCCTCGAAGCTCGACATGTCGGTGGCATCCCACTCGATGATGAAGGGCCTATCGTGGCTCGCGGGGTTGCACGCGTTCTGCCCCGCGAACGTCTTGTCCATCAGACCGCTCTGCCCCGACTCACGGGTGCCGCTCGTCGCAGGCAGGCCGGCGGGACCGCACGCGCTGCCGAGCACGCAGAGGGTGAGCGCGGATGCGACTGTCTTCTTCATGATGACCTCCCGGGAGCAAGCAAGGCGCAGCGATCCGGCTGTGGCGTGGGTCGCGCGCGGCGCGAGGCGTGCCACGCTCCGCTGCCCGCATCAAGCGGCCCGGAGTCGGGGAAGCGCGCGCCAGCGCTCCGACCCGGTGGCCGGAAAGCGTCCGAAGTGATAGACGCGAAGCCATGCGTCAACGTCACAACGGGCGTCGCCTCCTCGGGTCTGCAGCCCACTGCGTCGCGGCGCTCGCCGCGGCGACCGGCTGCGCCAGCGACGAGGGAGAGTCGCCGGGCGGCTCCGCGGGCAGCGGCGGGCAGAGCGGTGTGCCGGCCGACGTCACGGGCATGAACTGGTCCCACGGCATTGGCCACGACGACTGGCACACCCGCTCCAACCCCGCGGAGAAGACGCTGACCAAGGAGACCGTTGCTGGCCTCCGGCCGAAGTTCGAACTCGGCGACGGCTTCGTCGCCGGGAGCGTCGCCGCCGCGGACGGCATCATCTACTTCGGCGACGATCGCGGCAAGGTCCGCGCCGCGGACGCGAAGTCGGGCGTCGTGAAGTGGGAGGAGGACGCCGTCAACGGCATCACCGGCTCGGTGACCGTCGCGGATGGCAAGGTGTTCGCGGCCGGCAGTTCCATGCTGTTCGCGTTCGACGCCGAGACCGGAGCCCGACTGTGGGACACCGACGTCTCGAGCTATCCGGGAACGCAGCTCTTCAGCTCACCACACTGGGTGGATGGAACGGTGGTCATCGGCGTCGCCTCACGGTCGCCCAACACGCCGACACAGAACTTCCGCGGAGAGATCATCGGAGTCAACGCGACGGACGGGGCCGTGCGCTGGCGCTTCGACGTCACGAAGTTCCAGGGCACGGACTACGCGGTGGGCGTCTCCGTGTGGTCGTCTCCGGTCATCGACCGCGAGCTCAAGCTGCTCTACATCGGCACGGGCCAGAGCTACGACGTCCCGGTGACGCCGCTGAGCGACGCTTGCGTGGCGCTGAACTACGAGACCGGGGAGTACGCGTGGCACGCGCAGTTCACGGCCAACGACGTCTTCACCTTCGCCGGGCTGAGTGATCCGACCCAGCGTCCTCCGGAGGGCGAGGCGGTCTTCAACGACTCGGACGTCGGCGCGGCGCCGAACCTGTTCATGGCCGGTGACGTCGCCGCCGTGGGCGTGGGCGACAAGGCCGGCAACTACTACGCCATGAACCGCGCGACGGGCGAGCCGCTCTGGACGGCGGCGGTGTCGTCGAAGGAGGTCGGCGGCACCACGCCGTGGGGCGGCGTCATGACCGTCGCCGCCGTCCACGACGGAGTCATCTACGCCACGGGCAACACCTGGACCGTGCTGAACCTGCTGCGCTTCGACTTCGCTGCGCAGGACAACTCCACGCACGTGGTCGCCATCGACGCCGAGACCGGCCGCCTGCTGTGGCGGGTGAACCACCCCGCGGCTTCCGTGGGCGGCCTCACCTGGGCGGGCGGCGTCGTGTACCAGTCCACCGCGGACGGAAACCTCCGAGCCCTCGACGACGCCGACGGAAGCGTCCTGTGGACGACGAACCTCCCCGCCGGCATCGCCGCGGGGCCGACGGTCTACGACGGGATGATCTACACGGGCACGGGCTTCTCCCTCATGGGCGGCATCGGTGGGACGGTGTCCGGTGGCGTGCATGCGTTCGGCCTCTGACCGGACGACGGCTCGAACGGCTCCGCCGGGCCTGTCGGCGGCCCTCGTGGCGGTTCTGTTCGCGGTCGCCTGCGCCGGCGAGGAGTCGGCAGGCGGCGGCTCCGCAGGAGCCGGAGGCGCGGGCACGGACGCCGGCGGCGACCGCGGGGGAAGCGGCGGTGTCGCCGGCTCGAACCTGCCGCGGCTGCTCTCGGAGACGGGTCTCTACTCGGACATCGCCGCCGAGGCGCTCGGCAGCGGCGTTCGCGCGTTCGAGCCGCGCTACCTGCTCTGGTCGGACGGATCCACCAAGCGGCGCTTCGTGAAGCTTCCGGCGGGCGAATCCATCGACACGTCGGACATGGACTTCTGGGTATTCCCTGCCGGCACCCAGGTGTGGAAGGAGTTCACGCGCGACGCCGTCCGCGTCGAGACGCGCCTTCTGCAGAAGGACGGCGACGGCTGGGAGATGGTCGCCTACGAGTGGAACGCGGACCAGACGGACGCCGAGGCGATCCCGGCTGGGAAGAAGAACGCCGGCGGGACGCCGCACGACGTGCCCAGCACGGGAGACTGCGCCGCCTGCCACGAGAAGAGCGGCGACGTGCTGATCGGGATCTCCGCGGTACTTTTGGCACACGATGGCCCCGGCCTGACCCTGAGCCAGCTCGACGCCGAGGGCCTGCTGTCGAACCCGGCGCCCGCCTCGCTCGAGCTCCCGGGTGACGCCGCCGCGCAGGCGGCGATGGGCTACCTGCACGTGAACTGCGGGCCGTGCCACAACTCGACGTCCCCGCTCTTCGACACGCTCCCGATGGATTTCTGGCAGCGAGCGACGAAGCTCGGCACGCCCGAAGAAACGCCCGTCTGGCAGACCACCGTGGGCAAGCGCAATCCCCTGGCGCAGCTCGAGACGATTGCTCCCGGGCAGCCCGACCAGAGCCTGGTGGTGGATCGCATGTCGCGCCGGGGCGTGCAGCAGATGCCGCCGCTCGGAACCGAGCTCGTCGACGACGACGGCGTCGCCGCAGTGCGAGCGTGGATCGCGTCCATGGCGAGCCTCGACTCCGGACTGGCCGATGCAGCGGATCCCGACGCGACCACGGACGGCGGCGGGACGGACTGAGACCACGAGCGCCCGAGGTTCCGCGGAACGTCGCGTGGCGTTCCCCTCGAACCGGCACGAAGGACTACACTCCGCGCCTCCATGTCCGCGTGGTCCACCCGCCTGGCGCGCGCGCTGCGAGTCGCCGGCTTCGTCACGGTGGCGTGCGGCCCGGTGACGGCGCCCACGACCCCACCGACCCCCGTCGGCACCGCGACGCAACGGGGCCCCGGCACGGCGGCGCGGCCCGTCGACGCCACGACGCCCGCCGACGCGGGGTCGCCGAGCGAGCCCGCGAGCTTGCTGGGAACGCCACACCCGGTCACCGTGGAGGCGATCGCGCCGGACGGCCGCTGGGCGATGGTGTGCCAGGCGAGGCGCGACACCGACGGGAGCGGCTCGGTCTCCGTCGGCGTCGACGCGCACGGGCGAACCACGGGCGACACCCTCGAGACGTACTTCGTGGAGGGATCCGGGGAGGGAGATCGCGTGGACTCGTTCGTGGCAGCCTCGGCGGAGGGCGCGTACGTCGTCTACGTCCGGGACGGGCGCCTGCTGCTCCGGAACACGCGCGCCGCCACCGAGACCGACCTCTCGGCGCTCGGCGCCGACTCGCGGGACGATCGCGCGGCGTTCGCCGGGCACCGCGCCGCGGCGTTCGATCCACGCGGACAGCGCTTGCTCTACTTCGCCGCGCGCGGAAAGCGGACCGTCGTGGTCATCCGCGAGCTGGCCACCGGCGCGGAGCACGACCTCGACCCGGGCCCCGTCGAGCCCTGGCGCGCCGCGTTCGCCGGCAACGACTGGATCGTCGTCCGCGTCATCGGGACCGACTCGAACGGCAACGGTCGCCTCGAGTGGCCGGTCCCCGTCGCGAAGAGTCCGCGGGGCTGTGAGAGTCCGCGCCCACCGTTCGCGGTGTGGATGGACCACGGTGATCGCGACACGGCGATCGCGTTTCGCGCTGCCGGCGGGCCACCGCTGCTGCGACCAGGCCTCGTGTCACCCATGGGTGCAGCGCTGCTGGTTCGCGAGGCCTCGGGGCGACTGGTGCTCGATTCCTTGCCGGGCACTCGCGAGCTGTTGCCACCCGCCTGCAGCGCGCGACTCCTCCACCTCGACGTCGAGCGCGCCATCGGCGTCGCATCCTGCGGCGACGCGGCGAAGGGACCGGTGCCCCTCGTGCTCGTTGAGCCTTCGCGCAGAACCGAGCTCGGCATCGCCCTGGACGGCGCTCCGAGTGACGCCCTCGGCCGCCCGCCGGCGCGTTTCGTCGCGGTCCATCCGGGACCCGGCACCTCGCTCCTGGACCTCGACACGCGCCGCGCCATGCCGCTCGCTCCGGGCGACTCCGTCGTCACCGTGGGCGCGGACGCCGCGCTCGTTCGGCGCGGCCGCGCGCTTCATCGGGTCACGGCCAGCGGATCCCTCGAGAAGCTCGCCGAGGGGCTCGTGGCGAGCCCACGCGTCGTCGTCGGACAGGGCGCCGCCTACGTGGCGCCCGTGGTCGCGCGTTTGGACGGCGCGGTTCGGTACCTCGAGGTCGAGTCGCGCCGCGTGCTCGCCGTGGCCGGCGACGGACGGGCCCTGGTGGCGCGAGCGCCGTTCGACGCCGATGCGCTCGCCGTCGGACCGCTCGAATGGCTCGAGGGTGCGAAGTCGCCACCATGACGGCGTTGCACCCCCCCGCCGCGCCGGCACGCTCCTGGCTCGCGGACCGTCGCGTCTGGACGGCGCTGGGTGCGCAGACGCTCTTCGGGCTCGGCTGGTCCAGCTACCTGATCCTGCCCACGTTCCTTGCCGGCACGCTGCATGCGGACGCGACGACCATCGGTCGCGTGACCGCGACCGCAGGGTTCGCGTCCCTCGTGACCATGGCCGTGATCACGACGCTCATCGACCGGATCGGCAGGCGCCACCTCTTCCGCGCGGGGATCCTCGCGCTGATCGGCGCCTCTGCGGCGCTCCTCGCGGTGGAAGAGGTGGGACCGCTCGTCTACGTCGCTCAAGGGGCGATTGGCGCGGCGTTCGTCCTGACGTTCAACGCCACCGCCGCGATCGTGACGGATCTCGCGCCAGCGACCCGCACGGGTCAGGCCATAGGCGTGCTCGGCGCGACCAACATGGCCACCAACGCCCTGTCGGCGGCGATCGCCGAGCAGGTCGCCCTGTCGACCGGGTGGGACGTCGTGTTCGCAGGGGTCGCCGCCCTGGGGGTGCTCGCCCTCGCGGCCTCCGCCCTGCTCACCGACGCGCCTGCCTCCACGGACACCGGGCCGCCGGTGCGGATCTCGCAGCTCTTCTCGCGGCCCCTCGTGGCGGTGTTCTTCGCCTCGGCGCTGAGCGGCGGAACGTTCGCCGCCCTGTTCACGTTCCACCAGCCGTTCGCGCTCGCCCTCGGTGCCTCGCGCGTGGCGGACTTCTTCGTGGGCTTCACCGTCACGGCCGTCGCCATGCGCGTGGGCCTCGGAAGCCTGGGCGACCTCTTCGGACGACGGCGCGTCGCCGCGCTCGCGCTGGTGCTGTACGCGTTCGTGGCGCTCGCGGCCGCGAACCTGCAGGTCGAATGGCTGTTCGCGTATGGCGCCGCGTTCGGCGTCGCCCACGGCGTGGCGTACCCCACTGCGAACGCTCTCGGCGTGGAGCTCGCACCGCAACGAGCCCGCGGGCGGGTAATCGCCCTCTTCAACGGCGCGTTCAACGCCGGCTTCGGGCTCAGCGCCCTGGGTCTGGGGGAAATCGCCGACGCCCGCGGCTACCCGTCGGTCTTCTTCTGCGCCGCGGCGATGGCCGTCGTCGCCACGGTGAGCATCGCCGTGGGCACCCGCTCCACGGCGTGACGCGCTCACCCGGCTTCGACGCGACCGCTCGCGTCGAGCACCCACGACATGGCCGCGTCTTCGACGTCGAACGCGCGGACGTGGTCGCCCATTTCCCGTGCGTGGCCCGAGGCCTGCCGGAGCCCCTCCGCCGTCTCCACCAGGATCGCGACGCGCGCGAAGCCCGTGGTGCTGTGCTCGCGAAAGTGACGAAACGCACGCTCGAACCCGGCGTCAGCTCGCATGGGAATGCGTCGCGTGTCGATGAGCAGTCGGTACTGCGATCGATCGACGAGACGCGTCTGGGCCAGGTACTCGTCGAGCACGCCGATCATCGCGTTCACGTTCTCGAACGGCTGCTCGTTGCGCGTCATCCGCATCACGCGGGTGCCGGGCAAGAGCTCGATGGTCACCCCGGACTGCTCGAGGGGCTCGGGGGGCTCGCTCAACCGCACGGCGCTAGGGTGCCCGCCCCCATCGCCGCACACAACCCGTGCCGCAGCCGCGCATTGACGGGCGTGAACCCCGCGGTCAGCCTACGGGCATGCGCGGCCGCCACGTGATCGTCGTCGCGCTGCTCGCGTGGGGCCCCTCGGGAAGCGCGATGGCGCAGGAGGGCGAGAGCCCTCCACCCGGCGACACACCAAGAGCAACGCCGGCCCCGGACGCCGGCGCGCCACCGCGGACGGCGCCGACACCGCCGACCTCCCCCTACCCCCACGCGTACCCTCCGCCGTACGGCCATCCGCCGCCCCATGGGGCGCCGCCCCACGGCTACCCGCCGCCCTACGGTTACGCGCCGCCCCATGGCTACCCACCGCCCTACGGCTACCCGCCGCCCTACGGCTACGCGCCGCCCCCCTACGCGGCAGCGCCGGCCCGCCCGCCCAAGCCGCCACCGCCGGCCGAGGCAGCGCGGTTGAACACTCCGTTCGTCGATCTTCTGGTCGCGGGCCTGAACTGGAATCGCCGCCTGTCGCACTTCCTCAACGTCGGCGTGCAGGGCGGACACTTCGCGGGCCGGGCCCGGCTCGCCGTCCGCGCCATCTTCTTCACCGAGGACGTCGACGACGAGTACCGGCGAGACTCCGACTACGACCCCGTCGACGAGTTCGAGGCGGCGCCTTCGCCGCCGCCGACGGCGCTCTTCGGGGCGAGCGTCGGCTACGCCCTGGTCAGCTCGAGCGGCTTCGTGCTGTCGCCCGGCGTCGCTTTCCAGACGACGGACGTCGGCGACTACGGGTCCTTTCTCGGCGCGGCGCTCCCCTTCGAGTGGGTGACCGAGGGAGGCGTGAGGGTGGGTTTCGAGTTCGCCCTGGGCCGCTCGTTCGGCGGCACGGTCCAGTCGCGGTGCCGCCTCGGTACCGCCACGATGTGCCAGAGCGGGGACGAGCGCCGGAAGGACCGCGAAGCGGGGACGGCGTTCACGACCAACTTCCAGGTCGGCTGGGGCCTCTCGCGGTCCGAGGCCCCCTGAGGTCAGCCGGTCCGCGAGTTCACGCCCCCCGCTCGGGAAGCCGAGTGCCGAGCTGGTGCGCCAGGCGATGGAAGTCACTCCCCGCGCGGATGTAGCGGACGTCGGCGCGCAGCGTCTTCGGATCGATCAGGGCGGAGAAGGGGACGAAGGCGAGCTCGAGCTGTCCGGCGACGCTGACCATGTGTCCGTCGAGCTCGAGCTCCGCGAGAGCGCGGTGCGCGCCCGCTCCGAGCTGGCAACCGAGCATCACGTCGAACGCGTGAGGCGCCGAGCAACGAGACTCGTACCCCAGCTGGACCCCGGTGAGCTTCACGCGCTTGCCGGTTCGTGCCTCGATGCGATCCCCCGCGAGCTTCGCCACCACCTTCCCCACGTCGAGCTTCCCGAGGGAGACGTGGCCGTGTTCGTCCCGGGACAGGTCGCGCAGGAACGCCTCGGGGAAGAGCTCGGCGAGCCCCTCGGCGAGCACGACGGTGCCGTAGTGCTTCCCCCGAGCAGCCCGGGCCTCCACCAGGTCCGCCACGCGGTCGGCCAGGGCGTCGAGGGAAAGGCGCTTCACGGTGCGCTCGGCGCCGGTTCGGGCATCGCGCACCGTCTCCTCGACGGCGAGCGGGCCGGTGACGTCCTCGACGCCGACGACGAGGTGCGCCTCACCGGCGATGGCGACGCCATAGCTCAGCCACCCGGCTCGGCGACCCATCGTCTCCACGACGTAGTAGCTGCGCGTCGCGAGGGCGTCTGCGCGAAGGTTGAGCAGGGCCTTCGCCATCACGTCCACGGCGGTGAAGAACCCGAACGTGAAGTCGATGCCGCGATAATCGTTGTCGATGGTCTTCGGGACGTGGACGACGGCCACGCGGCGCTCGGCAGGCGGCAGGCGGCGCTGGAACTCGTACAGCAGGTTCGCCGTCCTCAGGGTGTCGTCCCCGCCGATGGAGACGAGCGCGTCGAGGTCGAGGTCCACGAGCGCCTCGTAGACCGCCCGCAGCCCCGCGGTCCGCTCCGGGTCGTCGAGATCCTCGGGGCGCTCCACGCCTCGCCCCGGATTCGTGCGCGCGGTCCCGATCACGATCCCGCGGGCGTTGCGCAGCCCCCTCAGGTGGTGGTCGTCGAAGACGATGTAGTGCTCCCCGGCAGCGAGCGTCGTGCTGCCTCTGCGGTAGTCGGCCAGGTACGAGTAGCCGTTCGCCATCCCGAGGACCTCGGCACCGCCGCGGCGAAGCGCCATGACGGCGGAGCCGATCACGGCGTTCGCGGCCGGCGCCGGCCCACCGCTGAAGACGATGGCCGCGCGGCGAAGCGCGCGCTTCATGATCTGCGAGCCCGCTTTCGGCGCGGCGAGCTGCCCGATGGTGCTCGGGCCTTCTTCGACGGTCGGGTCTTCTTCGACGGTGGGGTCTTCTTCGACGGTCGGGCCTTCTTCGACGGTCGGGCCTTCTTCGACGACGCGCTCGCGGCCTGGAGCGCCCGTTCGCCGGACGCCCGGCGCGCTCGGTCGTGAATCCCCTGCCGGGCAGAGAGCGCTCTCGCGATGTACGCGGCCGCGTCGGGCGTCTTGCAGCTCGTCTGCCCGTGATCGACCTCGACCTTCCCGATGCGACGCGCGGCGGCCACGGCGCGGTCGGCGAGGGCGCCACCTCGCAGTCCGATGGCGATGAGGGCGTTGTTCATGGCGTCGCGTGTCTTGTTCCGCGCGCGGTGGATGCCGCGCTCGATCTTGGGCAGGAACGCCTCCAGGTAGCGGTCCTGGGGGCCGGTGGGCTGCATCGCGAGCACCGCCAGGAGCATCCAGCCCGCACGGCCCACCCACTCGTCGCCCGAGCGAATCCACTTCTCCATGAGCCGCTGGGCGTGGGGGGAGCGACCCGCGCAGTTTCGAACGAAGACGTCCGCGAGGGCGTAGTGCCGGATCTCCGAGACCCACGCCTCGAGCTTCTTCGGCGTCATCACCGACGGGTCGGCCACCATCGTCGCGAGCATCCGCGCGTCCTCGTTCCCGGTCTTCCAGAGCTGGTCGGCGAGCGCCTGACTGGTGGCCAGCGACTTCCTCAGCTTGCCGAGGTTGGCGAAGCTGACGCCGAACATCTCCGGGCCGTAGCCGTGGCGGGCGTACACCTTCCGATTCTGCTCCGTTCCCATGGCTCGGAGAGCGCCCATGACCTGCGCGTAGTCCATGGTCCGACGATGGAAGCACCATCGTGCAGGCCGCACAAACGCGGCGGGCCCCTTGCCGTCACGGCGCAGGAGCGACGGGCACCGGGTCCGCCGGCTGCGCGGGCGGCGCGATGGGCGCCGAGCCGCTCGATGCCGGCGGGAGCGGGGGCTTGGTCGGCGATGCCGGACCCTCCGTTGCCGCGGACGAGATCGGAGGCGGGGGCACCACCGGCGGTGCAGGTGCCTCGAAGGAAGCCGGGGGCTTGGTCGGCGGCGCGGGCGTGGGCGCCGGAGCCGCGTCCGCCGAGGCTCCCGCGTCCGAGGTCTCGAACATCCGCGATACGTCGATCTCCTCGAGGCGCGGTGACTCCGGGACGGGAACGGCGGGCTCGACCCCCGGCGTCCGCTTCAATCGCACGATGACCTTCGGGTCGCGGCCGTCGAGCGTGACGTTCGCTGCGTCGAACCCCTCTCGTCGCACCTGGACGGTCACGACCTCGCCGATGGGTACCTGGACGAAGACGGGCATGGTGCCCAGGTCGCGATCCCCGCGGAACACCCGCGCATCGATGGGATCGATCACGATGGCCACGTTGCGGCTCGCACGGACGTTCGCGGCCGGCACGGGCGCGGCAGAGCGAACGGGGTCCGGCGTGGAGGCGGCCGTCGCCGGACCGTCCCGCGTTGCGACGCGGAACGCGGCGTACGCCGACGCCGCTGCGACGCAGAGGACGACCAGCGTGGGCAGCGCGGACCCACGGCGGCGCGAGGGTTGCTCGGTGAGCGCTTTCGCGAACCTGTCGCGCCCCGCCAGCGTGTCGTCGTCGCGATTCGCGAGGTCCTCGACCGCGAGGGGGAGCTCGCCGTCGTGCAGTCGGTCGAGGTCCTCCACGAGGCGCTCCATGCTCGCGTAGCGGTCCTCCGGCCGCTTGGAGAGACACTTGAGGATGATCGCCTCGAGCCCGGGTGGAACCTCCTGTGGCGGGGGGCTCATCTCGCTGATGAGGGGGACGGCGCTGTACATGTGCTGGGTCACCAGCCCGAGCGGGTTCTCGGCGTCGAACGGCAGCCGTCCGCAGGTCATCTCGTAAAGGATCACTCCGAGCGAGTAGATGTCGGCACGGCTGTCCACCTCGCCACCAGAGCCCTGCTCCGGCGACATGTACTGCGGCGTCCCGAAGATCGTTCCCGCCCGGGTGAGGCGATTCTGGCTCCTGGCAACCTTGGCGATCCCGAAGTCGAGGATCTTCACGAAGTCCGGATCGTCCTCTCTCGCGACCAGCACCAGGTTCTCCGGCTTCAGATCACGATGGACGATGCCCGCGGCGTGAGCGGCTGCCAGTCCCTGTGCGATGCGGCGCCCTATCCTGATGACGCGCGCCACGGGAACGGGTTCGCGTGTCTTCAGGAGCCTGGACAGCGGCTGGCCATCCACCAGCTCCATCGCCAGGTACGTCGCTCCGTCGGGAAGCTCGCCGAAATCGAAGACGTCGACGATGGCGGGATGGCCGATGGACGATGCGGCGCGAGCCTCGGTCAGGAACCGCTCGGTCACCTCTCGATCGCCGGCGAAGTCGGGTCGGAGGATCTTCACCGCGACGGTGCGGTCGATGATGCGGTGCGACGCGCGGTACACGACGCCCATACCGCCCTCGGCCACGACGTCTTCGATCTGGTAGCGCCCGTCGATGATGTAGCCGGCGTAGCTGCGGGCCCCGAGCTCGGACGGGGGCGGGCGCTCGTCACCCGCGAGGGACGACGACGGCATGAGCGTCGCCTTCCGCAAGACATCGGTCCGGGTGGACGGTTCGACGCGGTCGCCGGGCGGGCGGTGGTCGAACTCCGTCGGGAGCTCCCCGCGGTCGTCCGCTCCGCCGGGTGGCTCGGCAGGCGCCGGCGGAACGTCCTCGGTTCGACCCACGGAACCCACGATAATCGTTCCGGCGGCCGGGTTCGACGGAGCGCCCGCCGCGCGGCGCCCCGCGCGGTGATCCGGCCGGCGGATGACGAAGAATGTCAGCGCGAAAGTTGTGCTGGAGCCGATCGCCGCACACAGTGACCCTCGCGATGGCCCGGCAGCGAAGGACCCCAGGAGCCGCAGTCCTCCACGAGGAAGCTGCCTTTCACCTCGCACGCGGCGCGCACCGAGCAGCACTCGCGCCGCTCTGCCGGCTGGTGCTGATGCTGCCGCCGAGGCACTCCGCGCTCGCCGGCCTGTGGACCACGCTGGGCCACGTCTACCTGGCCCTGGGTCGCCCGGAGCACGCCGCACGGGCCGCTCAGGCCGCGCTGCGCGCCGGAAGCCGATCGGCCCTGACCCGCGGCGTCATGGCTCGCGCCACCGCGCTCCTGTCGGCCGGGGCCGGGACGGCTACGCGCTGAGGCTCACGTGCAGCGCGGGTGAACCCCGCCCGCTCCGGGCGGACGGGACCACGTCGCGTCGCACGGCGTCGTTGAGCAGGTGCGGGTCCCGTGCTACCCGCCCGACTCATGAGGACCTTGTTCTTGCTGGGGGCTGCGGCGGCGCTGGTCGGCTCGGTGGTCGGTGGCTGCAGTAGCTCGCAATCGGCGGGGCGGCAGTCGGCGCAGGGCGGCTCGAGCGGTGGAAGCTGCGTGCCCGGCCAAACGCGAAGCTGCACCTGCCCGACCACGGCCATGGGGGCGCAGGTGTGCGGTCAGGACTCGACCTGGGGCGTTTGCAACGGCTGTGGCGGAGGCGTCGGTGGCGCCGGCCCGGTAGGCGGCTCCGGTGGTATCGGTGGCGCCGGCGCCGTCGGTGGCGCCGGTGGCGCCGGCGTGGGTGGCTCGGGCGCGACGGGGTTCGGTGGCTCGTCCGGTGGCCCCACGACGCAGCTCGGGCGTGCATGCGTCTCCGACGCCGAGTGCGGTACGGCGGGATTGGTCTGCCTCACCCAGACTTCCGGCGCCCTCGACGGCGCGAGCCCGCCGCGAGGTCTGTGCACCGCGGAGTGCTCGGCAGACGCGACGCTCTGCAGCGGCTACGGGCCGGGAGCCATCTGCCTGAACTTCGGAACGACCGCGAATCCCGCGGCCTACTGCGTCGAATCGTGCACGTTCGGCCCGGATTCGTTGACGGACTTCAACGCGACCAAGTGCCACGGCCGCCAGGAGGTCGCTTGCACGCCGCTCTCGGATCAGAGCATGAACACCATTCCCGCCTGCGTGCCCCAGTGCAACGCCGACGCGGACTGCACACCGGGGTTCTGCAATCCCGAGTCCGGGCTGTGTACCTCCACGAGCCCGCAGGGCGCTTCGACGGGGGCGCCATGTACACCGGCGCCCGACGGCGGCGTGGACACCTGCCGGGGAAGCTGCATCACGTTCAACCTCGGCACGACCGGGACGACCAGCATGTGCGCGGAGGGATGCACGACGGGGGCCCTGCCGGCGTGCGGCTGGAACGGACCCGGCACGGGGAACGCCGATGCGTTCTGCCTGTACACCTTCACGGTCGTCATCGACGCTGGTGGCCCGGGCTTCGGTGACCGAGGTTCGTGCGGACAGCTCTGCGGCTGCAACGACGATTGCCAGAACAAGGCGCTCATCTGCAACCCCATCAACAACGCCAACTTCACCATGGCGACCGGGCGGCTCGGCGTGTGCTCCGACCCCACCGATTCGAACGGAATGCCCGCGATGCAGTTGCCGTGCAACTGATGGCCTGGAACTCGACGTGCTAGCGCCTCGCGGCGCACGGCAGCACCGAACTCCGAGTCCGCGCCACCCACGCGTCGCCATCGCCACACTTCTGGGCTGCGCTCTCCTTTCGGCCTGTGGCGGCGGGGAGTTCTCCACCGACGGCGGCTCCGCGGGTTCGAACGGAACCGCCGGCTCGGGTGCCGGCGGCTCGGGCGCCGGCGGCTCGGGTACCGGCGGCGGCCCCACGGGCCCGTCGTGCCCCGCGGTGGAGCCCGTCGAAGGATCGACCTGCGCGAACGGCCTCGCCTGCTCGTTCGGTGACGCGGCCCGACCGAGCTGTCGTCCGCGCTTCGAGTGCCAAGGGGGCAAGTGGACGCGCACCAGCACCGGAACCTGCGCGCGCGACACGACGTGCCCGCTCGCTCCACCTGCCACGGGCGCGGACTGCCTCAGCCTGGGACAGCTCTGCGACTACCCGACGGACGGCGCGCTCTGCGGGTGCCCGCCGTGCACCACGTTCTGCTCGTCGGTGAAGTGGCAGTGCGCCAAGGCGCCGGGCGGCAAGTGTCCCAGGCGTCTGCCGAACGAGGGCTCGGAGTGCACGGATGACGCCCTGTCGTGCAGCTACGGTAGCTGCGCGCTCGACGAGGCCATGACCACGACCTGCACGGGGAAGCGGTGGCGCTGGTCCGCGACGAAGTGCCCGGCGCCGAGCTGAATCCGGCTCAGCCCGAGCAATTCTCGAAGACGAACACGCCGTCGGCCGTGCACGCGCTCGTCGCGAACGTCCCGCCCGTGAGCATGGGGCAAGAGAAGCCCGCCCAGATTCTCCCGGCGCCCACCGTGAGCGGCGCGCTCCCGACGTCCACCGTGCAGGACGACCCCGGCGCAGGTTCCAGGTCGCCGGCCTGCGGCGTGTGAACGCGCAGCACCGCCGACGCGGGCGAACCGTTGACGATCGCACCGAGTGATTCGATCTCGAGCGACGCCGACTGCGTCACGACGGCCGCCGAAACCTCGAAACCCCCGCCGGCGATCCCGACGCGGCAGCGTACGCTCGCTCCCTCGCCATCCACCGCCCGGGGCCCGCTCGCGTCGTTCCGGGTCACCGGAGGGTCGCCAGTCGCACCGATGTGGGAGAACACGGCGCACCTGCTCGCGTCCATCCCGGGCTGCACGCGGAAACTCGCGGCCGCACGCGCGGGAAGCACTGCGGCATCGAACGTCTCCGAGCGCTCGTGGGCGACGTCCGTCGGGGCATCGGAGACGTGCGGGGCGTCCCCCGACGGTCCCCCGTCGGCGGAGGGCCGCGCGGGCGCGCCCGCGGTGGAGCACGCGGAGCACGCGAGGAGCAGAGTACCGACGCACCTCACCATGGCAGGTCGGCGCCGAGGTAGTCCACGAACGTGCCGGATCTCGCGGCGTCGAGCTCGTCGATTCGGCCGATCATGCCGCGCACCGAGTCCGCGGGTCGAACGGTGCCCTGGGAGAAGGTCATGTCGGTCGCGACGAAGCCGGGGTGGAGCAGGAGTACCGAGATCCCCCGCGGGGCGAGATCGTGGGCCAGGGACCGACCGGCCGCGTTCACCGCCGCCTTCGACATGCGGTATCCGTACATGCCCCCCGACGAGTTGTCCCCGATCGATCCCATGCGGCTCGTGACGATGGCGACCTTGGACCCCGCGACGAGTTTGGGCAGGAGCAGCGCGGTGAGGTGGACCGGACCGACGGCGTTGACCGCGAGCTGACGCTCGACACTCGCGGGATTCAGGTCGAAGACGGCGTCGATGGACATCACGCCAGCGTTGTGGACGAGCCAGTCGATCCGATCGACGGGCAGGACCTCCGCCAAGCGCCTCCGATCGGCCTCGAGCGCGACGTCCACGCCCGCAACGATCTCGACGCGAAGGCCCTGCAGCGCGGCGCTCGGTTCGCGACACACACCGACGACCCGGTCGCCTCGCTCGGAGAGCTGACGGCAGAGTTCGAGCCCGATGCCTCGGTTCGCTCCGGTGACGATCGACGCGCGCATGGGCCTCGGCTCCCTGAGAGTCCGAGCGCACCGTATCAGTTCAATCGATCGGGTGCGACCACCACGGAGGCAACGGGCCGCGCGATGAACATCCATCGATGCTTGCCGTCCGGCCCGACCACTCGAAGCGGCTCGTCCGGGAGAGCGCGGAGATGGATCACCGCATCGCGCGTCACGGTGATCATGCCGATCACGTAGAGCAGGCGCAGCGCGGGGAGGAGCTCGCCGAGCGTGGCTCCGAACAGGTCGGGGGCTCCCCGCAGCTCGAGATGGGGATCGAACTCGAGACGATCGAGCACCTCCTGAGCGCGTCGGAACACGCGTCGCCGAGCTTCGCTCAACGCGGCCCAGAGCTCCGGAGGCATGGTGAGCGGAAGTCGGGCTTCGGCGGCGCTACCGGAAACGTGGGCTCGGGGCATGGAGGTTCGACGCGCGAAGCTCCTCTTCCGATTCAAGGACTCGCGGTCGAGCGGCGCGGTGTCAATGAAGTCCTGCACTTGCGACCAGCTTCGGTCGATGTCACACCATCGTCACCGAGCCAGCGGTGGCCCGCGTGCTACCCCACGACGCGCGTGGCCCCCAGCGTCGAATCCGTCCCCGCACCGCGCCCGCCGC
Organism: uncultured Polyangiaceae bacterium; assembly: GCA_964487605.1. GTDB lineage: Bacteria > Myxococcota_A > Polyangia > Polyangiales > Polyangiaceae > JAJDAH01. The sequence goes on from CAZARU010000011.1 coordinate 51,105, forward strand.
GAGAGGAGTCGACGCCGAACGCCTGGTTGCGTGGCGCTCTGGCCGTGGCGCTCCTGTTCGTGTTCCTCGTTGGCATCGCGGGGCTCGGTGACGGCTTCAAGGGCCTGGGCAAAGGCCTGCTGGACTCGTTCTTCACCGCCACCACGAATCCGTTCATGGGGCTCGTCGTCGGCATCCTCGCGACGACGCTCGTCCAGAGCTCGTCGGTCACCACGTCGATGATCGTGGCGCTCGTGGCGGCCCAGATGCTCACCGTCTCGAGCGCGATCCCGATGATCATGGGGGCGAACATCGGCACCGCGGTCACGTCCACGCTGGTGGCGCTGACGCAGATGAACCGGAAGGAAGACTTCCGGCGCGCATTCGGTGCGGCGACGATCCACGACTGCTTCAACCTGCTGTCCGTCGCGATCCTCCTGCCCGTCGAGCTCTTGACCGGGTACCTCGAGACCTCCAGCCGCTACCTGGCGAGCGCCTTCGCCTCGGGGGGTGGCAGTGAGCTGCCCAACCCCGTCAAGGACGCCACGAAGTGGGCCGTGGCGCCGGTCGCCGACCTCTGCAAGGCGGTCACGACCACGAAGCAAGGGAGCGCCATCGCGCTCATCGTCTGCTCGGCCATCCTCATCTACGTCGCCCTCTACTTCCTGGTGATGACGCTCCGAACGCTCATGGCGACCCGCGTCAAGACGTACATCCGGCGCTCGCTGGACGCGAACCCCTACGTCGGGCTCGTCGTCGGGCTGGTCGTCACGGTGAGCGTGCAGTCGAGCAGCATCACGACCAGCGTCGTGGTGCCCCTGGCCGGCGCTGGCCTCATCAGCCTGCCTCAGGTCCTGCCAATCACGATCGGCGCCAACATCGGGACCACGGTGACGGCGCTGCTCGCTACGATGGCGGCACCGAGCGAGACCCTGCAGCTCGCCGTGCAGATCGCGCTGGTGCATCTTCTCTTCAACCTGACCGGAATGGCGCTGATGTTTCCCGTGAAGGCCACCCGCAGAGTTCCGCTCTTTCTGGCCGAGAAGCTCGGCAACCTCGCCGCCGACTCGAAGAAGGCGGCGGTGGCCTGCGTGTTGTCGGTGTTCTACGGTATTCCGGCGCTGCTAATCTTCGCCTCGAGGGCGTTCTAGTCGTGGAGGTGTCGCGTTGCTGAAGGAGCTGGTGGCGATCTTTCGAGGGACGCGTTCGCTTCAAGGCGCGACGCAGGCCTTCACCGAGATGTTGCAGCTCGCGCAGGGCATGGTCTTGCAAGCGAGCGAGACGTTCTGGGGGAAGCCGCGGACCGCAGCGGATCGAACGGCGCTCTACGAAACCGACGTCAAGGTCAACAAGCTGGAGCGCAACATCCGCAAGCGTCTGATCGCGCACCTGTCCGGGCCCGCCCCCTCGGACGTCCCGTATTCCCTGCTCGTGATGAGCCTGGTCAAGGACGTGGAGCGCATCGGAGACTACGCGAAGAACCTGATGGAGGTCGCGGACATCGCGGGCGGCCCGTTCCCGGAAGATCCCATCGTGAGCGAGCTGCGCGAGATCAAGAAGTCCGTCGAGAACCTGGCGAAGGAGGCCGTCACCGTGTTCTCCAACGGCGATCGCGATCGCGCGGTCGAGCTGACCGTGGAAGGCCGGGCCGTGTCGAAGCGCTGCGAGGCGCTGATCCGCGAGGTCGCGCGATCGAGCTACACGCCGCCGCTCGTCGTTTCGATCACGCTCGGAACGCGCTTCTACAAGCGGATTGCGGGTCACTTCCTCAACCTCTTGTCGGGCGTGATCATGCCGGTCCACAAGCTGGACTACTTCGACGAGGAGTCGCTGGCTCCGACCGAGCGCTGATCCCGCCCGCTCGTCGCTCCGCGCGGATCGCCTCGACGGTTGGACACGCCAGGGACGCTTCCGCTATCTTTCCGCGGGCGTGAGCGAACAGCGCAAGCTCGACGACGGGGTCGGCCGTACCGACGGCCTGAAGCCGCCGCCAACGCGCTGGCTGCTCAGGGGCGCCGACCGCGAAGTAGGGCTCCCGCTCGGGACGCTCCGGGTGGGACGTAGCCTCGAGTCGGATCTCGTCCTGGACACCGCGCTCGCGTCACGACACCACGCGGTGCTTCTGGTTCGGGACGATTCGATCGTCGTTCAGGACGACGGGAGCGTGAACGGCGTCTTCGTCAACGGCCGGAGAATCCTGGGCTCGGAGGTCGTGCGCTCGGGCGACGAGGTGCGTTTCGGCGACGCCACGTTCATCCTGGTTCAGCAGGCCAAGTTGCCGCTGAGCGGTGCCGGTCCTCGGCTTCGAGAGCGGCTCTCCACGGACGGCATCGACACCCTGGTCCAGATCATCGACCGAAACGCGGCGCGACGCGACGAGGCGCCGCGGCGCCGCTCCACTCGCCCACCGTCGCAGCCGTTGCCCCAGGTGACGACGGAGCGACCGCCGCCGAAGATCTCGTTCACGCCTCGACCGACCATGCCGCGCTCCGATCCCTTCGAGCACCAGCGCCATCTGGAGGGAGCCGCCGACGCCGACGCGAAGCTCGCCCAGGGTGACGTGGCGGGTGCCGAGCGCGCGCTTCTGCCCGCGCTGGCCCGGGTGCGCGGCCAGGTCGTGGACGGAGCACCCGTGGCGCCGGAGCTCGCGCGTTCGGCGGCCATCTACGCGGGGCGCCTCGGGCTCGTCACGGGGAAGGAGGGTTGGGTCAACTTTCCCGCGCGACTCTACGGCCGATTGCGCGTACCGCCACCGGACGACGTGCTCGACGTGCTCGAAGCGCTGTCCGTGCAGTGCCCCAGCTTCGCCCGAGAGGACGTCGTGGCGATGGTTCGGCAGATCGAGTCGAGCGGCGTCGCCCTGGAGGACTCGGCGCGCGAGCGCCTGGGCCGCGCCATCCGCCTCGCCGGCTGAGGCGAGGCGGGTCTACTCGGGCACCCGCACCAGCGCGAACGGCACGACGTGCCCTTCGTGACCGGCCACGAGTCCGATGATCTTTCCCCCTGCTTCGTCCATGGTGCCGCGCAGCGTGGCAGTTCCCGCACCACTCTGCGCGAACGTCAGGATGAGGTCGGGATGGTCGTAGCGCCCGCTCAGTGCCACCTGTCCCTGCCCAGCCGACGACGCGTGGTCGAGCTTGCCGGACACGGCGTGGCGCTGCTCTGCCAGCGCGAGCCAGAGATCGGTCGGCTGGTCCCCCTGGACGAGCTTCCCGCGCCACACTCCGGCAAGGGCGGGCCGCTGCACGACGTCGAACGGTGGGGTGCGGAGGACGCCCGCAGCGCCGGCAATCTCGACCTCGACGCTCAGGCGATAGCGTCCGACGGAGAGCGATCCGGCGATGCCTGCATCGAGCAGCGCGAACGTCCCCGCTCCATACGTCCCGAAGGACACCGTCGCGTCTGCGCGAGCGTGGTCCGCCCAGGCGCCCTCGCCCACGTCGCGCTGAATCCGCGGAACCCTTCCGGGTGGAACCGAGACACCGTCGGCGCCGACGTGCATCAACACGCTGAGCGAAGCGTCGCGCTCGACGTCGTAGACCGAGCGGTCCGTCTCGAGATAGAGGTCGGCGGGGAGCATCGCCCCCGGCTCCGGCCGGCTGACGGCGAGAGGAATGGTCCGGAGGTCACCCTCGAAGGTCGTCGCGGCGCTCTCCGACCCGGGCCCAGTACCCACGCCGGGGGGTGTGCTCGTCGTCCCCACTTCGTCGGGCGGCGCGGACGGCTCCACATCCGCGGCGCAAGCGCAGAAAAGGACGCTGGTCAGGGCGATGAAGCCGAATCGATCTCCCATGGTTCTTTCCTCCGGCGGCGCGGTTGGCCTGATTCCGTGGTCCCACGTGTCGTGTCGGGTGGGCAAGTGTGCGCAGGTGAATGCCCTCGCGCTCGACGCTCGGCCAAGAAAACTTCAGCCGAACGGATCGGTAGCCGTCACCACGTCGGGAAGTTCACAGCCAGGGCGGAACGTCATCCGCCGTCGCCGCACCGATGCTGCGGCACACAGACGCTCACCCCACCGCCGGATCGGAGACAGCAGCCCGCGGGGCACCCGGCGTCGTCGTCGCACACGGAGGTACAGAACCCTTGCCCACTCCCGGTCGCGTCGACGCACGCCGCGTCTCCGCTGCCTGTACCGCAACACTCGCCGTTCGAGGCGCAGGCATAGCCCAGCGGGTAGCAGCTCATGGGCTGGCAGTGCGCGGCGGCCACGCAGACCGAAGCCCTGCAGCAGCCCGTTGCGCAGTCCGTGCCGACGGCGCACCTCGGCGCGCACACGAGCGCGAAGCCGTCGAAGACGCATGCGCCACCGGTGACATCGCCCGCGCAGCACTCGACGTTCTCGACGCAGGGTGCGCCGCCGTTGCCGCACACGTTGGGGCTGGCCTCGACGGCAGCGTCGGTCGTGGCCGCACCGTCCGGCGCGCGCGCATCGGGCGCCACACCGTCGGCTGCGGGGCCGTCACCGCTACTGGCGTCGGACGCCGCGTCCGCGCGATTCGCGATTCGCCCGCCGTCCGCCTCACCGCTCGAGCCACACGCCGGAACGATCGAGAGGGTCGCGACCGCGAGAACGACGCACCGCATGGGTGAGATTGTCCCGTCGCGCGCGCGAGGGCGCAAGGCACACGCTTCGATCATCGTCGGACGGCGACGTGCTGCAGGCAAGCTTCGGCGCGATCCGTCGCCGCTTGACAGGCGGAATCGCCGGTCGGATCGTCATGCCCTCGTCGTGTCTTCGAGTCGTTCTGCCGCTGAGGCACGCGTTGGCAGCACACTCTGCGGAAAGTGGCGCATCGATGGCCTCATCGACGTCGGTGGCATGGCGGCCGTCTACGCGGCAACCCACCGCAACGGCAACCGCGTCGCCATCAAGATCCTGCACGCCCACGTCGCGAAGGACGACGAAGCACGCGATCGCTTCCTGCGGGAGGGCTACGCCGCGAATCGTGTAGGCCACCCGGGTGCGGTCACGACGCTCGACGACGATCGTGACGACGTGGGGGGCGTCTTTCTGGTCATGGAGCTCCTGGAGGGCGAGACGCTGGAGGCACGCCTGCGACGCGGACCGCTCGGCGCAGGGGAGGTGCTTCGCGTCGCCGACGCCGTGCTCGACGTGCTTCACCACGCACACAGGAACGGCATCATCCACCGGGACATCAAGCCGGCGAACGTGTTCTTGACCCGGGAGGGCGTCGTCAAGATCCTCGACTTCGGGTTCGCTCGGTTGCGGGAACACACCTTCGACGCCGCAGCTACGCGGGATGGTGTCGTCATAGGAACGCCTTCGTTCATGCCGCCCGAGCAGGCGCAGGCCAAACCCGATCAGATCGACCACCGCAGCGACTTGTGGGCGGTGGGCGCGACCGCGTTCACCGCGCTGACCGGCCGTCAGGTCCACGAGGGCAGGACGATGGTGGAGCGACTGATGGCGGCCATGCGCAAGCCGGCGCCGTCCCTGGCGGCGTTTCTGCCGTCCGCGCCAGCGGCGCTGGTCGCATGGGTGGACCGTGCGCTCGAGTTCGACAAGGAGGCGCGGTGGGCCGACGCGGAGACGATGCGCGCCGCCGGTCGTGACGTGTCGCGCGCGCTGCTCGGAGCAGAGGCCGTCGCTCCGCCATCGAGCCCCGCGGCCGCCCCCTGGCTGACCGAGCCGTCTGCCAAGGAACCGAGCATCGCCTTCGAGCTCGTTCCCAAGGAGCGACGAACCGTACCGGGGGCCCTGGAGACCGACGACACACAGCTCGACCCGGAAGCCGGCGACGCAGCGGCAGACCTGGTGACGGCGAGCATGATCGAAGACGTGGAGGACGCAGGGTCGAGCCTGCTGCGTGACGTCGACGACGTCAGTGCCAGCATGATCCAGTCCATGGACGACGTCACCGCCAGCATGATCGAAGACGTGGACGACGAAGGCGCCGACACGACCGACGCCGGGGACGGCGACTCCGGCGCGACCACGCCCCGGAAGTGAGGCCCCGAAGCCTGGACCCCCGCCAGATCTGCGGGCGAAGACTGGACACTGGGCCTCTCAGGTGACAAGAGGCGCGCTATTCCTTCGTTGGTCAGCTCCTTCATGCGTGCACTGGCGACGGCCAGCGTGGCGCTCGCGATGGCGGGCACGAGCGCCTCGGTCCGTGCGCAGCCGTCGAACGCGGCAGACGTTCTGGCGACGCGCACGCCGGCGGCCCCGGAGCGCCGTCTCTCCCCGTGGCAATCGGACCAGGACACGTACTTCGTGTCCGGCACGACCGATCTGGGCATCATCTACGTGCGGCCCCGCGTCATGCTCGGGTACGGCTCACCGCACTGGAAGTACGTCGCGATAGATGCCTACGTGACCACGACGAACAGCTTCACTTCGCCTTACCTCGGCTGGCGCGCAACGTTCCCGTTCCTGGACGCGTTCCTCGGCGTCCGGACGGTTTACCCGTTCGACAGACGCTTCTTGGCTCCGAGCGACCGGCACACGGGCGATGACCTCTCTCTCGACGGCGGTGGCGAACGCTCCACCTACAACGTCGTCGAGCACGAGATCTCGGCGCTGGCGCCCGTGCTCCACGGGATAGCCTACGCACAGGTGCACCCGCTCATGGTGGACGCGCCGCGCGACCGCCACGTCTTCGAGGAGCGAATTCGAGCCGTCGTGGCCCCGCCCTTCGCGATGAACACGCGCCTCGGCTACTTCTACGGTTTCGGCGAAGCGCAGAAGCTCAAGGCAGGCCTGATCACCGAGTACGTGGTCCTTCCCGGGCGACCCAGGAACGTCCTGCGCGCGGGGCCGCTCTTTCTCCTGGAGCTGTCACCCACTCTCGACGCCATGGGAGCCTTCTCGGCCGTCATCGACAGCCCCGATGCCCTGGGTACGTTCCACGGCCCGTACGCGTTCCTCGGCATCCTGCATCGCTGGGCAAAGCGCTTCTGACGTCCGCGCTCGGGTCACATGCAGACCCCGCCGGTGCAAGTCTGCGGTGCGACACACGGCTGATTGCACCCACCGCAGTGCGGCATGCTCGTCGCCGTGTCCACCTCGCATCCGTTCCCGGCGTCGCCGTCGCAGTTGCCGCGGCCCGGGCTGCACGCGATCTGGCACGCACCGGCGACGCAGGTCGGCGTGCCACCCGCCGTGCTGCACGGCTGGCTGCAAGCGCCGCAGTGTGCGGTGCTCGCCGTCGTATCCGTCTCGCAGCCGTTGCCCACGTTGGCATCGCAGTCGCCGCGACCCGGGTTGCAGGCCATGACGCACACCTGCTGAACGCACGTCGACGTGCCACCCACCGTGGAGCACGGACGATTGCAGCCGCCACAGTGCGCCGGGTTGGTCACGAACGACGTCTCGCAGCCGTTGCCGACGTTCCCGTCGCAGTTGCCGCGGGTGGCGACGCACGCGAGGGTGCACGAGCTGTTCGAGCACGTGGGCACCGCCCCGTTGGTACTGCACGCCTGGCCGCAGCCGCCGCAGTGAGCGGTGGTGTTCGTCGTGTTGGTCTCGCAGCCGTTGCCGACGTTCCCGTCGCAGTTGCCTCTGCTCGAGAGGCACACGATTCCGCAGTTGCCGTTGCTGCACGTCGCCGTGCCGCCGGTCGCGTTGCACGCGCGCCCGCACATCCCGCAGTGCGCGACGTCCCGATCCGTGTCCGTCTCGCAACCGTTGCCGACGTTCCCGTCGCAGTTGCCCCAGTCGCCACTGCACGAGGCGATGTCACACTGTCCGGCGACGCAACGCTCCACCGAGTGCGCGAGGTTGCAGGCGTTGCTGCAGAACCCGCAGTTCGCGACGTCCGTGGCCGTGTCGATCTCGCAGAGGTCCGCAGGAATCAGGTTGCAGTCGCGGGTCGTTCCGGGGCAGGACGACACACGGCACTGTCCGGCGCTGCACTCCTGGCTCGGTCCGAACTGCGCGATGCAGTCGGTCGTGCACGTCCCGCAGTGCGTCGGATCGAGCTGGAGGTTGCTCTCGCAACCATCGAGGGGATCCTGATTGCAGTCTTCGTGCGGCGAAGCGCAGAGCTCCACACGACATTGCTGCGCTTCGCAGCGGGCCGTCGCGTTCGTCAGAGCGCACGGCTCGCACGTCGTGGGACCGCATCCGTAGGCGGGGTCCGCCAGGGGAACGCAGACCCCGTTGCACGGCTTGGTTCCGGGAAAGCATCCTCCGTCCGGGATGGGAATCGCACCGCCCGAACCGCCGGAGCCGCCGGCTTCACTCGCATCGGAGACGCCTCCGGCGCCAGAGAGGCCCCCGACGCCACCGAACGCGCCGAACCCTGCTCCGGCGGACCCATCGGGCACGTCACCGGTGGCTGCGGACCCTTCCGTGTCGAGCGTGCAGCTCGCGGCCGCGGTGACGGAAGCGACCACCGCAACGCCGACCAGTACGCTCGTCCGGAACACGGGGGGCGACACCTGGGCGAAAGTGTACGCCGTCGCAGCCCACCGTGGGACACGCAACCCGCACGCAACCGGAGAGGGCGAAACGCTTGACGAATCCCGTGGACCGTGACCTTGATGACCCCGGTCCGTGAGAAGCTCGAAGATCGTCGCCTTCCGCCGGGGTTTCGGCGGTGATCGCTCATCGTCCGGAACGTGAGCAACGACGGCACGTCGCCGGAGACGGGGCCCGCACGCACCATCGGCCTGGTGGGCGCCACCGGGGTCGGCGTCGGCGCGATCGTCGGTGGTGGGATCCTGGTTCTCGCCGGCGTGGCATTCCGCGCGGCGGGGCCCGGCGCGATCGCCGCGTTCGCCGTCAACGGGTTCATCGCCGTGCTGACGGCCCTCAGCTTCGCGGAGATGAGCACCGCGTTCCCGGAGTCCGGGGGAGCCTACACGTTCGCGAAGAAGGTCCTGTCGGTCCGAGCGGCGTTCACCGTCGGGTGGATCCTCTGGTTCGCGTACATCGTGGCCGCCGTCCTGTACGCCCTCGGATTCGCCTCGTACGCCGTTCCGGTGATCGCCGAGGCGTGGCGCGCGACGGGAAGCGCTCCACCGGAATGGCTCGGCGCGCGAACGGTCGCCGTTTCGCTCGCCCTCGCGGCGTCCACCGTCTACACCGTGTCGCTCATCCGCAAGGCGACGGGCGGTGGCGAGTGGGCCACCTGGGGCAAGGTCGTCGTCTTCGCGGTCCTCATCGTCGCGGGGCTGTGGGCCCTGGCGAAGAACGACACGACGGACGTCGCAGGCTCGTTCACACCCTTCTTGCCGCGAGGTTCGACGGGTCTGCTCGAAGCCATGGGCTTCACGTTCATTGCATTGCAGGGCTTCGACCTCATCGCGGCGGTCGCCGGCGAGGTGAAGAATCCGGAGAAGACGATTCCGCGCGCGATGCTCCTGTCACTGGGCGCCGCGATCGTCATCTATCTGCCGCTGCTCTTCATCGTGGCGACCGTGGGTGTGACGCCGGGCAGCGACATCACGGCCATGAGCACGGCGAATCCCGAGACGGTCATGGCCCTTGCCGTCCGCAACTACATGGGTGCGCCGGGCTACTGGCTCGTCGTCGTGGCCGCGATTCTCTCCACGCTGTCGGCGCTGCAGGCCAACCTCTTGGCCGCGTCGCGAGTGGCCCTCACCATGGCGACGGACAGGACGCTCCCCGCGGTCATCGGGCAGATCCATCCCCGGCGAAACACTCCGCTCATGGCGATCTACGCCACGGCCCTGGCGCTGACGGCGATCCTCCTCATGGTCCCGGACCTGGCCGCGGCGGGTGCGGCTGCGAGCCTGATCTTCCTCGTCGCCTTCGCGCTCGCCCACTGGACGGCGATCCTGGCTCGGCGAAGATCGAGTGATCGTACGAGCGTGGTTTCGACGGCCGTTCCGAAGCCTCCTGCGTACCGGACGCCGTGGTTTCCCCTCGTTCCGATCACCGGCGGCCTCGCCTGCGCGGGGATGGCCGTCTTCCAGGCGGTGGCCGTCCCCGCCGCAGGCGGCATCACGGCGGTCTGGCTCGGCCTCGGGGTGCTTCTCTACTTCGCCTTGTTCTCGAGTCGCGCGCAGACCTTCGACGCATTCGCAGAAGCTCACGACCCGTCCCTCGCGCGCCTTCGTGGACGCAACCCGACGGTGCTCGTCCCCATCGCGAATCCCGCGAGCGCCGCGGCCATGGTGGGCATCGCCGCGGCCCTGGCCCCGCCACGCGTCGGCAGGGTGATGCTCTTGAGCGTCATTCGACCGCCGGACGACCGCGAGGAAGAGTCCGGCCCGCGCTCCATCGACGCCACCCAGGGGCTGCTTCGGGAAGCACTGACGACGTGCTTTCGCGCAGGACACCGGCCGGAAGCGCTCATGACCGTGGCGGACGCGCCGTGGTCGGAGATTGGCCGGGTGGCGAGCGCCCAGAGGTGCGAAGGGTTACTCCTCGGTCTGGGCGAAGCGACCGAGCGGATCGCCGGGGGGCACCTCGAGACGCTCCTGAACGAGGTCGAGTGCGACGTGATGTTCCTCCGGACGCCGGCGAACTGGACTCCGCGCCAGGCCCGACGCGTGCTGGTTCCACTTGCGGGCCGCGGGGAGCAGTTCGAGGTCAGGGCCAGGCTGCTCGGCAGCCTGGTGCGGACGGGCCTGACCGACATCACCTGGATCACTGTGGTCCCGGAAGGCGCGCCGGAGCACCGCGAGGTCGAGGCGCGCCGAACCCTCGAGCGCGTGGCTGCCGACCAGTCGCACGCGCGCTCCAGCGTCGAGGTCGTCCGCAGCGACGACGCAGCGGGCGCGATCGCGGACCGGGCCGACGATCACGACCTTCTCGTGATCGGCCTGCAGAAGGACCAGGAGGGGCGTCGCGTCTTCGGAAGCTTCGCCGCGAAGATCGCCGCCGGCACGTCCTCGGCGATTCTCTTCATCAGCCGTCGCTGACGAGCGACCGAGATCAGCCGGGGATCTGGGCGAGCACGTCCGACGCGTGCGTCTTGACGTGCACCTTCCCGTGCGCCGCGACGATCTTGCCGTCGGGCCCGATCACGTAGCTGATCCTGCGAGCGATGCCGTTCGGATCGTCGACCGCGCCGTAGGCCATCGCGATGGCGCGATCCGTGTCGCAGAGCAGCTTGAACGGGAACGCATGCTTCTCGGCGAACGCGCGGTTGGCTTCGACCGAATCCACGGAGATACCGAGGACCTCCGCGCCGCGCGCGGCGAACTCGTCAATCTGGTCGCGGAACCCGCAACCCTCGATCGTTCACCCGGGGGTATCCGCCACCGGGTAGAACCAGAGCACGACGGATCGGCCCGACAGGGCCGAGAGCCGGATGGTCTCGCCGGTGTGCGCGAGCACCTCGAAGTCCGGAGCGGTGTCCCCGACGTTCAGCAGCGCCACGCCCAGGGATTACCGAAGACTCCCGCGGAGCGCAAGTTCGCTCCGTCCGAGGGGGCCACCGACGGTCGTTGCACCGGGTGTGGCGCTTGACGTCTGGACCCGATCACTCCCACCGTTGGGCGAATGAACGGGAGAGCGTGGTTCGTGGGCATCTGCCTCGCGGCGTTCGCCGGCGTCGCGGGCCTCTGGACGGTCTGGACGCCGGCGGTGTGGTTCCTCGTGCCGCTGGTTCCCCTCGCGGTGCTGGGCGCCCAGGACATGCTTCAGAAGGAGCAGTCCCTCCGCCGAAACTTCCCGGTGGCCGCGCGCTTCAGGTACCTCGCCGAAGAACTCCGACCGGCGCTGCAGCAGTACTTCGTCGAGTCCAACAGCTCCGGAAGGCCCTTCAATCGCGAGCTGCGCAACGTCGCCTATCGGCGCGCGAAGAACGTGCGCGACACCGTCCCTTTCGGCACCGAGCACGACGTCTACGCGGTGGGCTACGAGTGGATGAACCCGTCCCTGGCGGCGAAGCATCCACCGGCGGACCACCCGCGCGTGCTGATAGGGGGACCGGAGTGCAAGCAGCCCTACTCGGCCGCGGTGATGAACGTCTCGGCGATGAGCTACGGCTCCCTCAGCAAGAACGCCATCCGGGCGCTCAACCTCGGGGCCAAGCTCGGGGGCTTCTTCCACAACACCGGAGAGGGCGGCATCAGTCCCTATCACCTCGCCGGGGGTGACCTGTGCTGGCAGATCGGAACGGGTTACTTCGGATGCCGCGACGAAGACGGAAACTTCGACGGGGAGGGATTCCGGAAGAACGCGCTCCGGCCAGAGGTGAAGCTCATCGAGATCAAGCTGTCCCAGGGGGCGAAGCCCGGACACGGAGGAATCCTCCCCGCGGCAAAGGTCACGCTAGAGATCGCGGAGATACGGCACGTCGCGATGGGCAAGGACGTGCTCTCACCCCCCACCCACTCCTCGTTCTCCACACCCATCGAGCTCTGCCACTTCATCCGTCGTCTCCGTGACCTCAGCGACGGCAAGCCCATCGGCTTCAAGCTCTGCCTGGGCAAGCGCCGAGAGTTCTTCGCAATCTGCAAGGCCATGCTGGAGACCGGGATCAAGCCCGACTTCATCACGGTGGACGGCGGCGAGGGGGGAACGGGGGCCGCCCCGCTCGAGTTCACCAATGTGCTCGGCACGCCCCTCGATGAGGCGCTCATCTTCGTCCACAACGCGCTCGTCGGATGCGGGCTGCGCAGCGAAATCCGGGTCATCGCGAGCGGCCGCGTGATCACCGGTTTCCATCTGGCGCACAAGATCGCGATCGGCGCGGACCTGTGCAACAGCGCACGCGGCATGATGTTCGCCCTCGGGTGCATCCAGGCGCAGGAGTGCAACTCCAACCGATGCCCGACCGGCGTCGCCACCCAGAACCCGGCACTCGTCGTCGGCCTCGTCGCAGACGACAAGGCCCAGCGCGTGCGGCACTTTCAGCACAACACCGTGGAGGCGTTCGTCGAGCTCATCGCCGCCGCGGGCCTCGAGCACCCGCACGAGCTGCGCCCCTGGCACATCCACCGCCGCGTGAGCCCGACGCGCGTGCTCCACTACGGCGAGATGTTCGACTACCTCGAGCCCGGCGAGCTCCTCGGTGACGCGGTGCCGGAAGCCTACGCCCGCGCGTGGGCCGCGGCGACGGCCCAGACGTTCGCCGCGGCCGACCACCGGAGAGGTGGGCCGGCGTCCGGCTTCGCGGCGCGGTCCAGCCTGCCGCCCCCGGCGTAGCGTGCTGGAGCTCAGCGCTGCGGGGCCGAAGCGATCTCGCCGCGCAGTCTGGCCACTTCGGCGAGATGACGCTGCACGACGGCGCCGTCCAGCCCCTGCCGCGCGAGCGCGAGGGCCGGGCGCACCCGCAGCGCGTGAAACAGGGTGGCCGCGAGCGCCAGCCCAGACAGGACGATGCAGAGCGCGGGGCCCACACCCGCGTCGCGTTCCGCGTCGGTCACGAGGTGAATCGCCGCCACTGCACCCGTGACACTGGCAGCGCCCATGGCTGCGATTCGGATCACGACCCCGCGGACGAGCACCGTCGCTCCGTGAGCGATCGCGTGCCGGAGCTCGCGGACGGAGAAGGTGTCGAGCAGCCAGGCCTCGCGTTCGTCGAGTTCCCGCGCGCTCTGCGGCGGCACGTCGGCCCCCGTGATCGGATCGCGGGCGGTCTCGCCGCGCTCGTGAGCTGCGATGCCCCGGCGAACGTCGGCGTGCACCGCCTCGGTGAGCGGATACCACCACATGAGCGACAGTCCGAGCGCGTTGAACCCCGCCGGGACGAGCGAGAAGAGCACTCTCAAGGTGGAGACGACCTCCGGAGTCTGCGGCTGGTTGGGCACGTAGCCCGACGCCGCGAGGATGGCGACGGGAATGGATGCGCCGGGGATCAGCGCGAACTTCGGGATGATCGACCAGAGCGCGCTGTACTGCGCCTCGCGCCGCTTGCCCGTGTGGAGCTCGTCGTAGTCGACGATGTCCGCGTGCATGGCGCCACCCAGGAACAACCACACCGACGCCTGAGTACCCACGTAGATCTGCAGGAGCACCGCGAGCCTCTCGTCCCCCGGACCGATGAAGAACCACGCGGCTCCCCCCGTGACGCCCACGAACGACGCGGCGAGCCAGCACCTGAGCTTGCCCATCCGGCGGGCGAGCAGCATCCACAAGGGAACCGCCAGGAACCCGGAGCCCAGGTAGGCGACCAGCAGGAGCGCGATGGTCTCGATCGGGCGCGGCGACTTCATCACGTACGTCACGTAGAACGGCATCAACGTCGCCGGGATCGCGATGGGAATGGCGGTGATGACGTGGGACGTGAACATGATCGCGAACGGACGGCTCCTGAGCGCGCGCCGAAAACCGGGAACGAACGGATGGTGGCCGCGCGTGGCGAACTCTCGCCGCTCCTTGACGAAGGCGAGGAACACTCCGTTCAGCAGCAGGTAGCCGACCACGTGCGTCCCTGCGATGACCTTCATGGCGCGACGGGGATCACCGATCCCCTGCTCGGCGAGGACCCTCGGCATCACGGCCCCTGCGACCAGGCCCAGGGCCACGAAGAACGCGATCGTCCCGTAGAGCTTCTGCCGTTCGGTCCCGTCGAGGGTCAGCTCCACCGCCAGGGCAGCGCGCGGGATGGCGACGAGGGTGATGCACAGGAACGACACGAGAAACCACGCGCCGAACCACCACATGACCGAGGCGCCGAGTCCCTCCGGGGGCACCAGCAGGAAGTAATAAGCGACGGCGTTCCCGAGGACTCCCGCGGCTATCCAGGGCCTCCTTCGGCCCCAGCGGGACCGCGTGTGATCGCTGATCCAGCCCATGATCGGGTCGGTGATGGCGTCGAGCGCCCGCGCCACCGCCACACCGATGGCGAGGAGCCCGGCGGGGAGCAGGATGACGTCGGTGTAGAACTTCGGGAGGTGGACGGCGACCATCAGCCCCATCGCTGCCGCCATGAACCCCTGACCGGCGAACGCGAGGCGCGTACCGAAGCCGAGCCGCTCGCGCTGTAACGCGGATTCGGACATGCTCAACCCCGCGATCGAAACCTGGCGAGCGCGACGACGGTGCTCGCGATGGCGGCGAGCGGCCCTGCGGCGCCTGGCAGGAGCCCGAAGGCGATCCCGACCGACACGGCCCCCCCGGTGCCCGCGACGACGAGGATCGCGAGGCGCGCCTCGGAGCGGCAGACGTGGGCGAGCTTGAGCGCCAAGCCGGCGTCGCGCACGCTGTCGCTGGCGAGCTGAACGTGCCACTCGGCATTCGGGGACCCGGCCGTTGCCAGGGCCACCGCAACGTCGGCGGCGCCGAGAGCGGCATCGTCGGCGGGGCTCCGCCCGAGGACGGCCACGACGGCACCGCTGTCGGCGAGGCGACGAATCTCGTCGGCCCGCTCCGTGGGGAGCACGTCGGGGCGAACGTGGCTGACGTCCAGCACGCGGCCGAGCGCCTCGCACGTCTCTCGCGAATCGCCGGAAAGGAGCACGGGCTCGACCCCCACGTCGAGCAGGTGCTGCACGGCGGCACGCGCTCCGGGCCGCAGTCCGTCCTGAAGCGCGAGCATCCCCACGAGGCGCCCCGCGAGCGCCACGAGCACGACAGTTCGTCCCATCGCCTCGAGATCGGTGATCCGCGTCTCGGCCGCCGCGACGCTGACGCGCTCCCGGAGCATGAGGGCCCTGCTGCCGACCACCAGGGCCTCGCCGCCCGAGGACACGCCGAGCACGCCGAGGCCCGGGGCAATCCGAAGGCTTCGAACCGCGTCGGGGCGGATCCCGCGTTCACGCGCCGCGCGGACCAGAGCTCGCGCCGCGGGGTGGCTGCCGCCGCTCTCCGCGCCCGAAGCCAGCGCGAGCACCTGATCGGCGTCGTTCTGCGCATAGGGCTCGGCGCTGGCTACCTCCGGCTCGCCAACGAGCAGCGTCCCGCGGGCACAGAACGCGCCACATGCGACGCGACCGGCGCGATCGAACGCCTCGGCACTCCGGAACGCGACGCCCCGCCGGAGTCCGGCGAGGATCCCGCGGGTGACGTGCAGCGACGCGACACTGGCCGTGCCAGCGTGGGCGATGGACGCGTACACGGCGGCCGCGACCATGACGACGCCGAGCACGTTCTGGCCCGCCGCATACGCCGCGAGGGCCCCGAGTGTCGCGCCGACCAGGCCCGCGCGCTCGACGACGAGGTGCCCCCAGCGGGCGAGCGGCGCATGCACGTCGGCCCGGCGGCGTGGATCGAGCGCTAGCCGAGCCCACGCCCGGTCGAGCCCCGTCCAGCCGGCAACGGCACGAAGGCGCCCCTCGTGGACCCGGGCGCCGGCGACGACGGCATCGCCCTCGGCACGCGCCTCGACGTGGCGAGCGCCGAACCAGGGCGCGACATCGGCCGACCCTGCCGTGATCGTGGCGTCCACGGGGACGAGCTCCCCTGCTTCGACGACGATCTCTTCGCCGGGTCGGACGTCGTCCGCGGAGATCGTGCTCGACTCGTCACCGACGGTGCGGCGCGCTCCGACGGCGAGCGCGGCGGCGAGCGCGCCGAGCTCGTGCTCGAGGGGTTCACGCGAGCGTCGAACCATCGAGATGGTGGCCGCCGCGGACGCCACGACGAGGCCGGCGAGGGTCGCGGCATCACCGACGTTCGCGTCTCCGACGACGCGGGCGACCAGGGCCGCGACGACGGAGACGACGGGGGCAGCGAGTACGGGGGCGGCATGCGCCTCCGACGCATCCCTACGCCCCATGACGGTCTGGGCCACCAGCGCACCGCCCGCGGCGACAGCCAGCGCTACCCGCGCGCCGGTCGCGACCGGCGTGCTCCCGGCGAGCGCGAGCGCGACGCTGAGAAGCCCACCGGCCACCGCGAGCCCCAGGAGCACGCCGCCGACGTCCGCCGGCGGAAGCGGCGCCTCGAGGATGGGCTCGGCTTCGACGGTCGGGCCGGGCTCCGAAGGCCGTGCGACGCGCGAGCGAGCGACCTCGTCGAGATCGTCCCTTCCCACGCCGGCGAGCGCGACAGCCGCTGGGTGGCCGTGCACGACCGCCCGAGGCGTCTGGGTGGCCCCCTCGACGGCGAGAGCGCGAGCAGGGAGCGGCCGACGAGGACCCGGAGACGGCCGGCTGGTGGCGTCGAAGGCGAGGAGGCAGGCTTCACCGCAGAAGTAGAAAAAGCGGCGGACGAAGGTGACGCGCTCGGCGCGAAGGGGATCGACCGGTGCGCCGCAGCCGGGGCATGGCACCGTGGGCGACGAAGGGCGGCCCGGCATCGGACCCGCCAACTGCAGTCCTGCGCCGAGGCCGGGGTCGGTGTCCGTCATTCGCCCTCGAACGCCCAGCACAAGAGCGCCTTGGCGGTGTGCAGGCGCGCTTCGGCCTGATCCCAGACGAAGCTCCGGGGACCCTCGAGGACTTCGGCCGCGATCTCCTCGCCACGATGAGCGGGAAGGCAGTGCAGCACGACGACTTCCGCGTGCGCCTCGGCGACGAGCCGCTCGGACACCATGAACGTCTCCATCGCCGCGCGTCGACGCTGTGCCTCCTCTTCCTGGCCCATGCTGGCGAACACGTCGGTGCTGATGACGTCGGCACCCCGGGCTGCCTCACGGGGATCGCGAACCACGCGGATCTCCGCGGCGCCGTCGCGCGCGCGCGCGATCTGCTCCGGATCCGGGTCGTAGCCCTCCGGGCATGCCAGCACGAGGTCGAGGCCGAGAAGTCCTGCAGCCTCGATCCACGAGTTGGCCATGTTGTTGCCGTCCCCTATCCACGCGTACCGGAGGCCCTCGAGGCGCCCACGGACCGCCCGGACCGTCATCAGGTCCGCCAGGAGCTGCATGGGGTGGGACGCATCCGTGAGGGCGTTGATCACGGGAACGGAGCTGTACTCCGCCATTCGCCTCAGCCGCTCCTCACCGGACGTGCGATAGGTGATCACGTGCGCCATGCGGGAGAGCACACGAGCGGTGTCCTCGACCGGCTCTCCCCGTCCCATCTGCGACCCCTTGGCCTCGAGGACGATGGGGTGGCCTCCGAGCTCGTACACCGCGACTTCGAGCGAGACGCGCGTGCGCGTCGACGACTTCTCGAAGACGAGCGCCGCGCTCTTGCCTTCGAGCGGGCGCCGTGCCCCCGGAGCGCCGCGTGACGATCGGTGACGGTCGGACGCATCGAGGAGGCCGAGGAGTCCCTCTCGTCCCCCCGCGTCGGACAGACACAGGAAGTCGCGACTCACGACGCGCCCAGCAGCTCGTCCACGACCTCGACCCCGCGGTCGATCTCCTGCTCCGTCACGATGAGCGGGGGCGTGAAGCGAAGCGCCGTTCCGCCGGCCACGGTGAGCAGCACGCCCCGGTCGCGAATCGCCCCGAGCAGCGCCCGCGCGTCGAAGCCCTCCGCGAGAACCAGGGCTTGCAGGAGACCGATCCCGCGGCTTGTCGTCACCTTGGCCGGGTGGCGGCGGGCCACGTCGTGCAGTCGTCGAGCCAGGTGCTCGCCGCGCGCAGCCGCTTGCTCGACCAGGCCGTCGGACTCGAGCACGTCGAGCACGGCGACGGCCGCTGCCGACGCGAGCGGATTACCGCCGAACGTCGAGCCATGGCTCCCTGGCGGCAGCGCACTGGCCAGCGCCTCGTTGCAGAGCATCGCGCCGATGGGAACGCCTCCGCCGAGCGCCTTCGCCAGCGCCAGCGCGTCGGGTCGGACACCGTGGTGGTCCACGCCGAGGAACCTGCCGGTCCGGCCGACGCCCGTCTGGACCTCGTCGGCCAGCAGCAAGGCGCCGTGTTCGTCCGCGATGCGACGGAGTGCCGGCAAGAAGCCGTGCGGCGCGGGATTCACGCCTCCCTCGCCCTGCACGGTCTCCACCAGGACCGCCGCCACGTCCGGGCCCATCGCTCCGCGCACGGCGTCCACGTCCCCGTAGGGCACGTGGGTCACGCCCCCGAGCGGTCCGAAGCCTTCCCGGTAGCCCTCCTGTCCCGTCGCCGCGAGCGCGCCGAGGGTGCGTCCGTGAAAGGACTTCTCGAAGGCGATGACTCGGTACCTCTCCTTCTGCCCCAGCGCGAAGAAGTGGCGACGCGCCAGCTTGAGGAGCGCCTCGATCGCTTCGGTGCCCGAGTTGCAGAAGAACGCTCGGGCCATGCCCGTCAACGACGTGAGGCGACGGGCGAGTTCGACGTTCGGTTCGTTCCAGAAGTAGTTCGAAACGTGGATGAGCTTGGCGGCCTGCGTCGCGATGGCGCCGGCGAGGCGTGGATGCGCGTGACCCAGCGTGCTCACGGCGATGCCGGCGTAGAGGTCGAGGTACTCCTTGCCCGACGCGTCCCACACGCGACAGCCCTCGCCCCGAACCAGCACGACGTCGGGCTGCTTGTAGTTCGTGTACAAGTGCTCCTTTCCGAGCGCGACCAGCTCCGCTTGCGTCGGCATGAGGGGCGAAGGACTACCCCCGACCCGTTCTCCCGCCAACGGCTGCCTCGCGACTTCGGGAACGGGCGTTCAGCGACCCGCCGCCTCCGCGCGGCGTGCGACGAGCACCGCCGCAGCCTCGGCGAAGCCCTCGCCCGCCGCCAGCGTGGTCCCATAGCGCGGCGCGACGGTCGGCCTCCCGCGCAGATTGGCGACGCCAATGGTCGTGTGAAAGGCGGCGAAACAGGACCCGTCGTTCTCGCTGTCGCCGACGAACGCGAACGCGGAGAGCGCTCGCGTGGCGTCCAGACCCAGGTGGCTCGCGAGCAGTCGCACGGCGCCCGACGCCTTGTCGTCGGCGTCGAGCGTGACGTGAAGGTGGACACTGGACAGGTGCGTCCGGAAGCCGCGCAACTCGGCCAGCTCGCGTGCCGCGCGAACGACGCCCGGCGTGACGCTACGGCGCTCACCGACGTCGAGGGTCAAGTCGGTTCTTCGCGCGCCGACGTCGTCGGCGTACGTGAGCTCCGGAAACGCTTGCCGCAGTTCGTCCGCGAGCTGACGGACCGCCGCGGCCCGCAGTGAACGCGCCGGCGCGGACAGCGGGTCGAGCACCCGCACCGAGACACCATCGCGACGAGCCGCCACCGCGCCGTTCTCCGCGACGACGGCTTCCACGGGCCACTGCCTGGCCAGCACCTCGGCCCAACCCAGAGGGCGACCGGTCACCGCCAGGAGCGCGAGCCCGCTCTCACGGAGGCGGAAGAACGCGCCGTAGGCGCGTTCGGACAGCGCGCCAGCGGTCAACACGGTGTCGTCCAGATCGAACGCGACACCGGTCAGCCTGGCGGCTTCCTCGACGCCGAGCGTGGCGATGTCCTTCACCCGCCGACTCTACCGGTCGCCCTGACGGCGCGCACGCGGGCTCACCGCAGAGGGTGCACCTCGGCCACGAGCGACGCGAGGTAGAGCCCCTCGGGGAAGGCTGCGGGCACGGGGTGATCCGCACCCTGGTAGTGGCGCTCGAGGACCGTCGCGGACGTCGACACGTCGCGTGCACCCAGCGCGAGCGCGCGCGCCAGATCGTCCGCGGAGATGGCGCGAGAGCAGGTGCACAGCACCACGAGGCCGCCGGGAGCGACCGCATGGCAGGTCGCCGCGGCCAACCGCCGCATGGATCCCAGGGCGCGCTTGCGCGCCGCGCGACCGGGGGCGAGCTTCGGGGGATCGCAGATCACCAGATCGTAGCGCCCGCGCTTTCGGGCCTCGGCGAGGGCCGCCCGCGCGTCCCCGTGGACGAACTCGATGCGGTCCTCGAGGCCGTTCTCGGTCGCGCAGGCGAGCGCAGCTTCGTGAGCGGCGGGGCTGGACTCCACGGCCACGACCCGCTCTGCCCCGCCGCGAGCGGCGGTGAGCGCGAACGAGCCGACGTAGGCGTAGGCGTCGAGCACCCGGCGGCCACGCGCGAGCTGCTCCACGCGGGCCCGCAGGGGTCGCTGATCCAGATAGAACCCGGTCTTCTGGCCCAGCTCGAGGGGGATCCGGTACCGGAGTCCCCGCTCGAGCAGCTCGAGCGCCGCGATGGGCCGACCGCGAACGACACCGCGCCCGGCGTCGAAGCCGTCCGCATGCGCGGCCTTCGCCGACGTCCGATCGAGAATCGACGACGCCGCGGTCACCTCCTGGATGCCCTCCAGGATCATCGCTTCGCGCCGCTTGACCCCCAGCGTTCCGAACTGAGCGACGACCACGTCCCCGAAGCGATCCACGACCAGGCCGGGAAGGTCGTCCCCTTCCGCGTTCACCAGCCGATAGGCGGTCGTCTCGGCGCTCGGAAGGCCGAGGCCCCGGCGCCGTTCCACGGCCGCGCGCAACCGATCGACGACGAGGGCTTGAGTGAAGCGGACCGAGGGATCCCGCGTGAAGATCCGGACGGGGATGGCGGATCCCGGGGAATACAGCCCTCTGCCCAGCCAGCGCCCCTCGGGATCCACCACGTCGATCTCGTCGCCCGGCGCTGCGCCCCCTTCGAGGCGTGCGATGGCCTGAGCGTAGACCCAGGGGTGTCCGGCCCACACGGGACGAACGTGTCCTGCACCGAGGGTCGCGACCGCCATGCGCCTTCAGAGCGCGGTCGGCCACTCAGCGTCAAGCCGTGTGACCGCCTCGGCCCCCGGACGCGCGGCAGGCGTGTCACACCGGTGTGTAAACTGCCCTTCTCGCGCGACGCTCGAGACCACCTGGAACACGCCGGAATGCGCATCCTCCACGGCTCTGGCGCATGGCACCGACGTTGCTAGGCTCACGGAGCCCCTCGCGGGCAGGAGCCCACGGCATGCGTCTCGCGTTCGTCAGTGTTGGCGTGGTGGCTCTCGCCACCCTCGCACCCGCCGCGCGCGCGCAGGAGGAGTGTCCCCCCGGCGGCTGGTTCTGCGAGGGGTCGGACGAGCCGGCCACGGACGACCCGGAAGGCGAGCCCACCGACGTCCTGCAGCCGGAAGCACCGGGCGGCATCGAAATCCCTGCCCGCGCGGCGGGCGGACGCCCGCCCCCCATCGTCGTCTACTACCCGAGCGACCAGCCACCGCCGGCGATCGTCGTCGACACCACCAAGACGCGCCCGAAGGCGCCCCGGCAGCGCCGCAAGCGTGAGTGGGGATTCAACCTCCATCTGGAAGGCGTGATGATGGGAGGACGCCACCACGACGGTGGACCCGACGATGACTCGGGAATGGCAGGGCTCGGCTTCAGCCTGAGATATCGCCCCGTTCCCGCCTTCGCGCTGGATACCGGACTCGATTTCCTGGCCGGCGTCGACTGGGAAGGGAACGACCGCGCCGAGACCGCGTTTCTGCTCAACGGCATGGTCTTCTTCAACCCGCGCGACAAGTTCCAGATCTACATGCTCGCCGGACTCGGCTTCTCGGGCGCCTCCGTGCGCGTCGAGGAGTCCGACGGCGCCGGCGGTCCCGCGGCGGGCGCGACGAGCGCGCACGTCGAAACGGTGGAGCGCTATAGCTACTTCGGAGGCCAGCTCGGGCTCGGCTTCGAGTGGCGCGTGGCCAAGAAGACGGCGCTGCAGCTCGACGTCGTCGGCTTCGTGCGCGGCAGGACCGACGATGCCGCCCGCTTCGAGCCGGAGTTCGTGGACCCCGACACGGGTCGCACCACGAACTCTTCGGGTGGCGGCCTCGTGCGCGGCGGGGTGACCTTCTACTGGTGACGAGCGTTCGTGGAGCGAACGGGAGCGGCGGCTTGACCTCGCACCGTTCGGCGCAGTCCGCCGCTGGCGGCGTCGTATTCGCCCTCGCCTCGCCGCCCACCGACGCGCTTCCCGCCGTGCTCGTCGGTCTGGCCATCCTCGCGTACGCACTCCACGACGCGCCCACCGGGAGGCGGGCGGCGTGGCGCGCCCTGGTGTGGGCGACGAGCGCGGGCATCGTGGGCATGCGGTTCGTTCCGGGGGTGATCGAGCGGTTCACGCCGATCGGCTGGGCCGGAGGGGTCGTCGCGCTCGTCCTGCTGTCGGCGTTCCAGGGCATGGGCTGGGCGCTGGGCGCCGCAGCGGCACATCACCTGCGGCGGTCGGGGACGAGCCCTTCCCTCGCGTTCGGGACCGGTGCGTTCGTCGCGATCTCGGTCCCAACGGTCTTCGGCTGGACGCCCGCCGGGCTGCTGTCACCTTGGCCCGCGCTGCTGCAGCTCGCGGACGTCGTGGGCGAGCGCGGGGTCTCGTTCTTGATCGCCGCCATCGCGGCCCTCGTGGCGCAGCCGTTCTCCGCCGCAGGGACTTCGGAGAAGCCCGCCCAACGGTGGCGTCCACTCGCCGTCGCGGCGCTCGTGCTCGCGGGGATGCTCGTCCACGGCGAATGGCGAATGCGCTCGGTCCAGGCCGCGTCGGCGCGCCTGCCGGCGCTCGAGATCGGCATCGTGCAAGCGGCGGTTCCCGCGCAGCTCCGCTGGGAAGTCTCGGCCCGCCAGCGCATTCTGGGGTGGCTGCGCGAGCAGACGGTGGCGTCCGAGCGCCGCGGCGCCGCGCTGACGCTCTGGCCCGAAGCGGCCTACCCTCACGTGCTTCCTCACGCCGCGGGACCCACGCCCCGCGGCAAGCGCGCCATCGTGGGCAGCGGCGTCCGCGGCCCTCTGCTCTTCGGCCTGATCACCCAGCGCACCGACGGCCGAGGCCAGCACAACTCCGCCAGCCTCGTCGACGAGGACGGCCGCATGCAGGCGCCCCAGGCGAAGATGCAGCTTCTGTGGTTCGGGGAGACCGTGCCGCTGGCGGAGTACTTCCCGTTCCTGCGTCGCGTGTTCTTCCGCACCGGCGGGCTGATCCCCGGCGATGGGGTGGCGCTGCTCCGGCACCAGGACGCGACGCTCGGCGTGCTCAACTGCTACGAGGACACCCTGCCCGACGTCGGGCGAAGGATCGCCCGGGAGCGCCCCTCATTGCTGGTGAACGTCACCAACGACGCGTGGTTCGGGCCCACGGCGGAGCCGGAGCTGCACCTCAGGCTTTCGGTGCTCCGCGCGATCGAAGCGCGCCTCGATCTCGTGCGCGCCGTGAACCTGGGCGTCCCGGCCTGGATCGACGCGTCCGGAACGGTGCGCGCTCGCGGCGCGCACGATCGCCGAGACGTGCTGCGAGTCTCCCCGCGCCTCGCCGCAAACGACACGTCCCCGACCCTCTATACGAAGGTAGGGGACGTCCCGCTGTGGACCGGTCTGATCCTCGCCGCGGCGATCGCCGCTGCCCGGCGACTCGCTGCGCTCAGGTCGCGGAGAGCTACTGAACGAGATCCTTGAGAGCCTTGAGCGCGGTCGCACGGACCTTCTTGCTCGCAGGCTTCGCGGGAATCGTTATGGGCTCCTTGGTGAAAGGGTTGATGCCCTGCCGCTCCTTCGTCGCGGGCTTCTTGACCACGCGGAGCTTCACGAGCCCGGGAATGACGAATTCGCCCGGACCACGGGGCGAGAGCTGCTTCCTGATGAGATCGGAAATGCCCTCGAACACGCGATTCACGCTCTTCTTGTCGAGTTCCGTCGCGTTCGCGAGTTCCGCGACTACCTGCGCCTTGGTGAGCCTTTTGCCAGCCATCCGAGATCCTCCTGTACGAACCTGCTTGTTTTCGCGGTCTCCCGCCCCTCGGGGCCGCCGGGCGAAGCGTTATTTCGCCAAATATGCCCTTGAGGCAGCGCGAGCAGTAACAAGCCATGGAAGGCCTTTCAAGCTAAAAAAGGGACCCATGGAGGCCGGATCGAGCATTTTTTCCGCGGTGGCGTGCGAGTGGTCAACCACCGGGGGCGTCGTCCGCCGCTCCGGACCTGCGCGACCGCTTGGAGTTCCCCTGCGACGCCGCGGAGTTGGACCCCACTGTCGAAGGCGCTCCGCGAGGGGACGCGCAGGCAGGGTCGCGGTGGCTCCGGGGCCGGGTGCTCGATGAAACTATTTTCTGCGCGCACGGCTCGCCCGCCGCCCGTCAGGCACGGCGACGTCGGATCTGCGTCTCTCCCCGCTTCGCGGCGCGCACGAGACGCCGGGTCTCGGCGTTCATGAGCGCTTCCTCCCGGTCCGTGCGGTGGTCGAGTCCCGTCAGGTGCAGCACACCGTGGGCGAGCAGAAACGTCGCTTCTTCGAGCAGCGTCACCCCACGAGCCCTCGCCTGGCGCGCTGCGGTCTCGGTCGAGATGACCACGTCGCCGAGCAGCGCGGGCGCACTCTCGCCGATGGGATCTCCAGCAGGGAAGGCGAGCACGTCCGTCGCGTGATCCTCGTCGCGGTAGCGCGCGTTCAGTCGCCGAATGTCCGGGTCGGTCGTGAGCACGATGCACAGCGACTCGGAGCCACGCCCCAGGGCGGCGAGCATTCGCGCGGCGCGCCGCTCGAAACGGCTCGCCGCAATCCGGGGCTGACGACGCCTCGACGGGATGACTTCGACGGGCATGGCGCGCTCGAAACGCCGGCGAGGACGCTCAACCTTTCGGGATCTTCTTCGCGTCTTCCAGGAAACGCGCCAGCCCGATGTCGGTGAGAGGGTGGTGCGCGAGCTGGGTGATCACCTTGAACGGGATGGTGCACACGTGGGCCCCAAGCAGCGCGGCTTCCACGACGTGCACGGGGTGGCGCACGCTCGCGACGAGCACCTGCGTCAAAAAGGAGTAGTTGCGGTAGATCGTCACGATCTGCTCGATCAGCTTCATTCCCTCTTCCGACACGTCGTCGAGCCGTCCGATGAACGGCGAGATGTAGGTGGCCCCCGCCTTCGCCGCCAAGAGGGCCTGCGTCGGCGAGAAGCAGAGCGTGACGTTGGTGCGGATACCCTCGGCGGCGAAGACGCGCACGGCCTTGAGTCCGTCTTGGATCAGGGGAACCTTCACGACGACGTTGTCGTGAATCTTCGCGAGTTCGCGCCCCTCGGCCAGGATGCCCTTCGTGTCCGTGGCGACCACCTCCGCGGAGATGGGGCCGTCCACGACCTCGCAAATCTCCGCAATCGCCTGGCGCGTGGGCTTGCCCGCCTTCGCCAGCAGCGACGGGTTCGTCGTCACGCCGTCCACCGCTCCCATGGCGACGGCTTCCTTGATCTCGCCGAGGTCTCCGCTGTCGATGAAAATCTTCATGGGTCGCTCCCGGTGAGGCCTTTAGCGCCCTCCGACTTTCGGAGCAACGGGCGAAGCCAGCGTGTCCTCGGTTCCCCAAGGATTCGCCGCGAGCTAGGTTCCATGACCATGCCTCGCGCATCGCGGCCCCCGGGGTTCGACATGACCTACCGTCCCGCCGAGACGGCCTTCGGTCCGCCGCTCATCACGCACGCCCCGTCGGTGGTCTATCTGGGGCTCGCGATCGGCGTCGCCGGCATGGTCGTGGTGGGTGAGATGAGCCCGTCGACGTCCTGGCTGTTCCGCTACGTGGTGGAACAGGACGTTCACCGACCGTTGGGAGCCCGACCCTTCGCGGTGATCTTCTTTCTGAGCGCGCTGGCCGCCGTCGCACGCACGACGATGCGTGGCGTCCGGATCCACTCCGATGGCCTCGAGTGCCGGGAGATGATCGGCTGGGGGTGGCCGAGGGTCCGACGGTACAAGTGGCCACAGATCGACACCATCGTGCTGGACCTGGAGCACACCGTGGCGCTCGACCTGTGGGACGGGTCCCGAGCCTACCTGCCCACGGTCGGCGACCGCCCGGCGCTCGCGGTGGAGCTCGAGAAGATCGGAGCCGCCCGCGCCATCCCCGTCCGCGGTGGGCGGGGCCTGGACGAGATTCCGGACGATCCCGAGTACGACTGATCGTCGTCAGGGGCGGTCCGTCGGCTGCCTCAGGAGCTTGACCCGCCCCTCGAGGCGCTTGCTGACGCGTACCCGATTGCCGGCGTCGACGACGAGCGCGGCAACGCCACTCATTTCTTCCACCATCGCGAGGCCCGCCTCCGGACCCATGACGAAGACCGCGTCGTCGACGGCGTCTGCCGTGAACGCGTCCGGAGCCCACACCGTCACGCTTCGGCACGCGGTCGCGGGGAACCCCGTCTTCGGGTCGATGATGTGATGGTAGCGACGCCCTTCGTGCACGTACGAACGCGCGTAGTCACCGGCGGTCGAGAACGCACGGTCCTCCAGCTCCACCGTCGCGAAGAACTCGCCAGTCGCTCCGCGAGGGTCCTGCACGCCGCTCACCCAGCTCGAGCCATCGGGCTTTCGCCCCGCACCGTACAGATCGCCGCCGGCCTGCGCGAGAAAGTTCCTCACTCCCGCCTTCTTGAGCACCATGGCGGCGCGGTCCACTGCGTAGCCCTTTGCGATCCCGCCGAGGCCGACCTGCGTGCCGGGCGGCACCTTCACCCGGCGACCGGCGTCCTCGAGAACGATCTTCCTGTAGTCCACGAATCGAAGCTTCTTCGCCACGTCCGTTTCCTTCGGCGGCGTGGGGTTCTCGGCAGCGCCGGTCCCGAACTTCCAGAGATCTCCCAGCGAGTGGAACGTGACGTCGAACGCGCCCTTCGACACGTTGCCCGCCCACACGCTGCGCTTGAGCACTTCGAACGTCTCCGGCCCCACACCGACGAAGGAACCGGCCCCCCGGTTGACGGCCGACAGTTCGCTGTCGTCCCGCCACTCGGACATCAGTCGCTCGAGGCGGACGACCTCGTCGTAGGCCCGCCGCTGCGCCGCGCGAACCGCATCGGACCCCATCGACTCCGTGGTGAATGCGATGAGGGTGACCCGCGTGCCCATGGCGGGCTCGTCGAGCGTGATCTTCTCCGGAACGTGGGCGCGTGGCGCGCTGGCCGCGGCCGAGGGAGCCCCTCGCGGGGCAGCGGGTCCGGCATCGGGGGGCTTTGCCGCGTCGCAACCACCCGCGACCAGCCAGAGGGCGAGGCTCGGAAAGCCAACACGGGTTCTCCATCCGCGCATTCGGACTATCCTAGTCTCGTGGCCCTCGATCGCACCTCTCTCGACCGCTCCGTGGACGACCTCGCGCCCCTCGTCACGGCGGTTGCGCGCCGCATCCACGAGAACCCGGAGCTCCGGTTCGAGGAGCACAAGGCGGCTTCCTGGCTCGTCGAAGCGCTCGAGGGGCAGGAGGGCATCGTGGTCGAGCGAGGCCTCGGTGGCCTCGGGACGGCGTTCCGGGCGTCCGCCGGACGAGGTGACGGCCCGAAGATCGCGATCCTGGCCGAGTACGATGCTCTGCCGGAGATCGGGCACGCGTGCGGTCACAACCTCATCGCGGGCGGCGCGCTGGGTGCGTTCCTGGCCCTCGCCCGGCATGGCGACGCCTTGCCCGGCACGGTGCAGATCATCGGAACGCCTGCGGAGGAGGGCGGGGGAGGAAAGATCCGACTCATCGGCGCCAGCGTGTTCGACGGAGTCGACGCTGCCATGATGTTCCACCCCTTCGACCGAGACGTCCTCGCCCACCCCGCGCTGGCCAGCGTGTGGATCGAGATGCGGTTCGCCGGACGCCCGGCTCACGCCGCGGCGGCCCCGTGGGAGGGAAATAGCGCGCTCACCGCGTGCCTTCAGACGTTCCACCTGGTCGACTCGCAGCGCGTGCATTTTCGCGACGGTGTGCGCGTCCACGGGTTCGTGACGAACGGTGGACAGGCCGTCAACATCATCCCTGAACGGGCAGCCTGCGAGTTCAGCGTGCGAGCGCGCAACACGACCGAGCTGGCGCGAGTTCGCGAGATCGTCGAGCGCTGCGCGCGTGGGGCCGCACAGGCCTGCGGAGTCGAGGTCGAGACGAGTACGCGCGCAGGTTACCGCGACATGCGCAACAACTTGACGATCGCGCGGCGGTTCGGTGAGGCGCTCCATGCGCTCGGCAGGACGCCGCGCGAGACCGACGACACGGTCGGCGCCGGATCCACGGACATGGGCGACGTGAGCCACGTCGTCCCGTCCATTCACCCCTACCTGGCGATCTGCGACGAAGGCGAGTCGCTGTGCCACGAGCATCGCTTTGCCGCGTGTGCCAAGAGCGACCGTGGGTTCGCCACCATGCTCGTCGCGGCGAAGGCCATGGCTCGTACGGCGGCGGACCTCCTGGAAGACGGCGGACTCCTCGGTCAGGCTCGAGCGGAGTACGGTTCGTGAAGCGCGAGTCGAAGCCGCTGGCGCTCGCCTTGCTGCTGGCGGCGTGCGGTTCCACGACTCCCGAACCGGAGGACGCGACGGCCATCGCCGCGCCCACCGCGCCGTCCGACGACCGCGCGGACGAACCGGCGAAGGACGCCACGAAGGACGCAGAAGCGGCGGGAACGGCACCGGAGGCGCCGACGAGCGACGACTCCGCAGCCCCGACGCCCGACGACGACGCGCCGACCGAGCGCGAGATCACCTACCGGGTGACGCCCGCGGGGCTCATCGTCGAGGTCGAGGGCGCGAGCCTCCTCTTGACCGCGGAACCCGTGAAGCGCGCCGACGGCTGGGGTCTGCGCCTCGACGCGGAGGTGTCCTCGATGGACGGACGAACGCACCGGTTGCTGGTGCCGGACCGGGGCATCTTCGCATTCCGCACGCTGGTGGAGCGAGCGCGCGGGAGGGAGGCCCACCCGGACGTGCGCAAGGGCGATGACGAGCGCCTCGTCACTCCCGGCGACGAGGTGGTCTTCTCTCGGGAGTGGCCCGGAGCCGATCAGGCGGGCGCCCGCCCGGGCGACAGCGTGACGATCGATGTCGGCCTCTGGGGCATCGCGCGCGAGGCGGAGCAACGGCGGCCTCTGAAGAAGCTCGCGCTGCTTCGGATGGTCGTCGGCAAGGGTGCGCCGAAGGTCGCGGTGGACCCTCCGGAGAAGTGAGGCCGGCGCGGCGCCGGCGTCAGCGTCCTTCGAACTTCGGCGGGCGCTTCTCGGCGAACGCGCGGAGCGCCTCCACGCGATCCGAGCTGCGCAAGCACTCGTCGTAGTGGACTCGCTCGAGGTCGAGTCCCTGGGCTACCGGCACCAGGGATGAGTCGTCGATGGCCCGCAGGGCGGCGCGCTGTGCGATGGGCGCACCGGCGGCGAGCGGCGCGATCCACTCGAGCGCGTCGTCGAGGACCTCCTTCCCGGGGGGGCTGACGCGGTTCACCAGCCCCATGGCGAGGGCCTCGGACGCCTCGATGCGACGCCCGAAGAGGATGAGCTCCTTGGCGCGCGCCTCCCCGATCAGGCGCGGGAGCCTCTGAGTTCCTCCCGCGCCCGGGATGATCCCGAGGGTGACCTCCGGCAATCCCAGCACGGCGTGATGAGCCGCGACACGGAGGTCGCAGTGCAACGCGAGCTCGAGGCCGCCGCCCAGCGCCAGACCGTTGATCGCCGCGACCACCGGGAGCGGCGCCACGTCCAGCCACGTCCAGGCACGACGGTAGAGCTTCACCTGCTCGCGGACGTCGTTCTCGGACATCCCCCTGCGCTCCTTCAGATCCGCGCCGGCGCAGAATGCCTTGTCACCGGTCGCCGTGACGACGATCGCCCGCACCGACGGATCGGCCATGAGCTCTTCGCCGACACGTGCGAACTCGAGCAGGGCGGCGCGAGAGAGCGCGTTCATCTTCTCGGGACGATCGAGCGTGAGGACGGCGACGGCATCTCGCCGTTCGAGCCTGAGGGGCGCCTCGTCGCTCATGACTTGCTCGCCCCGCGCTCGCGCTTGGCGTCCTTCATCCCTCTCGCCTTCTTCGCGGCCCGCGCCTTCTTCGCCGCGCGCTTCGCGCTCGCGGACGCCTCGACCTTCCCCACGCGCGCCTTCATCTCGGCAAGCTCGTTCTTGAGGGACTCGAGCTCGTCGCGGAGCCTCACCCGCTCGGAAGCGCCGTCGGTCCCGAGGTCCCTCAGTACCTCCCGAAGCCGTCGCGAGACGCGACCGTCGAGCTCTCGATCGAGCTGACGCCGCAAGGCCGGCCCGGCAGCGGTGTCCTTCAGGGAGCCGAGCGCTCGCGCGACGTCGAGCCGCAGGTGCGGGTCGTGGTCCTCCAGCAGATCCTCGAGGTGGAGCCGTACGGCCCTCTCGTCGGAGATCTCGGGCAGCGCGGCGATGGCCGCGCGTCGGCCACGCGTCGGGACGCCATAGCGGGTTCGGTCGCGCACGAGCGCGAGCGAACGTTCGTCGCGAAGGGCTGCCAGGCCGTCGATGGCGCCCGCCCGCCGGACGTCGGCCCACGACGGCTTGTCGAGCAGCTTCACGAGCGTCGCATACGCACCCGAGTCGCGGGTTCGACCGAGAGCGCGCGCCGCGGAGGCCGCGACGAGGTAGCTCGCGTCCTTCTTCGCCCGATCGGAGAGCGCGCGTGCGGCTCCGGAGTTCTTGAAGGAGCCGAGCGCGACGACGACCGCCCGACGAACCTTGGCGTTGGCGTCGGCGCACCCAGCCAGCAGCGCGGCCAGGGCGTCGTCGCCTCGAATGCGGCCGAGGGCGCGTGCGGCTTCGGCACGGACCATCCACGCTTCCTTCGCGCTCGCGAGACACTTGGCGAGCGCCGCCAAAGTCTGGGGGTCGTCGCGCCGCGCGAGACACTGCGCCGCCGTCCAGCGGGCGCGTGCCGGTTCTCCGTGGGCGAGTTGGTTCCGGAGCATGTCCGTCGGGGCCTCGACGGTGACGTTGCCCACGATCTTGAAGTCGGGATCGAAATGGACCCAGCGCGGACGCTCCGGGAGCGGCGCCACGAGGGCGTCGTTCGCGTCGGTGACGTCCTTGCGAAAGCGCACCGTCGCGCCGTCGGCGCAGCCGACCGCCACCTCGAGCGGAAGGGCGAACACGGCGGTCTCGCCGGTGCGCTGCGTCTGCTTGAGCGTGACGACGAGCTGGCCGTCTTCCCACGCCACCTTGATCCTGAGCACCGGGTGACCGGGACGGTACACCCACTGGTCGAAGAACTGCTCGAGGGACCTCCCGCTGGCGCCCTCCAGCGCGCGCTGCAGGTCCGCCGTCTCCACGATGCCGAACGCGTGCCGCTCGAGGTACTGCTTCACGCCCCCCCAGAAGGGCGCGTCGCCGATCTCGCGACGGAGCATGTGCAGCACGAGCGCACCCTTCTCGTAGAGGTGCCGGTCGAAGAGGTCGATCGGCGCCTGGTAGTCGCGGCACACGATCGGGCGGACGTAGCGACCGTTGGCTTCTCCCAGGTAGGAGTCGAGGTCGCTCTCCGCGGCGTACTCCATCTCGTCGCGCCCCAGGCGATCCTCACGCTCGACGAGCTCGCAGAACGTCGCGAAGCCCTCGTTGAGCCACGCGTGGCTCCAGTCTCGGCAGGTGACGTAGTCGCCGAACCACTGATGGGCGAGCTCGTGCGCCACGATGTCGTGACTCTCGATGTCGATGGCCGCGTTCTCGTCGAGCAGCACGTGCTCGTACATCGTCGTCGCCGTGGTGTTCTCCATGCCTCCGAAGATGAAGTCACTGACGACGACCTGCGTGTACCGCGACCACGGGTAAGGCACACCGGTCAGCCGCGAGAGCAACTCCACCATGCGCGGTGTCTCGGAGAATGCGCGCCACGCATCCGCTTCGCGCCCTGGCGGCGAGAAGTACTGCACGGGTACCGGGCCTCGCGCCGTCACCGCATCTCGGTCCTTCAGGACGTCGAACTGGCCAGCCACGAGCGTCAGCAGGTAGCTGGGGTGCGGGCGATCGAGCCGAAACGTGTACGTCCACGGGCCGCCCTCGAGGAGCTTCGAGCGCACGAGCTCGCCGTTGGACAGCGCGACGAAGCCCTCCGGGAGCTTCACCCGAAGTTCGGTGGTCATCTTCGCGTGCGGCTTGTCGTGACAGGGCACCCAGTGCCGCGCGTCCTCGTCCTGACACTGGGTCCAGATCTGCCGCGGTCTGTCGGGAACCTGCTCGTCCGGCTCGAGGAAGTAGAGGCCGCGCTTCGGGGATGCGCGGTAGCTCACTTCGAGGCGACCCTCTCGAACTCCCTTCGGGATGGCGACGGCGAGCCGATCGCCGTCGTACACGAAGCGCGCACGCGCCTTCTTTCCGCCGGTGTGGAGCGTCACTCGCCGCAGTTCGAACCCCACCGCGTCGAGCACCAGGTCCTTGGCGTCAGCCGCCGTTCGCCGGAAGTCGAGCCGAGCCACCGCCGAGATCGACCGCGACGCGAAGCTCGGCTCGACGGCGAGCGCGAGGTGGAGGATGTCGAACGGCCGAGCGCGCTCGTACTGGCGCACCGTCCCCGCGAGGGTGAACGTGCCCGCTGCCCCGGCGCAGGCACACCTCTCGTGCAGATTCCGGGAGATGGCCATGAGGGGACCGGAGATTACGCGCGGCTCGCTGCGTCGCAAGGGCGCTCGCGCAAGCGCAGCGTCCGACCGCCGAAAACGCCGGACGAGGGGTGCGACGCGTACTGCCGGGGACGTCCGCCGACCGCGCGCGATTGCGCTACCCTCGGCGCTTGCCGACCACCATCACCGGCGACGTCGAGCGCGTCAGCTACGAGAACGAGGAGACGAGTTTTCGGGTGATTCGCGTCACCGTCGAGGGGCGCGCGTCCCTGCCGGTGGTCGGAGTCTTCGCCGCGGTGGCCCCGGGCGCCCGCGTGCGGGCCACAGGCGAGATCGTCGTGGATCCGCGCCACGGGCGACAGCTCCGCGCGGACGCGGTGGTCCCCATCGCGCCCGAGACCCTGGCTGGGCTCGAGCGCTATTTGGCAGGCGGTCTCATCAAGGGCATCGGACCCGTCTACGCGAAGCGCATCGTCGAGAAGTTCGGCGAGCGCACCCTCGACGTGCTCGACAAGGAACCGGGGCGGCTTCGAGAAGTGCCCGGCCTGGGAGCGAAGCGCGCCGACGAGATCCGGCGCACCTGGACGGAGAAGCGCGCGGTCAACGACCTCATGGTCCTGCTCCAGAGCCACGGAGCGTCGCCGTCGCTGGCTCTGCGCATCCACGAGCGCTACGGCGACCAGGCGGCGGCGATCGTGCAGCGCAATCCGTACCGCCTCGCCATGGACGTCCGCATGGTGGGCTTTGTCACCGCGGATCGGCTCGCGAGGAGCCTGGGGATCAGCGGGGACCACCCCGAGCGCGTCCAGGCCGGCGTGCTTCACCAGATCGCCGCGTTCGCGGACAGGGGCCATACGGCGACGGCGCGCTCCGATCTGGTCGTAGCGACCGCCGCGATGCTGGAAGTGGACGAGGCACACGTCCACGCGGCGGTGGATGCGCTGTGGGCGTCGGGCCGCGTGACGCTCGAGGGCGACGCCGTCTACGCCACGTGGCTCTTCGACGCGGAGCGCTCCATCGCAGAGTCGTTGCGCACGCTGCTCGAGAGCCCGGCCGAGCCCCTCCCAGGCCTCGCGCTCGCCCTCGAAGCGTTCGAGGCTGCGACGCGAGTCGAGCTCGCACCCAGGCAGACCGAGGCCGTGGAGGCCGTGGCCGGAAAGAAGGTCGTCGTCATCACCGGCGGACCCGGTGTCGGCAAGACGACGATCGTGCGAGCCATCCTGGCGGTGCTCGATGGCGCGAAGCAGCGGGCGCTGCTCGCCGCTCCCACCGGACGCGCTGCGAAGCGCATGTCCGAAGCGACCGGGCGACAGGCGTCCACGATCCACCGGCTCCTCGAGTTCGAGCCGCGCACGCGCGTGTTCCAGCGCAACCTGAGGAACCCGCTCGACACGGACGCCATCGTCGTGGACGAAGCCAGCATGATCGACGTCCCGCTCGCCGCAGCGCTCCTCGAAGCCGTCCCGCCTGCCGCGCGCCTGGTGATCGTGGGCGACGCCGATCAGCTTCCCTCGGTCGGCCCGGGCGCGTTCCTGCGGGACGTCATCACGTCGAAGACGACCCCCACGGTGCGGCTCGACGAGATTTTTCGTCAGGCCGACAGCAGTGGCATCGTCCGCAACGCGCACCGCATCTTCCGCGGCGAGCCGCCCGAGAGCGCGGCCGCCGACGACCCGCGGGGTGACTTCTTCGTCATCGTGCGCCGGGATCCGGCCGAGGCGGCAACGACCATCCGAGAGCTGGTGACGCGCAGGATACCCCAGCGGTTCGGGCTCGATCCCATGCGGGACGTGCAGGTTCTGGTGCCGATGCACCGCGGCCCCGTCGGCACCACGGCGCTCAACGAGTCACTGCAGGCCGCGCTGAACCCCACCGGCAGCCTCTTCGAGCGGCGAGGCCAGCGCTACCGCTCCGGGGACAAGGTGATGCAGACGAAGAACGACTACGAACGCGACGTGTTCAATGGCGACGTGGGAGTCATCCACGCCGTGGACGCGACGGCACGCAAGCTGGTCGTCCGCTTCGATGGTCGCCTCGTCGAATACGAGGACGCCGCGCTCGACAATCTGGCGCTGGCGTACGCGATCAGCATCCACAAGAGCCAGGGAAGCGAGTACCCGGCGGTGGTGGTGCCGATGCTCACTTCGCACTTCGTCATGCTCTCCAGGAATCTCCTCTACACCGCCGTCACACGGGCCAAGCGACTGTGCTGCATCGTGACGCATCCGCGGGCGATCGCGCTGGCTCTGGCGGAGACGCGGCGCGAGCTTCGGCGCACGGGCTTGACCGCCCGCTTGCTCGGCGCCGGCAGTTGAACGAAGTGGTGGGCGAGCTGCGCGTCGTGGCCTTCAGTCGATGTTGAAGCTCTTGGCCACGGTCGTGGGAGCGCCGTCGAACGGCGGAACGCGCGCGCGCCGGAACAGTCCAGCAACGCAGCCGCCGACGGCGCTACCGCCGTAATCGCCGCCCGACACCGTCGCGGTGGTGACGCGCCCGCTCGGCGCGAACGTCACGGTGACACGACCCGATCCCGTCGGTCCGCCGGGACGCTTGCACGCGGGCGCGGAGCCGGCCGCGGACTCCAGCGCCGCTCGGGCCGCAGCTGCCGCAAAAGGTGGATGCTGAACGGCCGCAGCCTCGGCCGAGGCCACCGGCGCCTCCGTGGGGGTTCGTGGCTCTTCCTTCTCCGTGGTCTCTTCCGGCCTCGCCGGCGTGCCAGCGCTCGCTTCCGGCTCGCGCGCGGCCTCGCGGACCTGGTCGCGCTCGACGCGATCGTCCCGGGCTCGGCGCTCCACGCGCTCCTCTTCACGCGGCATGGGCGCCAACCGAGGCTCATCGGCCGGCGGAGGGGCCGCGCTGACGCTCGGTCCAGGATCCGGCGCGGGCACCGGCTCGACGCGCGCGACCGACGGGCGCGCAGCCGGCGCCGCGGTGCTCACGCCCGGCGGTGGAGCCTGCGGGCTCGCACGGTCGCCCGTGCCGTCGGCGTCCGGCGCGCCCACGATGAGCACCGCAGCGACGACCGCAGCGGCCGAGAGCCCCGCGAGGCCCGCGAAGAGCAGGAGTCGCCGGCCGGTGGTCGACCTCGGCGCGGGCACGTGGGGGCCCGAAGCGTCGGGTGCGGAAGAGAAGGTGGAGAGCGTCGGCGCGGAAGCAGGTTCGGCGAGCGCGCCTGGCGCGTCCAGCGCACTCGGCGCGGAGAGCGCATCGGCAGAGGGCGTGCCGAACAGCGGGCTCGGCGCCGCGAGGCCCAGCACGTCCATGCCCGGTCGGTCGTCCGGCGCGGCGTCGTCGGCGCCAGCCTTCAGCGCCTGGAGGGAGAACATCCCCGAACTCTCCGCCGAACTCCTCCTCGGCGTGGGCACCTTGGGGGCCCTGGGGCGACGAGGCGGTGGCGGTGGCGGGGCGGAGGCTCCGCGCTCGGACTCGCCGAACAGGTCGCGACCGCCTGCGACGCGGGCATCGGGAACTCGGCGCGCCGCGACCGGGCGAGCTCCACCGGGTCGCACCAGCGCAAGCGGCTCCGCGCTGATGTTCGCCTCGGCAACCTCGCTCAGGGCGGCCAGCAGCTCATCCACCTCGCGAACCGGCCGCCAGTCGGGCAGGCCGTCACGCCACACCAGCGTGTCTTCGGTCACCACCCGTCGCCGATACGCCTCCACGACCTCGGCGACGGTCATCCCGCGCGTGTCGTCGAGACCGACGGTCACGTGCCAATCGACCGCCTCCTCGGGTGACGCCAGGTCTCGCTGCGTCGGTTCGGGCGCACCAGGCCCGAGGAGCGCGTCGCGCCCGAGGACACGCGTGGGGGGATCGTCCTCCTCGGCGAGCGCGGCGGCCGCGACGACCTTGGTGGGCTCGTCCTCGCCGGCGGCCGCCCACGGGGGGCGGTCCTCGATGTAGTGGGTCGGCTCGTCGTCCCTGGGGTCCGGCGCCGCCGCCGCCGCGGCGGGCTGGCCATGCGGCGCGGCGCCTTCGACGATGATCGGACTCTTGCAGCTCTTGCAACGGACGCGGACCCGTCGCCCGGCGATCTTGTGATCGGCGACGACGTACGTCGCCCCGCACGAGCCGCACGCCACGTTCACGTCGACCAGCGTAGCAACTCGCCCAACCCCGGCCGAAGTTTGGCGTCTCGGCGGGCGCCCGCCGCAGTGCGGCATCGCGCGGGACGGCCGGTAGCACGTCCCGCCGTTCGCCGCGGAAACCACGGAATCGCCCCGCTTTCACCGGGGCCCTGATCCGCTGGCCCGCATCGAGCGTAACGGTTCGTGGTGACGTACGCTGGGGCCATCTTGCGCGAGTCCGACGAGGGCATGAGCGACCTGGAGGCCGACCGGCTGGTCGCGAGGGTCGCGGTCGCGCCGGTCGCGAACCTGAAGGGTGAGCGGGTGACGCTCCGCGACTACTGGAGGGGGGCGACGACCGTCACCAGCTTCGTCCGGCAGTTCGGCTGCCTGTTCTGCGACCAGGCGCTCTCCGACATCGCCGACGCCGCGCCCGAGGTGCTGCGACGCGGAGGGAGGGTCGTGATCGTGGGCAATGGCTCGGTCGAGCAGGCGGCGCGCTTCTTCTCGGACCGCGGGCTCCCCGCCGCCGGCGTCGACGTCCTGACGGACCCGGGTCGCGAGGCCTACGGCGCCGCGGGCTTCGAGCGCGGGTTCGCTCGCACCTTTCTCGCGCCCGGTTCGATCCGCGCCTACCGCCAGGCGCGCTCGAAGGGTCACCGCAACAAGGGCGTTTTCGGGGACCTGACGCAGCTCGGAGGGCTCATGATCGTCCGCCCACCCGCCAAGCTCGTCTACCTGCACCGATCGAAGTTCGCTGGCGATCACCCCGACATGCGCGAGGTTCTCACCGCGATGCCGGCGGCCTGACCGGGCGGCGCCGACGACGCGCGAACGCCCCCGCCGCCCCGACCAGGGCGAAGAGAGCGAGCGCCGTCCCGTGGTCGGCGGTGCCGTCCATGCTGGACCCACGCATCGAGCAGCCGCCACCGTCGTCGCTGCCACTCGCAGAGCTCTTCCCGCTCTTCACGGCAGCGCAGACGCCCGCCGCTTCACTCACGCAGTCCTGGACGCTCTGGCAGGACGCGCAAGCGAAGCGCTGTCCCCGAACCTCCACGTAGGCCTTGCACGCTTGCACGTCGAGGCAGACGTCCAGGCGGCAGTCCTGCTCGAACTGACCGCTGCACACGTAGCCCGGGTCGGGAAGTGAGCCGCCGCTGCCGCTGGTCGAGCCACCACTGCCGCTGCTCGAGCCGCCACTGCCGCTGCTCGAACCGCCGCTGCCGCCAGATCCGCTGAGGCACTTGCCGCCGCTGCAGGTCGTGCCGCTGGGGCAGTTCCCGGAGCCGCAGCAGACGTTGCCCGCCGGCATGCAGCCGCCGCCGCAGCACTCCTTCCCCGAGCCGCAGTAGCCGCTACCGCAGCAGTCGGCGCCCGCGGGCATGCACCCGGCGCCACACGGGACCTGCCCCGACGGACAGCTCTGAGCCGACGCGGCGACGGAGACGGACGAGAGCGCCACTGCGAACAGGGACGCGACGAGGGTTCGTGTCAGGTTCATGACCTCTGCGTACGCGACGCTCGGAGGAGGCGCCATCGTGGAATCCCACGATGCGCCTCACGTGCGAACGATGTCGAACGTCTTGATCAGCGTGTAGACGTAGGAGCGCGCGACATCGAGCCTGCGCGCTGCTTCGGCGACGTTCCAGTCACACGCCACCAGCGTTCGTTCGACGAGGTCACGCTGGAAGCCGCGGGTGGCTTCCTGAAACGTGGGCAGCGCCTCGCCGGCGCGGGGGGACTCGGGAAGGTCGCCAGGCTCGATGGCGGTCGCGCCACGGCCGTGGGCGCGAATGGCCGCAGACTCCAGGGCGTGCTCGAGCTGCCGCACGTTGCCCGGCCACTCGAGCGCCCGGACGAGCGCGAGCGTGCCGGGCGAGGGCACCAGCTGCGGAAGTGCGTGACGCGTGCACGCCTTCCGGGCGAAAGCGATGGCGAGGGTCGAAACATCGTCCGCGCGCTGGGCCAGCGAGGGAACGGCGATTCGGACCACGTCGAGGCGGTAGTAGAGGTCTTCGCGGAAGCGGCCAGCCTTCACGCGCTCGGACAGCTCGACGTTCGTCGCGGCGACGACCCGGACGTCGGCAGTCTCGCCTCGTGCGGAGCCGAGCGGAAAGTACTCACCAGCCTGCAACAGCTGCAGGAGCTTGGCCTGGGCCGCCATGGACAGCTCCGAGACCTCGTCGAGCAGCAACGTGCCCCCTCGCGCCGCATCGACCTTGCCCGGAAGACGCCGGGTGGCCGTCGAGTGGGCGCCGGCGATGGCGCCGAAGAGCTCGCTCTCGAGCAACGTGTCCGGAATAGCCGCGCAGTTGAGCGCCACGAACGGGCCACCGCGTCGGCGACTGTTCTCGTGCAGCGTACGAGCGACGACCGTCTTGCCGGAGCCCGTGGGCCCGGTGAGCAACACGCCCACGTCGAGCTGCGCGACGACGGCCATCTGCTCGAGCAGGTCCGCCAGGGCCTGACTCCCGCCGACGATCTCGGAGCACGCGACCTTCCGCCGCACCGAGACGGTATGATCGCGCGCGCGTCGCTCGGCGTCTCTCAGGAGCAAGCGGTCGCCCACGGTCGCGATGCGCCGGGCACAGAGCGTCGCGAGCGCGAGATCTTCGGAGCTGAACGGGCCGCTGCCACCCCTCCCCTGAACGTAGAGCACGCCGATGGGCGGGTCGGTTCCGATGGGAACGCACAGGACCGCCTCGATGCTCTGCTCTCGCACGCTCTCGCGGTCGCGAAATCTGAGGTCGTCCACGGCTGACGCCGTGACGATGGGCTGCCCGCTCGCGAGCGCCTTGGCGATGACGCCGCCCGAGATGGCCTCACGAAAGCGTGCAGTCTGCGCGGGATCGGCGCCGCGCACGGTGAAGTGCTGGGGCGCCTCCGCCGCGCGGGGATCCTGCAGCTCGATGTAGCCGCGCTCCGCGCCCGTCGCCGTCGTGATGAGCGTCAGCGCACGGGACAGGAACCCCGCGACATCCACGGCCTCATCGAGGTCGAGAAGCGCGAGGTAGAGATCGCGCTGCGCTCGAACGGCCTCCGGGCCATCGTCTCGGGCGGGGTTCGACACGGATCGGACATTGGTGGATCCCGAACGCGGAGTCCAACGCTCACCAATCCGTCCAGAATCGAGCAATCACCTGCGCGCGGGACTCGCATCCCGACTTGTCGAGGATCGCCGTGACGTGCACTTCCACGGTCCGCGGGGCGCAGCCGCGAAGCTCGGCGATCGTCAGGTTCGAGGCGCCACGAACCAGCAGCTCCAGCACCCGGGCCTGGCCGGGAGTCAGGCCCCAGGCGTCGACCGCGCACGCCAATCGGTCCCGGAACGCGACGACCGGGGCGAGGTAGACGACCAGAAACCTGTCCTTCTCCGCGAGACGGATGATGAACAGCGACGGGTTCTTCCGGAGCGAGGGCAGGTCCCGGTCGAGCCGCTCGGAGCCGGGACAGACGATGGCGCGCAGCTCGTCGCCGCGGGCGTTCGAGTCGTGGATGAGCGTGGATTCGTCGATGATGAACGCGGGCGTCGTGAGCGCGCCGATGTCCAGTCCCGAGGCGGGCTCGAGGCCCTGGGGACCGCGGCCGGGCGAACTGGCGCTGACGAGGGTCAGTCGAGAGGGGGAGACCGCGTGCGCGAGTGCCGTGGATGGGGTCATGCGCACCCGGTGAGCACGCACCGTGCCGGCGTCCCCGACGTGGTTTTCCGCAGTGGGCCCGTTCGGCGCGTCCTCTGGGGAGGACGCCGCGTCAGCCGTGGAGGACGGGGCCTGACCCGTCAGCCATCGGGGAACGGGAGCGTGCTCCACGAGAGTCGGCGCGGATCCCCGATCCACGGTGGCCAGTCCGGACGACCCGCACCGGTGAGCTTGGCGCGGGCCTCGTCGATGGCACGACCGAGCAGCCACGTGCCGTTGGCCTCGGAGGTCCTGCGCGCCCGCGAGAGCCAGCCGGCGGACCGCGCCGCGTCGCCTCGGATCGCGGCGGCTGCACCGAGGAGCGCCTGTCCGAAACCGCACCCGAAGTCGCCTCCATCGAGGAGGAGCAGCCGTCCGAGGAGATGCGCCTCGGCGAGGGCCGCGAGCCTCGACGACCGACCAGGACAGCGCAGCGCTTCGGCGAGCGCGACGCTGCCCGCGGAGAAGCGAAGGTGGATCCGCAACAAGCGCACCCTCGAGAGCAGGCTCCGGCGCAGGTGGCGCCGGTGCTCCGACACGAGTCGCCGGGCCCTCGAAACATCGCCGGAATACAGGGCGCTCTGCGTCGTGGTGAGGAGCGACCAGGACGGTGTCATGGAGCGAGTCGCCAGCTTCCAGGGCTCGAGCCCGTCCTTCGCGAAGCGTTCGATGGCGTCGGGATCGTCGAGGGCGAGCGGCGTGAGGTCGCGAACCCGCGCCACGCTCGCGAGACGTACGTCTCCGTAGTGCTGCGCCTGCAGTCGCGTCTCTGGAAAGTATCGCCGCATCGTCTCCATGTCGCCGAGTGACGCCACCGCGTTGACCCGCATGATGTGGCTGTCCGCGGCGCTCCAGTCGGCGCTGCGCCAGCCGCGGAGCACCGCCTCGTCTGCGGCATCGGCGCACGCGATGGACCGCCGGACCTCC
This sequence comes from uncultured Polyangiaceae bacterium, assembly GCA_964487605.1. Classification (GTDB taxonomy): domain Bacteria; phylum Myxococcota_A; class Polyangia; order Polyangiales; family Polyangiaceae; genus JAJDAH01. Next base: position 92,724 of record CAZARU010000011.1, read on the forward strand.
GTCCGCAGGTACGAAGCTGCCGCGTCGCAGCCGTGGACGAACGCGAGGAGACCGGGATCGCCCGAGCGAGAGGCGACCTCCCGCGCGGCCTCGATGAAGCGGCGACTCCGCCGGGCCCGCGCGGGCGTGGAGTCGGTGGCGAGGTAGCTCCCTTGCGTGGACATGGCGCGAACGCGCTGCACCACGTCCGCGGAGTCGAGGGCGATGAGCGAGTGCCTGAGCTGGAAATGCGTCCCGAGCACGACGTCGACCCAGACGAGCCCGATCATCGCGGTCCAGCACGCTTCGAGCTCCGCGCGGCGACGTGTGTCTAGATCGCCGGAGCGCGGCGTGGCGTCCGGACGGCGCCAGTCGACCTGCAAGCGCTGCCAGGCGATGGACGCGATGAGCGACCCGTCCGAGCTCGGGCGCTGCACGCCCGCCCTTGCGAGGCACCGGTCGAGAGATGCCGTGCCCTCGGCGATCTGGCCGCTGCGAAGCAAGAACTCGGCCGCGCGGTTCCGGAGCGTCTGCACTCGCTCGTCACCGGGGCTCGCTCGGCCGAGCAGAGCTGCGGCCCGTTCGAAGGCGTCTGCGGCATCGCCGAGGCGCCCCGATGCGACGGCGACGTTCGCCAAGCGCTCGGCGATCTCGTGGGGGCGCGAGAGTCCGGCATCCTGCACGCCGAGTGCGAACCGGTAGAGGTCCGCAGCGAGGTCGAAGGCCAGCCGAGCTGCCGCGCCGTCCGCCGCGACCACGGCGTCTCGAGCCGCCTGCGTCAGAGCACCGCTGTCTCGCAGGTGCCACACGCGAGCGGCTGCCGTCGCGACGTCGCCGATCCCGAGTGTGGCGGCCAAGCTGCGATGGCGCTCGGCGAGGTCGCCCTCCGGAATCGCCCTCACCACGGCGTCGCGCACTCGGTCGTGGTAGGGCCACACCGGCATCGCCTGGGCCAGCGGCGCCTCCCGCACGAGGTACCCTTCGTCGAGGAGCTCGGCCACCCGGGCCAGCGGCTCATCGACCCGCGCGGCTCGCGCCGCGACGTCGAGGGTGAGCGGCACGTAGGAGAGGCAGACGGCGGTGAGGAGCGCGCGCGCGCCGACCGACAGCCTCGTCGCTCGACGCTCGACCAGGCTGGCCACGTCTGACGGTGATCCGCTGGCTGCGTCCGACACGTCGCGCGCGAGCTGGACCGCGAGCAGAGGAGAACCGGCGGCTTCCTCCACGACGGACGTCACGCGCTCCGCCCCGAGGGGCGCTCCCGACACGGCGGCCACGAGGGCCTCGAGACTGCTCGGATCGAGCGGTCCCACGTCCCGCGTGATCACGTCGAGGCCATGATCGTGAGCGGCGGTGCGCAGGCGCGACAGCGGCGGGCTCGCGTCCGACTCGGGCGAGCGGACGGAGAGCACCACCACGAGCGGACAGGCCCTTGGCCGCACGGTGAGCGCCTCGAAGAAAGCCACACTGTCCGCGTCGAGCCAGTGCGCGTCGTCGACGAAGAGCACCAGCGGAAGCTCGCGGGCCAGCTCCTCGAGCAGCGCGACGAACCCGTCGAACGCGAGGCGTCGCTGCTCCCGCGGATCGAGGGTGTCGCGCTGCGCGTCGAACCGCCGGAAGGCCGCCAAGCGACCCAGCACGGGAAAGAGCGTGAGCAGCGCGCGACGCTGCTCGTCCGAGACCGCCGGCGAATACGCCCGCGTCTCCGCCTCACGCGTGAGATCATCGACCAGGCCGTCGAGACCCGGGAAAGGCACGTGGGCCCGCGCGAGGCACTTGCCCGTGAGCACCACGGCGCGACGCGCGGCGCGCCATCTCGAGAGGGTCTGCTCCACGAGGAAGGTCTTGCCGATCCCCGAGGGACCGCGGATCTCGACGTACCGGGCGCGGCCGTCGCGCGAGGCTTCGACCGCGGCGTCGAGAACGGCGACATCCGCCTCGCGTCCCACGAGCACCAGGCCCGAGCGCCTTCGCTCGGAGGTCGTCGCGCCCAGGGCGCGCGCGAGGGCGCCGACGGTCGGCCGTTCGCGCGGGTCGGGATCGAGGCTCGCGAGGATCGCCTCCGCGGCGTCCGGCGGAACTTCCGGCGCCGACAGCGCGGGGAGCTCCGCGTACTTCGCGCCGATGATCTCGTTCGCGTCACCTTCGAACGGGAGCCGCCCGGTCAACGCCTCGAAGAGCAGCGCACCGGTCGAGTACACGTCCGAGGCCGGAGTGGCCGCCGCACCGAGCGCCACTTCGGGCGCCATGTAGGGAAGCGTGCCCGCCGCAGAAGCGGCCTCGGCCTTCGCGAGGCCATGGGTGCGCAGGGCAAGTCCGAAATCGAGGAGCGTGACGGCCCCGGAGCCCGATACCAGGACGTTCGACGGCTTGATGTCGCGGTGCACGACGTCGGAGCCGTGGATGACCGAGAGCACGTCGAGGAGACGCGCACCGGTGTCTCGAACCCGACGCCACCGCGCCTCGCCATCTTGCGCGCATTGCGCGTACTCGGCGAAGCTGACGCCTTCCACGACGTCCATCGTGAACAGACACGTGTCGTCGTCCACCACGAGGTCGTGGATCCTCACGAGGCCCGGGTGTCGAAGGAGCGATAGCGTCCGGAACTCTTCCTTGAGCCAGAGCACGTCGCTCGGCGTGGCGCGCCGCAGGGTCTTGAGAGCTACCTGTCGCTGCGTGAGGCGATCGAGCGCTCTGTAGATCACGCCGCTCGATCCTCGTCCGAGCTCGCCGAGGATCTCGAAGCGCGGATGACCGAGGAACTCTCCCTTCACGACCCGACTACCGCAGTTCCGAAATCGGAGCGCTTCTAGACCGGGCGCGGCAGCGACGCGGGCAGCCGCCCCGTGTCCAGAGACCAGTCGAGCAGATCGCGAATCGACGCGACCAGAGGACGAGGCGTGAACCCGAGCTCCCGGCGGGCCCGCTCGTTCGACAGGTAGAGGTACCGCCTCAACCGCTTCTCGAGCTGGACCTTCGTCACGATGGGACGCTTGCCTGCAGCCCGCACGACGCGCTCGTACGCGCCCACGGTCGCGAGCAACGGTCCGTCGGGCAGGCGGAACGGCGGTGCGCCGCGGAGGCCACGCCGGACGCGGACGGTCTCGAGCAACTCTCGAAAAGTCAGGTTCGTCCCCCCGAGAATGTAGCGCCGACCCCGCGTCCCCTTCTCGAACGCGAGGACGTGCCCCCGCGCCACGTCCCTCACGTCCACCGCGTTCAACCCACCGCCGAACCAGATGGGCAGGCGAGCTCGTCGATACATCTGCTCGATGCGCGCGTTCGATGGTGTCCCCGTCGGATCGCGGGGGCCGATGGCCATCCCCGGCAGCACCGCAACGGCGTCCACGTCCGCCGCCCGCTCCCACAACCTTCGTTCGGCTTCGACCTTCGCCCGCTGGTAGGGCGTCACCGCGAGGTCGTTCCAGTCGTCCTCGTCGCAGGGACGGCCCGGATCGTCGGTCTCGCCGACGGCGGCAGCGGAACTCGTGTAGACCAGCCGGACGCCCTCCTCGCGCACCGCCGCGAGCACGGCGTCGAGGCCGTCGAGGGCGAGCGAGACGACCTCTTCCGCAGACTCCCTGCCGGAGCCGTCGAGCATGGCGAGGTGGAACACGGCCGAGACTCCGCGGGCCGACTTCGCGACCACGTCGTGATCCCGCACGTCCCCACGGAGCGGCTCGAACCCCTCCCCTTCGATGTGACCCGGGGGGTGCACCGCGACGTCGAGCCCGCGCACGTCCCAGCCGTCCTGCAGCAGCGTGCGTGCCACCCAGCCGGCGACGTATCCGGCGGTTCCCGTGACCAGGGCGATGCGTCGGGCGCTCAAGGGGCGCGTAAGATGCACGACGGGTGTTGGCTCGTCAAAAGGCGCGGGGCGTGGGTTGCGCGTGCGGAGGCGACCATGGCGTCACCACCGCGGTGCGGCACGGTCTGGCACACGAGCTGGACCCGCGCGAAGGCGCGGGTCCGCGATCGTTTCCGCGATTTCGCGGGCGCAGCAGCGTACTTTTCCGCCCACGGCGGGAGGCACGCGTGTTGCTCGTTCTCGAGGCGAGGTGACGAAAATGCGCTCGACGATTCGACCCGCTCTGTTCGCGTTCGTGCTCGCGACGGCGACGGCAGCGTGCGGCAGCGACGGCGACTCCGGGGGCGGCGCGGGAGCCACCGGCGGCTGCGCTGGCGGTGGCGGCCAGGGCGGTGAAGCCGGCTCGGCCGGTGCGAGTGGCGGCGCGCGC
>CAZARU010000012.1:0-96172 GCA_964487605.1 uncultured Polyangiaceae bacterium
GCGACGGCCAGACCGACGAGGTGGGCCCCGCGCCGGACGGCATCAACGGGACGACCAACCCCCTCGATTCGACCCAGAAGATCGGCGACACGTGCGGGACGGACGTCGGCGAGTGCAGAACGGGCCGGCTGGGCTGCACCGCGGGGCGCTTCGTGTGCCTCGGAGCGGTGGGACCGCAGCCCGAGAGCTGCGACTGCGCGGACAACGACTGCGACGGCGTGGTGGACAACGGCAACGGCGACGGTGGGCCGGCGCTCTGCAGCACGGGAAAGACCTGCGTGGACACCGGACCGTCCTGCGTCTGCGCCGAGCCCTGCGGCTCCGGAGAGTTCAAGTGTCCCACCGGTGCAACCTGTCGCTCGGACGTCACCGTGAGCGGCACGATGACCCCAGCGGGCGAGTTCTGCATCCCGCTCGACCCCTGTGGCGACTGTTCGACGAAGACCGCGTTCTCGGCGCAGTCGGGCGCGGTAGAGTGCGCCCCCGCGGGTACCCAGGGGCCGTTCACCCCGGTGTGCGTGTGCAAGGGCCAGTTCGGCTGCCACAGCCCGTGCTTCAACGTGACCTGCCCCACCGGGCTCGACTGCGTGGAAGTGGGCCCCCTGACGGGCCGCTGCGAGGACGAGAACAACTGCAACCTCTTCGGCTGCCCCTCGGGCTCGGCTTGCCGCGCCGGGGTGTGCGTCTCGAATCCGTGTGATCCGAACACGTGCTCGGATCCGACGCCCGTGTGCAAGCCCGACTCGAACTTCGACGCGACCTGCGTCGGCTCGTGCGCGGGCGTGGACTGCTTCCCCGGCGAGAAGTGCGTGGCCGGCACCTGCACGCCCACCGGCTGCGGCGCCGACTGCGCGACCGGCGAGGTGTGCAAGCCCGATGGGGACGGCGGGTTCGCTTGCGGCCCGAGCGCGTGCGCCAGCACCGACGGCGGCCTGGCGTGCCCCGATGGGTCCTACTGCGACCCCCTGACGGGCGCGTGCGGCGACCACCCGTGCTCGGGCGTCGCTTGTCCCGCAGGGCAGGTCTGCGCCGAGGGCGAGTGCGTGGAGGGCGCGACGGGAACCGGCGGAGCAGGCGGCATGCCCGGAATGGGAGGCTCGAGCGGCGCCGGCGCGACCGGCGGAGGCACCGGCGCAACCGGCGGCTCGACGCAGCCCGACGGGAGCGCCGCCAGCGGCGGAAGCTCCACGAACACGAACGAGGAGCGCGGGGTGTTCGGCCTTGCCACGGGCGGCGGCGGCTGCGCCTGCCGCACCACGGCCCCCGACCGACACGCGCCGGGGGCGCTCGCCCTCGGCCTCTTGGGCCTGGCCCTGACCGCCTGGCGGCGGAGACGAGACCGCGCCTTCGACGCGGTGAGCTCGAAGGGAGGTGTGCGATGACCGCGCGTCTGTTCGGAATCACCGCCGTCGCGGCGGCCCTGGCGCTGGGCGGTGGCACCGCGTGCACGACCGAGGCGTTCTGCTTCTCGGACTGCGAGGGGTCGTCGAACGTGAATCCCGAGGCCGGGATAGAGGACCAGCAGCTGACGGACACGCCCTTCATCAACCCGGACGCCGGCGACGCCTGCATCGGGCTGTTCTGCGGCATGCCGGACGCCCGCACCGACGGCGCCGAGTGCATGCCGACGAACGGCGGCATGGAGATCTGCGACGGGCTCGACAACGACTGCAACGGGACGATCGACGACGGCATCGACTTCACCCGCCCGGAGAACTGCGGCAACTGCGGCGTGAACTGCACCATCGACCTGCAGAACGTCCTCGTGCCCGAGTGCAACCCGCCGACCCCGCCGGACGGCACGACTCCGGGCACCTGCGACTACACCGACTGCGCGAGCGATTTCTACGACCGCGACGGCAACCGGGAGAACGGCTGCGAGTACTTCTGCCCGTTCAACCCGAACGGAACGAATACGACGGACCCCGGCGGCGCGGACGGCTGCGGAAAGGACGACGACTGCGACACGGAGATCGACGAGGACGTCAACACCTGCGACGACGTCGAGAACTGCGGCAAGTGCGGCAAGCGCTGCGTCCTGGCGAACGCGACGGCGAAGTGCACGACCACGGCCACCGGCACGGAGAAGTGCGTGGAGGCGAACACGTCGTGCGAGATCGATCAGTGCGACCTCGGCTTCGGCAACGCGGACGGGGCACACGCCAACGGCTGCGAGTACCAGTGCCCGGTCTTCCCGCCGACCGCGGAGGTGTGCAACGGCCTCGACGATGACTGCGATGGCCGGATCGACAACAACGATCAGGACCTCCTGGCGAACGACCCGGACGTGGGCGATTCGTGCTTCGGCGGAACGGCGGGCGAGTGCGCCGCGGCCAACCACGAGGGCGTCAAGAAGTGCATCGGCGGCCTCGTCACGTGCTGTGACAAGTCCTCCGGCGACACCGGCGCGGCCCTGCTGAACAAGGAGTGCTCCGGCGCCGCACCGCCCTTCGTCCTGCGCCCGGGCGATCTGCCCGAGACGTGCAACAACAAGGACGACGACTGCGACAACCTGGTGGACGACAATCCCATCGACGCGGGCGGCACCTGCGGAAGCTCGGTCGGGAGCTGCCGGGCGGGAACGCAGCAGTGCGTGACCGGCGCGCTCTCCTGCGTCGGCGCCGCGGGACCCCAGCCGGACCTGTGCAACGGCGCCGACGACAACTGCGACGGCGTCATCGACGGCACCGTGCCCACCGGGGGAGCGCCCGTGTCCTGCAACAGCGACACCGACTGCTCCATGGGTCGCGTCTGCCGACAGCGGACGGGCCCGACGGACAAGGTGTGCGTCAATCTGCCGACGGACGCCGTCGGACCGTGCGGCGTGCCGCCAGCACCGCCCGCCGGCGCGACCACCCCATGCCGAGGCGGCACGCTCACGTGCGCGGGCGGCGTGGCCCAGTGCATCGGCTCGATTGGCCCGCAGTCGAGCACGGACCTGTGCGGCGACGACACCAACTGCGACGGCGCGCTCACGAGCCAGCCGAACCTGACGACCGACGTCCGCAACTGCGGCGCCTGCGGCAACGACTGCAACGCGCTCGCGCCGGGCGGCCACGGCCAGTGGGCGTGTCAGGCCGGGGCCTGCGTGCGCACCGGGTGCGAGTTCGGGTTCATCAACTGCGACGGGAACATGAACGACTGCGAGCGGTCGTGCACGTTTACTTCGGCCACCGAGCTCTGCAACGGCGTGGACGACAACTGCAACTGCACGACGGACGAGACCACCGGACCGGGCGCCATCGCCCTTCCCACCCCCGAGCAGGTTTGCGGCGTGACGACCGGCGCCACCGACTGTGGCTGCCGAGCGAACGGCGCGTCGGGCTGCCCGCCGAACTCCGGCGTGGGCATCCAGTGCACGGGCGGTCTGTGGCAGTGCACGTTCCCGGCGAACTTCTGCTCCGGAACCGCTCCGGACTACTGCCTGGGTCAGGCGGACCCCTGCGACGGGCGGGACAACAACTGCAACGGCAACACCGACGAGAGCTTCAAGCCCCCGGTGCTGGTGTCCACGGGACTGGGTCAGCCCTGCAACTCTTCCGGAAGCGGAGCGTGCATCACGCAGGGCACCTACGTGTGCAACGGGGCCGGTACCGGAACGCAGTGCAACGCGAGCCCGGTCGCGTGCGCCACCCTCCCCGGCGGCTGCACGGAGGTCTGCGACGGCAAGGACAACGACTGCGACGGATCGATCGACGAGCCCAAGTCCTCACCAGGCACGAACGCGGCGAACTTCGTCGCGCCGAGCGTGGTCAGCTTGAACTCGGCGCCCAACGTGTGGATGTACGCTTACGAGGCGAGCCGGCCGACGGCAACGACCACGACGCCTGGATCGGGCAACGGCTGGCAGACCAGCGCGCCCGCCGGCACGGCGCTCGAGCGGACCCAGGCCTGTTCGGTCACGAACCGGATCCCCTGGTTCAACGCCCAGCCGCCCGAGGCCGCTCAGGTCTGCGTCGCGCGCGGTGGCCGGCTGTGTACGGTCACGGACTGGACGCGTGGTTGCCAGACGACCGCAGGTACCCCCTGCACACGCGGCTACAACCCGCGCGGCGCGGCGTGCACGTCGAACCAGACCGGCGCGAAGTTCTGCAACATCGGCCCGTTCGACTTCAACACGACCCTCGGCGGCAACCAGGACGGCCTGCTCCCCACGGCGTCCGCCCTGCTGCAGAACTGCTGGGCGGACTGGAGCGGCACGACGGGCAACACGACCGTGAACCAGATCCGCGACATCATGGGCAACCTGCGGGAGATCACCTTCAACCCCGGCGCGAGTGCCGGTGGCTGCACGCAGACCACCCCAGGCAACTCCCAGTGCGTCTACACGCTCATGGGCGGCGCCTTCAACACCGAGAGCGAGGACGGCGCTGCGTGCAACTTCACGTTCTTCAGCGTGAACTCGAACTTCCGGCTGTTCGACACGGGCTTCCGCTGCTGCTTCGACACCAACCCCGTGTGACGCGGGATCTTCGCTCCACACCGCGCGGCGGTCGGCGCCGCGCGCGGGTGGCCGCGTGAACCCGGTGGACGTCATCCGGCGCAAGCGTGACGGGTACGCCCTGGCCGCCGGCACGCTGCGCTCCTTCGTGGAAGGGTTCGTGGCAGGAGCCGTCGCCGACTATCAGATGAGCGCCTTCCTGATGGCGGCGCTGCTCCGCGGACTGAACGACGCAGAGACGGTCGAACTGACCGAAGCGATGCTCGACTCGGGTCGGGTCCTGTCGCTCTCGACGGTGAGAGCGCCGAAGGTGGACAAGCACTCCACGGGTGGCGTCGGGGACAAGGTGAGCCTGTGCCTGGCGCCGCTGGTCGCGGCGTGCGGCGTGGCGGTGCCGATGATCTCGGGCCGAGGCCTCGGCCACACCGGCGGCACCCTCGACAAGCTCGAGGCCATCCCCGGCTACCGGGTGAACCTGGACGTCCGCGAGTTCGAGCGCGTCGTGCGCACGGTGGGCGTCTCCATGATCGGCCAGACCGCGGAGCTGGCCCCGGCCGATCGTCGCATCTACGCGCTGCGTGACGTGACCGGCACCGTCGAGTCCGTCCCCCTCATCGTCGCCAGCATTCTGAGCAAGAAGCTCGCCGAGGGCATCGATGGGCTCGTCCTGGACGTGAAGGCGGGTCGTGGAGCGTTCATGAAGGATCTCCCCTCGGCGCGCCGCCTGGCCAAGGCCCTGGTGAGCGTGGGGCGCCGCGCCGGCAAGCGCGTCACGGCGCTGCTGACCAGCATGAGCGAACCCCTCGGCACGACCATCGGGAATGCGCTCGAGACGCGTGAAGCCATCGACGTGCTGCGCGGGGAAGGACCCGCCGACACGACGGAGCTCACGTTCGCACTCGGCGTGGAGATGCTGCTCCTCGCCCGGGCCGAGCGCTCCGCGGCAGCGGCGCGCCGGCGCCTGGGAGCCGCCGTCGCCTCCGGCGCCGGCCTGGCGGTATTTCGACGCATGGTCGAAGCGCACGGTGGCGACCCGCGAGTCGTCGACGATCCCTCGCGCTTGCCGACCGCGCGGTACCGCGTGGCGGTCCGGGCTCCGCGTGCGGGTTTCGTCGTGGGCGTGGACGCCCTGGAGCTCGGCCTGACCAGTGTCGAGCTCGGCGCGGGGCGGACGCGCGCCGACCAGGCGATCGACGCCGCCGTCGGCATCGAACTCGCGGCGAAGCGCGGCAGCCGTGTGGAGAAGGGTGAACCCATGGCCTGGCTCCACGTCGCATCGAGGCGCGGAACCGAGCGCGCGGCGACGCGTGTGCGCGGTGCGTTCACGATCGCCGCCAGGAGGCCCGCACCCGCCCGCCTGGTCCTGGGACGCCTCCGCTCCGATTGACGCCGCGCCGGGGCGAGCGCGTCGCGACCGACGGAACGCACGCTGCGCCTGCGGCCGTTCGATGGTACTCGTGGGCCATGGCGAAGAAGAGCGACCTCACACGACGCGACTTTCTGGAAGTCACCGCGGCGACGAGCCTCGGCGCGCTGGCACCTGCCTGCTCGTCCGACGGAGGCTCGAAGGGCGGTGGGTCGGGCGGTGCCGGTGGATCGGGGGGCTCCGGGGATGCGGGCGGCCCCGACGTGACCATCCCACCGGGGAAGGCCGCCGTGGCCGTGACCGCCCACGCCGACGTCGAGGCCGCGGTGCTCACGGCCATCGAGCTCTCCGGCGGTCTGGACGAGATCAAACCGGGTGACTCGGTGTTCATCAAGCCGAACGCCGTCCACCCGGCGGCGGTCGCACCCGCCATCGTCACCAGCCCCGAGGTGCTCGCCGCGGTGATCCGCGCCGTGCGCGCCCGGGGCGCGGGGCACATCGTGGTCGGAGATCGCTCGGCACGCTCGTTCGAGTCGCAGCTCGTCTTCGACCAGACGGGGCTCGGGCAGGCCGCCCTCGATGCGGGCGCCGACGAGATTTACGCAGCGCCCAAGCCGATGGACGCCCCCGACGACTGGGTGCTCGTACAGCCCGAGCGGTGGGACGAGTGGTGGGACTCCGTGGGCGGCATCCTGGCGATGAAGCGCATGCTGGACGCGGACCACCTCATCAACGTTCCCGTGTGCAAGAACCATCGGTGGGCGGTGTTCAGTCTCACGCTGAAGGCCTTCATCGGTGCCATCGGCGACGCCTCACGCGACCACATGCACTACACGGCCGCCGATCCGAACAACCTCTCCCGCGCCATCGCGATCATGAACCAGATCTACTCGCCGCTGCTCAACGTCATCGACGCCACCGGCGCCCTGGTGAACGGCGGTCCGGAGGGCGTGGGTACGGACGCCGTTCGCACGGCGCCAGGGCTCATCATCGCGAGCCGTGACCGGGTCGCGTCCGACGTCGTCGGGGCCGCCGTGCTGCGCCACGAGATCACGAAGACGACCGTACCGATGCCGGACGTGATGCACGCCCGCCTCGCCAGCGAGCGACCGTGGGCGCACGCGCAGATCGTCCACGGCATCGAGCGCGGGCTGGGCATCTCGAGCGCCGACGACCTGCTGCTCCGGTTCGACGGAGTCGCGCCCGCGCACGCCTCCGCCATCGAGGCGCTCGTCAGAGCCTGACGCGCGTCGCGGCAGCCGCGCGCCGCTCCCGGCGGTGTGCGTCAGCGGTTGCCGAGCGCCGCTCTCAGCGGCCTGTTGAACGCGAACATGGCCAGACCCGCCGCGACACCGAGCGCGAGGAGCAGGCCGAAGAAGGCCTCGTTCGACCAGCGCGTGTAGAGCACGCCAATGGCACCGCTGAGGAAGTTCCCGAGGAAGCTCGAGAGGAACCACATCCCCATCATCATCGAGACGATGCGCACCGGCGACACCTTGGTGACGAGCGAGAGACCGATGGGGGACAGGTAGAGCTCCCCGATGGTGAGCAGGAACGTGCAGAACAGCGGCCAGAAAGGGCTCCCCTTCCCTCCCGCCAGGAGCTGCGCGCCGACGATCATCACGATGAACGACAGCCCGAGGATGATCGACCCGATGGCCATCTTGGTGACGCTGGTGGGCTCCTGATCGCGCCGGCTCTGCCACCGCCAGAAGACGTCGAGCAAGGGCGCCAGGAAGATGATGAGGAGCGGGTTGAACGACTGAAACCACGTGGAGGGGATCTGGAAGCCGAACACGACCGGCCAGACGGTGCGCTCGTCCGCCCAGGACTGCATCGTGTTGCCCTGCTGCTCATAGACGGCCCAGAACACGACGTTCAGCGCGCAGAGCACCACGAGCGCGATGACGGCCCGCTTCTCGACGTCGGTGAGCTTCTGGCTCACGGTTCGCTGCTCCGCCTTCGCCTTCGAAAGGTTGTCGGCCGCCAGGTGCTTGCCGCCGGCCACGTACACGATGAGACCGAGCACCATCCCGACGCCGGCGGCGGCGAAGCCGTAGTGCCAGCCGTAGATGGCCGCGAGCGTGCCGCAGACCAGGTTCGAGAGGAACGCCCCCAGGTTGATCCCCATGTAGAAGATCGTGAAGGCGCCATCGCGGCGTGGATCGCCCGGCGGATACAGACCACCGACCTGCGTCGAGATGTTGGGCTTGAAAGCGCCGTTTCCCAGAATCAGGAGGATGAGGGCCAGGAAGAAGGAGCTCTCGATGGCCATGACGAAGTGCCCGGCCGCCATGAGCGCGCCACCGATCACGACCGTCCTGCGCTGTCCGAGCCAGCGGTCCGCGATGATGCCGCCGAAGAACGGCGTGGCGTAGACCAGCGCGGTGTACGTCCCGTAGAGCAGCGACGCCTGCTCCGCGGGGTTCTCCGGCAAGAGGCCGCGGATGAAGTTCCAGAAGAACACCGTGCTCGGGTCGCCGGGAACGAGCCCGCAAGGCGGCGACTGCTCCTTGCAGCCCTGCAGCGCCTCGCGCGCCGTGACGAACAGGTAGTTCGCCATGTAGAGCTTCAAGAGCCCGCGCATGCCGTAGTAGGAGAAGCGCTCCCACATCTCGGCGAAGAAGAGGATCACGAGCCCCGGGGGGTGCTTGAAGCGCTTCTCGAAGGCGGTCAGCGGGACGGTGCGCTCGAGGGAATCGGACGGAGACATCGTGGTGGGCGCGGACGCTACATCGCCCACCCTCCGACGATCCAGAGGCCCGTGCGTGCCGCGGCGCGTCGCCGCTGCGGCCGTGCGGTGAGGTCGCACCGGGTGGCCACCGGCGCTAAGGTCCCGCCCCGATGCGCCGCATCCTGGTCACGAGCGCCCTGCCGTACGCCAACGGGCACATCCACCTCGGGCACCTCGTCGAGTACCTGCAGACCGACATCTGGGTGCGCTTCCAGAAGCTCCGCGGCCACCGCGCGGTGTACGTCTGCGCCGACGACACGCACGGCACGGCGATCATGATCCGCGCACGCCAGGAGGGCCGCACGGAGGAGGCGATCATCGCCGAGATGAGCGAGGCGCATCAGCGGGACTTCGCGGCCTTCGACATCGCCTTCGATCACTACGGCAGCACCAACTCCGAGACGAACCGAGAGCTCTGCGCGGAGTTCTGGAGCGCCCTTCGCGCGGAGGGCGCGGTGATGGCGCGGGACGTGACGCAGCTCTTCGATCCGGTCGAAGGCGTGTTCCTCGCCGACCGGTTCGTGAAGGGAACGTGCCCGAGGTGCGGCGCCGTCGACCAGTACGGTGACACCTGCGTGAAGTGCCAGTCGACCTACTCCGCGACGGAGCTCCTCGAGCCGAGAAGCACGCTCTCGGGAGCCATGCCAGAGACGCGCTCGGCGCCCCACCTGTTCGTGGACATCGAGCGGCGCCACGCTTTTCTCGAGGAATGGACCCAGTCGGGCAGCCACTTGCAGCCCGCCATCGCGAACTACCTCGCCGGACACTTTCTCTCGCAGCCGCTCCGTGACTGGGACGTGTCGCGACCCGCTCCCTACTTCGGCTTCTCCATCCCCGACTCGCCTGGCGACTACTGGTACGTCTGGTTCGACGCGCCCATCGGCTACGTCGCCGCGACGAAGGAGTGGTGCGTGGCCACGGGCGAGAAGCTCGAGGACTGGTGGCGCTCCGACGGGACCGAGATCCACCACTTCATCGGGAAGGACATCACGTACTTCCACACGCTGTTCTGGCCGGCGATGCTCCACGCCGCGAAGCTCTCGCTACCTACCCGCGTCCAGATTCACGGGTTTCTCACCGTGAACGGCGAGAAGATGTCGAAGTCCACGGGCACGTTCGTGCTCGCGTCCACCTACCTCGACCACCTGGATCCCGCTTACCTCCGCTACTACTACGCCACCAAGCTGTCCTCCAAGGCGGACGACCTCGACCTCGACCTCGCGGAGCTGCGCGCCAAGGTGGACGCGGATCTGGTCGGCAAGGTCGTGAACCTCGCGAGCCGGGCCGCGCGCTTCGTCACCGAGCTGTCACCGGAGTATCCCGGCGACGAAGGGCTCTTCGAGCGTGCCGTCGCCGACGGCGAGGACATCGCGCGAGCCTACGAAGCGTGCGAGTACCACCGCGCGGTGCGCCTGGTGATGGCCCAGGCCGATCGTGCCAACGAGTGGTTCGACCGCCGCGCGCCGTGGGCGCTGGCCAAGCAGCCCGGCAAGGAAGCGGAGGTGCGGGACGTCGCGACCGTCGCGCTGAACCTCTACCGCCAGATGATCGTGTACCTGTCACCCGTGCTCCCCACCCTGGCGCGCAAGAGCGGCGAGCTGCTCCACGCGCGAATGGACACGTGGTCGTGTGCCGGGGAGCGCCTGGTGGGAACCGAGGTGGCGCCGTTCCAGCACCTGATGAAGCGGGTGGACCCGAAGGCCGTGAGCGCGATGGTCGAGGCGAGCAAGGACTCGAGCGCCGACGAGGCAGTCCCCACGGCCGCTACCGACGTTTCCATCGACGACGGCACGGCGCTCGCCGCCGAGCCGCTGGCGGCGGAGTGCAGCATCGACGACTTCGGCAAGCTCGACCTGCGCGTCGCCCGTGTGCTCTCGGCCGATCACGTCGAGGGCGCCGACAAGCTCCTTCGCATCACGGTCACGCTGGGCGGGAACGAGCGGCGCACCGTGTTCGCGGGGATCAAGGCCGCGTACGATCCGGCGGACCTGGTCGGCCGCCTCGTCGTCGTGGTGGCGAATCTGGCGCCGCGCAAGATGCGCTTCGGCACGAGCGAGGGGATGATCGTCGCGGCCGGACCGGGTGGGACCGAGGTGTTCCTCGTCGCCCCGGATGCCGGCGCGAAGCCGGGGCAGCGGCTGCACTGACGCCGCTCCAGCGCATGAAGCCGAACTTCACCGCGATAGCCGCTCTGGCCCTGACCCTGTGGGCCGAGCACGCGCTCGCGGACGACTGGTGGGGACGCGACAAGGCCCTGCACTTCGGGGTGTCCGTCGCGCTGGCGGGAGGCGGCTACGCGGCGTCCGCACCCTGGCTCGACCCGCCGTGGCAGCGCGCGGTCGCGGGAGCGAGCCTCTCCCTCGTGCTCGGCGCGGGCAAGGAACTCCACGACGCCACGGGCGCTGGCGACGCGAGCTTCAAGGACTTCACCTGGGACGTCGCGGGAACGGCCGTCGGGGTGGGCCTCGCACTCGCGGTGGATGCGCTCGTGCGTCGCGGTGGGGAGCACGACGACGAAGCGGCGCCGGACCGCCATGCCGTGCTGATCCGGTGGTGATCCGCGCCGGCGAAGGTTCATCCCATGGCGCTCCGGTGCTAGCGTCGGCGCACCGCGCGATGGGCCTCTTCGACGACAAGGTCGCCGTCGTCACCGGCGGCGGCAACGGCATCGGCCGCGCGGTGGCGCTGGCGCTGGCACGGGAGGGCGCGCGCGTGGTCGTGTGCGACGTCGGGTGCGACAGGGAGGGGCGCGGCGCCGACCAGGCCGTCGCCGACGCCGTCGCCAGCGAGATCCGCGCGACCGGTGGCGAGGCCCGCCCGTCTCACGAGTCCGTGGCGACGCTCGACGGCGCGCGCGCGGCCATCGCGGGCGCCCTCGAGGCGTACGGCGCGCTGGACGTGCTCGTGTGCGCCGCGGGGATCGCGCGCGATCAGCCGCTCGGGCACGTCGAACCCGACGACTGGCGCGCCGTCCTCGACGCTCACCTGTCCTCCACGCTCTTCTGCGTTCAGGCAGCGGTGTCGCCCCTGCGTGAGCGCGGCGGGGGGAGCATCGTGACGACCACGAGCCTCGGCGGCCTGCTCGGGAATCACGGACAGGTGGCGGCCACCGCGGCGGCCGCCGCCGTCTTCGCCCTGACGCGAACGACGGCCATCGAGCTGCAGCGTCACGGCATTCGAGTGAACGCCGTCGCGCCGATCGCGAAGACGCGAATGACCGAAGACCTCCCCATGTTCGAGAGCGTGACGTCCATGACCGCAGAGCACGCCGCGGCCGCGTACGTGTTCCTCGCCAGCCACCTCGCCAAGGACGTGAACGGCCACGTCCTCGCGGTAGCCGGGGCGAAGCTCAGCGCGTACCGCCTGGCCGCGAGCACGGGGCGCTTCAAGGAGGCGGGTGACGGCGTGTGGACGCCGGGCGAGATCGCCGAGCACTGGGCGTCGATCGTGAAGGGGTGAGCGCAGCCGGGCCGATCCATCGGGGCTGCTCGAGGGTCGTTGCGGCCGCCACGGGCGCGCCACCTCCACCACGTTCGCCGCCGTCCATGCGGGGCGGGCAGCCGCGCCGCGTTGCTGGCTCCACCCCTGGGTGATACGTTGCCTGACTCGACGCCTGGGGTGTCGAACGCCGCCGATGGCCCGCGAGCCGAGCATCCCCATTTTCCTCTGGATCGCCACCGCGGTCCTGGCGCACCTGCTCTGGGCGGGCGGCGCCGACCGCGTCTCCGATCGGCTGCAGGAGACGCTGGACGTGCGTCGCTTCGCGCAGTCCGTGCGCATGCACGTGCGCGCAGCGCTGCCGCCCATCGAGGTGGCGCTGCTCGACGACGACGCACCGGCGGAGGACGAGCCAGAACCGACGCCGCAGCCCGAAGCCGACGACGGCGCCCCGCAGCCCAGTGCGGAGGAGGCCCCGGCCGATCCCAAGGAAGACGAGAGCGCGAAGAAGGACCAGGAGAGGGCCGAGCGTCTCCCCGACCCGGAACAGGAGCCTCCGACCCCGGAACCCGAAAAGGAGAAGAAGAAGGAAGACGAGGAGAAGAAGGAGGACGAGGAGAAGAAGGTGCCGGCGAACGTCGTTCCAGAGCTCGAGATTCAGAAGCGCATCGCCGTCCGCCAGCACGTGACGGACAAGAATCAGGAGAACCCCGACGCGGAGTTCATCGGTGACGACGCGAACAAGGTGGCCGAGCAAACGCAGGCACGCATCACCTCGACGACGCAGAACGATCCCAATCCCACGCCGGGTGGCCATCACGCCGGGTCGGAGTCGTCTCCGGGCGACTCCGAGGAGCACGAGGTCGCCCAGCACGACGACTCTCCGGGTGAGATGGATCGTGCCCCGCAGGACGAGGCGAGCGGCACGCCGAAGCCGGACCAGGCGCCGCCACCCGCCCAAGGGGATCCGGACTCGCGCATCGCAGCCCGCGACGCCGTGAAGGAGGCGAAGCCGTCGCCCGGATGCGTCGGTTGCGACGACCAGGCCGAACCGCGACCCGCGCGCGCCCCGTCGCAGGTGGGCGCCGCAGAACGCGCCGCGGCGGAGGCGACGGCGGCCATGCCCGAGCTCGCCGACTCTGACGATGGTGAAGCGATGCGGCGGGCGGCGCCCGAAGCGGAGGCCCGCCGCGCGAGCAAGGCACGGCGCAAGCGCCTTCCCGCGCCCCGGCGGCGTACCGGTGGCCCGGACCTCCTCGGATTCGGCGCCGACTCGACGACCCAGAGCGGCGTGAACCTGAACCTCTCGCCGGCCGCCGCCGTGGCCGCCATCGGTGCCGACCAGCTCGACAAGGAGCGTGTCGCCGACGGCGAGCGCCGGCGCAGCAAGCATCGCGGCTCGTGGAAGTCGCTCGGCCTCGAACGGTGGCGCAGCGCGATCGAGAACTACGTGTCCAGCGTGAAGCCCGGCAATCAGACGGCCCTGAACACCGCTCGCGTGCCCTTCGCGACCTACCTCAACGAGATTCACAACCGCCTTCACCCGGTCTTCGCGGACTCGTTCCTGGGCTCTCTCGGCAGCCTGCCGGGCGATCACCCCATGAACCAGGCGGACATCAAGACCAACCTCGAGATCGTGCTGACGGGGGACTCGGGACGCATCGTGAAGATGGGCATCACCCGGACGAGCGGCGTGACGGCGTTCGACATCGCGGCGCTCGAGGCCGTGCAGCGCGCGCAGCCCTTCGGGTCACCACCGAATGCCATCCTGTCCCCCGACGGCAACGTCTACCTGCACTGGGAGTTCCACCGAAACCCGTACTACGCCTGCTCGACCTACTTCGCGCGACCCTTCATGCTGAAGGTCAAGCCCGAGACGGCGCCGCCGCGCATCGAGCCCCCGACGGCCCCGCCGCCGTTCGGGCCGAGGGAAACGCCCGGCCCGCCGGGCGAGCGCCATGGGCACCTCGGCGGCGCGAGAGAGCGCGCGCTTCCTGGCGATCCGACCTGAGCGCAGACCGACCCGATTTTTCGATGACGAAGCACGCGCTCGGCCACTAGGCTGCGACCTCGAACGTGGACGCACCCGGAGCCGCCTCGCCCCCGAGTGAGCGTCGGTCCTTGGTGAGGGCCGATGGGGCTCCGGAGGGCGACCTGGCGTTGCGATGGGTCGCCGCGCTCCGCGTCATGACCATCGTGGCGCTCGTGGCGACCGTGCTGGGAAGGGCCGTGGCGCCCGCCCTTCGAGGCGCCGCAGCCGGCATCGAGCACTGGATCCGGTGGGCGGACTTCGGGGGAGCCGCTTTCGGTCAGCTCCTCGCCTTCGTGGGGACGGCCGCCACCGTGAGCCTGCTCCTCGGGACGCTACGCTCGCCGCGCCTCGGGCTCGCCTACCGGCTCTTCGTCGTCCCCGCGAGCGCGGGCGCCACGACGCTGGTCATGATGTCCGCGGCCTACCCGCTCGACTTCCAGGCAACGGTGCTCATGAGCGCGGCCGCGGGGATGGTACCGCTGGTGGCGACGGGCGCTGCCGTGGCGCGGCCCGAGACGCGCGCTCTGGGCCTGCTGCTGGCGGGCGCCGGCGCCGCGGGAGTCGTCTGGGTGGCGGCGCGGGTCCTCGCGCTGAAGGCGAGCTCGGACGCACTCCCTTCGCTCTTCGTCGCCGCGAGGGGCGTCGCCACCGGGGCGCTGGTCCTCGACCTGTTGCTCGCGGCCCTCGCGGCCGGGTGGATCCTCGGCGCTCGCCGCGGCGCGTTAGCCTGGGGACTCGGGCTGGTGGTGGTCGCCGGCCTCGCGGCGTGGAGCAGCGCGGGGGCCTCGGCTTACGGCACGTCGCTGTGGCGGGTCATCCTCGCGCGTTCCCTCGCGGAGCTGTCGCGGGGCCCGGCGCCGCTGCTCGTGCCGGAGATCGTGACGTTCGTCGACGCGCTGTCGCTGGCCCTCGCAGCGGCGAGCACCGTCGCCCGGCGCCCGCTCGGAGCCGCGGCGGGACTCGTGATGGCAGCCCGCGGCGGGACGGACGTGCCGCTGAGCGCGCTGTGCCTGGTGGCAGCCTCCCTCGCCACCCTGGCGGCGGGCGGGCGCGCCCCCGGGCCGCGGGCGGGCGATTCGCCGACGGAAGCGAGGCGATCCGGGCACTGAGTGACGCGGGAACTTCGGGACGTGTCCGAGGGCGGAAAAGTCGCTACCATGCCTCTCGCTCGCAGCCCAGGGGACCCCAACGCGCCGATGCCGGTCGAACCGCACCGCCTGCTGATCGTGGAGGACGAACCCGCGATGGCCCGCGCGCTGTCGCGAGTCCTGGCGCGGCGCGGCTACGGAGTGACGACCGCAACCACCGTGCGGGAGGCGACGCGGGTGAGCGGCCGCTTCGACTGCGCGGTCCTCGACATCGACCTGCCCGACGGCAGCGGGCTCGACGTGGCGCATCACCTGCTCGACGCGGGGCGAGTGCACTCCATCGTGTTCTTCAGCGCGTCGGAGGATCCCGAGGTGCGCCTGCAGGCGTCCAAGCTCGGCATCTTCGTCCACAAGGCCAACGGGATTCACGAGCTCGGCGTGCGAATCGCCGAGACGGTGGCGGAGGCCATCGCTCTGGCGGCGGGGGCCGAGGGGCAGACGGTCGCGCGGCGCGGCCTGAAGTCGGGACTGCGGCGCAAGCGCTGACCCGCAACCGCAGTGACGCACCGGGCGATTCGCATGACCGCGTGGGCGGCGCTGCTCGGCGCGGCTGCCGGCGCGTGCGACCGACGAGAGAAGACGCCCACCGAGCGTGGTGCAGGCGTGTTCCTGCGGTCGTGTTCGGGTTGCCACGGGGCGGACGGCCGCGGGATCGCTCGAGCGGGATTCGGCGCTCCGCCCAGAAACCTGAGGGATCCGGCATGGCAGGCCAGCGTGACCGACGAGGCCATCCGAGCTTCGATCGTCGCGGGCAAGGGAACCATGCCTTCGTTCGGCGCACTGCTCGAACCGGCGTCGGTCGACGACGTGATCGCCTTCATCCGGACGCTGCCGGAGGCCAAGCGCTGACCGCTCAGAAGGCAGCGATGACGAGCGCGCCGTAGACGACGACGAGGTACGGCATGGAAGCGAAGAACAGCTTCTTCGCCCAGGCGTTGCCCGCGTCCTCGCGCAGACCCCGGAGCGCGAGCGCGACGAACGCCGCACCGACGAGCGTCGCGACCGCGGCGTAGCCGACTCCCGCGACGCCGAGGGGCACCGGCGCGAGGGTGGCCAGCACCATCACGACGGAAGAGACGACGATGACCCGCTTCGTCGCGCGCACGCCCCTGACGGCGGGCAGGACCTTCAAGCCGGCGCGCTCGTAGTCCGCCTGCCGGAAGAGCGCGATGGCGCAGAAGTGGGGGATCTGCCAGAAGAAGAGGATACCGAAGACGCTGAGCGCGGCGAGGGACAGCGACCCGGTGGTGGCGGTCCACCCGATGAGCGGCGGGAGCGCCCCGGGGACGGCACCGACCCACAGCGCCAGCGGCGTGGTGCGCTTGAGCGGCGTGTAGGCGAGGACGTAGGAGAACAGCGCCAGCGCCGCCAGCGACGCGGTGAGCGGGCCGACGCCGAACGCGAGGAAGAGGATCCCCCAGGCGCCCAGGGTCAGGCCGAACCACAGCGCGACCGACGGCGCGAGGCGCCCCGTCGGCAGCGGGCGCATGCACGTTCGCTCCATCTCCGCGTCCACGTCGCGCTCCAGGTACATGTTCAGCGCGTTCGCCGAGCCCATGACGAGGGACGTGGCGAACAGGGCGATGGCGACGGCGAGCGCGTCGAGTGGCCCGGGGGCAACGAGCGCGCCCGCGGCGATCGTCGCCACGAGCATCAGGGTGATGCGCGGCTTGGTGAGCGCGATGACGTCACTGGCGACGCGCCATGCGTCGGGGGTCTCGACCCGGGTGGTCACGCCGTGGCCTCCTCGAGGCGCGCCACGCGCTCGGCCCGGTGCCTGGCGGCGGGTAGCGCGACGTTGAGGAGAAAAACGGCCGTGAGCAGGAGCGCGCCGACGCCGAGGTGCGACGTCACTTCGAAGAGACCGAGGAGCGACGTCACCGACAGGACCCCGAGGGTGACCTGGACGGGAACGAGCACCAGGATGGCCCAGGCGAGGCGACGTGCCGAAGGGCTCGCGGCGCCGCGAGCCACGGAGACCGCGAGGGCGACGAGCACCACCGCGACGATGACACCCATGAATCGGTGGGTGACGTGCAGATGGGCGGCACCGGGGATCACCGCCACGTCGGGCGAGGGCCAGACCTGCCCGTGGCACAGGGGGAGGTCTGGGCAGGCGAGCCCCGCGCCGGTGTGCCGAACCAGCGCGCCGAGGACGATCTGAACGTAGCAGAGCGCGAGCGCGACCCGCGCCGGGGCGCGCCATCGCGAGTCCTCCAGCCGCGGGATCACGAGACTCGGACGCGTCTCCCACGCCAGGTAGGCGAGCAGACAGAAGAACGCCATCGCCGTCGCGAGGTGCGCCGTGGAAACCGCCGTCGGCAGGCGGAGCATCACGGTGACGCCGCCGAGCACCCCCTGGAACACGACCACCGCCAGCGCCAGCCAGCCGAGGCGCGCCAGACGCGGCGCCGAGGCGCGCTGCAGGTGGAGCGTCACCGCCACGCCGATCGTCAGCAGGCCGACGACGGTGCCGAGCAGCCGGTGCGAGTGCTCGTAGAGGATCCCACCCGTCATCTCGGGCATCCACTCGCCGTAGCAGGTCGGCCAGTCCGGACACGCCAGGCTGGAACCCGTTCCATGGACGACGCCCCCCAGGATCAGCAGGGCGAAGGTGGCGATCACGGCCACCAGCGAGAAGAAGTGCGCGGGCATCGGGGCGGGAGTACCGGCGGCTTCGAGGGAGCGAAGCGCGATCGCGGCTACCTAGCACGCCGCGGTCGCGGCGAGGACCGAGGCCGATCCCCGCCCGAGATCATTACCCTTTTGGCGGTGGAAAAGAGGACCGCCGGGCGGACTCCACGGCCTGCTTCAAGGAAGCCATGGCCTCGTCGATGACGGCCTCCGCGGCCGCGTAGGTGAACCGGATGTGCCCGGGCGCGCCGAACGACTCTCCGGCCACCGCGGCGATGCCGCACACGTCGAGCTGCCACAGCGCCACGTCCGTCGCGGACGCGAGCTCGGCGCCCTTGTGCTTGATGCCGTAGAGCCCGCTGACGTCCGGAAACGCATAGAATGCGCCCCGAGGCGCGTCGCAGGCGATGCCGGGGATCGCCGAGAGCCCCTTCACCATGCGGTCGCGGCGCGACTGGAAGACGTCTCGCGCGCGGCGCACCTCGTCCCGCGGCCCGAGGACGGCCGCCCGAGCGGCCGCCTGCGCCACGGTCGTGGGGTTGGTGGTGGACTGCCCCTGCACCTTGGCGATGGCCTTGTTCAGCTTGGGCGGGGCAATGGACCAACCGATGCGCCATCCGGTCATCGCGTAGGTCTTGCTGCAGCCGTCCACGACGACGAGCCGATCGCGCAGATCCGGGGCGACGCTGGCGAGCGAAACCTGCTCGAAGCCGTCGTAGACGAGGTCGGCGTAGATCTCGTCCACTATGATCCACGCATCGGTCCTCGACAGGACGCGCGCGAGTTCCGCCAGGTCGTCCCTCGAGAACGCCGCGCCGGTCGGGTTCGACGGCGAGCAGAGGATGATCGCCTTCGTACGTCGGGTGATGGCCGCCTCGAGCGCGGCGGGGTCGAGGCGCCAACCGTCACGAAGCGTCGTCTCGACGTGGACTGGCCTGCCTCCGAAGAGGAGGATCTGCGCGGGGTAGCTCACCCAGTACGGCGCCGGGATGATCACCTCGTCGCCGGGGTCCACGAGGACCATCGCGAGGTTGAAGAGGGCGTGCTTCGCGCCGACGCTCACCGTCACCATGTCGGGTGTCGGCTTCCAGCCCCTGTCGCGCTCCGTGGCGGCGCAGATGGCTTCCTTCAGCTCTCGCGTCCCCGTGGGGTCGGTGTAGTGCGACGACGTGGCGATGGCTTCGGCCGCGGCCACACGAATGAACTCCGGCGTCTCGAAGTCCGGTTCACCGACGCCGAAGCCGTAGACCTTCCGTCCCTCGGCGCGCAGCTCGGCGGCGCGCGCCGTCATCGCAAGCGTCGCGCTCGGCGCGACCTGGTCGAGCCGTTTCGCGAGTGTCGTCGCCACGGCTCAGGCCTTTCTGCTCTTCGAATCTTCGGCGTCCACCGTGACGTCGTGCTTGGCCGGAAGCTGCTTGGGATCCTTGTCCGCCGCCTTCCCGTCCTCGGGGTCGGAGATCCCCTTCTTGAAGTTCTTGATCCCCTCACCGAGGCCCTTGCCGATGTCGGCGAGGCGACCCGCTCCGAAGAGCAGGAGGATGATCAGCGCGACGACGAGAATCTGCCAGGGGCTGGCGGCCATGTCGCCTGGCTAGTATCACCGGCCAGCGCGACGAGCAACGCGCAGCCCGAAAGGACCCGCGACGAACGCCGAAAGCGCGGAGGCGGCCAGAGCCACGACGGGCAGGAGCGCGTACGCCGCGAGCGGCGCCCCCCGGCGGTCTAGCGCCACGAGCGCGACGAACACCGCGAGCGGGGCCGCGAGCGTCGCGGAGAGCGTGAGGAGCCGCTGCGCGGCTGACCGCAGCGCGACCCACGCCGCTCCGACGGCGAGGAGCGCGCTCGTGATCGCGAGCAGGAGCGCGCGCGGCAGCGCCACGAGCTCGCGACGCTGTCCCCAAGGGGAGAGTCCGCGAACCTGGCCCCGGGCAGCCTGGAGCGAGACGCCCGGCACCTCGCCCTGCGACCGTGACCGGACACGCAGATCGCGGACGGCGAAGGAGGTGAGATCGTCGTCGGGGACGAGCTCCGAGGCGGTGAACCACGCGCCACCTGCGGTTCGCGGCAGCGCACCGGCGACGCGCGGCTCCGCGCCCGGGAAGCAGAGCCAGGACACGCCCACGAGCGGCACCTCGGCTCGAAAAGGCTGGGTGGCGCCGCGACAGCTCGCTCGGCCTTCCGCGACGAGCTCGGCGGTGAAGCGGCCGGGCTTCTCCGTTCCGGCGGAGAGCGCGAGCGTCGAGGCCATGGTCGCGACCGCTAGCGCCGCCGCCATCGGCAGCGTGCCCGCGGCGAGCCGCTCGGGCGCCGCGCCGAGCGCGTGGAGCGCGCGCGCCTCGCCGAGCTCGACGGCGAGCGACGCCCCGAGCGCAAACCCGATGGGGGGACCGACCAGCGCCGCGGCCTCGAGCGCCTGGGCGCCGAGCAGGCGCGCGAAGGGTACGGCCACCTCGAGGGGAACCGCTGGCGCGAGCACCCAGGGCAGGAGTCGGACGAGCCCCGCGGCGAGGGCCACCCCGAGGAGGAGGGCCGTCGCCACGAGGCCCCCGCGCAGGACCCTTCGCGCGAGCGCTGACGCCATCGCGCGCATCCTAGAGCCTGGCACCGTTCGGCAGCGCTCGGCGTGCTCGGCGGGCGGCGGTCTCCGTCGTGGTCTCCCGCAGCGCGACGGCGCGCTGGCAGCGAGGCGGAGAAATACGCGCATGATTTCGCGAAGGTGGGCTGCCAACCAGCAGGCTTCCCGAATGTTCGTGGGGTGATATGCTCCGAACCCCGCTGAGAAGCGATCGTCGGCACGAACGAGCTCGACGACGCCACCGAGAAGAGAGGATCGATGAGGCTTTCACGTCATCTTGCCGCTGCCGCTGCCGCTGTCGCAGGCGCAGCGCTGCTGCTGCCGAGCATCGCGTCCGCGCAGTCGGAGGAGCCAGTCTCCGCGCGCGGCAAGGGAATCGCGGGCGGGGCCCTGCTGGGTGCGGAGGCCGTCATGCTGGTGGAAGCAGCGTTCAGCGTGCAGCCCACATGGGCCTACGTCGCCGGCGGCATCGCGGGCGCCGTGGGAGGCGGCGTCGGTGGCTACTTCCTGGAGGACAGCGCCGACCCCAAGGTCAGCCTCTACCTGCTCGCGGGCGGAATGGCGCTGATGATTCCCACGACCGTCGCGGTCCTGGCGACGACCACCTACAAGCCGCCCGCCGACTACACTGAGGACAAGCCGCCTGCTGACGAGCCGGTTGCTGAACCCCCCGAGGCGTCCGAACCCAGCGCCGCGCCGGCCGAGACGACGCCGTCGCCGACCTCGCGACGCTCCACGCCCCGCAAGCTCGTGTTGCCCCCGCCATCGCTCCTGGCCGTGCGCGACGGCGGGCTGCTGTTGAGCGTTCCGGCAGTCGAGGTCCGAGACCTCTACAGCCGGCGCGAGGTCGCCCAGCTCGGCGTTCGCCAGGGGACCGAGGTGCGCGTCCCCGTCCTCGACGTCACGTTCTGACGCGCTAGCGCGCGCGAGGCGCGAGGCGTCGCGGCTCGGGGCAAATTCCCGCCGATTCGAACTCGCTTTCCGGCGGGCCGCGCTTGCCCTAACATGCTGGATTCTCGGCACTTGCCGTCACTGCTTCCGGAAACCCTTCACCTTCGCAGAACCCGATGGCCCAGCCCGCTCCTCAAAGGCCGCGACGCGGCGGCGAAGATCCCTCGCTCGGAAAGGTGATCGCCGGCAGATACCGCCTGGAGTCACGCATTGGCGAGGGCGGGATGGGCATCGTCTACCGCGCGCGCCACGTGCTCATCGATCGCGTGGTCGCGGTCAAGCTCATTCGGCCCGACCTGCGGGGCGAGACACACCTGCGCGCGTGGATGCTTCGAGAGGCACGTGCCGCCAACCGAGT
Source organism: uncultured Polyangiaceae bacterium (assembly GCA_964487605.1). GTDB lineage: Bacteria > Myxococcota_A > Polyangia > Polyangiales > Polyangiaceae > JAJDAH01. Next base: position 21,678 of record CAZARU010000012.1, read on the forward strand.
CGACCACGCGCACATCATCGACATCCACGACATCGGCGAGACGGACGACGGCGAGCTGTACCTGGTGATGGAGTACCTGGTCGGCACGCCGCTCTCGGCGGAGCTGGCGCGAGGTCCCATGTCGCTACAGCGCGCCGTGGACATCATCGAGCAGATGGGCGCCGCGCTCTCCCGTGCCCACGACCTCGGCGTCGTGCATCGAGACCTGAAGAGCGACAACATCCTCTTGACCCACCGCGGCGGGCGGAAGGACTTCGTCAAGATCCTGGACTTCGGGCTCGCAGCGCTCGCGCACGATCCGCGGCTGGCACCCAAGGGCGCCGTCTTCGGTACGCCGGAGTACATGTCTCCGGAGCAAGCGCGCGGAGAGCAAGCGGGGCCTACTTCGGACCTGTACGCGCTCGGTGTCCTGTTCTTCGAAATGCTGACGGGGCAGCTCCCCTTCCGATCCAGCGATCGCGACACGCTGCTCGAAATGCAGCGTACCGCGCAGGCGCCGAAGCCGAGCGGCGTCCGGAAGGACTGCGATCCGGCGGCAGAGCGCATCACGCTGAGGCTTCTCGAAAAAGACGCCCGCAAGCGTTACCGGGACGGCCACCACCTGCTGGAAGAGCTCAAGGCGCTGCAGCGGTCGCTCCCCAGCCAGGCGTGGGACAAGGATCGCACCGACGAGCAACCCGCGCCTCTGATGCCACCTCCGCCACCGCCCCGTTCGCCCGGGGTGACGCAGTGGGGCGCCCGGGCGGGTCTCTTTTCGCGCATGCTCGCCCGCGCCTACCCCGGCGGCAACGCGCCGACCGAGATGATGGCGGCGTCGAGCACCGTGTGGGAGCTCGCGGCGAAGGCGAATGCTCTGGAGGGCGAGATCGCGAGCCACACGCGCAAGCTCGAGGCGCTCGAGCGACGCGGCCGCGCCCTGCGAGCCGAGATTGGTCGGAAGGTGGAGGAGCTCGCGCAGGAAGAGTCACGCGCGCTCCGCGAGGCGGCCTCCTTCGGCGAAGAGGAAGAGACGGCCCAGCAGGTCGTCAACACCGAGGAGAAGCGCTCCCGCGAAGCCGTGGCCCTGGCGGACAACGCCGAACGCTCGGGAACCGGGACTCGGAAGCTCTACGAGCAAGCCGGGGCGGCTCAGGCCATGGTGCAAGCCAAGCGGGACTGGCTGCAGACCCGGCGAGACAAGCGCGTGGCCCGCGAAACCGTCGCACGCGACCTGCGCCGCCAGATCGAGGAGCTGCGCGGCCAACTTGCGCGGTACGCCGAGGCTCTCGAAGAGGACCTCGCGTCGGGCAGGGAGAAGGTCGCCGCACGAGCGAAGGAGGGGCTGAAGTTCGAGAAGGCGTTCACGGACGCCTCGAACCTGATGGTGACCCACCTGAAGACCAAGCCGGAGTGCCGCGACCTCCTCGCGGAGCTCACGCGAGGCGACGAGCCTCCGCCGGATCCGGCGCAGAGCGCCAGCGTCTCGCGTGGCCCGTCACGCGCCGCGAGCTGACGCCGCAGGAACTAGGCCGGCAGCTTCGCGCGCAGGAACGAAAGCAGCTTGACGAGGTTCTTCTCGTCCCGCGCGAAGGACGGCGCCGAGTAGCTCTCCGCCCACCCCTTCGCGTCCCGCACGAGATCCGCGCGCACGGCAGAATCGGCGACGATGTCGTCCACGGAGCGGCCGCGCACGGCGCCCTGCGTCAGATTGGCGACGTACTTCTCGAGGCGCGTGTAGTCTGCGCCCAGGAACTCCTTCACGAGCGCGGCGTCGCCCCCGAGGCGCTCCAGAACTCCTGCGGCGTCGGGAGTTCCGGCTCCCGCGGCGAGTGCCGCCGACACTCGAAACACGAAGGCGTCGTCCACGAACCCGAGGTCCTCGATCCCGTCCGGGATCAGATCGAGCGACTTGAAGAGGTAGTTGAGCGCACCGGCGACGTGGCGACGAGCCGGCACGGATACGGCGTCGTCTTCGACGACCGCGGCCAGCGCGCGGGCGTCGTCGGCGAGCCCCTTGAGCCACGCGGGGAAGGCATCCAGGCACTTGGTTTCGAGCGGATTCATGGGCAGCTCCCTCGCCCCGGCGGGGCGGCCGCGCCGCCCGTGGAGCAAGCGCGATCCGTAGCATCGGGCCCGACGCCGGAAAACCAAAAACGCGGCGAGCGCCGGAGACGCGGCTTGGGTACTGTCCCGATTCCAAGGTGTCGCGCACGCTGGTCATCGGCGACGTTCACGGGTGCCTCGTGGAGCTCGAGGCGCTGCTCGCGGCGTGCGAGCACCGGCCGGGCGAGCGCGTCGTCTTCGTCGGCGACCTGGTCGCCAAGGGCCCCAGCTCCCGGGGCGTGCTGCGGCGCGCCGTGGCTCTGGGCGCGGAAGCGGTCTTGGGCAACCACGACGTCCACGTGCTGCGCTTCAGGGAGGCACAGCGGCTCGGGAAACGCGCGCCGAAGACGAGCGCGGATCACCGAGCCGTGGCCGAGTCGCTGTCAGCGGACGACTGGCGCTGGCTCGAGTCCCGCCCGTACACGCTGCGACTCCCGGAGTTCGGCGTGCTCGTCGTGCACGCGGGGCTCGTCCCCGGTGTCGCGCTCGAGGCCCAGCGGACCGAGGACCTCGTGGCGATGCGGTCGCTCCTTCCCGACGGCACGGCGTCCAAGCGACTGGAGGCGGGCGTGCCCTGGGCTTCCCGCTGGACCGGCCCCGAGCACGTGATCTTCGGCCACGACGCCGTCAGCGGACTGCAACGACACGCCCACGCGACGGGGATCGACACGGGGTGCGTCTACGGTCGCTCGCTGACCGCGTGCGTGCTGCCCGGGCACGAGCTCGTCAGCGTGCCGGCCACGCGCGCGTGGGCGTCCGTCGACTGACGGCACGCGAGGGCCGCGACTCGCCAGAAAAGGGGCATCCGGCGCGACGGACTACGTTTCCCGAACCGCAGGCGCCGTCAGATGGGTCGCGGCTCGTTCTTCCCGGCGGCGGAGCAGCAACGTGGTGACGATCGTTGCGGCCGTCATGGCGACGACGAAGCCGGCGGCCGTCGGCGCGCCGGACGCGAGCGAAGCGACGGCCGGACCGGGGCAGTATCCGGACAGCGCCCACCCAACACCGAACACGACGGACCCGGCAACGAGTCGGGGCGAAACACCCGTCTGGAGCGGCAGGTGGAACTCCGCGTCGAGGAGCGGCGCCGAGCGCCGTCGCGTGAGCCGGAACGCGAGGGCGTTCACGGACACCGCGCCAAGCATCACGAACGCGAGCGTCGGATCCCAGGCGCCGAAGAAGTCGAGGAACCCGACCACACGGGACGGCTGGAGCATGCCGCCGAGCGCGAGCCCCACGGCGAAGAGCGCGCCCGACACCGCGCTGATCAGGAACTTCACGGTAGTGCCCCGAGCCAGCGCATGACGACCACCGTGAGGGCACCGGACGCGATGAAGCTGACGGTGGCCACGAGCGAGCGCAGCGACAGGCGGGAGAGGCCGCATACTCCGTGACCACTGGTGCAACCGCTGCCGAGCGTCGTCCCGACTCCGACGAGGCCCCCCGCTACGAGGAGCAGCGCGAACGAAGGGTGGACCGGCGCACCAAAGCTCTTCGGGTCGAGAACGAACGCGGCGGTGGCGCCCGCGAGCAGCCCTGCCATCCACATCGCGCGCCACGCCGCATCGCGCCCCACGACGAGCTGCCCGAGAATGCCGCTCACACCGGCGACGCGGCCGTTGAAGAACATGAGCAAGGCCGCCGCCAGCCCGATGAGCGCGCCGCCGAGCAACGCCGGCCAAACGGAGAACTCGGCGAGCACCATGTCCCGGATGGATACACCCCGTCGAGGACCCGATCAACGCGCGCTTCCGGGCGCAACGCCCTCGCCCGAGGCTCGTTGCGGCGGCGCGTCGCGCGCCGCCGAGCCTCGCCGGGCCGCGCCGCAAAGAACGCGCAGGGCGTTTCGACCGAACACGTCGGTGACCTCTCGCCTCGACGAACCGGCATCGAGCAACGCCTGCGCGAGCACTGGAAACCGCGACGCGTCGCGGAGCTCGGGCGGAGGCCGGATGTCGCCCTCGAAGTCCGAACCGATGGCGACGCCGTGCATCCCGGCAACTCGCCCCACGTGGCGGACGTGGCGGACGACGTCCTCGAGGGTGGCGTCGCGATCGCGGGCGAGGAACGGGGAGTGGAAGTTGACGCCCACCACGCCGCCGGTGTCGGCGATGGCGCGCAGGAGGTCGTCGGGGAGGTTCCGTGGGTGGTCCGCGAGCACGCGCGCGTTGGAGTGCGTGGCCACGACGGGCGCGCCGGCTTCGCGGGCCATCGCAACGACCTCCTTCGCCGCCCGGTCGGACGCGTGACTCACGTCCACGACGGCACCGTTCTCGTGGACGGCCCTCACGACCGCGCGGCCGGCCTCGGTGAGCCCGGTGCGTCCGCCCGCATCGCCCGTGGCGGAGGTCGCCAGCGCGTTGTCGTACGCGTGAACGAGACCGAAGACACGCACGCCGCGCGCGACCCATTCCCGCACCCGGCTCGGGTTCTCCGCGAGGGGCGCCGCACCTTCGAACGCGAGCCAGGTCCTGACCCGACCCTCGGGTCCACATCCGGGCAGCTGGTAGGACGCGGCACGCGTGAGGTGCCCGTAGATCGTCACGTAGCTCTGCTCCAGGTCCGAGGCGCGTGGTCCAGTGGGTGAGACGCGCTTCGGCACGTAGAGCGGGAGCACCACACCGACGACACCGGCCGCCGCGAGCGCCGCCTGGGGAAACTGCCCCGTGCCCGCTGCGAAGTCCTGCGACCTGTAGCTGACCTGGAAGGACAGATCGACGTGAAGATCGACCACACCGAAGGGGCGCGCCTCCGCTTCGGCACCCTGCAGGGGCAGCGGCGCCATGAGACCCAGCGAGGCCGCACAACCGAGCATCGCCGCACCGACGGCGCGGCTCATTGCCCGACCACCAGCACGCCGATGACCACTCCGAGGACGAGCGCGACCGCTACGAGGACGGCGATCAGCGCCGGCGTTCCGACGCGACGCGCGGGTGCCACGACCTGAACGTCCGCCAGGCGTTCGCGAACCTCGACGCCTGCGGGCAAAGGCGCGGACATCGCGGTGGGAACCCCGCCGAACGGTCCGCCGCTCGCCGCCGATGGCGGAGCGGCGGACGAAGGAACCGCGCCGGAGGCCACGGACGCCGGTGGCGGCGCAACCGACCGATAGCCGCCACGCGCCGCCGCCGACAGCGCGGACGACATCTCACGCGCCGTCTGAAAGCGCGCGGACAGATCCTTCGCCAGCGCCCGGTCGAAGAAGTCGCTCCAGTGGGCGTACTGCGGCGCGACCACGTCGAGGCGCCGCGGCTCGGTGGTCAAGATCGCCGTCACGCGCCCCATTTCGGTGTCCGCGTGGAACGCGCGTTGACCGGTCAGCATCTCGTACAGCAGCACGCCGGTGCTCCAGAGGTCCGTTCGCAGGTCCGCGGACTTCGCGTCGTGGATCTGCTCCGGGCTCATGTAGCCCGGCGTCCCGAGCACCATGCCGGTCTTCGTCTTGCGACCCATGCCGCCGGCCTCGTCCATCACCCTCGCGAGACCGAAGTCGAGCAGCTTCACCTCGGGCTGAGCATCCGGCCCCGACACCACGAAGACGTTGTCGGGCTTCAGATCACGGTGGACGACGCCGGCGTCGTGCGCCGCAGCGAGCACCTCCAGCAGCCCCGCCGCGATGGCAACGGCCTGCGAGGGGGGCAGCGGGCCCTGGTTCATGCGCGTCGTCAGCGGGGCGCCGGGGAGCAGATCCAGCACCAGAAAAGGCGTGCCGTCTTCGGCGCGTGCGGCCTCGTGCACACGCGCGACGTTCGCGTGACGGATGCGCTCACCGACCTTCGCCTCGGAGAGGAATCGCTCGATGACGGCCGGCTCGTCATGGAACTCGCGGCGCAGGATCTTGACCGCCACCGGCGCCGGCGCCGTGAGCACACCCGGGCTCCCCGAGAGCGGCGCCTCTCCCACCACGGGAACGGCCTCGTACACGAGCGCGAGTCCGCCCTGCCCGATGGGGCGCCGGATGCGCCAGGCGCCCCTGAGCACGGCGCCCACGTAGGCGTTCGGATCGTCGAGGGAGACCACGCCGTCCGTTCTTACCGCGGGTGGCCAGCAGGCACGAGGGGGCTCGGCGCCACCCGCAACGTCACTTGGAGAACAGCTCGAGTTGTTGCCCGCGTGGCGCCTCCTTCGGCGCGACGGGTGCGGCGTGCGATGGCGGCTTCGCGGCGGGCTTGGGCTCGCGAACCGCACCGGAGGGGCGGGAGCGCGCGGGCGCGAGCTGCCGGACGAGGCTCGATTCGCGCCGAAAGAACCCTTCGGTGTGGAACGTCTCGTCGAGACCCAGGTGGACGAGGTCGAGGTGGTGCACGACCTCGTGCAGCAGCGTGCGGAGGAACGTGCGAAACGCGACGACGCGCTTCTGCGCCGCCGTGCGCATCCACACTTCGATGAGCGCGGGCTCGTCCGTGGCGCTCGTGTAGAGCCCGTGAAGCTCGCTGTCGTCGCTCTTCGGGCGCGTGGCCCGCACGACGACGCGCACCGGGGCGGCACCGAGCGCCCGCGTGATGCCGGCTACGAGTTCTCCCGCGGTCCGCTCCACGACGGAGCGCTTGCCGCCCGCGAGCGCGGCTTCGAGCGCCGACGCGCGGCGCCGCAGATCGGCGACGCGCGGCAGACGGAGTTCCGTCACCGCGTCACTGCGGCGGTACGTCGCGCGGTCGCGTTCCCCGAGACGATCGTAGTAGTCGAAGCGGGACATCGGCGCAGACCTCGTCGCTCAGAACGGGAGGTCGCCCGTGGCTTCCCGCGTCGATCCCGAACGTTCGAACGCCTTGACGACCTCCTGCGCGATCCGCATCTGGTGTACCTCGTCGGCCCCGTCGGCCAGGCGCGCCCACCGCGCCTCCGCGAGCATCTGGGCGATGGGGGAGTCCCGGGAATAGCCGAGCGCACCATGCACCTGAAGCGCCCGGTCGAGCACGCGCCAGAGCGTGTTCGCGACGTGGACCTTCGCCATGGCCACCTCGGTCTTGAACGGGAGCTCCCGCTCGATGCGGTAGGCCGCGTGGAGGACCATGAGCTTGGCGGTGTAAATCTCGGTCGCGCTGTCGGCCATCATCCACTGGATGGCCTGCTTCTCGCTGAGGAGCGACCCGTGGGCGAATCTCTTCGTGGCGCGGTCCACCATCATCTCGAGGCCGCGCTCCGCCTGTCCTATCCAGCGCATGCAGTGCGCGAGCCGAGCCGGCCCGAGGCGCACCTGACCGAGGCGATGCCCGCCGCCACGCTCACCGAGCAGGTTGCCCGCCGGAACGCGCACCCCGCGAAGCAGAATCTCGCAGTGGTTGTGGCTGCCGCTCATCGTCTCGATGTCGCGAACGAGCTCCCAGCCCGGCGTCGGCAGGTCCACGATGAACGCCGAGTTGCGCGCCTGGGGCGGATCCGCGTCGGGATCGGTCCTGGCGATGACGATGGCGAAGTTGGCGCCCTTCGCCCCGGAAATGAACCACTTGTGCCCATCGAGCACCCAGTGATCCCCCTCGAGGGCCGCCTTCGTCTGGATCAGCGTCGGGTCGCTGCCCGCGACCTCCGGCTCCGTCATCGCGAAGCACGACCGCCCACGCCCCTCCGCGAGCGGCCGCAGGTACCGCTCCTTCTGCTCCGTGGTCCCGAAGTGCAGCAGCGTGTGCATGTTGCCCTCGTCCGGCGCGTGACAGTTGAGCACGAACGGTCCGAGCTTCGTACGGCCGGCCTCGACGCTCACCGCGGCCATCGCCGTCGCTCCCAGCCCGAGGCCGCCCCACTCCGGGGGCAAGTGCGGGTTGAACAGCGAGAGCTCCCGAGCCCGCTGGCGCAGTCGAAGGATGGCCGTGATGAGCTCGCTCCGATGCTCGGGCTCGAAGCTCACGTCGCGGCCGGCGGGCTCGACCTCTTCCTGCATGAACAGCCGGACGCGAGCGCGAACGTCCTCGACCTCTGGGGGGAACGTGAAGTCTATCGGCATGGCGGCGAGGTTCGCACGGTGCGAGGCACCGAGCACCATGTATCCTCGCGGCGTGGACCGCGCGATCACGGGCTATGGCTGGGACGACGCGGGAGATCCCTTCGCAGCACTCGCTTGCGGTCACCGGCAGCACGTTCGCCACCGCCCACCGTTCTGGAACCGGCCGTGGGTCGAGACCGAGGAAGGCCGCGCCGAGCACCTGGGGTTGGCGCTCGACTGCGTCCGCTGCGATAGGCTCGAACTGCCCGACGGGTTCGAGCGCTACGATCGGACGCGCCAGTTCACGGAGACCACGATGCCCGGCGCGCTCCGGCGAGATCACCGCACGAAGTCCGGCGTCTGGGGGCGGATCGTCGTCGAGAGCGGCTCGCTGCTCTACACCATCGACTCCCTGTCCCTTTCACGAGAACTCACCGCAGGTGAGGTGGGCATCATTCCGCCGGACGTCCCCCATCGCGTCGAGCCCATGGGCGCGACGTCGTTCTTCGTCGAGTTCCTCCGCACGAACGAGGCGCAAAGCTTCGGAACCAAGCCTCAGTTCAGTCCGTAGCGGTCAGCCGCCCAAGCCCGAACCGCGTCGGCTGCGAGGTCGCTGGGCTCCGCCGCCAGATGCCCGCCGTCGAGGAAGATGGCGTGCACGTCGCAGGGACTGCCCCGGTACTGGGGTCGTTCGCAGTATCGCGACTTCAAGAAGACGTCCCGCAGGTCGATGAAGTCGTACCCTCCGCGCTCGACGGCGCCCCGGAAGAACGCGACGCCGGGCCACGGGTTCTTGTAGTACTCCGTGTCGACGATTCGCGGATCGTCGAAGTCGCCTGCCGTGGGAAGCAGCAGGTACAAGAGGCGCGCCCCGCGCGCCCTGGTCTCCGCGGCAATGCCCGCGAGCAACGCCTCGGTCACCTGCTTTCCCTCGTCCGCCTCGATCCGGATCTCGCCGCAGAAGGACGCGAGACCTCTGGCCACCGCCTCGCGTCGCCCGTCCCCCATGTCGCCGCTCCAGAGCCAGAGCGCGTGCATGAAGAGCGTCTTGGAGAGATGGTTGATGCAGTTGAACTCGTTTCGATCGGCCCTGGTCAGCACGAGGCCTCCGCCGTCGATGCGGAAGATAGGCTTCGAGTGCCCGTAGTTCTGGCTCTCGGTCAGCCCCTGGTAATCGTTGCCGCCGAAGATTCCCACGACGACCAGCTTGGCACGCGTCCGGGGGAGCAACCGCTGCAGGTACAGGTACGTGTGGTCGATGGACGTTCCCGTGATCCCTGCGTTCAGCACCTGATGGTGCTTCATCTTCGCGTCCAGGCGCGCTGCGATGGTCTCGTTCGCCTCGAGCCCCATGCCGAACACGACGGAGTCCCCGAACACCAGGACGTGATCCCTGGAGTGGTCCAGGACCTCCTGTCTCTGACCCACCACATCCCTGTGGACCTCGAGGCCCGCGGCTCGCTGCTTCTCCGAGGCCTTCGGCGCCCAGCCCATCTCGGCATCGAACGCGAGGTCGGCACCCGTACCGTCGGGCCGGGGAACACGAATGACGAGCGTCAGCGCCACGAACACGAGCGCCCACCCTGCGAGCCGCCGGAAGCGGCTTCGCCTCGCGGCAGCGGTCGACGACTCCATCGCTCGGGTCGTTGCGTAGGTCAACGGCCGCGCACGCTCAAGGGGTAGTGCGTGGCGGTGCCGCAGGCGTCGTGATAGTCGTGGGCGGTGACCTGGCGGCGCACCGTGCGCCGCGAGAGGCGAACCGGCATCGACGTGGCTGACGCTTCCCAGAGGGCTCGGCGCGCGCTCACCTGGACGGCCGTCACCATGGGCGCGGGCTTCGCTCTGGCCCTGTACGCAGCAGCGAACGCGGTCGCCGTGTTCGTCTACGACGCCAGCGCCTTCCCCTTGTCGTATCGGGTTCGCTACGGCGTCATCAACGGCTGTACCGGGCTCCTGATTGCGTGCGTGGCGTGGGTCGCCCTCGCGCGCATGTACCGGGACTACCGACTGGAACGCGACGTGCCGAACGCCGAAAGGACGACCGTCGCGCTGCGGCTGGCCCGCACGTCGCGGCGCAGCGCCCTGGGAGTCTGCGTAGCGCTGGCGGCCGTGCTGGCCTACCTTCAGATCTCGTTGCCGCTGGTGGAACGGCGAGGGCTGCCCGGGCTCCCCGCGTCGGAGCGATTGTCGCTCGACCGCCTCTCTCGCCGGCCCACCGTGGATGTCCGGACCAACGAGTACGGATTTCGCGATCGCCCCTGGCTCGATCGGGAGCGACCCCTCGAGAACCCGGCGTTCAGGGTGCTGCTGCTCGGCGACTCGATCACGTTCGGTTCGGGGATCCGGGAGCAAGCCAAGACGCTCACGGCCAGGCTCGAACGTGCCCTCGCGGCCGACGGTCGAGTACCGTGGCCGCAGGTCTTCAACGTCTCGCTGAACGGACTGAACTTCACCCAGCAGGTGGACCTGCTCGCGGCGTTCGTGGGCGACGTGAACCCGGATCTCGTCGTGGTCGTTCACAACGAGCAGAACGATCTGATGCCGCCCCTGCCCTACTACTCGCACCCTCGGCTCTTCGCGGCCCTTCCGCTCGCCTTCGTCACCTACGTGAACGCGCTCGACCGGTACATGGGCAGCCACTTGCTCTCGGACTCCCCGGGCAGGGTGTCGCGCTTCCAGCAGGACTCCGAGCGCCTGGCGAGGCTCGGCGACGAGCGGTCGTTCGACGTGCTCTTCACGTATCTCGTGCGCCGATGCCCACCGGCGTACTACACCCGCACCAAGGGTCGAGCGCGCCTCTTCGCCTATTCGACGGTGGGGCAGTGGCCACCCGGGCCCGAGCTGACGTTTCCGAACGACTTCCACCCCAACGAGGAGGGCGTCGTCTGGATCGCGGAGCGCCTCGCGCCGCGGGTGCGGCGCATCGCCGACGAGGGAGCGACCTGGCGGTCCCAGGGCGTCGATCCCATCACGGAGGAGTTCGAGTCGGGGTGTGTCCGCGGCGAGCCCCGGCGTGAAGAGCCCTCCGCGGCCCGCAGCCCGACCCCGCCCGCGTCCGCGACGGGTGGCACCGTGGCCGTCCAGGTGCTGCCTCCGGATGCGGGCACGAAGCTCCTCGCCGCCACGGGCCACGCGCTCGGCGATCTGGTCTCCGGTGGCTGGAAGATGGACTCGCTCCGAGTCGATGGTGCGAGCGCGACCCTGACGCTGACCAAGGACGGTGCCGTCGCGCGAATGGTCCTCGACCATCGTTCGACCGCGGGCCCGTCCGACTGGCAGAGCACGAGCTTCCACATGAAGGCGGACGTATCGGGCGCAGCGGGGGATCCGGCGGCCATGGTCGCCCTTCAGGATCTGGCGAAGAGGATCGACGCGGCGGACCGGGGCGGCTTCTTCATCGAGGCGCGTTCCAGGCCCCGGTGACGCCCGGTGCGCCGGGTGCGACGACCCCGTGCTACGCTCACCTCGGAGCGTGCGTGAGCTTTGGCTCTTCCTGAAGACGCGACGGAGGTGGTGGTTGCCGCCGCTGCTGATCGCGTTCCTCTTGCTCGGACTGACGATCTTCGTCGGGCAGGTGAGCGGAACCGGGCCCTTCGTCTACACGCTGTTCTGAGCCACCCGTCGGCACCCGCGTTCGCATGACGCGGCCTCCGGTGTACGTCCTCGGACTGAGCGCGCACTACCACGACGCCGCCGCGGCCCTGTTGGCCGACGGTGCCGTGATTGCGGCCGCCCAGGAAGAGCGCTTCACGCGTCACAAGGGGGATCCGCGCATCCCGGTACACGCCGTCGGCTACTGCCTCGCCGAGGCGGGGATCCGCATCGACGACGTGGCGCACGTCGCGTTCTACGAGAAGCCCTGGGTGCACTTCGAGCGAATCCTCGATACGGCGACGAGCGTCGCCCCGGCCGGCTTCGCGTTGTTCCAGCGGGCCATGCCGCCCTGGATCTCGGAGAAGCTCCTCGCCCGCAGCAGTCTCCGCCGGGCGCTGCGGTTCCGCGGCAGCGTCCTCTTCGTCGACCACCACGAATCGCACTTCGGCGCCGCGTTCTACCCGTCGCCGTTCGAGCAGGCCGCGATTCTGACGGTGGACGGAACCGGCGAGTGGGCCACTGCCGCCTGGGGATGGGGCGATCGTGGCGAGCTGCACCGCGACGGCGAACTGCGCTTCCCGCATTCGCTCGGGCTCCTGTACGCCGCGTTCACCGCGCACCTCGGCTTCGAGGTCAACGAGGGCGAGTACAAGGTCATGGGCCTCGCACCTTACGGCGAGCCGACCCTCGTCCAGACCCTCCTCGACGAGATCGTCGATCTCCGCCCCGACGGGTCGCTCCGCCTGAACCTCGACTACTTCGACTACCTGCGCCGAGCGTCGATGACGAACGACCGCTTTTCGCGCCTGGTCGGGGCACCACCGCGGGCGCCGGAGAGCCCCTTGCTGCAGATCCACCTGGACCTCGCGCGTTCGATCCAGGCGATCACCGAGGAGGCCATGCTCCGCATGGCTCGGCACGTTCACGCACGGACGGGCCAGGATCGCCTCGTTCTGGCCGGCGGTGTGGCCCTCAACTCCGTCGCGAACGGCAGGCTCGCCCGGGAGTCCCCGTTCCGCGAGATCTGGATCCAGCCGGCGGCGGGCGACGCCGGATCTGCGGTCGGCGCCGCGAAGGTCGCCTGGCACCGCTACCTGGGGCAGGAACGCGTCGTCTCGGGGCGCGGGGACGGTCTGCGCGGAGGTCACCTCGGCCCGGAATTTTCGACCGTGGCGACCCGCGCTCAGCTGGACCGCGTGAACGCCGTCTATCGGGAGCTGGGCGACCCCGAGCTGTTCGGCGTGACCGCAGCACATCTCGACGCCGGCGACGTCGTCGGCTGGTTCGACGGACGGATGGAGTACGGCCCTCGTGCCCTGGGCGCGCGGTCCATTCTCGCGGACGCGCGATCCCCCACCATGCGCCACGTGCTGAACGAGAAGATCAAGCAGCGCGAGGCGTTCCGACCCTTCGCACCTGCGGTCCTCGCGCATCGAAGCGAGGAGTGGTTCCAGCACGCTGGCCCGTCGCCCTACATGCTCTTCGTCGCCCAGGTCCACGAGGACCACCAGAAGGGCGCCGACAGGGCACGGGCGCTTCGTGGCCTCGAGAAGCTCGACGTTTTGCGGTCCGACATCCCGGCGGTCACCCACGTCGATGGATCGGCTCGGCTGCAGACGGTGGACGGCGAGTACTTGCCGCGTTTTCGCGGGCTCCTCGAGGCGTTCGAGGCGCGCACGGGTTGTCCCGTGATCGTGAACACGTCCTTCAACGTCCGCGGCGAGCCCATCGTCTGCACGCCTCACGACGCCTACCGCTGCTTCATGCGTACCGACATGGACGTGCTCGTCCTCGGCAGCTTGTTCCTGTCCAAGGGCGAGCAGCCGCCCTGGTCCGAGGCACCACCGCCCGCGAGCCCCTGGGCTCCGCCCGAGGACCTTCGCTCGCCGCGAGCCATGGGGTTCTCGTTCGGCACGGTGTTCGTCGCCGCCGCCTGCTTCGGCCTGTGGGAGGCGACCGCCACCCTGAGTCCCGGGCGAGTCGCCCTGCTCGCCGTGGGCCTCGCGCTCTTCGGGGTCGCGGTGATCGCGCCCGCGGTCCTCCGCGGCGCCAACCGAGCGCTGACCCGCGTACTGACTCCCTTCGGGACGGTCACGACCGGCGTGCTCCTGACCGTCGTGTTCGTGCTGCTCATCGTGCCGATCGCCCTCGTGCGTCGAGCCCTCCGGGACGACTCCCTGGGAAGGACCGCCCGGGAGTCGTACTGGCAGCAGCCGGCGGAGGACCTTCGCGGGCGCGAGCGGTACGAGATGCAGTTCTGACGGCCCCTCAGCGGCGCAACACGTCCGTCAGGCCGCTCACGAAGCCGACCTCGGAGAGGAGCACCACGGACGCCACGGCGAGAGCGACCAGGGCGAGGAGCGCGAACCCCAGCCGTCGGTTCCGCCGTGCGTAACGCAAAAAGCCACGAGGGGTCATCGAACGAGGGAAGACCAACCCGGGAGGTGCTGCATCTCGATGGACTCTGGGGAAAGGCGGCGACCGGGTCAATGCCGCCGGATGCGAGGGACCGCCGGACGCACCGTGCGTCGCGTGATATGAATCCGGCCCGGCGGTGGCGACGGACGCGGAGGGGAGCCGGGCGAACCGCGGACGTTTCGGCGGATTCATCACTCGATATGGGCGACGACACGCAGACGGGCCCGGTCTGGCTGAGGCGCGACGACTCCGAAAACACGCGCTCCGCGAAGCTCGGTCTGATGATCGCCTGGAGCCCGTCCGAGCCAGCGCGCGTCGGCGAGATCGGGATCGTTCCCGCGGACGGCAAGGCGTGGATCGTGGGGCGAGGAGACGAGTCCAGCGAGGCCGCGCCGCGCCTGAGGTTCGCCAGGCTCCGGCCGTCGAGCGGGCCCTTCACGCGGCCGCTCGAGGCTCCCAGCCTCTCACGCCAGCAGCTCGCCGTGAGAAGCAGAGACGGGCAGCTGTTCATCGAACGCCGCGGCCGGGCGCCGTTGCGCGTCAACGGACGCGGCGTGGAAACGGCCGTCGTTCGACCGGGTGATCGCGTCACCATCGATCGTCAGCTCGTGCTGCTCTGCGTGGACCGCACGACGGGTCATGGCCCGGAAGCCTCGGCCGAGTTCCCCTTTGCGGAGCCGGACCCGTCCGGCATGGTGGGTGAATCGACGACCGCGTGGCGCGTCCGATCCGAGATCGCCTTCTACGCCCAGCGCGAGGGACATTGCCTGGTGGTCGGCCCCAGCGGGTCGGGAAAGGAACTCGCGGCGCGGGCGATGCACGCGCTCTCCCCGAGGCGAGAGCGCCCCTTCGTCGCCCGTAACGCCGCGACGCTCCCCGCAGGCATCATCGACGCAGAGCTGTTCGGCAACGCGCGCAACTACCCGAACGCGGGAATGCGCGAGCGCGGCGGACTGGTCGGCGAGGCCGAGGGCGGCACGCTGTTCCTCGACGAGATTGGCGAGCTACCGGACGAGCTGCAAGCCCACCTGCTCCGGCTGCTGGACCACGGCGAGTACCACCGGCTCGGGGAGGATCGTGGTCGCCGCGCCGACCTGCGCGTGGTGGGTGCCACGAATCGGACCCTCGAGGCGATCAAGCCCGACCTGCTCGCACGGCTCACGCTTCGGCTGCGGACGCCCGGCCTCGACGAGCGGCGCGAGGACGTGCCCCTCCTGGCTCGCTCCGTCCTGACGCGACTGGCGACCAGCGACCCCTCCCTGGCGGCGCGGTTCCTCGCGGACGGGGAGCCCCGGTTCGACCCCGAGCTCGTGGAGGCGCTGGTCGTCCACGACTGGCAGACGCACGCTCGCGAGCTCGAGAGCCTGCTGATTCTCGCCATGGCGACGAGCACGAAGTCCTACGTCGACCTGACTCCCGCGGTACGAGAGCGGCTACGGTCGGTCGAGCGCGAACTCCCGGACCGCGACACCATCGAGGAGGCGCTCCGTCGGGCCGGCGGCAACGTCTCCGTTGCCTGGCAGGACCTGGGCCTCTCCAGTCGCGACGCGCTCAACCGCCTGATCAAGAAGCTCGGCATCGTGGTGCGGCGCGACCGGGACTGAAGCGCTGGTTCAAGGCCTCGGGCGAAACACCAGCGCCTCCTGGGCGAAGTCGCTCGGGACGTAGAGGAATCCATCCTTCCAGTCGAGGTGCCAGTACCAGGCGCCCGGGGCAGGACCGATGGCGATGCCGTCGTACGTTCGACCGGCCTCGAAGTCCTGCAGCAGCACGGGGCCCGAAGGGTCCGCTAGGGAGAACACCAGGAGGTGCGGGGGCACCGGATATCCAGGACCCCAGGACCCGACGTACAGCGCGGAGCAGTCGGGCGCGATCTGGATGCCGTGAGGGTCCCAGAGCGCCGCGACCTGCGCGTCGGTGACGGATGCGACCGCAGTGCACGACGAGAAGGGCGTGCACGACGCGGTGTCGAAGACATCGATGCGCCGCCCGGTGCGCCCGATGACGTAGACGTAGCCGTTGGCCGGGCACGCCGCGACGCCGAACGGCGTGCCACCGACCGGGAACGACTCCATGGGCGAGAGGCGGCCATCGCACTGGATGCGCGAGCGCCCGACGAGCCCGGCGCCGGAGCCGCTCTTGTCGGTCCAGTACAGAAATGGGCCGGCGCGGTGGAGCGTCTGCAGCGATCCGAGCTTGGTACCGCCCGTCGGATCGGTCGTGTTGTAGATGCCCCCGGAGATGGAGCGGAGCGCCGAGAAAGAGGCCACGTGGCTGACCGCGCCGATGGTGACGCTGTCCTGAACGGGAGAATATCCCGACGGTGGGACGCCGGACGACGGCGATGCCGGGAGCGCGCCACCTGGGAGCAGCGGCGCGACGTGGAACTGCCAGGCGTTCACGCCCGGCACGTACAGGGTCTGGTCATCGCCGGAGAGGAACGTGTGCTCGGCGTTGTAGCTCCACGCGCGCGACTCCACCTCGGTCAGTCGCCCCGTCGCCGGATCCCGATCGAACCGCGCGTTCTTCGAGCCCCAGCTCGAAAGGTACGCGCGAGTGCCGGCCTGATTGAACGCGAAGCGCCCGCGCGGCTCCGGGAACGCCACGGCTTGCACCAGCTCCAGGCGCGGCCCCGCGATGGGCGCCGCCGGCGGTACGTCGGCGAGGCAGCTCCCCGCAGAGCCACCGCTTCCCGCCGCACCGCTCGTTCCCGCCGTACCGCTCGTTCCCGCCGCACCGCCGCTACCCGCCGTGCCGCCGCTGCCCGACGTGCCGCCGCTGCCCGACGTGCCGCCGCCACCCGACGTGCCGCCGCCGCCCGACATGCCGCCGCCACCAGCGCTGCCAGCGGTGCCCCCCACGCCGCCTGCTCCCGCCGCTCCGCCCGACCCGGCGAGGCCGCCCGCGCCACCGCCGGCGTCGCTTCCCCCGGATGCACCAGCGCTTCCGCCGCTCGCCGCACCCGATGCCCCGCCGGTTCCGGCCGACCCGTCGACGCCTGCGGCACCGGACGCGGCCGCGGCGCCCGCATCACCATCCCCACCGCCCGCACCGCCCACCGGAGCGTCCTCCGACGCGTCGGATTGACCGCTACCGCCAGCGCCACCTCCACCGCTCCCCGCGTGGATGCCACCGCTGCCCGCTCGCGCGTCGGTGGATCCGGCTGCGCCATCGCCGGACGTTCCACCTCCCCCGTCTCGACACTCGCAAGGTCCGCGCATGCCACTCGCGTCGCAGGTGCTCACGCCCTGGCAGCCTTCGGCAGTGACGCATCCCTCCGTCGATCCCGGACTGCAGGGTTCGACGGTCGTCGAGCGCGTCGAGCCGCAGGCCGTGCCCAGGTGACCCGCAACCGTCGCCAAGGCGATCGCGACCAGACCCCATCGTGCCCGCCCGGGCGCCACCACCCGATCCCGCCTCATCCGCACCGCCATCGCCGAACGACGGAGCAATCGGCGTGCCGCGACGCGCCGTTCATCGCGCCGAAACCGGTCTCGAGAAACCCGCGCACGGCGCGACTCGGCGGCGCGACGAGGCCTCGCGGGTCTGCGCGCGCACGAAGGTTCCGTGTGCGCGCACAGTCGAGGCTCAGTCGCGACGACGGTCCCGCGGAGCGTGAACGACGGGGCTATACTCCGCCGCACGGGAATGCGGGAGGCAGCACGAATCTGGGCTGGACGCGTGGTGGACTTCGTCAGCCCGCTCCGACGCTTGAGCCTCGTCGAGCGGGCGGCTCTGGAAGAAGAGCGGCGGACGTTCAACACGCGGCGCACGCGCGTGTTCTCGCCGGTCATGATGGTGCTGCACGCCACGTTCGCGGTGAACTTCGCGCTCCAGTCGGGCCACGCGCCAGAGGTGCTCGGGGGTTATCGAGTGCTGTCGCTCGTGCACCTGGGTTTCCTCTGCGCCAACTCGCTCCTCTGGGTCCTGCGTCGCGCGGAGCGCGTCGAACGAGTGGTCGGCGAGATCTTCTTCATGACCTACCTGACCTACGGGGTCGTCGTGAGCACCGTCGCGCAGCTCACGTCCCGGAACACCGACGTCTATCTCGTCGTGATGATCGCGACGGCCGCGGTCCTGCGCATTCACGCCATTCCGGCGGCCATCGGATCGACGGTGGCCCTCGTCGCGCTTCTCGCGGGAGTCTCGTGGTTGCAGTCGGACCCCGTCGCCCGAGCGTCGGCGCTGAACAACGCGGTGCCCGTGACGGTCATCGCGTGGATCTTCGGTCGCGCGCAGCTCGGCGCGTTCGTGTCGGACCTTCTGCAGCGCCGCACCATCCAGACGCAGCGCGACGCCCTCGAGCAGGCGAATGTCTCCCTCGACGAGGCCAACCGCGAACTCGCGGAGCGAAAGGCCACGCTCGAGGTCAGGGTGCGCGACCAGGTGAGCGAGATCGTCGAGCGGGCGGCCGAGATCGCGCGACTGGACGAGCACCTGAGAGCGAACGTCAAGGAGCGTTCTGCGGATCTCGGTCGCGTCATCGCAGCCGTGGGTCGCACCTTCGACGGCTCCATGGCCCCAGGAACCGAACTGGCCGGACGGTTCGTCATCGGCCGCCTGCTCGGCCGCGGAGGAATGGGTGCGGTCTACGAAGCGCGCGACCGGCGCACCGACGAGGCGCTCGCCGTCAAGGTGCTCCACGGCGTGCCCGACGTCGCCGCGTTGCAGCGGTTCGTACGCGAGGTCGCCACGATGGCCGGGCTGCGTCACGGGGCCATCGCGCGCTCGTACGCCATCGACATCACGGCCGACGGACGACCGTATCAGGTGCAGGAGCTCGTCCACGGAACGTCCCTGGAGCGAGAGCTGGCTCACCGCATCGTCTTTCGCCCTGCCCACGCGGCCCGTATCGGCGCCGTGCTCGCCGACGCGCTGGCGGCCGCCCACGCGAGCGGAGTGATCCACCGGGACGTGAAGCCGGGCAACGTGTTGCTCACGACGACGAAGCCGGGGCTGAAGCTCCTCGACTTCGGAATCTCGAAGCTCACCGAGGCCGCGCCGGACGAGGACGGCACCCGACCGAGCGTGGCCATCGGTACGCCAGCGTTCATGGCGCCCGAGCAGATCTCCAACCCGACGGGTGTGACCGTCCAGGCGGACGTTCACGCCCTGGGCCTGACGCTCTACCTGTTGCTCTCCGGGCGGCTCCCCTACGCCGGCGCCTCGCCCGCGGAGCTGCTCCTCGCCCACGTGGCGCGGACACCCGAACCGCTCGCGTCGGCCGCACCGGACGTACCACGGGCCCTGGCCGACCTGGTCATGTCGTGCCTGGCGAAGGATCCCGACGATCGACCCACCGCCCGGAATCTCGCCGCCGCGCTGTCGCGAGCAGCCGATGCGCTCGACGCGCCGGACCTCGACGCGATGAACGTTGCAGCGGCCGCGGGCTCCGAAGCCGTGACGACGGAGGCGAGCGCGCTGGCAACGGCGGCCACGGCGATCTCGTGAAGCGAGTCTGCGTCTTCTGCGGATCATCCACGGGACGTGACCCCGCCCACGCCCGCGCAGCGCGAGACTTTGGCGCACTCGTGGCGGAGCGCGGGATCGGCCTCGTGTACGGCGGGGGGCGCGTCGGGCTCATGGGGCTCGTGGCCGATGCCGCGCTGGCGCGAGGCGGCGACGTGGTCGGCGTGATTCCGCGCGCCCTCGCGAGCGCGGAGGTGGCCCACGATGGGCTCACGGAACTCTTCGTGGTGCGCACCATGCACGAGCGCAAGGCGAAAATGGCGGAGCTGTCCGACGGCTTCGTCGCTCTCCCCGGTGGCTACGGCACGCTCGAGGAGCTCCTCGAGATCGTCACGTGGGTGCAGCTCGCCGTCGTGTCGAAGCCCGTGGGGCTGCTCGACGTCGGAGGATTCTTCCAGCCTCTCGTCGCCCAGCTCGATCGCGCGAACGCGGAGGGTTACGTGTCGGACGAGCACCGAAGAATAGCGCTCGTCGAGCGCGACGGCGCGCGACTGCTGGACGCGATGGCCGCGCACGAAGCGGCGCCCGAGGCGCTCGAGCGCTCGCTGCGCTGGACGTGATACCTTCCGGGCGTGCCGGAAGAGTTCCCGACGCTGGAGGTCGTCGCGAGCCTCGGGCTGCTGCTCCTCGGAGCGCGCCTGGTGCTCCGTCTGGCGCAGCGCGCCGACGCCGGCGCCACCACGCGAGAGGTGACTGCGCTCTTGGAGCGAGAAGACGTGGACGAAGCCTTCGAACTGCTTTCTTCGAAGGAGAACGCCTACTTCCGGATCCTGCACCGCACACTGCGCGAAGCGCTGCGCCGGCGGAGCGCCCCTCTCGCCGAGCGCGTGGCAGACGCTTTCGACGCGGAGTACCGACGGCAGGCCGACCAGGTGGGTGCGCGGCGCGTGCGCGACTTCGTCGTGCTGTCGCTCCTCGGCGGCGCGACGGTGTTCGCGGGCGTGAGCGAGCGCGTCGGCAGTTCATGGTTCCTCGCGGCGTGCGTCGCGTCCGCGGTCCTCCTGGCGCTCGGCATGGGCCTGCAACGCGCCGCGCTTCGAGACGCGCGCGCCGAGCGCCGGGGAGCCCTGAGCGCCGCCATGGCACTGGGTAGGGTCGAGGCCGGCCAGGGCGGCGAACGCAGCGGAGCGTCGTGGCGCGAAGCGTGCCCCGCGTGCGGTGCGCGCGACGTCCGACCCATCGACGATCCGGCTGCGGCCGAAGTCTCTCTGGGGAGGCTCGGCGACGTCAGGGCGCTGGCGGTCTGCCGGGCCTGCGGCGTGGGCACGTTCCGGACCGACCCGGAGGCAGAAGCCAGTTCGCGCGACGCCGACGCATCGGAGTGATCCGCGCGCACACCGCCCCCGTCCCGAATTCCATCCACCTCGGAACTCGTTCCGAGACCCGTTGTCTTTCCCGGCTCGCGCACGCCGAAGCCGGTGGCAGTCACGGGCGAACGGGAGCGTGTGC
The DNA here is from genome assembly GCA_964487605.1 of uncultured Polyangiaceae bacterium. GTDB lineage: Bacteria > Myxococcota_A > Polyangia > Polyangiales > Polyangiaceae > JAJDAH01. The sequence continues at coordinate 42,610 of CAZARU010000012.1, forward strand.
GGGGATGTGTCCATGCGAACCCTCACTTCGCTCGCTGCCGTTTCTTCGATGCTCACCGCCTCGATCCTCGCAACCTCGGCCTCCGCGGGGCCGCCCCTGCCCCTGAAGAAGGTCCGCCTGTACGAGACGGGGGTCGCGTACTTCGAGCGGGGCGGCCGGCTCGTCGCGGGCGCGAACGTCGAGCTGCCGGTCCCGGCAGGGCACCTGGACGACGCGCTCAAGACGCTGGTCGTGCTGTCGGGCGACGCCAAGACGCAGATCTCCGGCATCGATTTCGGCAGCAGCGTGAGCCGAAACATGGCGCGCGCGCTCGCCGGCCTGCCCACGAGCGAGGAGGGACCCATTCGCTACGCCGAGCTCATGAAGAGCCTCAAGGGCGCCCCGGTCGAGGTCCGCACCCGCGGCGGCGTGGAGCGCGGCCGCATCATCGACGTGCTGCCGCCGGAGGAGAGCGTCACCGAGGAGTGCGCGCCGGTGGAGGAGGCCCCCGAGAAGGCAGGCGCGGCGCCGGCGTGCGTGCTCAAGAAGCACCTCACCGTGCTCCTGCTCACCGACAGGTCGGCGATCAGGCGACTATCGGCGCCCGAGATCGTCAGCGTGCGACCCACGGACGCGGCGTACACGGGGCGCCTCGCATCGGCCCTCGACGCGCTGTCGTCGCGTGGCGCGCAGACGCAGCGCTCGCTGCGCGTGCTCGCGGCCGCGGGCAGCGCCGTGACGCTGGGGTACGTCGCCGAGGCGCCGCTCTGGCGCACGACCTACCGGCTCGTGCTCGGTGAGGCGCGCTCGAGCGCGCTGCAAGGCTGGGCGCTCGTCCACAACGACACGGACGAGGACTGGGACCGTGTGAACGTCGAGCTCGTGAACGGCCAACCCGACTCGTTTCTCTTTCCTCTCGCAGCGCCACGCTACGCGCGTCGCGAGCTCGTGACCCCCGAGAACGAGCTCTCCACCGTGCCGCAGCTCCTCGACACGACCGTCGACGGGATGTGGGCGGGCGACGTGGGAGAATCGTACGGCGCTGGTGGCCTCGGTCTGTCCGGTTCGGGCGAGGGAGGGGGCGGACGCGGCTACGGCGTGGGCCTCGGGTCCATCGGGACCGTCGGGCACGGCGCGGGCGTCGCCGGCGTCGCTCCGAGCTCGCTGCTGTCGGTCGGGAACCTCGCGAGCGTTGCCCAAGCCGAGGGCGTCGAGGCGGGCGCCTTGTTCCGCTACGTGCTGCCGCACCCAGTCGATCTGCGAGCGCGCGGATCGGCGCTGGTGCCGTTCGTGTCCGGGGCCGTCGAGGCGCGTCGCCTGGCGTTCTTCGAGCGCGCCGGCGCGGCGGCGCGCAGCGCCGTGCGCATGTCGAACGGAACGGGGCAAACCCTCCCCGAGGGGACCCTCGCCATCTTCGCCGACGGCGGGTTCGCTGGCGAGGCCGCGCTCGAGCGCCTCAAGCCGACCGAATCACAGGTCGTCCGGTTCGGATTCGACCTCGACGTGGAGCTCACCGAGTCGGGGCACAAGACGACCGACGCCTCGCAGCTCCTCACGTTCGAGCAAGGGGACCTGGTGGAGCACTTCCTGCGCAAGCACGTCGTCACCCTCGACGTCGAGAACCGCAGCGGCGCAGCGCGCACCGCCTACCTGGCCCTCGATTTCGTCGAGAACGCGCGGGTCGAGGGCGCCGACGAACTCGACTACGACGTCCACACCGACAAGCCGGCCGCGCTCTTCGAGGTGGCGCCCCGCGAGAAGGTCGTGCGCACGCTGAAGGTGGAGGAAGGCCTGAGCCGCCGGACGCCGCTCGGCACCCTCGGCTCGCGCGGGCTCGAGCGCATGGCAGAGTCCACCGAGCTGACCCAGGAGCAGCGGGAAGTGGTGATGCGCAGCGCCCAGCGCATGAAGGAGGCCGAGCTGCGGCGCGGAGCCAAGACGCGCCGTGAGGCCGACCTCGCCCGCGCCGAGGCGGAGGTCGAGCGCCTCCGCGCGCACGTCGAGGCCCTCGGTCCCAATCGGGCCCAGGGGGGCGAGAAGCTGGTCGATCGCTTGCTCGCCGCCGAGGACCGCGCGACCTCCATCCGCAACCGCCTCGACGTGCTCGAGCGCGAGGCCGAGGAGAAGGTCGCCCTGGCGCGCGCAAACCTGAGGCGGCTCGGGACGCTGGCGCGCAAGCGGGGGGCGGCTCGGAAGTGACGGGACGGCACGGGCTCCGCGTCACTCGAAGCTTCCAGCGCCGTCGGCGCGACCGGCGCGACGGCCGCCCCGGCGCTCGCCCCAGAAGCCCGGCACGTCCCCGTCGCGCTTCATCGCCTCGAACTTCTCGACCTGGCCGGCGTCGAGCACCGCGGCGAGCTTGGCTTCGGTCTTCTCGCGCGCTTCGCGCATTCGCTCGCGCCGCGCTTCACGCGACGGCTCTTCGCCGTCGTCCCCGGTGCGCGCTCTCACCAGGGCCTCGAAGTGCTGACCGAGGATCTCCGCGACCTTCCCCTTCTGCACGGCGGTGAGCCCCAGGGCCGTCTCGACGTCGTTCGTCCACTCCGCGGCTCGCTCCGTGCCGCGCAGGACGAACTGCCGGCGTCGTTCCTCGCGGCGCTCCGCGTTCACCTGGTCGAGGATGTCGCGAACCGCCACGTCGAACACGGGGTCGTCGACGACCGCGCCTCCGCGAGAATCGACCGGAGCACCGGCGTCCGGGGCCGGACGAAGCCGCTCTGCCAGCGCCAGCACGCGCTCGCGCTGAGAAGCGCCGGCCTGCGCCTCCAGGCGCGCGACACGCCTGGCCAGGTCCTCGCGCGGGTCACCATCGGGGCTCGCCACCATCCCGCCGGCCGACGCCGTCGGCTTCGCCCCGGGAGCAGGGCGGTGCGCCCAGTGCACCACGAGACCCCCCGCTGCCCCGCCGAGCAGCGCGGAGAGTAGCGTCGCCATGGCGACTGATCGCTCCATGCGCGCAGCATGCCTCCGGGCGGTCCCGCGTGAAAATGGCGACGTGTCGGTCGGGCACGCGGGGGCGCGGGACGATGGAAGGCCTTCGTCGGGTCGGCTGCAGCCCGCGAACCGAAGAAATTCGCCACCTACGTGGCCGACCTACGTGGTCCCACCGATGTGCACGCCGGGTCGGAGTCGTAGGCGGGTTCCCGGGTCGATCAACCAGCGACCAGGAAGGAACCCCGATGACCACGAACGACAACGCCGCCCTCGCCAGCCGCCTCTATGGGCTCTTCAACGAGGGTCGCCTCGACGCCGCAGCCGATCTCGCCCACCCGGACGTCACCGTGGATGTCGTCGCGTTCGGCGCCGAGCTCAGCGGACGATCGGGGTTTCTCGACTTCATGGCGGGCTTCAAGACCGCCTTCCCCGATCTGAAGATCACGGTGGTGAACCAGGTGACGACCGCAGATCGGGTCGTCTCGGAGTGCTCCTGGACCGGGACCCACGAAGGGCCACTGCGGACCCCAGCGGGCGAGATCCCGCCGACCGGCAAGAAGGTGACCGGGGCACGCTTCTGTGAGGTCTGGACGATCAGCGCGGGACGCATCACGCGGCTGGTCAACTATCAGGACGTGACCACTTGGCTTCGTCAGCTCGGCCTGGCGTCCTGAGACTCAGCGGGTGACGTCGCGGCGTTCGGCGGCCCAGAGCGCCACCTGCACGCGCGTCCCCAGCGACAGCTTCCCGAGGACGTTCTCCACGTGCTTCTCCACGGTCCGCTCGCTGATCCGCAACCGGTCGGCGATGGACCGGTTGGAGAGACCGTCGGCGAGGAGCGCGACCACTTGACGCTCGCGGGGCGTCAACGCCTCGGCGGCCGGCAGCTCCCGCACGGCGGGGATCCTGCTCGTAGCCGCGGCGACGAAGGCGGCTGCGTTCGGCAGACCCTGGGACAGATCCAGGATGCAGCGCCGCGCGTTCTCGTACGCGCCGACCGCCGCGTGCGGGAGCGCCTGGAGCTGCGCCAGGATCCCCTCTCGAATCGCGAGGCGCCAGACCATGGGCCGTTGCTCCTGCTCCACCGCGGCGCGCGCGCCCTCGCGCGCGACGAGCACCGCTTCGTCCCACCGTTCGAGCTGCGTCAGCGCGGTGGCTTTCAGTAGGCACAGCACCGGGATCGGCCGCACCGCGCGAGCCGCTGCGACGAGCCGCTCCACAGTGACCAGAGCGCGCGCTTCGCGCCGTGTCGCGAGATCGACCTCTGCCCGCGCGCACGCGAGGAGCCGGTGCGGCATCGAGTTCGGCCCGTCGACTTCGCCTGCAAGCAACGCTTCGGCTCGATCGACGTCCCCGGCGACCATGCTCGCGCGAGCGAGAAAGCTCGTGGTCGTGGCCACGACCGTGGGTGACCCCATCTTCCGCGCGAGGTCCAGCGCTTCGGCCAGGTGCCGAACGGCCTCGTCCGCCCTCAGCAGGTCGAACTCCAGCGCCCCGAAGAGCAGGCGCGCCGTGGCCTCGTACCGGAGCTGACGATCCTCGATCGCCATGCGGAGCCCCCTTTCGGCGCACCCGAACGCTCGCGCGTACTCGCCGCGCGCGCCCAGCGCGAGACCGAACCACAGGAGCGCCCGGATCTCCCCCGACCGCCACGCGATGCTCCTCGAGTACCTTACGGCATGTTCCGCATCGGCCACGACGGAAGCTGAGGATGCCTCCGGTGGCCAGGCGGATGGCAAATGGAAGTAGTCGGTACCGCGAGTTGCATGGCCGGCCATGGCGCTGGCGCGCCCGAGAGGTACTTCGAGCTCGTCGAACAATCGGTGGGCGCGCTCGTAGCTCCGCGACGACCGCTCGAGGTCGCCTCGGACGTAGTGCGTCCACCCCAGGTGATCGAGCGTCTCCGCGGTGCCGTGACGGTCGTTCTGGCGCTCGAACATCGCCAGCGCCTCTTCCTGGTGAACTCTCGCCTGCTCCACGTCTCCGGTCATCATCAGCCAGAACCCCAGCCAGCTCAGTGATTCCGCGACGCGGGTGGGCGGGCCAATCCTCCTCGCGAGGTCCAGCGCCTCTCGGAAGAGGGTACCGGCGCGGACGAAATCGCGCTCGCGCGACAAGACGCCGAGATCCACCAGGCTGCGCCAGATCCCCGGAGCGTCGTCTGACCGGCGCGCGAGCGAAAGCGCCTGCTCGTGATCCCTCCGCGCCGCGGTGAACTCACCCGTCCAGTCGAACGCCTGCGCCCGCTCGCGGTGAAGCTGCGCATCCGGCGGGACGCCGCTGGCGGCGAGGGCGTCGATGGCCCTGGTGTAGTGCTCGATGGCGGCGCGCGGCGCATGCGTCGCCTGCCGGGCCGCGATCCGCGCCCAGTGCGCCGCTTTCGCCCACGACCGCGCCTCGCCGTGGTGATGGGAGAGGTCCGCCGCGGAAGGTTCTTGCTCCGACTCGAGCTGTTCGGCGAGGCGTGCGTGGAGGTCCGTCCGCTCCCGTGCGAGCAGCCCGGACAAAACGACCTCCCTCGTCAACGCGTGCCGAAACGCGAACGACTCCGCCGACTCCTCGACGACCAGGTGCGCCGCCACGAGCGCCTTGATGGCATCGAGCAGCTCCCGTTCGTCGCAGCCGACGATGGCGCGCAGGCGATCTCCGTCGAATCGCCGCCCGGCAATGGCAGCTAGGTCGAGAATCCGTTTCGCGCGTGGCTCGAGAGCGGCGATGCGCCGCTCGACCGCGATTCGAAGACTGCGTGGAATGGTCAGCTTGCCGATTTCCTCGCTCGATCCAGTCCCTCCGGCCAGGGCGCCGGTGTCCACGCGGAGCAGCTCTTCGACGAAGAGCGGGTTGCCGTCGGTCAAGCGAAAGAGTCGGTCCACGAGGCTCGACGACGGCGTCTCGCCCTGAATCGCGGTGATCATCGCCTCCACGCCGTCTACCGGCAGGCGTTCGAGCTGCAGTTCGGTGACGGCACGCGTCCGCTCCAGCCCGGAGAGCAGCTCCCCGAGGCCCGCGTGCTGCTCCTCGGGTCGCCAGGTCAAGGCCAGCAACATCGGGCGAGCCGCATGGCGGAAGAGGTAGCTGATCCACTCCAGCGTCACGTCGTCGGACCAGTGAAGGTCGTCGAACGCGACGACCAGCGCCGGCGAGCCGCCAGCCGGTCCCGCCCTGCCGGCGACGAGCCGCTCGAACGCCTCACCGAGGCGCTCGAAGAGCTGTCGCTTCAGGACCTCGAGCGCGTCGCGGCTGGACGCCGGAGCGCCGTGCGGCAGCGGGCCCGGAAGCGTCAGGGGACTCAACAGATCCCGAACGGGCGCCAGCGGGATGGCCGTGTCCTCTCGATGACACCGGCCGGCACACCACGCCAGACCGCGTGCGCTCGCCATCTGCTCGAGCTCGGCCAGCAGTCGCGACTTGCCGATCCCAGCCTCGCCCGAGATCTCCACGATGGACGAGCTCCCCTTCGCGAGTGCGTCGAGCCTCGCGGCGAGAAGCGCTCGGTCGGCGTCGCGGCCGATGAGCATCGGACAGATCGTCAGCGAGAGTGCCGGCATGGAGGCGCCGATCCGAATGACCGCTTCAGCGGAGGACCAGGCGACGATAGCTCACGGCCGCTGCCAGAGGCAGTCGGGGACCGTGGTTCGCGCCGCTCGGGCCGGCCCACGGACACGGGGCCGCTGCGACGCCTGGGGAGGCTCCTTCCGCACCGTCGATCTTCGCCGCAATCCGCCTGGCGCGAGCTCCCATCGCTCAACGCGACGAACCACGGCCTTCCGTCCGCCTAACCTCGGCGACGACCCGGCGCACGTGCTCGTCTCTCTCGCGCTCGCTCTCGTAGGGCCGGAACGTGTGATCGAACGCGAGCGCGTAGAGGTCACAGACGCGGAGCGGGAGCGTGGCACCGTCCGGCGGCAGACCCGGGAGGTTCTGGGAGCCGATGACGCGATGCTTCGTCTCGAGGACGTATCGGGAGCCTTCGACCCGGAGCTGTCCTCCAACGGCACGATTGGCGAGCATGGCGAGGGTATGGCGCCGCATCGAGGCGGAGCCGGCGGCGTGCGTCTTCGCGAAGTCCGCCAGCTCGAGGTAGTCGAGCTCCGCGCCCGCCGGGATGTTCTTGGGATCGTGCCAGGCGTCGAGCAGTGTGGCGACCTCCGGCACGTCGCGATGGCGGGCGAGAACGCTGGCGCAGGGTAATGACGCATGCAGCTCGAGCAGCCCCGCCCGCTGCAAGCTGCGAGCGAGCGCCAGCACCTGGTCGGTGTCCGGCTCCTGCTCGAGGAGCCGGCTGGTCAGCCTGCAATCGGTCCCTCGCAGAGTGCGCACCTGCTGGAGCGTCCCCGGATGAGGCCCCTCCCAGTGCTTGCGCAACGCTGCGACCACGCGCGCCTGCAGCGACCGCGCGCGCTCGCGGTCCCACTCGTCGAAGGGCGACACGAGCACGGCCGCCTGGTCCAGCGCGTCCACCGTCCCGAGCGCCACCAGACCGAGGACGCGACGCTCGACCAGCTCGGTCACGCTCGGGTCGACCCGGCGCCGAAGCGCCTCGCCGCGCATGGGCTCGCGCGGCTTCGGCCGCTCCACGATCCGGTCGAGTGCGCTTCGCCACCGATACGCCGGCAGGGAATCGTCGGCGAGCTGGTGAAACGGCACCTCGGTCTCGAACTGTCTCTCGCGAGTCGGCAGGTCGGGCCAGGAGTCAGCCGGGCCTTCGCGCGTGGCGTCGCTCGGAGCCGTGGAGACGATCGTGGCGATCGTGTCGTCGTCACAGCTTCCCTCGCGCTCGATCTCGAGCCGGAGCAGGCCGCGTAGGGGGTCGTCGAGCCATCCCCGAAACGTGCAGGCGCCGCCCCCCGTGCGTTGGTACGACCAGTCGAAGAGGTGCCCTGCGAAGCCGGCTAGACGAAGCTCCCCGACGAGCTCCGCCCGGGTGCTGGCGGCTTCCCCGCCGGCGAACTCCGGCAAGCTGCCGCGCTCGGAGTCGGTCCGGATCTTCCACACGACGGGGGTGTGCTCCGTCAGGCAGGTTGGCTCGAGACTGAAGGGACACTTGGTCCCCGACGGGACTCGAGCCGTCAGCCCATAGGGAGAGAGGGACACCACCTGCGCGTGAGTCGCCGCGCGCGCGCGAGCCGCCCGCACTCGAGGAACGTCACCGAACCCGTGACGCGCGAGCAGACCAAAGTACCAGATCGCGCCCGGCACCGCGACGCCGAGCGCGCCGAGCACGCCGAGCACGCCGAGCTTCCAGTTCACCGGTCGATGGCTCGCACACGCGAAGGGCGGGAGCAAACGCCGCTGCACGACTCGGCGCGACCCAGCCCGTTCCGCTCGACCCTCAGTCCTCGTCGACCCACCCGAGCAGCGTACCCAGGACCTCGGCCTGAAGCGCGAGGGACGGATCTCGGTCGCGGCGCGCCAGCGCCGCGAGGGACGCTGCCTGCCACGCCACGAGCTCGCGCAAGCCGCCGACGCGATCGACGGCGCTCCCCGCGAACGCGCGTTCGAGGCGGCGCACCATCGCAAGCGCGGACGCGTACGCGATGACGTCCCCGTGGCGTCGATTGGCAAGCACCTCGACGTCGTCGGAGTAGCGCAGACCCACCGTCGCGCTGGACCGGAACCGGCGGCCGGTGAGCGCGTCGGTGTAGCGCGCCGTGAGCATCAGCTCGTACTCCTCTCCGGGCACGAAGTCGGGGATCGCGACGCGCAGGATCTCGGTGCGCGCCTCCCCGGCGTAGAGGTCGCCGAGCTCGATGCGATCGTCGTAGAGCGTCATCTCGAGCTCGCCACCCGATGCCTCCAGGACGCGCGCGGGGGCCGGCGCGCTGGCGACGGTGAGCTCGACGTTGGTGAGCGCGATGTTCCCCGGAGGCGCGACGAGATCGCGGACCGCGTCTTCGCGCTCCTCGTCGCCGCGGGCGACGTGGACCTCCTCGCCGAGGGCGTCGAGCGCTGCGCGATCCACACCGTCTGCCGCACCGACGGCCACCACTCGAGCGCTGACCGCGCGGAGCGCGCGTGCGGCGCGCGCCACGGCGCCGCGGTCCGTCGCCACGCCGTGCCCATCGCTGACGACCACCACGAGGGACCGCCCTCTCTCCGGATCCCCCTGCGCGAGCGCGACGTCGAGGGCACGCGCGAGGCGGCGCGGTGCGCGCGCAGCGCGGGCCTGGTCGAGCGCGCGGTCGAGGGCGCCCTCCAGGAGCGTGCGGTGCGTTCCGGGAACACGCGGCACGAGCGCGCTCCCGTCGGGGCCGACCAGCGCGACGCGGTCTTCACGGCCGAGATGATCGAGCAGCGCGTGGACCACGTCGGCGGCCGTCTCGCTGGTGGCGTCGAGCACGACGACCACGGAGACGGCGCTTCGAGGTGCACGACCGGAGAACGCGCGCGCGGGGACGACCGTGTCGAGCCGCACGAGCAGCTCGCCGCCCCATGACGGCACGAAGGCGTCGCTCGCCCGCGCCACGACGACGATCCCCCTGCCGGCGATGGCGACGGGCTTCGACGTCTCGGTCATGACCCCGCTCCGCGGAAGGAGGAAGCCGAGCGGCGCGCGCCACGGCTCGCTCGCGCTCCGACGAATCGCGCGCGTGGGGCGGTGCGCGCGGTCCACGACCTCGACTCCCGAGGCCGTCAGGACGGCGGCGCCCCGCTGCTCGCTCTCGGTGAAGACGAGCTGCCCGTCGCGGGTCAGCACCGGGGGCGCGCAGCCCATCGTCACGAGCAACGGCACGGCGGCGAGCCGCGCCGCCACCCGCCGTAGACGCTCTGCCCGGACCACACCAGGGGCCCGAGCAGGACTCGTGCCCACCCCGCCCCACCAAAAAAACCCCTGGTTCCCGCGCTGATCCCGCGATCCGAGGGACATCGCCCCGCCGGCGCGTGAACGGCGGTCCGCGGCACCAACGTCACGGGTGGAGCGGTCACCCGTCGCGCTCGATGGGGTGGCCCGGGCAGCACTCGGACGGGGCGCGGGACTCGCACGTCTCGGCACGGCGGACCCGCCAGCGCCGCGGCACGCAGCGGCCCACGCAGCTCTGGATGGCCACGCCGCACTGCTCGTTCTTCGTGAAGTCGTACCCCTGATCACACACCTCGGCGGTGTCGCCGCTCTCCGGACCCTGGCAGCAGCTGCTCGGCTCGCACACCGAGCACGTGCAGAGCGCCGAGTGCGTGATGCTCGACCCCGGCTTGGGCGGCGGCCGCCCGCTGAAGCGGATCAGCGGCTCGGGCTCACTCGCGCCGCAGGACGCGACGAGGAGGGCCACGACCACGGCGCCGAGTACGCGAGCCACGGCGGTTCGACACGGGCATCCCGCGCCCGTTGGGTGCGTCGGAACGCGCCCCGACACGCCTACACCGCAGCCAGCGCCATCCGGAGCGACGCGGCGACCTGGGCCACGACGAGCTGCACTTCACCCTCGGAGCTGTCGAAGCGCGCACCCAGGTCGAGGAGCGCGCCGCGCTCGGCATCCCCGAGGCGCCCGTCGGCGAGCGCGACCAGCGCCGCAAAGCTGAGCGCCTCTTCCCGCTCCATGAAGTCGGTGAACGTCGCCGCCACGGCCGTGAGGCGCGCCTCGCGCCCCTCGGCCCGGAGCGCCTCGGCGATGTCCGCGAACTGCCCCGCGAGCGACGCCGGATCCACGGCGTCACCGGTGGCGTGCGCCACCAGATGCGCCAGCGCCTCGCGCTCGCCGTCGTCCAGGCCGTCGGCCGACGCCACCAGGAACGACAGCTCGAGGATCGACGCGAAGTAGCGCGCGGCGCGCGAGTCCTCTTCGCTCTCGGCGCCAGCGCGCAGCTTGTCCGCCGCAGGGAGCCGCCCGGAGAGACTGCGCGGTCCCACCGACGGCGCGGCCACGTCCGCCGCCTGGCGCTCGACGGCGACGCGCACCGCGGCGCGGAGCTGCTCGGGAGTGGAAGCGGGGAGTTCGATCACGCCTTCGCCATCTCGATCACCATCTCCAGGCTCACTTGCCATCGGGACTTCCGAGGACGGCTCGAGCATCGCACCTGGCGCAGCGAGAGTGCAACACCGCGAGCTTCGGTGTATGGGAACGCCGATGAGCGCGCTCCCCGCACCGGCTCTCGACGTCCTGCGGAGCTACCGGACGTGCGAGTTCTCGACGCTGGCGAAGGACGGCACTCCGATCACCTGGCCCGTCTGCGCTCGGTACCTGGAGGACGGCCGCTTCCTGCTGACGACCTCGATCGGGTTGCCGCAGAAGGCCTTCAACATTCGCCGAAACCCGAGGGTGAGCCTCCTGTTCTCCGACCCCACCGGGAGCGGTGTGAAGGAGCCGGGCATGGTCCTCGTCCAGGGCACGGCGACCGCCGAGGATCGCATCGTGACGGACATGGCGTCGCTGCCCGAACTCGAGACGTACTTCCTGGAGAACATCTTCGGGCGGCAGCCGCAGGGGAAGATGATGAGCTCGTGGATCGGGAAACTGCTGATGCCGATGTACTACATGCGACTGCTCATCTACGTGACGCCGACACGCTGGCGCTGGTGGTCGACGCTCGACGCCTCCGCCGAGCCGACGGAGCTTCAGGCGGACCATGTGGGCTGAGGCAGCGAAGGCGCTGGCGGCGTTTCCGACGGGCGTGCTCAACGCGATCGACGCCGAGGGCTCCCCGGTGAGCGTCCGTCAGGCGTCGCTCGCGTACGACGCGCAGTCCGGCAGGATGCCGGTGACGATCCCCGCCGCGCTCGACGTTCGGGAGGGCCCGGCGAGCGTCCTCTGCCACTACCACGACGAGAAGCTGTGGAATCAGAAGGTCGTCCTGGTGCGAGGACGCGTGGAACGGACGGGGGAGCGGTGGACCTTCGTGACGACGTCGTTCACCCCACCTTCCATGTGGCAGATGCTGAAGGGGACGCGACGCGCGACCCGAAGCTACCTGGAGAAGCGAGGCCTGGAGATGCCGCGCGTGGACTTCGACGTCGTGAGCGAGATGTGGAAGCGCGTGAAGGACGTGACGAAGGGGTAAGCGTGCTCGGCGTCGTACTTCGCGCCGCGCGGGCAGCGCCACTCCGCTGACTGGGCGACCGTCACGGCAGGTTCGGGGCGCCCGGCGTCAGGTTCGCGGTCAGCTTCCAGTCCGCGTCGTCGTTCTTCGTGTCCGTGCCGTTCGGGAGCCGCGCGAGGGAACGCTCGCTCGAGTCCGGATCGCTCGCCGTGGCGGGCGTGCCGTCCACCAGGTTCAGGGTCACGCCGTCGACGTTCGCGGCGAAGATGCCACCCTCGTAGCTCAGCGCATCGACGACGGTCTTCTTCACCGTGTCGTAGATGGCCACGCCCTCGGGGGCGCCGTTCTGCATCGTCACGGTGAGCGGGATCACGATCGCGCCGGCGTCCGCGACGACGACCGCCGGCATCGCCGCGACGAGGTACTGCCCGGCGCCCAGGGTGCCGGACAGCGGGATCCGGCCGTACTCGCTCCCGTTCAGTCCGTTGACGAAGAGCAGCGCCAGGCCCGCGAGATCGACGTCCGCCGCCGTCGGGTTGAAGATCTCGACGAACTCGCGCGTGTCGGTGCTCGGCTGATCGTAGTCCACCTCGTTCAGCAGCAGCCCGAGCGGTGCGCCGGCGTCCACCGTCGCGTCCACCGAAGCGTCCACGCCGCCCGTGCCGCCCACGCCGCCCGAAGCGGACGCGCCCGCGGCACCGCTCGCCCCGGCGGAGGCATCGGCACCGCCCTGTGCGGCGGCACCGCCCTGTCCCGCCACGCTCGTACCGCCGTCGCCCGACGCGCCGCCGTCGCCTGCGGAGGCGCTCGCGCCGCCGAGACCGCCGCCACCGCCGGCTCCCGCGACTCCGCCTTCGGCGCTCGTTCCGCCAGCGCCACCTGCCGCGCTCGCTCCGCCGGTCCCGCCCACTGCCCCGGCTCCCGACGTGCCTCCGGCCCCGCCCGCAGTCGCGCCCGCCGCACCCGACGCCGCGTCGCGCCTGCCGCTGAACTCGTCCGCCGGAACGAACTCGTGATCCGGGAACCCGCAGGCCCAGGCCACGAGCCCCGCGCCCGCGAGCGCCGCGGCGCGCCGCTCAGAACCGAAGCGTCGCATCTGCCCCCGCGAAGCCCGCTCCGCCGCGCGCCCGCACGGAGACGCCCTCCTGCTTCGAGCCTCCGACGACGAAGAGCGTGACGCCCGCCACGACTCCGACGACGCCGACGCCGAGCGACACGTCCCGGATCAAGGCCTGGCGCTCTCCGCGAGCCTGCACGTCCTCGACCGTGTCGGGGCAGACGCGGTCGCGACACGCGAGGTCCAGCTCGTCCTCGGCCTCACTGGCCTGCCCGTGGAACACGCCCGCGACCACGAACCCCGCCGCCCCCACGCCCAGCGCGATCCACGGCCACGGGGAAGCGCCGCCCGACACGCGCGCGTCGGGTGCGCCGGGACGCGCATCCTCGTCCGCCACCGCCGCGGCATCGTCCTCACCGGTCGCGCTCTCGGGCTGCAGGTCGGGCGGAACGTCGAGGATCACCTGCTGCGTCTCCCCCTCCTTCACGTAGAGCGTGCGCTGAAACGTGCGGCGATCAGGCAGGACGACGCGCACGCGATGCGGCCCGGGATCGACGTGAACGGGCTTGCCAATCTGCGCGTGCCCGAGCACGACGCCGTCGAGCTCGAGGGTGGCAGCGTCCGTCCCCTCGCCTCGCTCGACGATGAGCTTCGGGATGCGGGCCTCGAGCGTCTCGAGCGCGGCCTCGATCTCGGGAAGCACGTCCAGGGCCTTCTCGGTTGCACGGGCCTCGTGCTCGGCCAGTCGATAACCGCCGAGCGCCTCGTTCAAGCGGCCCAGGTGCTCCTTGCACCGCGCCACGTGGTAGCGCACCTGCGGCGTCATCTTGATGCGGGCGACGTCCTCGAACGTCGCGAGCGCGCCCGCCCACTGTCCGGCAGCCTCCTGCTCGAGCCCCTGGTTGTAGAGCGTGCGCGCTCGATCGAGGTCGGCCGTCGTCGTTCCCTGGGCGCATGCGGGCGCCGGTGCGCTTGCGAACAGCGCCGCTGCGAGCGGCAGCGCACACAGTACCCTCACCCGCGGTACATCTCCGAGATCACGTCCGCGTACTTCTGCTCGATGAACTTCCGGCGCACCTTCAAGGTCGGCGTCAGCTCACCCTCATCGCGATCGAGGCGCTTCTCGAGGATCCGGAACTTCTTCACGGCCTCGACGCTGTTGAGCTGCTTGTTGGTCGCCTCCACCTCGTCGGCGATGAGCTTCTTCACGTCGTCGCTCCGGGCGAGATCGGCGTAGGCGCCGAACTGCACCCGGTTGGCCTGCGCCCACTCCACGAGGTTGTCCTCGTCCAGGATGATGAGCGCCGCGATGAACTTCCGCCGCTCGCCGATGACCACGGCATCGTGGATGTAGGGGCTGAGGCGCAGCTTCGCCTCCACGTACTGCGGCGCGACGTTCTTGCCGCCCGCCGTGATGATCAGGTCCTTCTTGCGATCCGTGATGCGCAGGAACCCGCGCTCGTCCACCTCGCCCACGTCGCCCGTGTGCAGCCAGCCGTCCGCGCTGATGGTCTCGGCGGTGGCCTCGGGCTGCCGAAAATAGCCCATCATCACGCCGGGGCCGCGCGCGAGGATCTCGCCGTCGTCCGCGATGCGCAGCTCGAGGCCGCCCACGACCTTGCCCACGGTCCCGGGCGAGGCGAAGCCCGCAGGCACCACCGTGATGATCGCCGTGCTCTCGGTCTGGCCGTAGCCTTCGACGAGCGGGATCCCGAGCGCCTGGAAGTAGCGGATGACGTCGGGCGAGATGGGCGCAGCGCCCGAGAGGGCGAAGCGCGTACGATCGAAGCCGAGCAGCTTGCGCAGCTCGCGCAGCACCAGCGCGTCGGCCAGGGCGTGCTGCGCCCGGAGCACACCCGGCGCGCCACCATCGCCGGCTTCCCCGCGGGCGGCCGCGGCGTGGCGGTGCTCCAGCATGCGCTTGCCGACGCCGACGGCCCACGCGTAGGCGCGGCGCTTGCCCCACGTGGCGTCCCTCATCCTGAGTTCGATGGTGTTGTAGAGCTTCTCCCAGATCCGCGGCACGGCGAAGAACACGTGGGGCCGCACCTCGGCGAGGTTCTCGCGGACGGTGTCCAGGTTCTCGGCGAAGTTCACCGTGGTGCCGTGCATCACCTGGTTGAAGACGGTGATGGTGCGCTCGGCCACGTGGCAGAGCGGCAGGAAGCTGATGTACTCGTCGTCGGGCTCGGGCGTCATGACGTCGTCCACGGCCGTCACGCACCAGGCCATGTTCGCGTGACTGAGCATCACGCCCTTGGGCGGACCGGTCGTGCCCGACGTGTAGACCAGGATGGCGAGATCCTCGGGCTGAATGGCGGCGAGCCGCTCCTCCACGCGCTCGCCCTCGGCGGCGAGCAGGGCCTCGTTCTCCGCGAGGAACGCGTCGAAGAACACGACGTCCGGATCGTCGAAGTGTCGCAGTCCCTCGTCGTCGTAGACGATGATCTTCGCCAGCGGGACCTTCTTCCGGATCTCGAGCGCCTTGTCGAGCTGCTCCTCGTTCTCGACGAAGAAGACCTTCGCCCCGCTGTGCTCCACGATGTACTCGACCTGATCGCTCGCGCTCGTGGTGTAGAGGGCAACGGTGACGCCACCGGCGCTGAGGATGCCCAGGTCCGTGAAGAGCCACTCCGCGCGGTTCTCGCTGATGAGCGCGACGCGATCCCCGGAAGACACCCCCAGGCGAATGAGCCCGAGGGCGACCGCCCGCACCGCGCGCTCGTAGTCCTTCCAGCGCAGCTCTTCCCAGAGGCCGAGCTCCTTGCGCCGGATGGCGACGCGTTCGGGATGCGCGCGGCACCGCTCGAAGAACGACCCCGTCAGCGTCTTGCCGACCTCGCGCGCCTGCTTCACGCGCAGCGCCTCCCGCTGCTCGAAATCGGGATCGACGAAGGTGGGCGCGGCGCCGTCGGTTTCGCGCTCGGCTTGGGGCTCGCGCTCGCGCACGGCGGGGCTCTGCTGAAGCTCCATCGGACGCCGAGTATACCCGGATCGGGCGAGGGAGCGCTCGAGGATCGGCTACTTCATGGCGGTTCGCGCGCCAGCGACGCCCACCGGACGTCCCACACGCATCGGGCGCCGGAGCGGGCGCGGCAGGTGCCGTGCTGCACGACGGGCTCGCGCGCGCCGACCTCCTCGAGGAGCGCGCGCGCCCACCCGGTGATCGTGCAGCAGTGGAGCCACGCAGGGTCGCCGACTCCCTCGACCTCGATGGTCAGCGCGTGACGGTCGATCTCGACGACGCGCATCGCCCCCTGATCGTTGAACTGACGCCACAGGCTCGCCACGCGCTCCATGAGGAAACTGGGACGCACGGCGAACTCCGGCTGCCGCAGCAGCGCGCCCCGCGTGTTGGTGCGGGCGAGCGCGGCGCCGATGGTCTGGGCAGTCGAACCGGAGCCGTCGCCGAGCTGTTCCTCCACGACGCCGAGCAGCGCGACGAACTCCGCGACCGGGTGCCAGTTGATGCCGATGCCCGTCGCGTGGCGCTGCCGCACGCCGTCGCTGCACGCGGCGAGGACCCGCCGCAGGGCGTCGGCTCCGTACGTCACCTCGATCCAGCGCGTCGCGCCGAGCAGACCGTGGAGCTTGGTGCACATGCGTCCCGCGCTCTCTGGCGGCTCTGCCACGGGTACGGTGGCGCGCCGAGCGGGTGGGTCGGGCCGCGGCGTGCGCGCCGTCGTCGTGGTCGCGTCGGGGGGGAGCTGCTCGACGAGCGTGCCCCCGCGAATGACGTCGTAGAAGGTGAGGCCGGCGACGAGCTCCATGGCAATCCAGTGGACGTCGTCGTCCACGCCGCTATCGAGAGTGCGGACCACGTTGGGGTGGGCGAGCAGCGAGCTGAGGCGTGCCTCTCGAGCGAACGCTCGACGCGCGCTCGCGTCCGTGTCCACGTTCTTGAGCAGCTTCACGGCCACCGGGCGCTGCGCTCCGCCCCCGTCGAGTTCCGCGTGATAGACGCTTCCCATGCCGCCACTGCCGATGAGCCGGAGCAAGCGGTACCCCCCGACGCGCCGCGGAGCAGTCGGGTCTTCGCCTGGCACCTTGCCCATCGAGCCAGAGTCTATTCTCGGGCGCCCGATCGCGGAAAGCCGTCTACGGATCCACGCGCCGCGCCACGGTGGCGCCAGATCTGGAACGTGCGCCACGGCCATGCCGAGAAGATCGACGGCGCGGATGCGTGCTCGTCAACGACCGCGGGTGCCCCGGCCTTCTTGCGCGCCGCGACACCAGCTGCCACCGGGCCTCACGGGCACACCGCCGTACCTCCGGGCCCCGTGAACCGCTGCGTGCGCACGTTGCGCGCCTCGCTGCCGTTGCTCCCACCGAGCACGTGCAGCGAGCCCCCGGCGAAGACCGCCTCGTGCTGGCGAACCGGCGCCGGCAGGGGCGGCTCGACCGTCCAGACACCCACGCTTCCGTCCGCGGCGATGGGCGCGCGAAACACCGTCGAGGTCGCCGTACCCGCGGCGTCGTTGCCGCCCACCACGTAGAGCCATCGCCCGACGGCGTCCACG
The DNA here is from genome assembly GCA_964487605.1 of uncultured Polyangiaceae bacterium. GTDB lineage: Bacteria > Myxococcota_A > Polyangia > Polyangiales > Polyangiaceae > JAJDAH01. The sequence continues at coordinate 60,073 of CAZARU010000012.1, forward strand.
GCGACGGCGGCGTTGTCGCGAGGCGCGGGGAGCGCCGTCTCGATCCGCCACGTCACGGCTCCCGTGGCCGCCGTCACGACGCCTCTCACGACCGTGTCGCGCCGCACGCCGGCGGCGTCGCGAGCGCTCGTCACGTAGAGGGAGTCGTCGAGGGCGGCTCCCGCGCAGTTGTCGAAGCCGTGGGGCAGGACGTCGGCGTCGAGCTGCCAGGCGCCGAGCAGCGCGCCGGAGCCCGGGTCGAAGCGGATCCTCGAGACGTCGTCCACCGCGACGGCATCGACACCGCCCACGTAGTACAGCCAGTCGCCGACGGTCATCGCGGCGCCCGACTCGACCGGCGCCGGCAGGTCCGTCTCGTCCACGAGCTGCGCCGGCGGCGTGGTCAGCGAGCCCGGTCCAGAGACGTCGAGGGCGCGCACCCAGTCCACGGGCGCGCCGAGGCCACCGAGCACCCAGACGCGGTGCCCCCCGGCCGCGGTCGGCGCGGAGGCCGCGACGACCCCCGTCATGTCGAAGCCTCGCTCGCCGGTGGTCGGTCCGAGGGCGGGCGTGGACCAGGGGCCGAGGGTGCCGTCGCCGAGCGCACGCGACGTGAACACGCGGTTGCCGCTCGACAGCGCAACGACGAGATCGCCCGCCACGGTGAGCGCGCGATCGGCGAGCGGGAGCGGCAGGGCGTCGACGCCCGTGGACCACATCGAGCCGCACACGGCGAAGGTCCGTGAATCGACGGAAGCGTCGGGGCACCCGGCCCGCCTGGCGGTCACCGTGAAGCGGTAGCGAGCCGGCGTGACCAGCGTTCGGAGCACGGTCGGCGTAGCCGGGGCCTCGTCCACGAGGACGGGGACGCCGGTCACGTCGAACAGCGCGACGGTCTGTGAATCGGCACCCGGCTCGAGCGCGAGGCCGAGCATCGTGGAGCCCCCGGAGAGGGCATCCGCAGGCTCCGCGACGATCGAGAGCGTGGCTCCGAAGGTCGCGCACGGATCAGGGTCGCCCGGGGCGTCCACCGTGACGTCGCCGCGCGCATCGGGCGCGGCGGCGTCGTTCGAAGCGTCGTCGCCGGACGCGTCGGCGCTCGACGACCCCTCGTCGGGTCCTGCGTCGACGGAACCCTCGACGTCGGCGCGCCCATCGTGCATGCCGCCCGCATCGGCGTCCCGGGAAAGGAGCGTCTCCTCCGCGCACCCTCCGCGCCGGCAGGCCTCGGGATCGAGCGTCGCCGACACGCACGTCGCCTGCACGCACGTCTCGTCCGGCAGGCACTCCACGCCGGCGCATGCCGCCCGCATCACGACGGGCACCGTGAGCGAGGTGTTCGCGAGGTAGCGCAGGGAGCGTCGCGCGATGATGCACCGCGCGCCGTAGGGCGGGTGCAGGCACTCCTCGACGGGATGCAGGGAACCCGTGGCGACCTTGAAGGCAACCTCGGTGTCGGCTTCCCCGCTCGGGACCAGGACGAGGGAGCCGACCCATCCGTCCGCGCCGCACCGCGACGTGACCGCCGCGGGGGACTTCGCCTCCATGGCACCGACGCGTCCCACGGTGATCGCCGTGCCGCCGTGCTCCGCGCAAGGCAGATCCGTGGTCACCTCGACCGTGACCTGAGTCGGCGCACGACACCCTGCCATGCCGCATGCCGCCCCGACGAGCACGAAGCTCGACCGCATGAGGAGAGCTACGAGCGTCCAGGCCGGGTGGATCGCCTCCAGCCGGGGCGAAGCGCCGCCCCGGCGGCCGAGCGCCGCCTCGCACGATTTCCACGCGGCGCCGGCTGCGGTACACGGTCGCGCGAGCCATGCGCGACGAGCTGAAGCGCGATTATCGGGAGGACCTGGACCTCTTCGAGGGACCCTGGTCGCGCGGGCTCGCGCTGGCGCTGGTCATCGCCGCGCCGCTCTTCGCGTGGACCGCGGCCAGCAACTACGTCGTCTACCTCATGACGCTCGTGGCGCTGTGGATCATCGCCGCCATCGGACTGAACCTGCTGGTCGGGTACACCGGCCAGATCTCCCTCGGGCATGCCGCGTTCATGGCCGTCGGCGCGTACACCCACGTCGTGCTGTACTCGAAGGGGGCGCCGCTGCCCGTCACGGTGCTCACCGGCGCCGGGTTCGCGGGGCTGTGCGGGTACGCGGTGGGCTTTCCGGCGCTTCGCCTCGAAGGACCGTACCTTGCCATCGCCACGCTCGGCTTCCAGGTGGCCATCGATCAGATCCTCGGGCGCTGGGACTCGGTGACCGGCGGCCGCATGGGTCTCGGCGTTCCCGGGCCCGAGATCGCCGGAGTGTCGCTCTCCGAGCCGCGCGTGTACTTCGCGGTGTGCTTCGCGGTGCTCGTGCTCGTGCTGGTCGGCACGTACAACCTGGCACGCTCGCGCGTGGGACGTGCGTTCGTCGCCATTCGCGACAACGACATCGCCGCGGAGGCCATGGGCGTGGGCCTCGTCAAGTACAAGACCATGGCCTTCGGGATCAGCGCGGCCATCACCGGCCTGTCGGGCGCGCTCTTCGCTCACATGGTCGACGTGATCAACCCCGGCACCTTCAGCCTCATCAACTCCATAGAGCTGCTCGTGATGGTGCTGGTCGGCGGCCTCGCCTCGATTCTCGGCTCGATTCTCGGCGCGACGCTCATCGTCCTCCTGCCCCACGGCCTGTCGGCCCTGAGCAGCGCGCTCGAGCAGCCCCTCATCCGCGACTCACAGTACGTGCTCGTCGGCGCCATCCTGATCTCCGTCCTGCTCTTCGAGCCCATGGGGCTGCGAGGACGGTGGCTCCGGATCAAGTACTACTTCAAGGCCTGGCCCTTCTGACGCTCCGCGCATGACCCAGTTCTTCCAGAACCTCCTCGGTGGGCTGGCCTCGGGCAGCCTCTACGCGCTCCTCGCGGTGGGCGTCGTGCTCATCTACAAGTCGAGCCAGGTTCTCAACTTCGCGCACGGCGCGCTCGCCATGGTCGCGACGTTCGTGGCGCACCACGGCGCGGTCGAGCTCGGCCTTCCGCTGCCGCTCGCCATGCTCCTCGCGCTGCTCTTCGCCTTCGCCGTGGGCGGAGCCATCTACGGCGTGTTCCTCGATCGCGCGCGACAAGGCGGGGAAACCGCCGTGGTGATGGTGACCATCGGCCTGCTCATGATGCTCGAGGGGCTGGCCGGCATCGCCTGGGGGACCGACACGAAGGAGTTCCACCACTACTTCGCGAACCTCTCGGTCGTTTCGCTGCCCGGTGGGCTGCATCTCTCGCGCCACGACGGGTGGATCATCGCCATCGCGCTGGGCCTGGTGGGCCTGCTCGCGGTCTTCTTTCGATTCACCCGTGTCGGCATAGCCCTGCGAGCCGTTTCGCAGAACGAGGTGGCGGCGCAGCTCATGGGCGTCCGCGTCGCGCGCGTCCACGCCCTCACCTGGGGCATCGCGTCGGTCCTCGGCGCCGCCGCAGGCCTGCTCATCGTCCCCAAGCTCTTCCTCGATCCGTCGATGATGTTCGCGCCGCTCCTGAAGGCGTTCGCCGCGGCGGTGCTCGGCGGCATGGGCTCCGTCGGCGGCGCCATCGTCGGCGGATGGCTCCTCGGCATCATCGAGACGCTGGCCGGCGCCTACCTGCCCACGTCCCTCCAGGGCTTCGAGCAGAGCGTCGCGTTCATGATCATCGTCGTCGTCCTCGTGGTGCGCCCCGAAGGCCTGCTGGGCAAGCCCGAGGTGAAGAAGGTCTGAAGGGACGGAGGCCCCGGGGGCGCGAGTGCGCGGCTGTCGGCTCGGTGGCCGCGACGACGCGCACGCGCGAGCCCACGCTCACTGCAGGTTGATCGTCCAGAGGTCCGACGTCGTCTGCTTGCCCGCGGAGTCCGTCGCCCGGATCCTCCACGTTCGCGAGCCCGTTCCGACCTGGACGGCGTACGTGTAGGTGTCGCCGGACCGCGTGCACGAGAAGTACTGCTGCGGCACGTTGCAGTCCACCGTCCAGCTCGTGGTCCCCTTCCACCAGAGCAACTCGACCTTGCTCACGGACACGTCGTCCGTCGCGGTGGCCGTGACCGAGATGGTCGAGCTGGCCTTCGCCGTTCCACCGTTGGCCGGCGACACCTGGACGACGATGGGCGCAGCGTCCGGCGTGACCGAACCGACGGTGACCGTCCGGCTCGGCGACGTGGTGACGTTCCCGGCGGCGTCCGTGGCGCGAATGCTCCACGTGCGGTCCCCCGCCGCGCCGAGCGCCACGCCGAACGTGTAGGTGTCACCGCTGGCCGAACAGGTGAAAGGGCTCGCGGGCGACGCGCAGTCCGTGGTCCAGGACTGCGACCCGGACGCCCACAGCAGCTCGACCTTCGCCACGCCGCCGGCATCCGTGACACGCGTCACGACGCTGGCGGAAGAGTCTGCGGCGTAGGTCGCGCCGTTGGCAGGGGACACGAGCTCGATGCTGGGCGCGATCGTATCGCTGGGCGCGTTCGCCACGACGATGGTGCGCGTGGGCGATGTGGTGACGTTGCCCGCCGCGTCGGTGCCTCGGACCGCCCAGGTCCGACTCCCCGCACCGGAGACGCCGACGGTCCAGGAGAACGTGCTCCCCGACTGCGTGCACGAGAACGGCGAGGACGCGTTCGCGCAATCGACCGTCCAGGAGTTGCCGCCGTTGGTCCAGAGGAGCTCGGCCTTCTGCAGAGCCTTGTCGTCCGTGACGACGGCGCCGACCTGGAACGAGCTGTTCGGCGCCCGCGTGGCGCCGTCCTCGGGCGTGAGCGCCGTGACCGTGGGCGCCACGGTGTCCGAGGGGGGCGGCGGCGGCGGCGGCGCGGTCGCGACGTTGAGGGTGCGCGTCGCCGACGTGGTGACGTTGCCGGACGTGTCGTACCCCTTGATGGTCCAGGTACGACTCCCCTCGCCCCCGAGCGTGACGGACCAGGTGTACGTGTCACCGCTCCGGGCGCACGAGAACGGCGAGCTGGCCGTCTCGCAGGCAACCGTCCAGGAGTTACCGCCGTTGGTCCAGACCAGCTCGGCCCTCGCGACGCCGACGGCGTCCGTGACGGTCGCCACCACATCGACGCTCGAGTTGGGTGGCCGCGTCGCGTTCTCCTCGGGGCTCACCATGGTCACGGTGGGCGCCACGACGTCGCTGGGAGGCGGTGTACCGCCCGGGGTCGTACCATCGATGCAGCGCGGACTCCCCGTGCCCCCGCCGGGCAGCTCGACGCGCACCTTCGCACCGGACGGCGACGTCGAGATCACCGTGAAGAGGACGCCGTTCGGGTCGGACCAGGACTTGCCCTTCGCCAGCGCCGCATCGGTGAACGTGCTGGTGCTCGGCGTCATGTCCAGGAGGTACGAGTACGTCTGCCGCGTCTGGGACTGACCCGAGAAGACCACGGGCGCCGTCACGTGAATCAGCACGCCGTTGTAGACCGAGGCGGACCCGGAGTAGCCGCCCTCGATGACCCCCACGGGCTGGCGGTACTCCACGGTGTAGTAGCAGCTCGAGAAGCCGCTCGGGCAGAGGTTCGAGTTCATCGGCACCCGGAGCGACTGGATCCCGTCCGACGCGATCTGCGTCGGCACGATGTCGAACGTGCCATTGGCGCTCGTCGTGACGTCGTTACACGCGCCGTACCAGCCCATCGCGGCCTTCTGGTACGCGTTCACGTGGTAGCAGCCGCCTCCCATCGGATCGAAGGGGTCGCCGTACTCGCTGTACGTGCACCCGGAGCTGCTGATCGGCGCCGAGCCGCAGTCGTAGCTGCGGGAATGCATCGCCCCGAAGTTGTGCATCAGCTCCTGCGCCAGCACGACGCAGTTGCTGCTGCCGTTGTAGAAGGAGTCCCGCGCCGGCTTCGTCGGCAGGCCGAGGAACGCGTAGCCGGACCATCCGCAGGCCGAGGTCTTCGGGAAGTAGTACATGACCTGATGGTACGAATCGATGTCGACTCCGGCGTTGCGCGCCGCAGTGCGCGCACGCGACGAGATGGCACTCGTGTCGCAACCCGGGTTCGAAATCGAGTACCAGCCGAACACGTCACCCACCATGTCGAACTGGCCGTACGAGTTCTCCCAGTAGAACGCCTTGGTCGAGTTCGAGTTCGTGAACACCTTGCCGCGCATCGAATCGCGAGTGATCGAATCGGCGCTCCCCCAGTTGACCAGAATGACCGCGACCTTCGCCGTCGTTCGCACGGGATTGATGAGGCGGGCCTCGGCCTGCGTGTCCCCGAGCGAGTCGTCATCGCGAGGTTCCAGCCAGATCCCCTCGGCGACGAGGACGCCGTCAACGATCTCGCCGCGCACGATCACGCGATCCCCAGAGGCGAGATCCGGCAGCGCCACATGCCCCAGATCGAGCGGGAGGGACGCGTCGTCCGTGTGGCGCAGCAGGTACTCCTTGCCGGCACGGCCGTCGTCGTAGGTCACGATGGCGATCGCGAGCTCGCCGGCCAGCGTCGTGAGCCCCGAGCCGGTCTGGTCGGCAGAGTCGTCCGAGGACGTGGGCGTGTCGGCCGGACCGCAGCTCGCGACGGCGAGCAGCAGGAGAGAGCCGTAGAGAACGAGCCATCGCTTCGTCATGTTTCGCGCCTGCCTTTCGCCGCCTGGTGCGCTCGGCCTCAGGCGACCCCACCGCTATCACGGCGAGACTGGCCGACTGGCCGGAGCGCATCGCGAATTCGCCTCCGTTCGATCGACGGGCGAAGCGTGCGACGCGACTGGAAGGACGCCGCGCGCGTGTCGGCAACGGGCCCGGCGACTCGCGCGACCTCGTCGGGAACGCCTCGTTGCGATGGCAACGGATGTTTGCACTCGCGCTCACCCGAGAACTGCGAGCACGCTCGCGGGGAACGACGCTCCGCGAACCGCGTCAGCGCTTCGCCGGCAGGGCCCACCGCACGATGGACGTTCCGCCGTTCCACAGGACGTTCGGCCAGACCGACACGTGGTACAGGTAGCCGTCCGGCGCGATGGCGATGCGCCCGAGGTACGGCGCCGTCTGGAACGTCGTCACCGCGGCGCCGTCCTCGCTGATGCGGACGATCTGCGGCGGGGTCGTGGCGATCTCCGCGAACACGTCCCCCGTGAAGAGGTCGCGACGAAGGCTCGTCGCGTGAGCGGCGACCGTGGCCCAGACGGCAAACGTCTGGGCGACGACGTCGTACCGGTAGATGACGCCGCCCTCGACCGCGAGGATGAGCGACCCGACGTCGAACGCACGCGCGGCGGTGATTCGACCGGGAAACGTGGCGACGACGGCCGATGTGGCGGCCGCCAGGTTGACCCGAGACAGCTCGCCGTTTGCCTGAGAGTTGCCCACGTAGAGGGCGTTCTGCGCGCCGTCCCAGGTGAGCCCGTAGGGTCCGGTGTCGACGGAAGGATTGCCGAAGGGCCCGGCGCCGCTCGTCTGCGCGGACGGAAGGACGTTGGGCAAGGGTCGCGACGCGCTGGTCCGGTCCAGGCGCACGACGCCGAGCCGCCCGTCGAGCCCCGTCTCGACACAGCCGCAAGAAGCGCAGCAGATGTACGTCGCCGCGATGTCCCCGACCTGCAGCGTGTCGTCGACGAACGTCTCCCGCACCGCAACCTCACCCATGTTCAGGTTCGTGGTGCTCGTCCAGGTGGTGAGCGTGCCGTCCGGCGCGAGCTGCCGCAGGTAGTCGGGCCCCGAGATCATCGTGACCGCGTACGCGTTGCACAGGTCGTCGAAGTCCAGGGCGAACGCTCCCTCGGAGTTCTGCATGTTCACGAGCGAACCCACGAACTCGGCGCGGTTCAGCTCGGTCAGCGCGGCTGGCGCGCACGACCCCGCGGGTCGGTCACACGGACACCCCGTCCCCCAGCAGCGACCGCCGGGATCGCACGTGAAGCCCGTGCAGCCGTGGAGCGCGGGGGAGCAACCGATGCCCGCGCCGCACATCGTACCGGGCCCGCACGCCTGATTCGGACTGCTCGCCGTCGGGCAAGGGACGAACGGGCCGTCCATGAAGCATTCCGAGGTCGCGTCCCGACACGTCCCGTCGGTGAAGTCGCACGCAGATCCCGAACCGCAGGGGTTGGCGCTGGAAGGCCGGCAGTCGTCCGTGCAGACACCCATCACGCAGGCCTGGCCGTCGCCGGTGCAGGTCGCGGGCGAGCAACCGCCGCCGTCGGACTCTCCCGCGGCGCCGGCGCTACCGCTGCTACCCGCAGAGCCCGCCGAAGCGGCTGCCCCGCCGGCACCGCTGGTACCGGAGATCCCGCCCGCGCCTGCCACACCCGCGCTGGCCGCCGAACCTGAAGCGCCTGCGGTGCCACCCGACACCGAGCCGTCGCCAAGTCCCGATCCGGCCGAGCCACCGACACCGGTGTTCTGGGCCTCGGCGCGATCGGACCCGCCGCAGGCGAGCGGAACACCGATGAGGACGACGGCGGCGAGGACTCTTGCGTGGAGGCGCATGCCGCGGAGGTTACGCGACGACGGACGCGAAACCCAGCCGCCGCCCACGCGCATCAGCCGAAATACTCCGGCGCGCCATCTTTCTTCCACTTGATGTTGCAGCCGATGCTCGGAACCTGATCGTCCGCTGGCCGGCCGCCCGAGAGCAGCGCCTCGACGGCGGCGCGGACGTCCTCGCCGGTGACGGGCACGGGCTTGTTCGGTCGGCTTCGGTCGAACTGACCGCGGTAGGCGAGCCGACCCGTGGCGTCGAACACGTAAAACTCGGGAGTGCACGCCGCGCGGAACGCCTTCGCCACGTCCTGGGACTCGTCGTACAGGTACGGAAACCCGTACCCGACGCGCTCGGCCTCCTCCTTCATCTTGTCGGGGCCGTCCTGGGGGTAGCCGACGGCGTCGTTCGAGCTGATGGCGACGACGGGCACGCCGCGCTCGTCGCACCATCGGCCGAAGCGAGCGAGCTCGTCACGAATGTGCACCACGTACGGGCAGTGGTTGCAGACGAACGCGACGACCGCGGGTCGCTCGCGCCCGAGGAGCGAGCTGCTCGAGACGACCGTGCCATCGACGGTGTTCGGCAGGGAGAACTCGGGCAGCCTCGTGCCCAGCGGAAGCATCGTGGAGGGAACCGTGACCATGGGCACGGGCCTAGCGCGGGGACGGCGAGGGGTCGATCCGCCGGGACACGCAGACCGTCGCGAAGGAGATTCGAGGCGGACCCCGTCGTCGTCGCCCTCACGAGCGCCGGAGCGGATCGCCTGGTATCCTCGGGTGGCAACGAGGAGGCGGAAGATGGCGTGGAACTTCGCACGTATCGTGAAATGGCAGGTGGTGCTGGGGGCGTCCGTCGCGCTGGCTTCTTCGGCGGCCTGCGGCAGCGACGACGAAGAGCCGTTCGGTGCGAGCACCAGCGGCGGAACCGGAGCAGATGACGGCGGCGCGGGCGCCACGTCGGACGGCGCTGCCGGCGCCAGCGCGAGCGGCGGAACCGGTGGCACCGGCGCGACCGCGAGCGGCGGAACGAGCGGCAGTTCCACCGGCGGCGCGGCGGGGTCGAGCGCAGGAACCGCCGGAGCTGGTGCCGCCGCCGGAAGCGCGGGAACGAGCGCCGGAGCGGCGGGAGCGGCTGGATCTGGCGGCGGCGCAGGTGCCGCGGGTGCCGGCGGCGGCTCGGCGGGGCAAGCCGGTTCGGCGGGCGCGACGATGATCGACTGCACCGGGACGTGCGACTGCCCGCGGGACCAGTCGTGCGACTTCACGTGCGGACCGTCGTGCAACGAGGCCAAGTGCAACGGGGGTACCTGCACGGGCACGTGCGTCGGCACCGGATGCGGCGAGCTCGCCTGCGACCGCGGCTCCACGTGCGACTTCACCTGCGAGCAATCCGGCTGCGCCTTCGACTGCGATCGAAGCTCGACGTGCATCATTCGCTGCCCGAACGGCGGCTGCGATCTCACGTGCGACGCCGGCTCGCAGTGCACCGTGGAGTGCGGAACGGGCGCCGCCTGCAACGTGACGTGCGAAGCGGGAGCGCAGCTGGTCGACTGCACCGGCAACTGCAACACCACCGGCTGCTGAGCCCGGCGGAGGCTGCGAATGACCCTTCGCGCGCCGTGAAGCCTCATCACAGGTGGGCAGACCGCCGGCGGGCCACGGCGGGCGCTTCTGGCCGTGGCGCGGGCCTTCGGCCTATGCTTCGGCCTGGCACGACGCTTGCTCGTGCGCGCCCGGGGAAGCCCACGTGTCGTCGTCCAAGCTGCAGGAGGAAGAAGGGTACGCCACGACGCAGCTCGCGTCCGACACGGGCCCACGCCCTGCTTCTCGACCCGGCGTGGACTCGACGAGTCGCTGGGCGGGCAAGCGGCTCGATCACTTCGACGTGGAAGCGCCGCTCGCCCGCGGTGGCATGGGCGTCGTGTACACGGCGCGCGATCGGTCTCTGGACCGGCGCGTTGCCGTCAAGGTGCTCCCCGACGAGCTCGCCGATCAGCCGGAGCTGCAGGAGCGGTTCATCCGCGAGGCGCGGGCTCAGGCGCGTCTCGCGTCACCGCACGTCGCGCACATCTACTACATCGGGCGGACACCGGTCGCCGAAGGGGAACGCGCGTCGCTGTTCTTCGCGATGGAGCTCGTGCCGGGTGGCGCACTCGACGAGCTCCTCGAGCGCGGCGAGCGTCTCGCTCCCGAGCGCGCGCGCCAGCTCATGCTCCAGGTGGCGCGCGGGCTGCGCGACGCGCACTCGGCGGGCATCATCCACCGCGACATCAAGCCCAGCAACCTGCTGCTCGACGCGAGCGGCGCGGTGAAGATCGCGGACTTCGGTGTGGCCAAGCCCATCGACGGCGACGACGTCAAGATCACCCAGGAGGGCGCCGTCGTGGGGAGCCCGCTGTACCTGCCGCCGGAGCAGGCGAAGGGCGAGCCCGTCGACCACCGCGCCGACATGTACTCGCTCGGCTGCAGCTTCTACCACCTGCTCTCGGGCCGTCCTCCGTTCGACGCCGCGACGCCGCTCGCCGTGGTCTCGAAGCACCTCACGGAGCAGGCGCCGCCGCTGGCCGAGATCGTACCGAGCACGCCGCCTCGGCTCGCCGCCATCATCGACAAGCTCCTGCGCAAGGCGCCGGCCGACAGGTTCCGCGACTACGCCGAGCTCATCGGCGCGCTCGACGCCGCGGCCCCGGAGGCAACGCAGTTCGCAGGGTTCTGGGTGCGCGGCGCCGCGGTGGGAATCGACGTCGTCATCGCCGGCGTCCTCATCGCCGTGTTCGGGTGGCCGGGGCTGGTGCTCCACCTCGGGTACGTCACGCTCGGCACCTCGCTGCGCGGCCAGACCATCGGAAAGTATCTCTTCAGCCTGGAGGTGCGCCGAACGGATGGGGTGCGACTGGGGCTGGTCCGCGCCCTCGCGCGCACCGTGGCGAGCATGTGGCTGCCGTTCCTCGCCGGGATCACGATCCTGCTCACCGAGGGACGAGAACGACTCACGGTGACCATCGAGAGGATGCAGCCCGCCGAGGTCGAGGCGTTCAACGCGCTCGTCGTGGCGCTGGCGGTGGGAAACGCTCTGCTCACCTTGCTGTTCGTCGGCGGCCTGACCCTGGCCGCCTTCCATCCCGAGAAGCGCGCGGCGCACGATCTGGTCGTCGGAACCAGCGTGAGCTACCGGCTGAAGCCGCGGAAGGCCGCGCCGTCGTGAGCGCTCGCCTGCTCCCAAGTTGAGGTACGCTCGCTCCCATGCCGACCTGTCCCTCGTGCCGCGCGCGGTACCCCGAGGGAACGTCACGCTGCGAGACCGACGGCGCGGAGCTACTGGCCGATCCGGCCATCGCCGGCACCGCGGATCTCGCCTCCGGCGCCATGGTCGGCGAGTACCGGGTCGAGGCGAAGCTCGGTGAGGGGGGGTTCGGCTCCGTCTACCGGGCCTCGCACCCGGTGATCGGCAAGAAGGCGGCCATCAAGGTCCTGCGCCTCGAGTACTCGACGAATCCCGACATGGTGTCGCGCTTCGTCGACGAGGCACGGGCCGTGAACCAGATCCGCCACCGCAACATCGTCGACATCTTCGCCTTCGGTGCCCTCGACGACGGCCGGCAGTACTTCGTGATGGAGCTCCTCGAGGGCCGCACGCTTCATTCGCTGCTGCGCGAGCAGGTTCGCCTGCCGGTGGACGTGACCCTCGGGTTGCTCCGCGGGATCGCGCGCGCGCTCGGCGCCGCACACGCCGCGGGGATCGTCCACCGTGATCTGAAGCCGGAGAACGTGCTCCTCGTCGAGGACGAGGACGGTAACCTCCATCCGAAGCTCCTCGACTTCGGCATCGCCAAGCTCCTCGCCGATCACGGCACCACGCAGCGGACCGGAACGGGCACGCCCATCGGTACGCCGGCCTACATGTCGCCCGAGCAGTGTGAAGGAACTCGCATCGATCACCGCACGGACGTCTATGCCCTGGGCATCGTCGCGCACGAGTGCCTGACGGGTGCCCGGCCGTTCGAGGGCGACAGCACGCTCGATCTGCTGGTCAAGCAGGCCCGCGCGGCACCGCCCCGACTCTCGGAGTGCGCGCGCGACCTGCCCGCGGAGCTCGACGCACCGCTGTTGCGCATGCTCGCCAAGGATCCGGAGCAGCGACCCGCGGGGGCCCTGGAAGCCGTTCGCGAGCTGGAGGAGGCGGCGCAGCAAGCTGGGGTCGCGCTCCCCACGCCGTCTCGACAGGGAGAGGCCATCAGCGCGAGTCGCCTTCCGCGGGTCGTCGCGCTGACGCCGGCACCAACCCTGGGTGCGCCCGCGAGCGGTGACGCGCCGACGCTCGCGCAGGCCACGACCACCTCCGTCGCAGGGAGCACCGGAGCGGCTCCGCCGCGCGGGCTCGGCAGCCGCTCGGGCGCGCTCCTCGCGGGCGCGGCGATGGTCGCGGTGGTCGTCTGGTGGCTCGTCGGCCGCGCGCCGTCGCCGCCCCTCGACTCCTCGGCAACCGTGACCGCACCCGAGCCCTCGGCGTCCGCCGTCGTCGCGTCACCAGCAGCCCAGAACACGCAGCTCCCCGCGGCGGCGTCCTCTCAGCCGGCTACCATGGTGCGGTTGACCATCCAGTCGGAGCCTGCCAACGCGGAGATCTTCGTCGGCGACGAGCGCCTCGGTGTCGCTCCAGGACCCATCGAGCTCGAGAAGGGCGAGGCGCCGGTGGTCCTGACGCTGCGTGCCCCGGGACACGAGCCGGGCACGGTGGAGGTTCGTCCGACCGAGAGCGGAACCGTCCGCGCCAAGCTCGCGCCGACGAAGCGCGCGGCGCCACGGAAGGGCGCACCGCCTCGAAATCGTGACCTGGAGTTCTGACCGTGGGGCGCGCTCGGGACGTGCTCTTGCGCGTAGCGGTCGTGGGTGCCGCCGCGTGTACGGACCTGCCGCCGGTGGCCATCGGCGTCTGCGGCAACCACGCCGTCGAATTCGATGCGGGCGAAGACTGCGACACGTTCTCGGAGGCGGGCACGCACTGCGCGACGCCACGCGAGCCCCACGCCTGCCGGTACGTGTGCGGCCAGCTGCCTGCGGGCGAGGTCGCAGAGTGCCCGGTCGGGCTCGCCTGCGGGAACGATGGAGTCTGCCGCTCCGGGAGCGGGGCGTTCACGGCGGTCGCCACGGTGGAGGCGCAGCCGACGGAGCTCCTCGGGGGCGATCTCGACGGCGATGGGCGCGGCGACGTCCTCGCGGTCGGTGATCGGCAGATCATCGCGCACTACTTCGACGGCAACGCGACTTCCACGGGCACGCTCACCATCCGCGTGCCGGCGCGATCGAGCGTGACACCCGTCGTCGGGCAGCTCACGCTCGACCAGCGCGACGACATCATCCTCGCAGCCGACTTCGGACTGATCGCCGCCCTCGGGAACGCCGAGCGGCGGTTCGAACCCACGGCCCACGCCTCCGTCACGGTCGGCGCGGAGGTCGAGGACGTCCGGGGCATCTACGGCGAGGTGCTTCCCTCGGAGCCCGGCGAAGAGCTCGTCGCCGTCGGTCAGGTCTCCGGAGTGTCCGGCATCGCGTTCATCCCCATCTCGCTCGGCACCAGCATCGGGCTCACGCCCTTGCCGCGACCCAGCTCGGAGCTCGCGGGCGCTCCGCTCATGGCGAACCTGGATGAGGACCCGGTCGCCTCTCCATGTGACGAGGTCATCCTCGCCTTCGCCGACGACCCCGTCGTTCATTACATGTCGCCCTGCTCGCCCGACGGGTTCGGTGGCATCGGACTCGCGATCAACGGCCCCCTGCTGAGCGTCCGACTCCCGGACGACCTGCGAGCTGCCGACGGCCCGACGGTGCTCGACGTCGACCGCGACGGCCACCTGGACATCGTCCTTCCGGCACGCGACGGCGCGCGGAATCACGTCGTCGTGGCGTACGGCCGCGGCACGTTGGAGCTCGGGTCGCAGCCGCCGCTCGCGCAGGCAGCGCCGGACGGACGAGCGTCGATCCTGCTCGAGTCGCTCCCGGAGGTGCCGCTCGCCATCGCGCACCTCGACGGGGACTCGACTCTGGACTACGTGCTCTCCACGGGGGTGTGGGTGAGTGCCGGCGGTGTCACGCACCGACGAGCCACGGCGGCGCCTCGCGGAGCCTTGACCGACGCGATCGTCGGGGATCTCAACGCGGACGGATTCGCCGACGTCCTGGCGGCCACCGACGGGTCGGTCCTCGAGTTTCACGGGAGCACGGCACCCGGGCGATTCGCGACCTCCGAAGTGACGATCCCCGGCGCGGGACACGATCTCGCGGTGGGTGACTTCGACGGCGACCGCATCGCGGACGGCGTCGTCGCGGTTCGACTCGCGTCGCCGCCGGGCGAGACGCCGCGCGACCGCATCGGCGTCCTGTGGGGCCGCCCCAACGGTCCACCCGACCCCCCTCAGTTCATCGGCGATCTGACGCGCGTCGTGCAGACGGCCGCCACCGTGGGGAACTCCGACGGCCTCGTGGACGGACCCGAGGACCTCGCCACGATCTCGCTCGAGGCGTCCGGAAACTTCAGCTTCGCCGGCTTCGCGGGGAGAGCCGATCGTCAGCTCCGCTCGGCGTTCGTGCTCGTCGACCGCGACGCCGCGGTGGTCCTGGTCCAGGGCTACTTCGCGACTCGCAACGTGCTCGGCGACTTCACGGGCGACGGGCACCTCGACCTCGGGACGGTGGCCCGATCCGGGGATCCGCTCCTCGGGGACCGCCTCTGGCTCACGCCCGTCCGGGGAAACTCCGTGTTCGCAACGGACGAGGCGGTCCCGAGCACCAGCCTCGACGCCTCCCTGGACGTGCGCGGGCAGGCCGTGGCCGTCGACCTCGACGCCGACGGCGTGGACGAGATGGTGCTCTTTTCTCCGAGCAGCGACGACAGCCGGCCTGGCGCTGCAACCGTCGCCCGCGTACGATCCGAGGCGGACGGCGGCTGGCGCTGGGGTCTCGACACCGCCGTCGAACTCGAGTGGACGTTTCACCGAACCAGCGGGCAGGTGGAACCCACACGACCCCAGGGGGGCCTGGCGACGGCGGTGGATCTCGATGGGGACGGTCGCCGCGACGTCGTGATCCCCGCGTTCGCGTTCCCCCGGGAAGCCGAAGGACGCCCGCAGCTCCTGGTCTTCTGGAACGACGGCGATGGCGTCCTTCCCGCTCCGGAGGTCGTGCCCGTCCCCGAGGGTGAGCTGGCTGCCTTCGCCGTGCTCGGTCAGACCCCAGAACGCACCACGCGGCTCGGCCTGCTCTCGGACGGTGCGGTCTGGTCCGCCACCGTCGGCGCTTCGCGTCGGTTCGAGCTCGCCGAAGCGCCCGTCGTGCAGGCCCCGGGCGCCAGACTTCTCGCCTCGGTGGACATCGACGGTGACGGCGTGCGGGACCTCGCGTCGAGCGACGGCTCCACGCTCACCCTCTTCCGCGCGGTCCCGAGGATTCCATGAACCGGATCCTGGCACCCGTGGCGCTCGTCGGTGTCCTCCTCGCGCTCGCGGTCGAGTCGAGCGCGCAGCCCGCGACCGGCGACGTCGACAAGGCGCGGGCGCTCTTCAACGTGGGCGCACAGGCCTACGACAAGGGCGACTTCCGCTCGGCCATCGACGCCTTCGGCGAGGCCTACGGCGTCTCGAAGCGGCCGGGCATCGCGTTCTCGCTGGCCCAGGCACATCGACGGCAGTATCACGTCGACGGCGAGCGCGCCGATCTCGAGGCGGCAATCCGTCACTACCGCGCGTACCTCGAAGGCGTGCCTCGAGGAGGCCGCCGGGGCGAGGCGGCGCAGGCCCTCGTGGAACTCGAACCGCTGCTCTCGCGCCTCGACCCGGTGGAGCGGAAGGAGCCCGAACCCGTGAAGCGCCCCACCCGCTTCATGGTCTCGTCGCCGGCACCCGGAGCGAGGATCTCCCTCGACGGCGGCGAGCCGGGTGCGTCCCCGCTCGTCGCGATCGTCTCTCCAGGCGCGCACACGGTTCGCGTCACGGCCGACGGGTATGCGCCGGCGACACGCCAGGTGCTGGCCGTGGAGGGCGAGGTCGTCGGGCTCGACATGCCGCTGCGAGAGCTCCTCGGGTCGCTCGTGGTGACCGGATCGAACGGAGCCGACGTGTTCGTGGAGCGGCGCCTCGTCGGGCGCATCCCCTTCGGCGCCCCGGTGGAGCTGCGCGCGGGCCGCCACCGCGTGGACGTGGTCCAGGCCGGCCGTGAGCCGCGGACGTTCGACGTCGAAATCGGACGCGGAGAGCGGAGAGTCGTCACCGCGAGCCTTCGCACGACCGCGCAGCGGGTCGCCAGCTACGTCACCCTCGGGTCGGCGGGCGCTTCTCTGGTGGCGGGCGGCGCTTTCGCCGCGGTCACGCTCGCCAGGGACGCGGAGGCGTCGGACCTGCTGGATCGACGGCGCGCCGGCAACGTGTCCCCCGCCAGTCTCGGCGCCTACCGGGACGCTCGAGAGGCGCGCGACGACTGGCGAAGCGCGACGCAGATCGCCCTGGGCGGCGCCGTCGCGCTCGGAGCGATCGGCGCGGCGCTGTATCTGTTCGACACGCCGAGCGGACCCGGCGGCCCTTCGAGCGAAGCTCGGCCCACGACGCTTCGCCCCGAGCCGCTCGGCGGGACCGGCTTCGTGGGCGCCGCGGTGTCGGGAGCGTTCTGGTGATGCCGCGTCACCCGAAGTGCACCGCCGAGATCCGCGCTCCCATGAGCTCGTCGCGGTAGGGCAGCGTGCCCGCGGCGTCGCCCGCCGCGCCCGCCACGACGTGCAACGGGAGCAGATGCTCTTCTCTCGGGTGACACGCGCGCGCTGCAGGAGCCTTCTCCCACTCCACCAGGTGCTGGTGCCGGCGATCGGCGCGCGCCGTCATGGACGCCTCCAGCCAGTCGTCGAACGCCCGGGAGTCGTCGAGCGGTGGCTTCCCCGCGCGCCCGAAGAACGCTCGTAGGTTGTGGTAGCTCATGCCGCTTCCGACGACGAGCACGCCGCTCTTGCGGAGCGGCGCGAGCGCCTGTCCGAGCTTCACGTGCAGCGCGGGGTCGAGCCCTCGCACGAGGGAGAGCTGCAGCGTGGGCACGCTGGCTTCCGGAAAGGCGAGGGCCAGGGGCACGAACGTGCCGTGATCGAACCCGCGGCGCGGGTCTTCCGCCGTGCGGAAACCCGCCTTCTCGAGCAGCGTGCGCACCTCCACCACGAGGTCCGGCGCTCCCGGCGCGGGCCACTTCACCGAGTACGTCTCGGGAGGAAAGCCGGAATAGTCGTAGAGCATGGGCGGCCTCGACGACGTCATCAGCGTGGGCACGGCCTCTTCCCAGTGCGCCGACACCACGAGCAGCGCCGAGGGACGCGCCGCCCCGAGAGTCCCGATCCCGCGCAGGTAGGTCGTCATGGCGTCGTAGGCACGCGGAGAACCCGGAACCGGCTCCTTCATGTACGGCCAGGGGCCGCCGCCGTGCGGCAGGTAGATCACCGGAAGATCGGTCTTCATGGACTTGCGCTCCTCGCGCCGGGGCGCGCCACCCGAGTCGCAGGCCGGAAGCACGCCGGCGGCGAGCAGGGCCGCCGCCTGCAGGATCGCGCGACGCCGGTCGGGGGACACGGTGGGGTGCCTAGCGCCATTCGGGTCAACGGCAATGGGCACGCCCTCGTGCCGGCGGCTTCTGCCCCCCCGGCGTGGGCTCGGCCGCACCGCGGAAATCCCGGTCCGGGCCCGCAATCTCGCGAGGTTCGGGCGGAGCGCGTGCTCGCGGCCGCGCGCGCGCGCCGGCCTCGGTTTTCGACGCGAGAGCTTTGCGTTAACAAGAGCGCCCTCCGGCAGTGACCGGGGTTCGAGGAGGCTCTGAAACGATGAAGACCATTCGCCGCAGGGACGTGACCGCCGTTCTCGCCATCTTGCCGCTCGCGCTCGCGGGGTGCGAGGAGCGCAAGCCGGGTGGAGGCGTGGGTGCCGGCGCCAGCGCCGCCCCCAGCGCAGCCCCGGCGGCCAAGAGCAAGGACGGGATCAGCGACACGGAGATCAAGATCGGCAGCTTCGGTCCCCTGTCGGGCCCGGCCGCAGCCTGGGGCGTCGTGCTGCACTCGCTGAACGCCTACTTCGCGCACATCAACGAGAAGGGCGGCGTCCACGGACGCAAGATCAAGTTCGTGTACCTCGACGATCAGTACAACCCGTCCAAGACGCCCGGCGTGGTGCGCGAGCTGGTCGAGAAGGAAGACGTCTTCGCCATCGTCGCCGGCATCGGCACGGCGAACGGGCGTTCCGTGGCCGACTACCTGGAGAGCAAGGGCGTGCCCTTCTTCACGCCGGCATCGGGCGACAAGTTCTGGTCCGAGGGTGGCAAGAAGAACGTCTACACGGCGTTCCCGAAGTACGCGACGGAGGGAGAGATCCTGGGTGCGTACGCGGGGCGCGATCTGAAGAAGAAGACCGCCGCCGTGCTCTACCAGGACGACGACTTCGGCAAGCAGGGGCTGGAAGGGTTCAAGGCGGGGTTCGAGAAGAACGGCGGCAAGGTGGCGGTCGAGGTCTCCACGCAGCCAACCGACACCGACCTGGCCGGACAGGCGAGCAAGATCGCCGAGGGCAAGCCCGACGTCCTGGTTCTCTACTGCGGCATCAAGCAGGGCGTCACCGCGGTGAAGATGCTCGACGCCCAGAAGAAGAAGCCCGACGTGCTCAGCTCCTTCGTGCTGGGCGATCCGATGCTCCTGAAGCTCGGCGGCGAGGCGTGGAACGGCACCATCTCGAGCACCGTGGGCAAGCTGCCCGACTCCGACGACCCGAGCGTGAAGATGTACCGCGACGTCATCGAGAAGTACGGCGGCGGGAAGCTGCCCGTGGGTGGGTTCACCATGGCGGGCGTCCTCTTCGGCATGCCGTTCACGGAGGCGCTGCAGCGCGCGGGGAAGGACCTCACTCGAGACAAGTTCTACAAGGCGCTCCACGAGCTCGAGGACTGGCCGGGCCCCGGGCCGTACTGGGAGGGAGACGGTCTGGGTCCCCGCATCACCTTCTCGGAGGATCAGCGCCTCGGCTTCAACACCATCCGGCTCATCAAGGTGGACGGCGGAAAGTGGGTCGACCACACCGGGTGGATGGGCGTCTCCGGTCCCGTCGGCGGCGCCGACGCGAAGGGCGACGGGGGCAAGGGCGACAAGGACGACAAGGACGACGACGAGCTCATGAAGGAGCTGCTCGAGGAGTAGTCATCGACGGGGTCCGCGCCGCGTGGCGCCGGACCCCGCGCGACTCGCGATTCATCCGTGACCTCCAGCGACTCCGATGCTTCGCCGCTCCTGATCGCCCGGGGGGTCGGCATCGCCTTCGGCGGCGTGCGGGCGCTTCGCGACGTCTCGCTGGAGGTGCCTCGGGGAAAGATCGTCAGCGTCATTGGGCCCAACGGCGCCGGCAAGACGACCTTCTTCAACTGCGTGACCGGCGTGTACCGGCCCGACACGGGCTCCGTCTCGTTCGACGGAAGGCCCGCCGTCGGTCTCGAACCGCACCAGATCGCGGAGCTCGGTCTGGCGCGGACGTTCCAGAACATCGAGCTCTTCGGGAGGATGTCCGTCCTGGACAACGTGCTCCTCGGCCGACACCGTCACATGCGGACCGGACCCGTCGGCGCAATGCTGTTCGGACGAAGGACGAAGGACGAGGAAGTGGCGCAGCGGCGGACGGTCGAGGAGGTGCTCGACTTCCTGGATCTGCAGTTCGCGCGCGACCGCTTCGTGGGGCACCTGGCCTACGGCGTGCGAAAGAAGGTGGAGCTCGCGCGCGCGCTCGCCATGGAGCCCAAGCTGCTGCTGCTCGACGAGCCGTCCGCCGGAATGAACGCCGAGGAGAAGGAGGACCTGGTCCACGTCATTCGCGACATCCGTGACGAGAAGAGGATCACCGTCGTCCTCGTCGAGCACGACATGGGGCTCGTGATGGGCATCAGTGATCGCGTGGCCGTCCTCGACCACGGCGAGAAGATCGCCGAAGGCACGCCGTCGGAGGTCACGAAGGACCCCGAGGTCATCCGAGCGTACCTGGGCGCGGACTCGACGACGCAGAGCGCGCTCGGAAGCGCCATTGCCGACCCGACGAAGCCGACGGAGACGGAGGCGCCACCGTGAGCGATCTGCTCGTCTGCCACAACCTCGAGGTGTTCTACGGCAAGTACCTTCAGGTGCTGCGGGGCGTGAGCGTGAACGTGGACGCCGGTGGCGTCGTCGCCGTGCTGGGCCCCAACGGCGCGGGCAAGACGACCCTCATCCGCACGGTGATGGGCCTCATCGACGACCAGCCCGAGCGCGGCGACGTCCGGTTCGAGGGAGCTCGCATCAACGACTGGGACACGGGTAGGCGTGTCCAGGCCGGCATCGCGTGCGTCCCCGAGGGCCGCGAGGTCTTCAAGGATCTGAGCGTCCGCGAGAATCTGATCATGGGCGGCTGGACGAGCGCGGGCTCCACCCTCGCCCCGAACCTGGAGCGCGTGTATCGCCACTTCCCCATCCTGCGAGACCGGCACGCGCAGAAGGCGGGCACCCTCTCCGGCGGAGAGCAGCAGATGCTGGCGATAGGTCGCGCGCTGATGAGCCGCCCGAAGGTGCTGCTGCTCGACGAACCGTCCCTCGGCCTCGCACCGCTCGTGGTGGAGAGCATCTTCGGCATCCTCCGTTCGCTGACCGAGGAGGGCATCGCGCTGCTGCTGGTCGAGCAGAACGCCCGTCTCGCCCTCTCCTTCGCCCGCTCGGGCTACATCCTCGAGAGCGGGCGAGTGGTCCTCTCGGGCACCTCCGAGGAGCTCCGGGAGAACGCCGACGTGCAGGAGTTCTACCTGGGCATGAAGGAGGCCGATTCGATCAAGGGCTACCGCCGCTACAAGCGGCGCAAACGCTGGGGTTGACCACCATGCAGATCAACGGCATCGCGCACATCCAGCTCACCGTGGGTGACTTTCCCCGGGCGAAGGCGTTCTACGAGCGCCTCTTGCCCTTCCTGGGCCTGACGCCGGTGATGGACATCGACGGGTTCTACTACTGCGTGGGGGCGCGCACGGGCGTCGCCATCTCGCTCGCCGACGACGTTCATCGGGACGGACGCTTCGTGCAGCGGCGGGTCGGATTGCACCACGTCTGCTTCCGAGCCCGGGAGCGCGCGGACGTGGACGAAGTTCACAGGTACATGAGCGAGCTCGGGGCGACGATCGTCCATCCCCCCGAAGAGGCGTCCTGGGCACCGGGCTACTACTCCGTGCTGTTCGAGGATCCGGACGGAATTCGCCTGGAGGTCAACCACGTGCCGGGCAAGGGGCTCTTGGCCGACAAGTAGGCCGCGGGCGCCGCAAGCGACCGGGCGCTACGACGGCAGACCCACGCCGTGGACCTTCGCGAGCTCTGCCAGGATGCGGTCCTCCGACGGAAACTCGATCAGCATGAGCAGCACGGCGATCGCGAAGAACGGCGCCGCCACCACGAGGTCGAACCCGACCATGCCGAGCACGAAGCCGAAGGTCGCCACGGCCTCGCGCAGCGCCATCGTCAGGATGAAACCGGTCTGATACGCCGGCAGGGCGACGGAGAGCGCCCGCGCGCGGTCGGCGATCACCTTGCGCGTCGCCTGCTGGCCGTACATCGGCATCGCGGTGTCGTCGGGCACTTCACGCGTCTCGAGGCGCAGTCGACCGAAGGCCTGTTTCCGCTGCAGGGTGGGGACGACGAAGCTCGCGGTGACGGAGCCGAGCGCCGCAGCGCCGAACGCCGGCAGAAGGACGAAATCGGGTGGACCGTCGGGAACGTCGCCGCCGCTCGAGCGGATCACGACGAGGAGGACGGGAAACAAGAGCGCCGAGCCCGTGAGCGCCGCCCAGAGGATGCGCGGCACCTGCAGGGGATGCGGAGACGTGGACGGCACGGCGGCGGTTCTATCATGAGCGCCCGGGCGCAGCCTGCTGGCCCTCAGGCGCGCCGCAGGACGGGGCGCGCTGCCGAGTGGTGCCCGCCGTCGCCGTCTCGAGCGGCCAGCGCATCGCGCGTCGCGGCGATCAAGCGCGCGAATCCCGGGGCCGTGTGAAAGCGGAAGCGGAAGCGGCCCAGGGTCACGAGCGCTCCGTCGGCGATCGGCACACGCGACCGCGGAGGGAGCTTCTTGTCGTTGACGAACGTGCCGTTGAGCGAGTCGAGGTCGGAGATCACCAGCCTTCCGGGCTCGTGCCGCAGCTCGCAGTGCGGGTCAGACACGGAGTACTCGTTGACGACGAGATCCGCGTTGGCGGTGCGCCCGACGACGATCGCGCCGCCCGGGGGACCGCTCGGGCTCTTCACGACGGGCCAGACGCGCCCTACGAGCGCGGCGGAGGCCTCCATCGCCGCCAGCGAGGGCATGGCCGAGCCGATGGTCCCGCTCCGGCGGCCCCGCCGCCCTTCGTCGAGCGAGCCCACCATGGCGAGGCCGACGAGCGCCGCGCGCCCGTAGCGGGCCTGAAAGGGCACCTCGCCGAGCGCCCGGAGCCGTCCGACGAACTCCGTTACGGTGACCGGATCGGCCGTCATGCCTGAACAGCTACACGGCACGAACCCCGGAACCCTTTAGGCGTTCAGTGGCGAAGCGCGATGGCCACGCCCCGCCGCCTACTTCTTCACGCCCCCCTTCTTCCGGTCCTCCGGGGTCAAGTCCTCGTTCTTCCAGTACGTATCGGCCCGGTCGCCGTCGGCCGCCGTGAAGCCCACCATCTGCATCTCGGCCTCGATGGCGTGCGCCCCCTCGGGCACCGCCTCCTTCTTGGTGCACGAGAAGTTCAAGAAGGCCTTCTCCCCGGCCTTCATGGCACCGGCGAAGATGTTGCCGCTGCAGAAGGCACGCTTGCGCTTGCCTTCCTCGCCCACGCCCAGCTGCTTGCCGGCCTTGTCGTAGTAGTAGACGTAGACGGCTCCGAAGAGGACCTCGAGCGTCGAGTTGTTGATGATCTTGAACGTCGGACCCTTGTCGCCGATCTTGCCGTTCCAGGTCACCTCCATGATGCGCGTCGCGCCGGTGGCGACGCACGGCTTGTCGAACGTGCCGTCACCCTTCGATCCTTCCGGACAGGGGTGCGACGGCTTCTTCACCGCGGGCGCGGGCGCGGGCGCAGGTTCCGGCGCGGGTGGCGGCGCGGGCTTCGCGCTCGCCGCGGGCGCGGGCTTCTCCTCTTCACAACCCGCCATCGGCGCGAGCGCCATGGCGGCCAGCGCGGCCTTGATCGTCCAACTCGACATGGGTGCCTCCGTACGCACCGCGGCGCACGTCCCGCGGCGCAGGCGCGCGACGGTAGCCGAAGCGACTGCCGTCCGCCATCCCGCCGAGACCCTCGGGCGACTGCAGGAGTGACGCGCAACCCGCCCCGCGGTAGGCGACCAGCGCGCCACGAAACGCGTGGGGCGAGCAGACCTGGCCCGGGACGCACCGAGTGGAGCCGCCGAACACGCGAGAGCCGCCGCCGCGACTCTTCTACGAGATCGCCGTCGCGTCGTTCGCGGGCATCGTGCTCGAAATAGCGTACACGCGAGTCTTCTCGTTCAAGTTCTTCTACTTCTTCAGCTACGTCGTCATCGCCGTCGGGCTGCTGGGGCTGGGGGCCGGGGGCATCCTCGTCGCCGTCTCGAGGAAGCTGCGCGAGACCGATCCTTCGGTCCTGGTGCCCCGTGCCTGCTTCGCCGGCGGTGCGAGCGCCTACGTCGGGTACGCCATCGTCGCGCCCCTTCAGATCGACGTCTCGCGCCTGAGCATCGACGCCACGGAAATCCTGGAGCTGACCGCCGCGTGCCTGCTCGTGATGGCCCCGTTCCTCTGCATCGGCGTGGTCGTGGCAAAGGTCCTCGGCGCGCGCCCCGACGCCGCCGGCGCGCTCTACGGCGCGGATCTGGGCGCAGCCGCCCTCGGCGCCGCTCTGGCCATTCCGCTCCTCGGTGCCTTCGACCCGCCGAGGACCATCGTGCTCGCGGGCATCGTCCTCGCCGCTGGCGGACTGCGCCTGGCCGTTCGCTCCCGTCGACTGCGGGCGGTCGGAATTTCGACGTGCGTGGCGCTGTCGGTGCCGTTCGCCACGGGAAGATTTCTCGCCGATCCGATCACGGATCGCTACACGGGGTTCGAGGACTTCCGGAACGGCGACCTGGTCCGCTTCTCGGCGTGGGACCCGGTGTTCCGCATCGACGTCGCCGAACTCCCGTCCTCGGGCGGGAACGCTCTGATGGTGTTCCACGACGGTCTACCAGGCTCCGGCCTGCGCCGCTTCGGCGGCGACGCGCGCGAGCTCGAGCCCATGCGCGCCGACCCTCGGGCGCTCGCGTTCCAGGTCCTCCCTCCCCGGCCTCGCGTGCTCATCATCGGCTCCGCGGGGGGACACGAGGTGCTCACGTCGATCCTGTTCGGCGCCGAGCACGTGACGGGCGTGGAGCTGAACCCGACGACCCTCTCGTTGCTGACCCACCACTTCGCCGACTTCACCGGACGGCTCCACGAGCGAGCCGACGTCACCTTCGTGAACGCCGACGCGCGCTCGTTCCTGGAGAACGACGACCAGCGGTACGACATGATCTGGTTCGTGGCGCCGGACTCCTACGCCACGATGAACGCCGCCACGGCGAGCGCCTTCGTGCTCTCGGAGAGCTACCTCTACACGGTCGAGATGCTCGGCGAGTGCTTCCGGCACCTGACCGAGAACGGGATCATCAACGCCCAGTTCGGGGAGTTCGATCACCACCGGAAGCCGAACCGCAGCACGCGCTTTCTCACGACGGCACGCGCCGCCTTCGAGGAAAACGGCGTACGGCGCTTCGCCGATCACGTGCTCCTGGCGACCGGCCCCGGCTTCCCCCCCCAGACGGACTCGGTGATCCTCCTCAGCCGCCGACCCTTCGAGTCCGACCAGATCAGTCGCTTCACCGGCTACCTACCCAGAATCGACGGAGGCGTCCTGCGCTACGCGCCGGGCCACCCGGTGGACATCAGCGCCCCCAACCAGGTCATCGTCTCGAAGCCGCACCAGCTCGCCGCACGCCTCGCGGCCTACCCGTGGCAGGTCGGCCCCGTCCGCGACGACTCCCCCTTCTTCTGGCACTTCGCGACGTTCCGGCGTGCCCTGGCGAGCGACGTCCACCTCGACGGTCGGGTCGTGGACACCGAGGACGCCGTGGGCGAGAAGGTGATGCTCTCGCTCCTCGCCATCGTGTCGGGGGTTGCGGCGCTGCTGCTCCTGGCACCCTTCTTCGTGATCCGGGCGACGTGGGCCGCGCTGCCGTCGAAGCTGCCCGCCGGGCTCTACTTCGCGGCGCTGGGCCTCGGGTTCATGTTCATCGAGATCTCGCTGATGCAGCGCTTCACGTTGCTCGTCGGCTACCCGACGTACTCCCTGACGATCACGCTCGGTGGACTGCTCGTCGCCTCGGGAGCCGGCAGCTTGCTCACGGAGCGGTACACGGCGCGCTCGGGGCGCGCGCTCCCGGTTGCGTTCGCCGTCCTGGTGCTGCTCGCGCTCTTCTACGCGTTCGCCCTCCCCGCCATCATCGAGCGGTGCATGGGCTTCTCGCTGCCCGTTCGCGCGGCCATCACGCTGGCGCTCCTCGCACCGCTCGGCGTCTGTCTCGGTGGCTTCATGCCCCTCGGTCTCCGGCGCATCGCGGCGCTCGGGGACCACCCGCGGGAGTACGTCGCCTGGGCCTGGGCGGTGAACGCGTTCTTCTCGGTCTTCGCGTCCGTCCTCGCGACGGTCGTCGCCATGGCGTCCGGGTTTCGCGTCGTGCTCCTGTCGGCGATCGGGATCTACGCCGTCGGCGTCGCGGCGATGATGACGGTGAGGGAGCGGAGGGGCGCGCGGGACTGACGCGCGCCGCGCGAAGTCTCGGCGGTATGCAGCCGCCTACCGGGAAGCGGAACGACAGCGCGACGAACGCGCAGCCGCTGAGGCAGCATTTTGCCGGAAGAAACTCTCACAGCTAGTTCCTGTCCTGCGCGAGCAGTTCGGGGTCCAGCGCGTCGCGTATTTCGGGTCACTCTCTGCGTGCTTTTCCGAGCGTGCATCGTGAGCGCGGTGCGCTGAGGTGCGTTGTCGTTCCTTGTCGTTCGTGTGTCGCTCCTTGGTGTCGATGCGAGGGCGGCGTGCGCTTCGTGGCGGCGCGACGTGGTAGGTTTGGCGGGTGGGTTCGACGGATCGGGCGTCCTCTGCGCTGGCGGGGACATGAAGAGCGTTCGACCCCGCAAGCTGACCGCCGGGCGTGTGCTGGTCGGCGTGACCGTGGGCGCGATGGTACTGGCCAAGATCAGCCACGACCGCGAGGTGCGCACTGGCGCGGCCGGGCAGCAGGCTCTTACGACGCTCAACGCCGACCTGGCGGTGCTGCTGGCGAACCTCGACGACGCGGGGCCCGCGCTCGCGGCGACCTCGGTACGCGAGCTGGCACGATTGTATCGTCGCACCGCCGTGCAGGTCGACGGACAGACAGCCCGCGGTCTGCTCGCGATGGCTGCGGTGCTCGAAGATTTCGCGGACCGCAGCGACGAATTCATCACGGCCGTCGACGATCCAGCGCCCGGCTTGCTCCCCACCCGGGGTCTGGCGGCTTCCGGCGAGCTGGACCGCCGCATGGCGAAGACCCAGCGCGTCGTCGACGCCACCCGCAGCTTCGCGTCCGCATGGCGAGCCCTCGTCCCCTCCCTGCGAGAGTCCCTGACCCGATCCGGCATGAGTGCCGAAGAGGTGCAAGTCATCGTCCGGAGCTTCGAATCGGGCCGTGGCGTCGTCGAATTCGCCGGGCTGGACGACGCGGCCAAACTGCTCGCCGCAGAGCTGAGCGTGCTGAAGTTCCTCGACGTTCGTCGAGCGGAGTGGACGGCGGACGACGCGATGCGCCCCGTATTCGCAGAGGCCACTCGGCAGAAGGAGTTCGATGCGCTGCTCGAGGAAGTCCTAACGCGAATGCGGGACGCGGCCGGTGATGCGGGGACGGCAGCCGACTAGCGCGCGTGTCGACCTAGGGGCAGATGCCCGACTTCTCGCGACACGTGCCAGGAGCGCACTGCTTGCGGTAGAACTTCCCCTCATCGCAGCAGCTACCGTCCTTCAAGACGCACACGCCGGCCTGGCCTTCCCCGGTGTCCATGAACTCCATCACTCCGCCCTCGTTGGCGAAGTGGACGGAGGCGGGGTTGGCGATTCCCGCCGTGCGATCCGTCGGTTCAGCGGGGTCGACGACGGGGAGGCGCCGCCCACACGCGACGACGTGGCCCGCGTCGCTACGCGGACCGCTCCCGAAGTACCACCCGTCGGCTCCACCGGGTCTGAGGGTGGTCGATGCTGGTCTGAGGGTGGTCGATGCTGGTCCGAGCTGGTCTGAGCTGGTCTGACCTGGTCTGACCTGGTCCGCCGGCGGTCGATGCGGGCCGTCCGGTACCGGTCCCGGACGCCGCGCGCGCTACACGCGCAAAACAACTTGCCTTTCCGAGCGTGTGGGCCCGGCCCGCCACATCCGTCTACCGCCTGGAACGACTTCGAGTGAAGCGGCGGCCGCCCCGGCAAAACGCGGCTCCGGGGGTCCGGAAAGAGCCGGCCGTGACGGTGGCTGCGCCCGCCGGGACAGCGGGCGAGGCGCCCGCGCGGATGGAGGAGCCCTTCCGGGACACCGACCCAGCCGGTCCGGGACACGGAGTAACCCGTCCGGGACAACCGGCCCGCCAGCCGAACCAGCGACCACGAGTTCTCCGCTCGTGGGCGTACCGGAGATCGTCGAGTGAGTGCGGGTCGTACGCGGTCGCGAACCGCGACTTGCCCGGCCGCTCGACGCTGCTTGGACGAACTGACCGACCGCCGGTGGATCGAGGGGGGAGACGATCAGAGCTGGTCGCGGAAGGAGCACAACCTTGAAAATGCTCGCTCCACCAGAGGATTTTCAAGGTTGCAGCTCCGGCCCCGTTCACCGGCTCGAGACCCCCTCACGGCCGCGCGCACCTCAACGACGTCACCGTGCACCCGCACCCGTCGTTGACGGTGCCGTCGCAGTCGTCGTCGATCGTGTCGTGTGGGCACGGCCCGCCAGAGCCGCCTACAGCCTGCAACGACTTCGCACGAGGAGGCGCGCTGAGCTGCCCGTAGCCCTTCCACGCGCTCGCCATCAGGCCAGGCCGAAGACACGCGCGAGCGCCTCGACCCGATTCGACGCTCCGAGCTTCGCGTAGGCCGAAGACAGCTGATTGCGAATCGTGTTCGGCGAGCGACCGAGCGCGAGCGCGATCTGCCGATTGTCGTAGCCGAGGCGGAGATAGTCCAGCACCTCACGCTCACGGGCCGTTAGAGCGGTCGCGTCGACCCTGCAAGCCGCGAGGCCGCGCCCGCGCATCGCCATCTCGCAAACCGCGAGGGCGGGAAGTGCGGCCAGCACGGCCCGCTTCTCACGCGCACGGAAACCACGTCGCCGGCGACCCAAACCTACGGTGCCCACGTGGTCCCCGCCGACCACCAGAACGCCGTAGAGCGTCGCACGCCCACCTTCGGTCTCCACCATCTCGCGGTAGTACGCCGTCCGGCGCAGCGCCGGACCGAGGTACTCCTCATCCACCCCGACGCCCACATGCATCGTCCTTTCGACGAAGCCGGCGAGCTCGCACTCGTAGACCGAGCTTCGGTCCGCCAGCATCTGCCGCCAGTCCGCGTCGCGGCGTCGCAGGCCGGCGGCGCTGCCCGGACCCTCCGGCCGCAGGTAGACGGCGACGTCGGCGCCGACGGCGCGGCCGAATTCCTCGAGCACTACCCGCTCGTAACCGTCGAGCGCCCCCATCGAGCGCGCCGCATCCAAGAATCGACCGACGTCCAAGGCGCGCATCCGCAGATGGTACGAACGGACCATGGCCCGGACAACGATCGCGGGGCATTCTCCGGAAATGACCGGCAGCGCCGCCGACTCGACGACGCGCAGCGGGCCCCGGCCACGCCCGGCCGCCCGCCGAATAGCGCTCCTCGCCTACGGGACGCGGGGCGACATCCAGCCGGTTCTCGTCGTCGGGGACGAGCTCCGACGCCGCGGCCACTCGGTCGCGATGACCGTCAACGTGAACTCCGTCGAGTGGGCCGAGCGGAGTGGACTCGAGATCGTACCGATGCCCCCCGACGCCGAGGCGTTCCTCAAGTCGTCCGAGGGTCGCCACATGCTGTCCGACGGGCGACTCGTCGCGTTTTCCCGCGAGCTCTCCAAGATCGAGACCGCGGCGAACGACGAAATGACGCGTGCCTGTGTGAAGTGCTGCAGGGGCGCCGACCTGGTCGTCTCTACGGTCATGAGCGTGCTGCGCGGCACTGCCATCGTCGAGCGAAGCGGCGCAGCTCATGGCCTGCTGCTGACGATGCCGATGGCGCCGACGAGCGAGTACGCACAAATCCACGGCCCGTTCCGGCGTGCACCGTTCGGATTCGTGAATCGGCTATCGCACCGGCTGATGCTCGATCTGTGGTGGAAGAACTTCGCCACGGCGCAGGCACGGTTGCGCGATACTCTCGCCTTGCCGCCAAACTCCGAGCGTCCCCGCGTCGAGCTCGGGCGGAGCGTGGGAGTCTACAGCGAGGTGCTCGCTCCCCGCCCGCGCGACTGGCGACCAGACCAGGTCGTCACCGGGTTCACGGTGCTCACGCCGGAGCTCCGCGCTCGGCTCGGCGAGGACCGTGTACCGGACGATCTCGAAGCGTTCCTGGCGGCCGGCGATCCGCCGATCTTCTTCGGCTTCGGGAGCCTGCCGGTCCTCGACCCCGAGAAGCTCCTCGCCGACGTCGCCCGTGTGACGGCCGACCGCGGGTTGCGCGGACTCGTCGGTGCCGGGTGGACCGACTACGGGGATCCGCGCGGCCTTCCATCGCACCTGCACGTGACCGGCGCATTCAACCACGATGCGGTGCTCCCGAGGTGCCGGGCAGCGGTGCATCACGGCGGCGCCGGGACCACGGCCGCGGCGCTGCGAGCCAATCTGCCCACAGTGGTCGTTTCGGTCTTCGCCGATCAACCCTTCTGGGGCTGGCGTGTGGAGCAGACTCGCACGGGCGCCACGTTCCCGTTCCAGAAGTTCGACGCGCGAACGTTGGGCCGGGCGCTGGATCGAGCCCTGCGCCCCGAGGCCGCCCAGCGGGCGCGGGAGTTCGGCGCGCAGCTCCGTGCGGAGAACGGCGCAGAAGCCGCGGCGGACGTGATCGAAGGTTGGCTCCCCGAAGCGCGCTCCGGGCACGAGCGGTCGGCCGGGGCGCTTTCGGCCTGAGGAGGCGCCGGCATCGAGTAGTTGCCGCGCGCAGGCCGCGGGGAGGCCCGGCCGCACCCGCATCGCGGGCTAGCCGGGGATCACGCCGAGCTGGCGCAGCATGCCTGCTTCGTCGAACGTTCCGTACAGACGCTTCACGTTGCCCCCGTCGAGGTGCATCAGGACGTTCGCCCAGATGGTGACGCGCTTGCCGGTCGGCGGGATCATCCCGAGCAGCATGCCGGTGTGCGTCCCCTTCAGCGCGCCTAGCCCCAGGGCTGGGAAGAAGCGACCTGGAAGATCGTCGCCTCGGGCGCGGTAGTCAGCACGTGCTCGAGCAACTCGACCGCCTTCTGTACCTCCGGAAGCGCTTCCTGACGATCGAGCGCCGCGCGATCGGTGAACACCTCCGTCGCGATGATGGAGTTCGGATCGGCGATGTCCCGACCAATGTCGAAACTGATCACGCCGGCGAGCGGCCGACTAGCTGTGACGACGTCTCGAAACGCGCCGAGGGCTTGCTCCGTCTTCTCGGGCCGACACTGAACCTTGAAGCGAACGACGATCATGATGACTTCTCCTTGCAACTGGTGGCCGACGCTGGGTCCTCGGGCAAGGCGGACGTGCCACGCGCCCTCGAACTCGCCCTTCGTAGCGGTCGGCGTGACGGCCCATGGAACGAATGTTCCCCACGCGTCCGCTCCCGGTGTTCCGGCCCCGAACACGGCGCCTGCGTTCGCCCCTCAGGGGCGAAAACAGCAGTAGGTACCCGTCCGTACGGCCCCGTCGAGGTACTGACCGACACGCGGCGAGATCTCCGTGATCCGCGCGAGAGCGTCCTTGATCCGCCGCTGAACGTTGACCCTCGCTCGCTCGCTCGCCGAGCGCGCCTGCCGCGAGCGACCGCCGAGCCCGAAGGCGCGCAGCAGCTCCTGTTCGAGCATCTCCTTCTCGGCCGTGAGCCTCGTCACTCGACCCGAGTCGACGTTCCGCTCGGCCTCGGCGATGTCGTCCGCCAGCTCCGTGAGCCGTCGAGTGTACTCGCGGCGCGCACGCTCATCGAGCATCTCGCCGGCGTTCGACTCGGCCACCGAGTGCCCGGAGTCACTAGCAAGTACCAGTACGTGGAACTCCTCCCGAGGTCGCTCGATCAGGCGTGCGAGAAGCTGCATGCCCCGGCTGTCACGCACGTCGAAAATTTCTCCGTCGCAATCGACTCTCCACGTGTCCCCCCGCGCGATCAGCTCGAGGCGCGGAGCGGTGGACACCCCGGGGCGCGCGTCGCGGTCTGAGGATCCGCTCGTGACCGGCGACAGCGGCGAGCGCTGCGCAAGGCCATCCATGCCCAGGTCACGCGCGAGCGCCGCTGCCTCGGCGAAGAGCGCGCGCGCCTCCAACCGCCGACCCGCGCGAAGGACGACCGAGGCGAGTTCGTGGCGCAGCTGGGCCACCCACGGGCGATGACCACGGGTCTCCGCGCCCTCCGCGGCGCGACGGAGACTCCGCTCCGCCGCCGCGAGATCGCCGAGGCTGGCGTCGAGAAGGCCGAGCAAGCGCAGGGTGGGGCCTTCATAGGCCATGGCGACGTGACTCACGACCAGATGCCTCTCCGCCGTCGGTGCAAAGAACGCGCGGGCACGTCTCCGCTGGTCGTCGTTGCCCGCCAGCGCGTAGGCCTCCGCGAGGAATCCGTGGAAACCGCGCTGCCAGAGCGCGGCGTCCAGCGTTCCCAGGCGCTCGAGTTCTGCGGCGACGGCCGCGGCATCGCCGAATCTCGCCCAGCACCCGAGCCGAAACGCCGTGAGGACGAGGTCGCCCTGCGGCACCCCCTGCATCGACTTCTCGTACTCATGCAGCGCCTCGAGCGCTTCGTCTCGCCGGTGCATCGATCGCGCTCGGCGCATCCGGTGCGCCGCGAGCGACAACCCGAGAGCGGGATCGTCGGTGAGCCCCGTCAGCTGGGACGCTTCCAGCAAGTATCGCTCGGATTCGCCGAACCTGCCGCTCATCTGCGCCCGCATCGACGCGAACAGCAGCGGTCGCCACCGGTGGCGGGCCTGCCCCGCGGCGCTCGAGATCTCGAGCATCCGGTCCACACCCTCGTCGAACGCATCGAACTCTCCGACCTCGACGCGATCCACAGCCAGCCTCGCGTGTGCGCGCAGCGAGTGGACGACGTCGCCCGCCCGGAGCGAGAGGCGCAGAAGCTCCTCGGAGGCGTCCAGCCGCTCCTCGGGTCCCGCCACGTCGACGAGCGCCGCGCCGGCGAAGAACAGGACGTCTCGCATCACGTCCTCGGCTGCCAGCACCCGCGCCTGTGCGATCGCGTCGCGGGCCATCGCGAGCGGCACGACCCCGTCCGTGGACGGCTGCTTCGCCGCGGCGAGCCGCGCAAGCAGCCGGCAGCGGAGCCCCGAAGGTTCCGGCGGGAGCACGGCCAGCGCCTCCTCCAGCAATCCGACGAGAGACGCCTCGACGACTCCAGGGCGAAGGTCCGCTCCGCGCTCCCATGCCACGCGCCCGAGGAGCCCGGCATCCTCCGTCGCTCTGGCGAGAACGGCGATCTCGTCACAGAGCTTCAGCGCATCTGCGTGACGACCTGCATTGCGGGCGATGCGCACCAGCTCGAGGCGATCGGCAGCGGAGGCGGCCGGCAAGAGGCCGGCCCGGCGAGCTCCCTCGATGCGCACGTGCATCGCGTACGCACGGTCGAACGCACCACGCGCCTCGAGCCAGGTGGCCGCCTGCGTCGCCAGCGCGAGGGCCCGGTCGGCGTTCTCCAGCGTCGCCCCCGCCAGCGCGTGGCGCGCGCGCTCCACCAGGAGCTCCGGAGAGTCGCCCTGGGACGCCAGCGCCCGCTCGGCCCTCGCATGCAGCGCCACCCGCGCCTGCGCGCCGATGGCCGCTTCCAGCACGTCGCGCACGATGACGTGTCGAAACGAGAAGCACCCCGGCGCGGTCTCGTCGACGAGTCCTGCCCGAACTGCGGGCTCTAGGTCGTCGCTGACGCGCGCCGGCGAGGCGTCGACGATGCGGGCGACGAGCGCCGCCGTGAAATCCCGCCCCACGACGGCGGCCGTCCGAAGGGTCTCCTGGCACGCTGCGGGCAGCCGCGCCGCACGCTCCAGGATCGCGTGGCGGACCGTGGCGGGCAGGTCGACCCGATCCGCGCCGTGCCCGGCGGCGACAATCGCGCGCGCACACTCGGTGACGAAGAGTGGATTGCCGCCGGTGAGTTCCGTGAGCCGTGATGCAACGGCAGGCGAGATCGGGGTGCCGATGACCTGCTGCGCCAACGCGGCGACGTCGTCGCGACGCAGCGGCTCCAGCGGCAGTTCCAGGCCGTCGCGTCCGAGCCGAACGATCCTCTGCTGCCCCTGTTGGTCGAGGCGAGGGTCGTGACTCCGGGCAGTCACGACGATCAGCACGCGAAGCGCGCCGATGGGTCGAGCCAGGAACGCCAGCAGGTCCAGGGTCTGCAGATCCGCTGCGTGAAGATCCTCGATGATCCAGACAGCGGGGCGCTGCGTCGTCGCCGCCGCAAGCGCCGAGAGCACGAGGTCCCACACCTCGAACGGCGATGGTGAACGATGGGTCGTGCCCAGCTCGACACCGAGCGAGCGCAAACAAGACGCCAGCGGAAAGTACGGGGGCGCCTCGGAGAACTCCCACGCGCGCCCGCGCTCCACGGCCGCTCCTGCCTCCGCGGCCTCGCGTGCGATCACCTCGCCGACCGCGCTCTTCCCGATGCCTGGCTCGCCAGAGACGACGATCAACGCCCCTCGCCCGGATCGCGCGCGCGCCAGGTGGTCGCGGAGCGTGACCAGTGCCTCCGCACGACCCTGGAGGTCGAAATGATCGCCAGCCCGCATCGCGCTCGGTCGACGGATTGTATCGGTTCCCGGCGCGAGATCCGCGTGGGATCGCCCGCCGCGGCACGGAGGCTCCCCGCTCGACTGGGCGCGGCGGGCGCGGTCGCCGAGATGACGCGAGGAACAGAGGCGCTGCGTCGACGGCCGGACCGCCTCCGCAGTTCGTGATGGCACCGGGAGGAGCCCGTGCCACGATGCTCGCGCCGATCCTCACCGAATCGATCGCCTTCGACCCGAGCTTCACGAGCAACGGCCGCGTCTACGCCTTCGTGACGATCTCCGCGAGCGAGCAGCGCATCCTTCGCTACACCGCCATGCGTGCCGTGGTCGTAACACCCCGCCGGGTGCGGTCTGCCCTTCTGCGCCGCGCCCTCACAGCCGCGTGCCCAGCTCGTCCAGGCGGGCCAGCGGGACGCGCACGAAGCGGCTCAGGTCGTCGCGGTGCTCCTCCCGGGCGACCTCCGCCCAGTACACGTGCTCCGCGGTGAGCGCGTGGGCGAGCTGGAGCATGTAGCCCGGGTGGGGATCGAGCCGCCAGGCGCGGCCTGTCGGGAGGTGATGGACGACGAGGAACCGCTCGCCGGTGGGGAGCCAGGGCGTGGTCGGGGGAACCGGCGGAGAGAGCTCCATGGCGGTGCTCACCGCGTGGTCGCCGTGGGTCTCCGGCCAGCCCAGGTTCATGGGCGGCGTTTGCGGCACCGGGATGTGCGTGACGGCCTCGCCGCTGGCATAGGCGCGCTTCGCGTACCAGAGCTCCGTCGCCGGGCCGCGGCAGTAGTCGCCGTAGGGCTCCAGGGCGACGCCGACCAGGTGCTCGGGACCCAGCCCGAGCTCGCAGGTCTCGATGGGCACGTCGTCCTGGATGGTGCGGATGCCGCCCGACGCCGTCCATCCGCGCACCCTCGTGACCGGCGCCAGGTCGAAGTCGATCCAGACGGCGAGATCTCCGTTCGCCGCGCCGAGGTCCGCGCCGGACGGGCTCTCGAGCACGGACCACGCGCTGCTCGCAGCGTCGAGCTGCGCCGCCACGACCCCGCGCCCCGGCGAGACCGTCACGAGGGGAGCGTCCACGAAGAGGAGGTCGCGACCGAGGATCGTCTCGTCGTCGCCGATGGGCGGCAGACCGAAGACCCACGCGCCCAGCGCGAAGTCCACCCGCGCGTAGATCTGCTTCTTCGTGACGGCGGACAGCAGCGTAGCGGCCCCGCTGGCGTCGAACGCATTGACGAGGCAGCGGGCCGACGGGTTGGGATCCACAGACCGCAGGGCGGCCAGCGTGGCGCCGTCGGCCAGCGAGACGAGCCGGTAGGCGCCGATCGCTCCGGGCGACAGGCGGACGGCGTGGGCCATCCCCGCGACGACGCGCGCAGCAGCCCCCGCGCCCAGCGTCCTCAACCGCCCCGCGTGCATGACGGCCTCGCCCGGGAGGCGGGGGTCGAAAGCCTCGCAGCCGTCGCCGCACGGCTGCCAGGCCACCGGCGCCGGGAAGTCGCCGGGCAGCCCCTCGTAGAACGTGCAGTCCGGCTTCGAGAAGTCCGACCCCGGCACCTCCTTCCACGCGCTCGGCTCTGCGGGCCACGACGGTGC
>CAZARU010000013.1:0-94064 GCA_964487605.1 uncultured Polyangiaceae bacterium
CGCCTTCGACTCCGCCGCAGGCTTCGTCTCTCCGGCCTCCCCCGGGTCGGTCAGCACGAAGGCGACCGCCGCGAGCCCCACCGCGCAGACGCCCACGGTGAGCACCACCCACGGCCCCCGGCTTCGGACTCCGGGGCCGACCGAGACCACGGGAACCGAGGCCCGCCGCTCTTGTGCGACGAACGCGGCGCGCGCGTCCTGCACCCGCTTGAGGCTCGGAACGGTGGCTGCGCGCGGATCGACCTCGGGTCTGACCTTCACGAGTTCGTTCTCGAGCGTGTCGTGGGCGGACGCCCGAGGCGTCGGTCGCGGCGCGTGGTAGTCGCTCGCGTGATCGGGCGCCGCGAGTTCGGGATGGGGCGCGGCCGGCATCTCGAACGTGTCCCCCTCTTCGAGTGAAGAGGCGCCCAGGCTCGACGACTCTCGCCCGTCCGGGTCCCCTGTGGCCATCGGGGTCGCGTCATATCCGAGCGGTGGCGCGGGGCAAAGTTCACAAGCCGTCAACGAGTTGTCCACATCGTCGCGTAACGCCGGACGAACGACGTCAGCGGCGGGTCGGCAGCGGCGTGATCGACGGTCTATGCTGGCGCGTCGCGCCGAGCGGGGGCGCGACCTTACGGCGCACCGTGAACACGCCCACGATCCAGCTCCACTCCAGCAATCGAACCGAAGCCCTGCTCGAAGCGCTGGCGTCGGTGGTGTCGGTCCCCCTCGGTGACCCCCTGCAGCCGGAGATCGTCGTCGCGCAGGGCCGGGGCATGGCCGTGTGGCTGTCTCAAGAACTGTCACGGCGGCTCGGGATCTGGTCGAACGCGGAGCTCCACTATCCGCGACGACTCGTCCAGACCGTGTTCGACGCGGTCCTCGACGTCGAGGCCGCCGGCGCCTCCACGCCGACTCGGGAGCACCTGCGCTGGTCGGTGCTCGCGGCGCTTCCGGGCTTGCTGAGCGAGCCCGAGTTCGCCGCGTTGGCCCGCTACGTCGCGAGCGAACACGACCCGACTCTCGCGTTTCAGCTCGCCGATCGGATCGCGCACGTCTTCGACCAGTACGTGACCTACCGCCCGGAGATGATCCGGGAATGGGAGCGCGGCACGGACGACGACGCGCCGGCCGAACAGGTCTGGCAGCCGAAGCTCTGGCGCGCGCTCGCGGCGCGCGCCACGACGCCGCACCCCGCGGCTCTGGAGCGACGGTTCCACGACGCGCTCTCGGGCAGCGCCGAGTTTTCGAAGCTCCCCCGGCGCCTGAGCGTGTTCGGCATCTCGAGCCTGCCGCCGCTCTACGTCCGGGCCCTCTTCGGGCTCGCGCGTCGAGTCGAGGTCCACTTGTTCCTACTCTCACCCTCCCGTGAGTTCTGGGAGGACCTCGTCACGCCGCGGGAGCGCCGACGGCTCCTCGCCTCGGACGGAGGCGACGCGCACCTTCACGTGGGGAATCCGCTGCTGGCGTCCCTCGGAAAGCTGGGACGCGATTTCCAGAGCGTGCTCGGCTCCGAGGCGGAAGCGCTGGGAGTGGCCCTCGTGGAGGCCGAAGGCGCGCGCTACGTCGATCCTCCGGGAACGACGGCGCTCGGTCGTCTCCAGGGCGACCTCCTCACCCTGGAGGACCGCGCGACGAACGCGGCGCCAGCGTCGCTCCGAGGTTCCGGCACGCGGGCGCGACGCTCGCCGGCCGCTGCGCCGAGCGCACAGCTCGCCCTCGACTTCGGCGCGTCGCATCGAGCTCCCACCGGAACGGACACGCCTGTCCGGGCAGGCGCGCGGCCGAGGCTCGACGCGGCCGACGTGTCCCTGCGGCTGCACTCGTGCCACGGCCCCATGCGCGAAGTGGAGGTCCTGCACGACCAGCTCCTTCACCTGCTGTCGCTCGATGCGAACCTGCAGCCGCGGGACATCGTCGTGATGACTCCCTCCGTGGACGAGTACGCCCCGCTCATCGAGGCGGTGTTCCAGCGTGACCCTTCGGACGAGCGCTTCGTCCCCTACCGCATCGCCGACAGGACGGTACGCAAGGAGAGCGCGGTGGTGGACGCGCTGCACCGCATCCTATCGCTGGTCGGTACCCGCGTGACCGCGCCGGACGTCATCGACCTCCTCGCCCTCGACGTGATTCACCGCAAGGTCGGGATCGACCCGACGGACCTGGACGCGGTGAAGGACTGGGTCGTCGCGACGGGCATCCGATGGGGCTTCGATGCCGAGCACCGAGCTCGCCATGGGCTGCCGCGTGACGACACCAACACCTGGCGCTTCGGCCTGGACCGACTGCTGCTGGGCTACGCCCTGCCGAGCCGTGGCCAGACGCTCTTCGAGGGAGTGCTGCCGTTCGACGAGATCGAAGGCCAGACCGCGGAGCTCGCGGGCCGGCTCGCCGAGGCGTGCACGCAGCTGTTCGACCACCTCGACCGCCTGGAAGCGCCCCGGACGCTTCCAGCGTGGCGCGACGCCATCTCGGCGGCGCTCGACGCGCTGGTCGTCGGCGATCACTCCACGGCCTGGCAGGTGGAGCGCGTACGCGAAGGCCTCACGGCTCTCGTCGAGCAGGCCCGGGCTGCGGGCTTCTCCGGGGACGTCGATCGCGCCGTGATCCAGCGGCTGCTGGACGCAGAGATCGATGCCGGTCATCCGGCGCGGGGCTTTCTGGCCGGGGGCGTCACGTTCTGCGCGATGGTGCCGATGCGGAGCATTCCGTTCCGGGTAGTGGCGCTCCTGGGGATGAACGACGGAGCCTTCCCGCGCAGCTCGCGGCCCGTGGACTTCGACCTCATGGCTCGCTCCACGCCGCGCCCCGGCGACCGCTCGCGGCGCGACGACGATCGGTACCTGTTCCTCGAAGCGATGCTCGCGGCGCGCGACCACCTCATCATCACGTACACGGGACAGAGCCTCCGCGACAACTCGTCGCTACCGCCGAGCGTGGTCGTCAGCGAGCTCCTCGACTACGTGACGGAGTCGTTCGACCCGCCAGGCGCTGGCTGGACGAGCGAGTCGGAGCGCGCGGAGGCGGTTCGCGCAGCGCTCGTCGTCACCCACCCGCTGCAGCCCTTCAGTCCGCGCTACTTCGACGGAGCCGAACCCGAGCGGCTCTTCAGCCATCACACCGCGTACCTCGTGGGCGCGCGCGCCGTGGCGTCCCGCTCGGGGGCTGCTCGGCCGTTCTTCACGTGCCCGCTCCCCGCGCCCGAGGGCGTCGGCCCAACGCGGGTCGTCACGCTCGCGGAACTCGTCGCGTTCTTCTCGGGACCGCTGACCCACCTCCTGAGGCGACGGCTGGGGCTGAACCTCCGGGACGAGGCGCTGGACGTGCCCGACGCGGACCCGCTGCAGCTCGACCACCTCGAGAGCTACGGCATCGGGCACCGCCTCCTGACGCTCGTGGCGTCGGGGTGCCCCGAGGCGGAGGCCGAGGCGCTCCTCAGGGGGAGCGGCCTTCTCCCCCGCGGCGCCCTCGGGCGGACGGAGCTGTCGAGCGTTTTCCCCGTCGTTCGCGCAATCGCCGGCGCCGCCGCCGAACACCGGACGGGCGATGCGCTGCCACCGTTCCATCTCCAGAGGGAGCTCCCGAGCGGCGTCATGGTCAGCGGCGAAATAGGCGGCGTGTGGCCCAGGGCCCTCGTCCGAGCACAGTACGCGAACGTCGCCGGCAAGCACCTGGTATCGGAGTGGGTTCGACACCTGGCGCTCTCCTGCTGCGAAGGCGGCCCGGGACTGGCCGTCATCGTGGGGCGCACCGAGGCGAAGGCGGCGACTCACGTCTTCTCGCGCGTCGCGAACCCCGAGGTCCACCTGGACGCGCTGGTGGGCGCCTACCTGGTGGGCCGCCAGGAACCCCTCCTGTTCTTCCCGTCGGCGAGCCTGACCTTCGCGCAGACCATGGCCGCCGGGGCAACCCTTCGCGAGGCACGCGACAGAGCGGCCGCCTCGCTCCGGGACGAGCTCAAGTTCGAACCGACGCTTCAGCGGCTGCTCGATGGCTACTCGCCCGGCGACGTTCCGCCCTGGGACACGTCACGGATGTCCGGTGGAACGTTCGAGGAGCTCGCCGTCTCGCTCGCCGGACCGCTCGCGGCGCACCTGGGGGACGGCTGATGGCGGACTTCGACGCGCTCACCGTCGACGTGGGGGGCACGCGCCTCGTCGAGGCCAGCGCGGGTACGGGGAAGACCCACGCGATCACGACGCTGGTGGTGCGCTTGCTCGTGGAGAAGCGCCTCCCCATCGGACGCATCCTCGTGGTCACCTTCACCGAGCCGGCCACGGCCGAGCTGCGTGACCGCGTCCGCGCGCGCATCCGCGAGGCCGCGCGAGCCTTCGGGCGAGGGACGACCGAGGACGCCGACCTGGCGGCGCTGGTCGCACGGAGCGGGGACCGGGCGGCCGACGCCCGGTGGCTCGAGGCCGCCCTCGACGAGTTCGACGACGCGGCCATCTCCACGATCCACGCCTTCTGTCAGCGCGTGCTCCACGAGGCCGCGATGATCAGCGGCGTTCCCTTCGACGTGGAGCTCCTGACGGACGAGCGATCCCTCTTCGACGAGGAACTCGCCGATCTGTGGTCCACCGAGGCGAGCGCGCTCCCCGAGGAAGTTGCCGCCCGCATCGGCATGAAGCTGAGCGACGCCAGAGGGTTCGCAGCCAAGGTGATCCGAGATGCCTCGGCGACGGTCGTACCGGAGCTCGGGGAGGTTCCGCCCATCGAGGGTCGCGAGCTGACGGATGCGCTCTGGCGCACGGCCAGCGCCGCGTACGATCGCGCTCGAGTGGTGGCCGCGCTCGACGGCGGCACGCTGGACGGGCGGAGGTACCGTCGCCCCTGGGTGGAGTCGTGGTGCGACCAGCTCGAAGCGAGCTTCGCGGACCCGTCCACACCCCTGAAGGACGACGTGCCGCCCCGCTTCACGACGCACACGCTCGCTGCCGCGACGAAGCGCAACGCGCGCCCGCCGTCGCATCCCTTCTTCGACGCCTGGACCGCATGGCACTCCGCGCACGTCGCGCGAGAGGAGACGATCGACCTGCACGCGCTCGCGTTCCGTCACCGCGTGGCGACGTGGGTGCGGAGCGAGCACCCCAGACGCAAGGCCGCCGCGCGAGTCCTCTCGTTCGACGATCTGCTCGGGAGGGTCGCGGAAGCCCTGGCCGGACCGTCAGGGGGCGAGCTCGCCGAGGCCATCCGCCGCCGCCACCAGGCCGCGCTCATCGACGAGTTCCAGGACACGGATCCGGTGCAGTACTCGATCTTCGAGTCCGTGTTCGGGCGGCCGACCTCCGAGGCCGAAGGCACGACGCTGTTCTTCATCGGTGATCCGAAGCAGGCCATCTACTCTTTCCGCGGCGCAGACGTGTTCACGTACCTGCGCGCGTCGAGCGCGCTGCCACCGGACCGTCGTCACACCATGGCCGTGAACCGGCGATCGGATCCGAAGCTCGTGCGGGCCATCTCCTCGCTCTTCCAGCGTTCGCGCTGGCCGTTCCGCCTCGCCGACATCGGTTTCCCGGACGTCACGGCGCGCCCGACGGCGACGGACGCCTACAGCGGCCCCGAAGGGCTCGGCTCCGAGCCCTTCGAGGTGCTGTTCGTTCCCAGGGACCGCGGGGGATCCCTGAGCGCCGTCGTTCCCGATCTGGTCGCCGCCGAGATCGCCCGGAGCATCGCCGGGGGCGCCAGGCTCGGCGGGGAGGCGGTCCACGCCGGACACTTCGCCGTGCTGACCCGAACCAACGCGGAGGCGTTCCTGGTCCAGGCCGCGCTGCAGCGTGCATCCGTGCCGAGCGTGGTGCTAGGTGACAAGACCGTCTTCGAGCAGGACGAGGCCATCGAGATCCAGCGGCTCCTGAGCGCGGTGCTCGAGCCCGCGAGCGGCTCCACTCTCAGGTCCGCGCTGTGTACGAGCGCGCTCGGGCTGAATGCCGAGGAACTGGCGGCACTGGAGAGCGACGAGGTCGGGTGGGAGCTGTGGGTGGGCAGGTTCCGCGACTGGCAGACGACGTGGACCGAGCGGGGCTTCATCCAGATGATGCGCTCGCTCATGGACACCGGCGGAGTGCAGGGCCGGCTCCTCTCCCTCGACCGCGGCGAG
This sequence comes from uncultured Polyangiaceae bacterium, assembly GCA_964487605.1. Taxonomy (GTDB): domain Bacteria; phylum Myxococcota_A; class Polyangia; order Polyangiales; family Polyangiaceae; genus JAJDAH01. The sequence goes on from CAZARU010000013.1 coordinate 6,083, forward strand.
CGGCGCATGACGAACTTCCTGCACCTGGTCGAGCTGCTCCACACCGCGGCCACCGACCTGCACCTCGGACCGACGGCGCTGCTCCACTGGCTCGAACGGCAGCGACACATCGACGAGTACGCGGCGGACGCCGTGCAGATTCGCCTGGAGAGCGACGCGAGCGCCGTGAAGATCACGACGGTACACAAGAGCAAGGGGCTGCAGTACCCGATCGTGTACTGCCCGTACGCGTGGCGCAGCTCGTTCATCCATCCGGCCGACAAGTGGTCCATCCCGTTCCACGACGCCCAGAGGCGCACACTCATCGACGTGAGCGGCGACAGGCACAACGCGAACCACGCGGCGAGCCAGCTCGAGCGCTTCGACGAGGACCTTCGCCTGCTCTACGTCGCGCTCACGCGTGCCCGGCACAAGGCGACGATCGTGTGGGGCGCCGCTGAGAAGAGCCAGGCTCCCGCGCTCGGGTACCTGCTCTCCAGGGCCTTCCTGGACGGCACGGCTCCCGCCTCCCTCGACGACGCGACCGCTGCGAGCCGGAACAAGGAAGACGCCGCGCTCCTGGCGGACTTGAAGGACCTCCGCGACGGCGCTCCGGACTGCATCGCGGTGAGGACGGTGACGGGCGCGGAGGCCGCCGAACCGCTCCCACGAGCGCCTTCGCCACCGAAGCTGTCCGCGCGGCGATTCGAGCGATCGGTGGACACGTGGTGGCGCACGGCGAGCTTCTCCCAGCTCACCGCGCAGCACGGCGGCGTCCAGCTGGACCTGGCAGAGGGTCGCGACCGCGACGAACACGCGCTCGCGTCCGCGGGCGCCGAAGGGGAGCCTCGCGGACAGGAGCACGTTCCACGCACCCCGGTCGAGGACTCGGGTCCGCGGATCGTCCTCGCCGAGTTCCCACGGGGTGCCAAGGCCGGCAACTTCTTTCACGACGTCCTCGAGCACCTCGATTTCACGGACGCTCCGGCGCATCTCGAGTCGCTGACGGCAGAGAAGCTCCGCGCCCACGGCTTCTCCGCAGACCTGACGGCGCTGGCCGCTTCGGCGGTGCTGGACGCGATTCGAACGCCCCTGGACGACGCAGGCCTGCGCCTCGCCGACGTGGCGCGGAGCCAGCGACTCGACGAACTCGAGTTCCATCTGCCCGTGGCCAGCCGTGCGGGAGAGCGGGACCAGCTCACCCTCGGGAGTCTGTCGCAGAAGAAGCTCGCCGCGGTGTTCCGGGATCACCCGAGTCCGTGGGTTCCGGAGAGTTACGCCGAGCGAGTCGGCAAGCTGCGATTCTTGCCCGTACGAGGTCATCTGAAGGGATACATCGATCTCGTGTTCGTCCACCGCGACCGCTGGTACGTCGTGGACTACAAGACCAACCACCTGGGGGACGGCCTGGGCTCCTACGCGCGCGCCCACCTGCCCGAGGCGCTCGCGCACAGTCACTACTTCCTGCAGTACCACCTCTACGCGCTGGCGGTTCATCGCTACCTGGGGTTCCGCAAGGCCGGCTACGACTACGGTCGCGACTTCGGCGGCGTCTTCTACCTGTTCCTGAAGGGAATGACGCCGGCGACCGGGCCCACGCACGGTGTCTTCTTCGAGAAGCCTCCGCTCCGACGTCTCGAAGCGCTCTCGCGCCTGCTCGACGACCCGAGGGACGCGTGAGCGACGTCCTCGACGCCCTCGCGCGCCGCGGAGTCCTGTCGCTCCTCGACAAGCACTTCGCGCTCTCGGCCGCCCGCATCGGCGGGGAGAGGGATGCGGCGGTGATCCTCGGCGCGGCCTTCGCGAGCCGGGCGGTCCAGCGAGGGCACGTCTGCGTCGACCTGAACCGCCTCGCGACCGCTGCCCTGCTCGACGACGACGAACAGCCGGTCACCGACGTGGCGTTGCCACCCGTGAACGACTGGCTGCGGGCACTCTCGCAGAGCCCTCTGGTCGCCGCACCTGGTGAGGAACGCGCCACACCGCTCGTCCTCGACGATCGAGGACGGCTCTACCTGTGGCGTTACTTCGACTACCAGACGCGCCTGGCACGGCGCCTCGGCGCTCTCGTCGCCTCCGAGGCGGATGCGGACGATTCACTGCTCGCGAGCGGGCTCGCGCGCCTCTTCGACGGAGCGACCGCCGGCGAGGCCGACCCGCAGCGCATCGCCGCGGCCCTCGCGGTGCTGGGGCGCTTCGCCGTCATTTCCGGAGGGCCGGGAACCGGCAAGACGCACACGGTGGTGAAGGTGCTGGCGCTCATTCACGAGCAGCACGCCGCCCGACGCGAGCGCTGCCGTCTGCTTCTGGTGGCCCCCACGGGCAAGGCGGCGCAACGCCTCGCAGAGTCCGTGGGCCGCAGTCTGGGCGAGCTCGGCCTCGACGAAGTCGCTCGCTCCGCGCTGAGCGTTCAGCCGTCCACCATTCACAAGGCGCTAGGCTGGCTCCCGAGGACGCCGACGCGGTTCTTCCACGACGCCGAGAACCCGCTCCCGGCCGAGGTGGTGCTCTGCGACGAAGCGTCCATGGTCGATCTGGCGCTCATGACCAAGCTCGCGGAGGCCATCCCACCGACGGGCAGGTTCGTGCTCCTCGGCGATCGCGATCAGCTCGCGTCCGTGGAGGCCGGGGCCATCCTGGGCGACCTGTACCACGCCGAGGCCGACCATCGGTACTCGGCGAAGGTCGCGGAGCGCCTCGAGCGCGCGGTGGGGTTCGCCGTCGCCGCCACGTCGCGCAAGACGCGCGGGATCGCCGACTGCATGGTGCACTTCGAGAAGAGCTACCGCTACGCGAACGACAGCGGCATCGGCGCCGTCGCGCGCGCCGTGAATGCCGGTGACGAGGCCGCGGTCCTGTCGGCGCTCGACGGCACGAACCCCGACGTGCGACTCGCCGTGACGGAGGACGAGAGGACGCTGATCGAGCGCCTGCGAGCGCCCGTCGTCGAGGGCTACGCGGTGCTCGCGGCGATCGCCCAGCCACGAGCGAAGCTCGACGCCCTCGATCGGTTTCGCGTGCTTTGTGCCCACCGCAGGGGGCCGTTCGGGGCCCAGCGAGTCAACGCCGTCATCGGGAAGCTCCTGGAAGGGGCGGGCCTGGCGCCCACGGGCGACCTGTACGAAGGACGGCCCATCATCGTGACGCAGAACGATCACCAGCTGGGACTAATGAACGGGGACGTGGGCGTCTTCGCTCGAGACGAGTCGGGCCGGCTGAAGGCGTTCTTCTCCACACCGACGCGCGCGCTCCGGAGCTTTTCTCCCGCGAGGCTGCCCCCGGTGGACACGGTCTTCGCCATGACGGTCCACAAGAGCCAAGGCTCCGAGTTCGACTCCGTCGTGCTGGTCCTCCCGGCGAAGCCGTCACCCATCGTCACGCGCGAACTGCTCTACACGGGTGTCACGCGCGCCCGCAAGAGCGTGCTCGTGACGGCGACCGAGGACGTCGTGCGCCACGCGGTGCGCACGCGCATCGAGCGCGCCTCGGGGCTCCGGGACGCGCTCTGGGGCAACACCGGCGCGTGACGCTTCACTCGCTGGACGCGGTGACGGCGCGGTCGACGCGCCGGTCCAGCGCCTCCAGCAGTCGCATCGCGCACCGTGCGACGAGCCAGCGCCACGGTTCGGGCGGAAGGCCCAGGTTCCGGCGCGTCCAGAGCGCGGACCCCGGACCGTCGCGCCCCGCCAGGAGGTCGGCGATCATCGTCCCCGCGTAGCTCGCTTGCGCCACGCCGTGGCCGGCGTACCCGAGGGAGAAGAACACGTTGTGATGCGGCCCGGCCCGCCCCACCTGCGGGAGGAACGTCAGGGCGAAGCCGATGGGACCGCCCCAGCTCCGTTCCACCTGCACGTGAGCGAGCTCGGGGAACCGCGCTCGAAAGGCGCGCTCGAGGCTCGCGGTGATGGTCGGGTCCACGTCCGGGAGCGGTGAGTTGTCCCAGCCGTAACGGATGTGCTTGCTCCCGCCGACGATGCGCTGGTCGGCGGTCAAGCGGTAGCTCTCCAGGATCTCGTGCGCCGTGTAGATCCCCTGGCGCCCGCGCCAGGCGATGGCTCGCAGGTCCTCGGCCGTGAGAGGAGACGTCCGGTAGAGCTGCACGTGGATCTTCGCGATGGCCGGGACGGCCGCGTCGAACCCCTCGGTGAAGAGCGGCGACGTGTACGCGTTCGTCGCCACGACGACGTGACGCGCGCGCACCTCTCCGCGGGGCGTCCGGACGACCACCGTACGGGCGGGGTGAAACCCCACGACCGGCGTCTTCTCGAAGAGGAACACGCCCGCATCGAGTGCGGCGCCACGCAGCCCGCGGACGTACTTCGCGGGGTTGAGGATCCCTCCGTTCGGTTCGTGGAAGCCGCGGAGGAACGTGCGCGGCAGGCCGCGCTCTTCCATGCCGGCGCGGTCGAGCAGCTCGCCCGGGACTCCCAGCTCCATGGCGGTCGTCGCGGCGCGGTCGACGCCGCCGAACTGACGCGGGTGCACGGCGGCGAACACGTTGCCGACGCGCTCGTAGTCGCAGTCGATCCGATGTCGCTCGATGAGCGCCTCGGCGTGCCCTATGGCGACTTCGGCGAGCTCGAACAGCGTCTTCGCGGTCGCCTTGCCGTACGCCAGGACCAGCGACGGCGGGTCCTTGCCGATGGTGGGCGAAAGGTGGCCCGCGTTGCGCCCGCTCGCGCCGTACCCTGCGACCTCCGCCTCCAGGACGGCGACCGAGAGCCCCATCGAGCGCAGGGCGAGCGCCGCGGACAGGCCGGTGTAGCCCGCTCCCACCACGGCGACGTCCACGTCGAGGGAGTCCTCGAGCTCGGGCGCTCGCGCCTCGACGTGCTCGAGCCACGGGCTCACCGTCCACGTCGCGTCCGCCACGGCCGGGGAGCGTAGACCCGCCGCGCCGACCCGTCACACGAGGCGCCCGAGACAAACGCCCCCGACGCGCGGCGTGCGGACCGGGTATCCTCCCCGCCATGAGGAAGCTCAAAGTCGTCGTGGACTTCGACCTGTGCATCTCCAACGCGGTGTGCGCCAACACGGCTCCGAAGGTCTTCGAGGTGGACGACGAGGGCTACCTCCAGATCCTGCAGGAGTACCCGGACGACGACGTCCTCGAGAGCGTGAAGGCGGCCGTCGTGGGGTGCCCGACGGGCGCGATTGCTCTCGTGGAAGAAGCCTGACGAAGTCCCGGCCGCGCGAGGCGGTCACCACAGGGGGCGTCGCGACTCGGTCTCGGCCCACGGCGTCCCGCGGTTGCCCGGGATGTCTCGTCCGCCGGGATCGGTCACGAAGTTGCCTTCGTCGGCGAACGCGCGCTCCTCGTTGAAGCGGTCACCGTCGCGACGCATCGGCAAGATCTTGCCGTGGCGCAGCAGCGCGACGACCTCGTGGGGGCCCGGTCGCAAGTCCACGAGCGCGCCCTTGCGCGCCGGGTTCAGGAGCTGCTCCTCGTTGCCGATCGGATCGGCGACGGTCTTTGCCTTGAGCGTCCAGACGAGCAGGGAGGTCGCACCGCGACCCGGGTACGGCGTCTCGAGCAGATCGTCGTGCCCGAAGAACGTCTTGCCCACGTCGTTCTGATTGACCGGTCCGGCCATGAGGCAGCAGCCCGCGAGCAGGTCGCACCCGTCCGGCAGGTCCACCGTGCCCATGATCTCCGCAACCAGCGACGCGCGCGCAGCGGCTGCTCCCACGCCCCGCACCGCGAGATCCCACTCGATGCCCGCGGTCGCGACCTCGGTGGGCGAGAGCCCGGCGATGTAGATGCGCTGCCCCGCCAGCGCGAAGGCCTTGCGACCGCGCTCCGCGTTGCGCGAGAAGGCCTTGAGCGTGGGCAGGTCCGCCCACAGCGGGATGCGAGCGATCAGCGCGTCGGTGACCGAGTCGAGCGACCTGCGGATCGAGCGGAGCCGCTCCTTTCCCCCAGGAGTCAGGACGTCGACGCGCTCGAGCAGGAGCAGGTCCTTGGCCAGCTCGCGGTCGCACCCCGTCCAGTGGCTGAACGCGTTGTACGCCGCGCGACCGGCCATCGCGCGAAGCTCCTCCGGGACGTCCATGTCCTGGCGCTTCTGATACTGAGGCGGCGCCTTCTCCTCCGCGTTCACACCCGGCTGGATCCGCTCCGACCGAAACGCCACGAGGTTGGCGCCGAGCTTGCGAAAGAGCGCCCGGGGCAGCTTCACCTGCTCGTCCTGCTGTACCTGGCCCACCTGCACGACCATGGCCAGCCGCCACCCGTCGGCGCGGTCGAGGAGCGAAAGCCCGGCCATCTTCTCGATGGCCCGGATCACGCGCCGATTACGGCCACGCGTGGCGTCCCCGCAGAAAGGCTTCTGCAGCACGTTCGCTCGCCGTTTGCCGTTCGACGCGACAATCGCCGCGCGCTCCATGCCGTCGGCGAGGACGCCGAGGTGAAGCTGCCCGAGGTAGCCGATGCTCGGCATGTCGTCCACGTGGAAGAGGCGCTTCTTCGCCGCGCGATAGGGAACGGTGACGAGGCTGACGAGCGGGCGATGGCCCACGAACGTCAAGAGCAGCGTGAACGCCGTGCGGTAGGGGCGGGCGAGGACGACGTGCGTGTGCGTGGCGTGATCGAGCACCGCGGCGTCGCGATCACCGAGCTCTCGAAGCAGTCGTGCCACGCGCGTCGAGTCCTCCGGACCGAAGACGACGTCCCGGTGCCCGCGGAAGTTGGTGGACTGCCTCGAGGCGACCACGCCGAGGGTGGTCTCCTCGAACAGTTCCTGTTCCGTCACGGGGTCCGCGCCCTGAACCAGCTCCGTCGGACGGCCGAGGGAGAGGAGCGGCAAGAGGCTCCGCGCCTCCGCCAAGGTCGTGTTCACCCGCGTGCGGTAGCCGATGGGCGATGACGACCGCAGCGACGTGGGCAGCGAGTAGCGAGTACGCTTCTCCCCTTCCGGGGCGAAGGCCGCGTCGCGCTTCACGCGTTGATCGGGGGGAGGCGGGGGAATCGGGACCGCCTCCACGAGCTTGGGGGCGGCGTCGTCGGTGGCGGAGGGCGCGGGATCGTCGAGCATGGCGCGAGGGGCGGCGAGGCGTGCCGCGAATCGATCCCGGGTGCAACCGCCGTCGCGGGGCGACCCGCGGGACCGCGCGATCAGCGTGCAGCGGACTGTTCGGGCTGCGTGGCTTCGGCCGGAGGAGGTTCGGGCGCCGGCGGCGAGGGTTGCCCGCCGGCAGGCGGCGCCGCAGGCGCTGGGGGCGCCATGGGCGGCGGCGCCCCGGGAGAGGGACCGCCGACCGGAGCCGGGGCAGCGCCGCGGGAGCGCGCGGGATCCGGCGCGCCCGGACCGCCGTAGAACGCGAGGCGCAAGCCGATCATGCCGACGTGTCCGGTCATCGTCTGGCTGAACGTGTGCGTGTACTCGACGACGGGACCCGCGTTGAAGTTTCCGAACTGCCACGGCTCGTAGAACGCACCGACCGTCAGGACCGACGTGGCGCCGCCCTCGGCCACCTCGCGACCGTCTTCGCTCATCGACGCCGGACCGAGGCCGAAGTCCGCGTGGACGCCGAGATCACGAAGCTGACCTCCCTCGTAGAAGAGCGGAAACGTCTCGACCCGAAAGAGGAACTGCGTGACCTTCGCTTCCGGACCGCTGCCCGCGAGGCTACCGCCACCGAACCCGAGACCGAAGGAGAGCCAGTCGGCGAGCGCCCCGCCGAGCCAGAGCTTGTAGCCGAGGCCGAAGGCGGCGCCGGTGTCTGCCTCGAACTCGGCGCGATCGATCTTGTTCGCGTCGTTCGGAAAACCGCTCAGGTTGCCCACGAGCCCGCCGAGCGCGCCGCCGAACGTGAAGTCGGACCGTCGTTCAGCCGCCTGGCCGCCGAAGTCGCCGTCCCAGTCGTCCTGAATCTGCGCCAGTGCCGTCTGCGGCGCGAGCAGACAGAGCAAGGTGGGAGCCAGTCGCTTCATCGCGAGCGGGAGCTTTCGGCGACCGGCGACGGCGGTCAAGGCCCCTCGGCGGCGGCCGGTCACTTCGTCGAGCCGCCGAACCATGGCCGCAGGTCCGCGCCGGGCCGGACGAGCACGCTCCGGAACTCCTGGATCACCGGCAGGGCGTCGATCCACGCCGAAGCATCGGCCCGATCCTTGTCCTGGGCATTCACCTCGCCCGCGAAGCCCGGCGGGATCTGGCTGACGAGGAACGGCGGATCCTGCGACTCGTCCATGAAGTGATACTCGTACCCGGGCACGCACAGGTTGTCGTCGTGCAGCGCGTCGATGGTACGGACGCCGTAGCTCGACAGCTCCGTCGTCGTGGCCTGCGGCGGCATCACCCAGGCATGACGTGGCGCCGCGAAGAACGCGTACTGAACCCTTCGGTTGGCGGACACCACTCGATGGCGCCGAATCACTCCGCCGTAGAGCGAGCTCTTCGACTCGTGAACTTCCACGAGCCCGCCTTCGAAGTCCGGAGCGAAACCCGACGCGAAGCGAAGCGACGTGGGGTCGTTTTCCCTGTCGAACCAGGCCACCGGCTTGCCTCCGTTGAGGAGATTCTCTGGTACGGACGCTGCCCGACGCCGGGGCGCGACGAAGTCGTCGAAAGCGCGCACCCGGTTCGGCGGCGCACGGCGCAGAACTCGGCGCAGGGCGGTGTAGTCCGTGGGGATTCGCTTTCGACCTCGGCTCGCTTCTTCGAGCGCCATCTGGAGCTCGAGGGGAAGGTCGGTGGTGAACTCCATGCTGTCGGTGATCTCGTAGCCGTCTTCGACGACGGTGACCGCGTCTCCCTTCCCGACCCATTCCTCGCGATCTTCGAAGACCAGGTGAGAGGCACATCGCCACACCAGGGAGACGTCCTTGTAGATGATGCGTGGATGGATCACGACGCGGCGAGACCCGGGCCGCGGCTGGACGAGGAACGCGACGAAGAACCGCAGGCTCGGTTCCTGCGTGTATGTGGAGAGGTAGAAGCGCGTGCCGAACAAGTCGACGGCGTAGAGCGGCGGATACCTCCGCAGGAGATCCTTCGGGTTGCGCGCGGCGGTGCCGAGAGCCTGCAGGCGTGCGCCGCCGCTGACGAGCGCGTGAAGCTCGGCCTGAAGCCGGCGAGGGGTGGCGCGAACCAGCGTCGCGCTGGGAGCGATGCTCGAGGTGAGGGGGACCTGCATGGGCAGGAGACTACCGCGAGGCCGTGGGCGCTACGCCAGCCGTTCGACGTGCCCGGTGCGCTCGCCGCCGGCGCGCGACTCGTCGAATCGACACGGCGACGAGGGCCAGTAGACTCGTGCCCATCGTGCCCGATCAGCGAGCCCCCGAGCGCGTGACGCCGCGCTGGCCCTCGTGGTTGCGGTCGGGGGCCCCACCGGCGTCGGGCCCGGGGCTGTGGCCCTTCGACGCGGAGCTGGTCGGTCTCGAGCTGGGCCTGCGTACCCTCGTCAAGCGCGAGCACTTCACCGAGGTCGCTGCGGACACGGACGGGGCGTGGCTAGCCGGCCAGGGGATCCTGGTGTCGCGGCCGGACCTTCCCCGATCCGACGCACGACGGGTGACCTTCGGCGCGCGGTCGGAGCGCGCCTTGCACGACGCCCAGCGCCTGGAAGGCCTGCTCGCCAGGAGCGAAACGAGCAAGGCGGCGTCGGCCGAGCTGGGCCGCCTGCTCGGTTATCCCGACTGCTGCGTGGAGGCCCACGCGAACCTCGCCACGCGCGACGACGCGAGCCTGCTCGACTCGTGCCTTCCTCGCTTCCCCTACGAACCGGCGTCACCGCTGACTCTGTGGCTGGCCGCACCGCTGGCGCTCGTCTCGCACACTCCGTGCTCCCTGCGTTGCAAAGCGACGGCCCGCCTCGCTTCGACCCTCCTGACCGAACTGGACCGCCGGCACCGCGGATTTCGCCACCGGTGGGAGCACCTCGCACGGCGCGTCCACGTGCTCGACGCGGCGGGTCGATGTTTCCTCCTCGAATCGACCGGGAACCCCGACGCACCGCGCGGCGCAGAGGTCGCATCCGCGACGGAACTCCTCGTACCGAGCCAGGGAGGCGACGTGGACGTGATGCGGGAGCACACGACCCTGCGCGGCGAGCGGCTGCGATGCGAGGACGGCCGCTTGATGCTCGAGAATCCGTCCGCAGGGAACATCGCGTGGGCGGCGGACCATCGGGGCGCGGTCGAAGGCAGCGCGTAGCACGCGGTATGGTAGGGTCGACGAGCGAATGCCGAAGGTCGCAACGTCCGCTGCGCCCGCCCGAAGCCGCGTCGGGCTGCCCATCGTCCCGGACGGTTCGCGCGAGCGGCCGCTCTTGTTGAGACTCCCCACGCCGGGTTCGGGGGCGTGCAACAACGGATGCGACCCGTGTCTGTCCCAGCCCGTCGAAGCGGTTCACTCCCACTTCGAGACCGACGTGGCCTCACGGCACGTGATCGTGCGCCACCGCGAACCGACGCTCGACCGCCACCTGCCCGACCACGTCGCGCAGCTCCTGGGTCGCGGCGCCTCGACCGTCACGGTGCTCACCAACGGTCGGATGCTCCTGTACCGTCACGCGGCAGCGCGCCTGGTGGCCGCCGGTGCCACGCGCTTCGTCGTGAAGCTGTTCGGCCTCGACCGCGAAGCCCACGATCGCCACACCCGCGACGACGGCTCGTGGGACCAGGCGCTCTCCGGCATCTCGACCGCGCAGACGCTCGGCGCGGAGGTCCTGGTCACCTTCCCGCTCGCCTGGGACGCGGGCACCGAGCAGGCCGTGGAGGCCCGAAGGGCGCTCGCGCGGAAGCTGACGGGCAGAGACCCGGTCGTGATGCCCGAGCCGCAGGTGGAGAGTCACCCCAACGAATACCGCTACGACGTCGTCGTCCTGAGAGATCCGCCCGAGCACCCGCTGTGGCGCGACAGCTTCTTCCCCATGGCTCACGTCAACACCGGGCCGGCGTGCAACATCCGATGCACCTACTGCAACGTCCACGGCGGCTCGGACCAACGGCTCTACGAAACGGCCTACGTCGAGGAGCTCATCCAGCACGCGGCCAGGCGCATCCTCACCTCGGACGGGCCCGTGGCACGCCCCACCATCGATTTCATCGGTGGCGAGCCGACGCTGCATCCGGAGCTGCCGAGACTCGTCGCGCGGGCGCGAGAAGCCGGCTTCACCGAAGTGAGCATCTGCACCAACGGCGTGCTTCTGGGTCGCAAGGGCTACCTCGACAGGCTGATCGAAGCCGGGCTCTCCATCATCCGCTTCTCGTTCCACGATCATCGAGAGGAGCAGGCGCGTAGCCTCGCCGACGTGCCCGCCCTCGGCAGCGCCTATCCGGACGTGGCGCGAATGCTGCTGTCGCGCCGCGACGTCCACACTCACGTCTACAGGATCATCCTGGCGAGCACCATCGACGCGCTGCCCGAGTACCTCGACTTCCTGGCCGCGAACAATCACACCGGAAAGCCCGTCGATCTGACGTTCGGCATGCCGAGCATGCGCGGGCGCCTGTTCGAGAACCCGCACCTCTACCCTCCCCTCGCGGGCCTGCGCGAGAAGGTGTCCCGGGCGATCGCCAAGGCCAAGGGACTCGGCATCGAACCGGTGATCCACCACGCGCCCGCCTGCCTAGTTCCGGAGGAACCCCACCGCGCAGCGTGCCTGCACGTGACCACGGCGCAGTACGACGCCCTCACCACGCACGACGCGGTCGTGCATTTCGAGGGAGACGCGCGCTACGGGGCTGCGTGCGAAGGCTGCGATGGTCGCACGCGGGGCTGCCACGGGCTCCCTGCGGCCTACTGGGAGGCCGACGCCGGCGCCGCGGAGGCCTGGTTGCGCCCGGTGCGGCACGAGGCGTCGACGGTCGCGTTGCCCGAGCCCCAACCCCGGGACAGACGGCGCGCCATGGCACCGAGCAAGCCTTCACCCTGAGCTTCGAGATGGTCCGTTCGCGATGAGCGCCGCGATCGACCCGCCCCGGGTTGCCGAGCTCATGGTGGCGCGCCTGCTCCCGCGGACTGCCCCCGGGCGCGTGGCAGAGCTGAACGAAATCGCCAGGCGAATCGCCGCGGATCACGGCGCCGAAGACCTGGATCGGCTCACGACGCGCCTCGCGGCGCGAGCCCATCATCTGCTCGCCGTCGTGGCCGATCACGTGGCCGACGCCGACGTAGCGCCGGCACTCACCCGCGTCGAGCGACGGCTCCTCGCCGCCCGTGAGCTCAGCCGCGCGTCGCCTAGCGAGCTCACCGACGGCGCTCCCCCGCGCTGGTCGCGGCGCAACGTCGCCCGGAGCGAGGTGCTGCGATGGTGGCGCACGCTCCTCGACCGGCGGCGCGAGGGGCGCGCGCCGAGCCGGCTGCAGTTCTACACGCACGTCCCGTACTGCCGCACGAGGTGTGGCTTCTGCCAGTTCGATTCCGTCATCGCGAAAGCGGACGACCCGACGGACTCGTTCCTGGACGCGCTCTCCGAGGAGGTCGCCGACTTCACGGCGGCCCTGGGTACGATCACCGCGGACGCGGCGACCATCGGAGGCGGCACGCCGAGCTTCCTCACCGAAGCGCAGACCGCACGTCTGCTCGATCTCCTGGTCGGCCGAGTGTTCGCGATCGACGGCTCCGACTATTTCTCGGTGGAGCTGAATCCCGACTCGACCACGGGCGCCAAGGTCCGGCTGTTCGCCGACGCCGGCGTCAACCGGTTCAGCCTGGGCGTGCAGTCGCTGAACGCCGCGACGCTGCGGGCGGTCCAGCGCGGCTACCAGACGGAAGCCGCCGTTCGGGAGGCGTTCGAGGCGATCCGGAGCGCGGACGGGGTTCAGCTGAGCGCAGATCTGCTCGCGCCGCTGCCCGAGGAGACGGCGGGGTCGTTCCGGGACGGCGTGCGCACGCTGCTCTCTCTCGAGCCGGACCAGATCGTGCTCTACGACTATCAGCCCGTTCAGCGACGCGGCGAGACGCTGGAGCGCGGGCCGCTCGGCTTCGCCGAGTGCGTGGACGTGCTGCTCGAGGCCGCCGATGCGCGCGGCTACGAGCGCGTGCCGAACACGGGCTCGTCGGCGATCGTACAACGCAGGCGCGGACGCGAGTTCCGAACCCGATACATGCAGCACCCCCGCGAGCCGAGCTCCACGCTGGCGCTCGGTCCGTTCGCGGAGTCCTACGTGTTCGGCGTGGCGCAGTACGTCGCGGGGCCATCGACTCTGGGACCGGCACCGTACCTGGCGGACGAGCTGACGCCCGAAGAAGAGGCCGGGCGTTACGTCGGGCGCCACCTCGCCTACGGGCTCGCGCTCGACGACGACCGCTACGCTGCGACGTTCGGGGTGAGGGCGGCGGAGACGTTCGGCGACGAGCTCGTGTACCTCGAAGAGCGGGAGTTCCTGAAGCGGCGACGCACCACGTACGAGCCGTCGTTCCCCGGCGGCGACGAGGCGAAGCTGCATGGCTGGCTCTTCTTCGATCGGGGGACCATCGCGCAGCTCAGGACCGCAGCGGCCGCTCGCGAGCTCGGCACCATGCCCGTGGCCACCGCGCGCGCGTGGCTGGAGCGAGCCGCGGCGAGCGCGACCCTCGCCGGTCCCTTCGCCGAGGTCGAGGCGGGACTGTCGCGGCTCGCGGGCGCGAGGCCGGAGCTGCACGTCACCGCGGGCGCGCTCGAAGGACTCGGACTCTCGGGGCCGCTGGCGCTCGACGAGCTTCGCGAGGCCGGAGGGGACGAGCTCGCCGAGACGCTGACGCAGTGGCTCCGCGGCGATGTCGACGCGCGCCTGCCGCGAGTCATCGCCTCGCTCGTGAAGAACGGCACCGTCGGCACGCTCGGGCTGGGGATCACCGTCGGGCGGGCCACGACGAGAACCCTGTCGCTGGCGTTCAACGTTCCGTCACCGCGCGGCCTGGAGCTCCTCCTGGACGCCGCAGGCCATCGGGGCACGCCGCCGGGGCCTCGGCCGGCCTCGAGTCTGCGGATCGAGGCGGGGGAGGTGCCCCGCGCTCGGGTCGGCTGGCACGTTCCGGCGCGGAGCAAGGCGTGGGAAACGACGAGCGCCGCGCTCCCGTCGGATCTGGCCCTGATCCTCGCCTCGGAGACCCGACTCGAAGTCGTCCGGAGCCTGCCGGGCAACGGCTCGACGCTCCACGCGAGCCGCGTGACGCCGCGCGGGTCGAAGGAGCTGCGCCGGTGGCTCGGCGGGGCGCTGCCCGATTTTTCGCGACGCTGCGAGGAATGGCTCGTGGACGGCGAGCTGCCCGCCGTCGACGGTCTGGAGATCTCGCTTGCGGCGGGGCGGCCACTCGCCGAGTCGCTCCGGGTGGTGCTGGGGCCGAAGCGCGGCGCCAAGCGACGACTCACGAGCGCGGCGGCGGGCCCGTCACCGTAGCGTGGGACCACTCGCCGTTCGCGCTGCGCCGCCGTTCGCGCTGCGCTACGGTTCGCGCATGCTCGAAGCCGACGACGTCGTGCTCGACACGGGACCTCTCGGCTTTCCGTGGCCCACGCTCGATCCGTTCCTCTTCTGCGTTCATCACCTCGACGCCTACCCGCAGGGCAACGAGCGCCTGGGACCGGCCGCATCGCTGGAAGGCCGACACCTCGGGATGGACTTCGAGCTGAAGGACGGCTGGCGGATGTACCACGGGCAGTCCGTCCCTGGGTTTCCGCAGCACCCGCACCGAGGCTTCGAGACGGTGACGATCGCCCGGCAGGGGTTCATCGACCACAGCGACTCCCTGGGCGCCACCGCGCGATTCGGCGAGGGCGACGTTCAGTGGATGACCGCGGGGCGCGGCATCGTCCATTCGGAGATGTTCCCACTGCTGCGGCGTGACGCGCCGAACACGTGCGAGCTCTTCCAGATCTGGCTGAACCTCCCTGCCCGGAACAAGCTGATCGACCCGTACTTCACGATGCTCTGGGCGGAGTCGATCCCCACGATGGAGCATCGAGACGACGCGGGCAGGACGACGCACGCGCGAGTGGTGGCGGGCCGGCTGGGTGACGCCGTGGGACCTCCTCCGTCGCCTCACTCATGGGCAGCCGACCCGGAGAACGACGTCGCGATCTGGACCCTGGTGATGGAGCCCCACGCCACGTTCGACCTGCCACCGTCCGCGCCGGGATCCACCCGAGCGCTGTACTTCTTCCGCGGCTCGAGCCTCACGGTGGGATCGCGTCGCCTGACGTCGCACTGCGTGGCGGCGCTCCGCGACGGCGCGCGCGCGCGCCTGACGAACGGCGATTCGACGACCGAGGTCCTGGTGCTCGGGGGCCGGCCCGTGAACGAGCCCGTCGCCCACCACGGCCCCTTCGTCATGAACACGGCGGAGGAGATCCGCGAGGCCTACCAGGCCTACCGGCGCACGCGGTTCGGCGGGTGGCCGTGGAGCACCGACGATCCGGTGCATGCGCGGGAGCGCGGCCGCTTCGCGCTCCACGCCGACGGCCGCATCGAAGAGCGAGCCACGCGGCGCTGACCCGCAGCGCCGCGCGCCGTGGTGACCGTCACGGCTCCGGGGGCCGTCGCGCAGGTCCCGTCAGCTCTGCGACGGCCTCCGCCACGCCGAGCAGGTGTTCGTCGTGCCAGCGACGACCGACGAGCTGAACACCGACGGGAAGCCCCTCCGAACTCAGCCCGACGGGCAGCACGACGCCGGGCTGACCGCTCATGTTGAAAGGAAGGCAGTGGTGCGCCGCGTGCCGAAAGTCGGTGGCCACGCCGTCGACCAGAATGGGCTCGCGCACTCTGCCGTGAGCGAAGGCCGTCGAGACCGCCGGCGGACAGAGAAACGCATCCATCTGCTCGGCGAACGCATCGAAGGAACGCA
Organism: uncultured Polyangiaceae bacterium; assembly: GCA_964487605.1. Taxonomy (GTDB): domain Bacteria; phylum Myxococcota_A; class Polyangia; order Polyangiales; family Polyangiaceae; genus JAJDAH01. The sequence continues at coordinate 21,832 of CAZARU010000013.1, forward strand.
TGATGACGTCACGCGCGTCGAGGAGCCGCACCAGCTCGACGATCCGCGGCGTGGCGGGCTCGACCTTGGCCACGTCGGGGGAAGTGCCGACGAGCTGGATCAGCGCCCACATGTCGTCGTAGCCGTCCGCGCCGAGCGGCAGGGTCCGCTCCTCGACTCGGGCGCCAGCCGCCGCGAGCTCGCCCGCGACGCGCTCCACGGCATCCGAGACGTCCCTGGACACGGGAACGCCAGGAAACGTGCGCGACCACCCGATGCGCAGGGTGCGGAGCTCGAGCCGCGGCACCCTGGCGCGCGGGACGGGCGGCACGTCCGTGTCGCGACCGTCGGGACCCGCGAGGACTCCGAACGCGAGCGCGAGGTCCTCCACGCTCCTGGCGAGCGGACCGATGCAGCAGATGGCGCGCCATGCGCGGGGACCGCCCGGAAGATCGCCGAAGCAGTGGTGACCCGTGAGCGGAACGCGACGCTCCGACGGCTTCAGGCCGAAGATTCCGCAGAAGTGCGCGGGCAGCCTCACCGAGCCGAGCGCATCGCTCCCGACGTCCAGGGCGGCCATGCCCGCGGCCACGGCGGCGGCGGAGCCTCCGCTGGACCCTCCGGGCGTTCGCTCCAGATTCCACGGGTTGTTCGTGCGCCCGAAGATGGGGTTGTCGGTGTACGGTCCACCGAGCAGCGGCGGCACGTTGGTCTTGCCCAGGAGAATCGCCCCCGCGGCCCTCGAGCGAGCCGCCGTGGTGCCGTCCTCGCGCGGAACGAAGTCGCGGAGCGGCGGGTACCCCACGGTGGTCCGTAGGCCCCCCGTGGCGTGGCAGTCCTTCAACGTGATGGGAACCCCGTGGAGCGGTCCGAGGAGGTCGCCGCGCGCGAGCGCTGCATCGGCGCGCGTCGCCGCAGCGAGCGCACCCTCGGCGTCCAGCGTCACCACCGCGTTGAGCGCGCCGTTCATCCGTTCGATGCGCGCCAGGTAGGCTCGAACCGCCTCCGTGGCCGAGACTCGCTTCGACGAGATCGCTCTCGCGAGCTCGGTCGCGGTCCACCGGGTGATCTCCGACATGAGAGGCGTGCAGCTCGCTAGTTGCCGCAGGCGCCAGCCAGGACCAGGCGTCGGACGCGAATGAGGCCGCCACTGCCGCCGCCACCTCCACCACCGTTGTTGTCGGAGTGGCCACCCGCCTGGGGGTAGGCCAGGGTGTTCGTGGGCCAGGCGAGGCCGGGCAGCGTGCAGGCGGCCTGGGTGCCGACGGTGGCGCCGGTGCCGTTGCACGCGGGGTTGGCGACGTCCCAGTACGACAGCCCACCGCGACCCGCACTCGAACAGCCCGGATGCGTGGCGTAGGCGTCGTCTGCGACGTGTCCGTTCTGGGCCGTGGACGCGCAGCCGCGACCGGCGCCCCCGCCACCGTGCGCCCGGATCCCGCCGGCGAGGGACAGATCCAGCACGCTCGCCTCGATGAGGATCGCGCCGCCCGAACCACCGCCCGAGCCGCCGTCGTTGCCGCTCGGAATGCTCCCGCCGCCGCCCCCGGCGGAGATGATGCCGCCGGCGCCGATCGCGAGGGTGCCGGTGACCGTGATCTGCACGGCACCGCCCCCGGACCCCCCGAAGTAGAGCCCGCCGGCGCTCCTGCGATCGCCCTTGCCACCGGCACAGCCGGCGCGGAGTGGAGAGAGATCCTGATCCGGCGCGGCCAGGCCGCGAATCGGGACGACGCCGTAGTGCACGGAATTGTTCGCGGCGAAGCGGGACGACGAATCGATGAAGCTGTTGTCGCAGGCCGCGTCGGGGCAGTACGGCTTGCACTCGTAACCGTTCGCGGCCTTGTAGCACCTGAAGTTGCCCCGCTCGCCTCCGCCGAATCCGCCGTTCGTCCGCAGGCCCGCACCGCCGCCACCGAGGGAGCGTGAGCCGTCCTCCATCCCTTCCCCGCTGCCGTTCGCGAACACCGCGCAGTCGCTGCCCGCCACCTGTCCGTCGGTCGCTATGGGGCCGTTGCGCGCGTCGTCACCGCCCGCGCCCGGCGTCGTGCCCACGGCTCCCGCGTCCACGGTCCCGTTGATTCGGGCGTCGCCTCGCACGGCGAGCACGACGGGCCGCGACCCGATCAAGCGCAGCGTCCGACCTGCGTCGAGCGTGAACGACGACATCGGGACCACGACGATGTCGGGACCGCCGGGCTGCGTCTGGATGACGGGCGTCGGCGCCGCCCCGCACCAGCCGGAGAGCATGGACGCAGGTGGCTGCGAAGTATCGATGGTCGGGCTGCACGAGAGCGTGACGGCCGTCCCGAAGCTCAGAGCGGCGTGAGAGAAGTCGAAGTTCGTCGCGTCCCCCCAGCAGGTCGGGCACGGCGGGCACGAGGTGCCGCCGCAGTCCACCTCGGCCTCGTCCCGGTTCTGGAAGCCGTCACTGCAGGAGGGCGCGCGGCACGTCGTGTCCGTGGGGCGGCAGAAGGTGCTCGTACAATCTCCTCCGACGGCGCAGACCTCGCCCACTTCGCACGTCGGACCGCACTTGCCACCGCAGTCGAAGTCCGTCTCGTCCTGGTTCAGGAAGCCGTCGGTGCAGGTGGGCGTGCGGCACACCAGCTCCGTCGGGTGGCAGAAGCGATCCGCACAGTCTCCGTGCACGGCGCAATCGTCTCCGTCCGCGCACGTCGCGCCGCACACGCCGCCGCAATCGACGTCGGTCTCGTCCTGGTTCTGCTCCCCGTCGTTGCAGCCGGGAGGCCGGCACTTCCGCTCGGTCGGGTGACAGAAGGCGCTGACGCAGTCGGGGTGATCGAGGCACGCCTTGCCGTCCATGCAGGGGTCACAGCCTCCGCCGCAGTCCACGTCCGTCTCGTCCTGATTCGAGAAGCCGTCGGTGCACGTGGGCGTCCAGCAGGTCGAATCGTCGGGGCGGCAGAAGTCGCTGACGCAGTCCGTCCCCGACGCACAGCCCTCACCGTCGACGCAGAGGTCGGGACAGCCGCCACCGCAGTCGATGCCCGTTTCGGTCCCATTCTTCTCGAGGTCGTCGCAGCTCGGTGGCGGCACGGCATCGGCCTCCGGCGCCGCGTCTCCCGCGTCGTTCGGACCGCCGGCGCTCGCGTCGGTCGCCGCGGCTCCGCCTCCACCGCTGATCCCGGCGGCACCTGCGACGCCCGCGGCACCCCCCATCGCGGCGGAACCCCCGACCCCGCCAGAACCGGAGGTTCCGGCATTTCCGCCGCTCGCGCCGCTGCCCGAAGCTGCAGCCGCTCCGCCGTCACCCCCCGCTCCGCCATCACCCGCCGTGAGGCCGTCGAGCGACGACGTAGCGGTGCACGCGCCGACGACCGATGCGACCGCCGCTCCGGCGAGGACGCCACGAACCAGCCGAAACGTCGTCGAGTCGTGGACCACCGACCACGCACTCTAGCAGATTCGGGCCGTGGGCCGCGGCGCGGCCCTGCTACACTCCCGGGATGAGCACGGCCGTCGTGGTCTTCCCACCGCTCACGGTGTCGCGAGACTTCATCGACTATCCGTACTTCGCCGACCTCGGCGCGGTGCAGGCGGCTGCCGTGCTGCGTCGCGCTGCCATCGACGTCACGCTCGTCGACGCCCTGGCGCTCCCCGGAGCCGGCCTCGAACCGCTCGCCGGCGGCGACGTCCGGCTCGGAGCCCCCCTCGACGACGTGCTCGCGCGCGTGCCGCAGGGCGACGTGGTCATCGTGGCGCTCACGCCCTTTCATCGGCCCCCACGCGCCGACCCCACGCTCGCCGCGATGCTCGGCGCGCTGCGCGCGTCCCAGTCCTCGTCACCCATCGTGCTGGCCGACCTGTACCAGTCCGGCCAGCACGTCGTGGACGTTCCGTCTGAGCAGATCCTCGACGCCTATCCGGAGGCGGACGTGCTGATCCGCTACGAGGCCGAGGCGGTGCTGGCGAACACGGTGGTCAGCCTGGCCGGAGGTAGACCGAAGCGCCCTCGGACCGTCGTGGGCACCGAGGTGAAACCCCTCGACGACCTGCCGCTTCCGGCCTGGGACCTCGTGGACGTCCCGTCGTACTTCGCCTTCCACGAGCGCGTCGTCGAGAGGCTGGGCCGGCCGTCGTGGGCGTTCCCCATCGACGGCGCGTCGTTGCCGTGGCTCACGAGCCGCGGTTGTCCCTTCCGCTGCGCCCACTGTTCGTCCAACGCGGGCCTGGCGCCGGGGCAACCCAAGACTCAGCGCCGCCACTCGCCGGAGTACATGGCGCGGCACCTCGACTGGCTGAAGCGTTTCGGCGCGCGCCGGGTCCACCTGCTGGACGAGCTGGCCAACGTCAACGAACGCCACTTCGACCGTCTGCTCGAGCTGATCGCCGAGCGCGACCTCCTCTTCGAGATTCCGAACGGTGTGCGCGCCGACTACGTGCTGCCCGAGCACCTGTCGGCGATGCACGGACGAATCACCACCTTGAGCGTCAGCGCGGAGAGCGGCGTGCAGCGGGTCGTCGACGAGGTGGTCGGAAAGGATCTCGACCTCGCCGCGATCACGACCGTCGCGGAGCGAGCCCGGGACGCGAACGTACCCCTGCTCGTCCATTTCATGATCGGGCTCCCGGGCGAGACGAAGCCCGAGATCAACGCGACGCTCCACTTCGCGATGGACCTGCACGACCGCTTCGGCGCCTGGCCGAGCGTCCAGTACGCGACACCGCTGCCGGGCACCCGCCTGGCACGAGAAGCGGCGCAGCGCGGCCGTGTTCTCCCCATGGTCGTGGACTGGGGGCCGCACTTCCAGACGTCGCCGACCATCGAGACCGAAGCGGTGGGGCTCGCCGAGCTGAAGGCCTTCAAGGAAACCCTGGATCTTCGCCTCTCGGCGTCCCGCGGGCCGAAGAAGATCATCATGAACGTGACGTACAAGTGCAACAATCGCTGCACGTTCTGCGCCGTGGGCACGCGCACTCAGATGGACGGCGACTACGGGAGACAACGCGAGCTGCTCGTCAAGTACCGCAAGCAGGGGGTCTCGCTCGTGGACTTCGACGGAGGCGAGCCGACGCTGAATCCGAAGCTCTTCCCGCTCATCCGGTTCGCGAGGCGCATCGGTTACGAGAAGGTCAACGTGACGACCAACGGCCGCATGGCGGCCTACCCCGCGTATGCCCAGGAGCTCGTGACGAGCGGCCTCACGTCCTTGCTGTTCAGCATCCACGGCGCAACGCGCCACATCCACGCCGCGAACGTCGGAGTTCCCGAGGCGTTCGACCAGACTCTCGAGGGGGTGCGGCACGCCGTCGCCCTCGCCCCGCCGCACGTCGAGCTGGGTGCGAACGTCACCGTCACGCGCTCCAATCATCGATCGCTCGGAGACATCGCCGCGCTCATCCACGACCTCGGGCTCCGCTGGCTCAACGTGCAGTTCCTGACGCCGTTCGGGCGCGCCACCAGCACCGTGAACCCCGACACCGAGGAAGCGGCACGGGACACCATGCGTCTCATCGACGACTGGCAGGACCGTCTGAAGATCTGCGTCATCAACGTGCCGTGGTGTCACTTCCCGGGCTACGAACGCTTCCTGATGGGCGACCTCTTGAAGCTGGAACGCCACATGCTGTTCGTGAACAACGAAGAGGTGAATCTCTTCGAGTATCTGCGCGCGCAGCGGGAGCACACCGACGTGTGCGCTCCCTGCCCACGCCGCGTCTTCTGCGGTGGCTTCTACCGCATGGACGACGTCCCGGAGCCGGAGTGGCTCATCGAGCCCGCGGATCTGGTCCGCTCCATCGCGCCCGACGGCATGACCGCTCACCCGCGCGACGTCGCTCCGCGCGGCGTGCAGCTGCGCCGAGACACGTCTGGAGCGAGCCCTCTCGACTCGACCGTGTCGAAGGCCTGAGCGCGCTCAGGTGCGCTCGTAGCGCCCGGGCGAGAGCACACCGCGCGGGTCCAGCACGGCTTCCAGCTTCGCCAGCAAGTCCGCGGTGGCGTCCACCGGAATCGGCATCGCGCTCATCGACTGGATCCCGAGACGGTGCGGCAGGTACCCGGCTCGTCCGAGGCGCGCCAGAAGATCGTCGTGACACGCCATCGCTGCCGCGTCGGCGCCAGGCGTCTCGCGATCGTAGACGAGCAGCGGTACGAGGAACGCCGTGCGATCCGTCTGCACCACCACGGCGAGCAACGGGTCGAAGGCGTGCGCTGCGAAGGTCGTCTCGCACTCCGTGACCGCGCGGGTGACGTCTTCGCCCCGCAGAGGCACCAGCGGACACGCCCAGATGACCCCGCACGCGTCACGATCGGGATCCAGGTCGGAGTCGGGGACGGCGCGCTTTCGCCAGTAGACACTGCGCAGGCTCCCCTCGTGGGGGACGCCCATGAGGAACGAGAGGCCCGGATCGACCTCTGCCACGCGCTCGTGTCCACCCTCGCGCAGGCCAGCGCGCTCCGTGATCGCGAGGTCGCGCACCAGGGGGCCGAGGACGTCGCGCAGATGCGCCACGTGCGCGCGCCCCTGCAGGGCCGTCGCGGAGTAGATGGACGTGAGCGCGAACCATCGGGCGCCGCCCCAGGAGTCCCGAATCTCGCTCATGAGGTTCGCCGGCAGCGGGGTGACCCCGCCCGCGCGCTCGAACGGGTAGCGATCCGTCGTGGACGCGACGCGATAGTCGTTCGAGAAGCCGACGGCCGAGCGCAGGGTGCCGTCGAGGCGCAGCCGCCGCACCGCGTCCGCCACGGCGCCGAGCGCCGCGGTGTCCGTCAGGCGAAAGCGGACGGCGGCCAGGTAGTCGGGAAGCGGCTGGAGCCAGACGGTCATGCGCGTGACCACCCCGAAGGGCGACTGCGAGAACAGACCGTCCAGGGACGGGCCGACGCCCCAGCGATGCAGGGGCGCGAGGCGATTCTCTCCGTAGGGCGAGAAGCCCGTCCCGACGATCTCGCCGGTGGCGAGCACGACCTGGAGCGCGCAGACGTGGGCGAACCTGTCGCCCAGCGGACCGCTGCCATCGCCGCGCTCGAGCGCGTTGGCGAGAACGCTGCCGCGGGGGCTTCCGCCGGTGGTGGAGGCGAAGAGTCGAGAGCCGCGCGCGCGCAGGAAGTCGTGAAGCGCGGCGAACGTCACCCCCGGCTCGACCGTCACGAACGCCAGCTCCTCGTCGAACGCCACGATGCGATCGAGGCGCGAGAGATCCAGCGTTCCGCACCCGTCGCTCGCCGGCAGGGCCGAGCCGAGACCCCAGTTCCTCCCGCAGCTCACGGGGCTCAGCGTCACGCCCAGCCGATTCGCCAGACGGAGGCACTCCGCCACCTCGTCCGTCGACCCGGGCCGAACGATCGCCGCGACGCGCTGCGCAGCCCCGAACGTCGTGCGCGACGCCCTGGCGAGCGCCGACGCCTCCACGACGACGTGCTGGTCGCCCACCGCGTCGCGGAACGCGCGCACCGTCGCCTCGCTCCACGTGGTCGAGGTCACCGCCTGGCGCCTCGTCGCCGCGGCGCTGGACGCTTCACCGGAACTCGCTCCAAGACGTGACCGTGTCACAATCGCGATTCCTGCGCACCGCGCGCGATCAGAACGCGCCGTCCACGCCCACCGCACCCACGGAGATGAAGGGGCGGAGGGCGGCTCCGTCTCCCTCGTCGGGTGCGGTCAGAAAGAGGTACGCGCCCGCGCCGAGCCCGACCGCGCCCACCACGTACCCGATCGTGGAGAAGGTCCGCGCGGTTCGGAAGGCGTCGAGGTCGTCTCGGGACGAGGCAGGACACGTTCCCTTGGTGCACGCGTCCGCCAGGTTGCCGTGGCGGTCGACGGCGACGAGACCCTGCTGGACGCCGACGCCGACACCCAGAACGCCGACACCGGCTGCGACCAGCGCCCACGTCTTTCGACCACTGCCGCCGCTCGATGCGTCGAGCGCGGCTTCACCCGTCGCCGCCGGAGCTCCGGCCACGGAGAGTTCGATCGTGGCCGTCGCCCCTTCGACCAGACGAAACCGCTCCGTGACGGGCGCCTTTCCCGGAGCGATGGCCACCGCGACGTGGTCGCCGGGATCGATCGGCCGCTCGACGCCCACGAGCACGGAGGGGACCGGCTTGCCGTCGAGCTCCACGGTGACCGCCGCACCGCCGTCGGCGCCCACGACGACCAGGCGCACCCTGGCGATCCGACCCTTCAACTCCTCCAGGCCCTTCACCGCCTCGCCGACGGCCTCGCGAAAAGGCGCCGGCGACGACGCATCGAGGGGCGCACGGGTCACGTCGTGGAACCGCTCCTCCGCCTCCACGAGGCGGCCGAGCTCGACCAGAGCGCGAGCCTCCCGGACGGCCAGGGTCGGGGCGGGGACGAGCGCGTACGCGCGATGGTAGAGATCGCGGGCGCGCTCCCAGTCCCGGGCGAGGAACGCATCCCGCGCCTGTCGGGCCAGGTCACGGGCGGCGTTCTTCGTTTCGGCGTCGGGCTCGCCCTGGGCGCGTGCTGGCCGCTGGCTCACCAGCAGGAGCGCGAGCGCAGCCACGAGACAGAAGCCGAGGCGAGCCACCGCGCGCACACGCAGATCCAACCATGCACCGCTCGGGATGCCCAGCGCGCCGAGGCACTAGCGCTCAGAAGCCGAGATCTTCGTCCAGGCGCGACCGCTTCGACTTCGGCTTCGCCGGCGCCGTGGCTGGGCCGGGGTGGCCGCCGGGACGGTAGTTCGGGTGCCACTTGACGGGCGCCTTCCTCGCCGCGGACGCGGCCGGCGCGACGTTGGTCGCCGGAGGCACGGGTTCGGGCTCGTTCACCCGCGGAGCCGACGACGGCGCCGCAGCCGTGGCACGCGAGGCAGGGGGCGGAGAAGCGCTGGGTGCAGCGCCTCGCGGCTCCGTCACGGCGCCGCCGGCGACGAGCCGCAGCGTGAGAAAGCCGAACCCTGTCGCCAGGACGAACGCCGCCACGAGAAGCGCGGGATGGCGATCGCGGATCATCCGTCGTAAGCGCCGCGGCGCGTAGGCTCGCGGGGTGGCCAGGGCGACGTCGCCGGAGGAGTCCAGGAGAGTCAGCGGGGGCGGTGCGCCGGAGTCGGGCACCGCCGGCCGCCGCGACGCGGCGGCTCCGTCGAGCCAGCTCGCCCGCAGCGATTGTGCGCAGACGTCCTCCTTGATGCCGCGCTGGTAGAGCCAGAATGCCAGTGCTTCACCCAGCTCGCGCATGGAGCCCCAGCGCTCGGCCGGATCCTTGTGGAGGCCGCGCTGGACGATCGCCCAGAGTTCCGGATCTCCCGCGGCGAACTCGGTCATGGGTGTCGGCTCGTCCTCGACGATCGAACGCAGCAGCGCGTTGTAGTTGGGGCCGGTGAAGGGCGGCCGACCGGTGACGGCCTCGTAGGCGACGACGCAGAACGACCAGACGTCGGTACGCAGGTCCATGTCCTCGAGCCCGCGTGCCTGCTCCGGCGACATGTAGTCGGGGCTCCCGAGAAGTGACCCGTTCTCGGTGAGCTTGGTGTCGATGTGCTCGAGCTTCGCGATGCCGAAGTCCACCACCTTGGGCTGTGAGCGGCCCGACTCGCCGCGGGAGATGAAGATGTTGTCCGGCTTCAGATCGCGGTGGACGATCCCCTTCGCGTGGGCGGCCTCGAGCGCCTCGGCGATGGGCAGCAGGAGCTGGATGGCGCTCGTCGCGGCGATGCGGGTCTCCCGGCGGATCACGTCCGCCAGCGACTCCCCGTGCAGGAGCTCCATCACGATGAACGGATCCCCTCGACCCGTCTGGCCGAAGTCGAAGATGCGAACGATGGCCGGATGGCCGAGCTTCGCCGCCGCGCGTGCCTCCTGCAGCAGGCGTTCGGCCGCCGTGGTGTCCGAATCGGAGCGGATCAGCTTGAGGGCGACCGCGGCGTCGAGCGCGATGTTCTCGGCAACCCAGACGGCCCCCATGCCGCCGGCACCGAGCATGCGGACGAGGCGGTACTTGTCGCCGATGATCTCACCGGCGATGTAGGGGCTGTTCTTCGGCGCAGAAGCGAGCCGGCGCCCCGTCGTCGGCCACCTGCCATCATGCTCGGGCGCGCGGCTCATGGAGTCGTCGTTCGTCGATCGGTAGCGCGATCTCGCTCCCGTGCCAACGCGGTGGGCCTCGTGGGCGGGCAGTTTTCGGGCAACTCGACGCCGCCGCGGCCGACACCCTCCCACATGGAGCGCGTGGACGGCCCTCGGGGGGCAGCGAGCGGCTGGGGCCACCCGAGCGCCGTTGCGGCGACGAGCCAGGGGGCATTCGGCGATCGGCTGAGCCAGCGAACTCCGCTCGACGGGGCAAGCGCCTACGCGCACCTCTGGAGCGCCTGGGAGGCGGTGACGGGAGAGGCGGCACGGCCACGCACCATCGCGCTCCTGTGGGCGCAGTGGGCGCTCGAGACCGGACGAGGCCGGCACATGTACGGGCACAACTTCGCCGGCCTGAAGGGGCGCTCCCCGGACGGCGGCAGCTTGCGGCTGGCCACCACGGAGATCAGCGGTGGGCAGTCCGTCAGGATGCGGTGCGATTTTCGCGCATACGCGACCGCGGACGAGGGCGCGCGCGACTTCGTCCGCGTTCTGTCCGAGAAGTTCCCCGGAGCCCTCGAGGCAGCGCGCGACGGGAGCCCGGCACGCTACGTGGGCGCTCTGGCCGCCGGTGCGTACTTCACCGCGGACCAATCCGACTACGCCAGGGCCGTCACGACCCTTGCGGCGGAGGCCGAGCGGGGCCCGCGCACGGCCACGGGGATGGTGCCGGCCGGCGCGCTCGCCGACGGCGTGCTTTGGTCACTTTCCCGGGCGATTCGACTCCCCGGCGCCAGGGGCTGACCCCCGAGAACACCGCAGGAAATTGGGCCAACCGGCCCCGATCATGTCAGCCCCGCGCCATGAAGAGCAGTGTTCGGGGCAGGTGTGCGGTCCTCGTGGCCGCGGCAGGTGTCGTGGTCCATCCGGGGTGCAACTCGGCGGAGGACGCGCCGGGCCTCTCGAAGGCGAGCGCGGAGAACGTGGAAATCCCCGAGGTCCCGGTGCCCGCAGCGGACGGCCCCCGACTCGGCGCCATCGCGGACGTGACGCCCATCCTCGACCGACCGTCCAAGAACGGCGCGCAGATCGGGTACCTGCACGCCGGGGCGTCGGTGCCGCGCGCGGACGAGCCCTTCTCGACCACCGAGTGCGAGGGCGGCTGGTATCCGATCCGACCGCGCGGCTTCGTCTGCATCGGCGACAAGGCGACCCTCGACCTGCAGCACCCGACGATGGTCGCGATGGCGCTGCAGCCGAAGCTCGATCAAGCGCTCCCCCACACCTACGCGCGCGTCCGCAAGACGACGACGCTGTTCGAGCGCGACGCCGACCGCAAGGACGCCGTGCGCGCGATGGGAACCCTCCGCAGCAAGAGCGCGCTCGCCATCGTCGGTTCGTGGAGCGCCGAACTCCCGGAAGGCGGGACCGAGCGCCTCGGCCTGCTCACCAACGGCCGCTTCGCCAAGGCCGCGGACCTTCAGGCCGCCGAACCCTCGGCCTTCAAGGGCGTGGACGTGGGCGAGCAGAACGCCCTGCCCATCGGCTACGTGGTCAAGCGCGGTGTCCGGTCGTGGCGAATCGACAAGACCGACGTCGAGAAGGGCGAGGAGTTCGACTACCACCAGATGCTCCCCCTGACGGGGCGCTTTCGCGAGATCGACAACCTCAAGTACTGGGCGATGGCCGACGGCCGCTACGCCCGCCATCGCGACGTGACCGTGCTCCGCCGTCGCAACGACTACCCCGACTTCGCGACGGGGGATCAGAAGTGGATCGACGTGAGCATCGTCACGGGCACGGTCGTGCTCTACGAAGGCAAGAAGCCCGTCTTCGCGACGCTCGTGAGCGTCGGGCGTGACCGCCTGGGTGATCCGAAGGAGACGGCCTCGACCGCTCAGGGAACGCACACGATCACCGGAAAGCACGTCACGGCGACCCAGCTCGACCCGAAGGGTCTCGCGGAGTTCTACGACGTGTACGATGCCCCCTGGACCCTCGAGCTCTCGTCGGGTCAGCTCATCCACGGCGCGGTGTGGCACGACCGCTTCGGCATCGAGCACGGTCCAGGCAACGTCATGCTCTCGCCCGCCGACGCCCAGCGCGTCTGGCAGTGGGCGGATCCCGAAGTCCCCGAGGGCTGGCACGGAGTGAATCAGGCAGCCGGCGGCACGTCCAGCACGGTCGTCGTGATCCGGAAGTAGCGTTCGGGACGGACCGCGCGATACTCGGGCTCCGGCGATCGCCCGGAGGAGGTCCTGGTGCCCGAGTTCTGCAAGAGCGAGCGAGACGGTCGTCTGCTCGTCGTCACGATCACCCGACCCGAGGTGCTGAACGCCTTGCATCCGGCGGCGAACGCCGAGCTCTGCGCCGTGTTCGACGACTTTGCCGCGGACCCCGAGCTCTGGGTCGCCATCCTGACGGGGACGGGGGATCGCGCCTTCTCGGCCGGCAACGACCTGAAGTTCCAGGCCGGCGGGGGCGGCCTGAACCTCCCGCCTGCGGGCTTCGGCGGCCTGACGGGTCGGTTCGACCTGCACAAGCCCGTGATCGCCGCGGTGAACGGCCTGGCGATGGGCGGGGGATTCGAGATCGTGCTCGCATGCGATCTGGTCGTCGCCGTCGACGACGCCGTCTTCGCGCTCCCGGAGCCGCGCGTGGGACTCGCCGCGCTGGCGGGGGGCATCCACCGCTTGCCGCGACAGATTCCGCTCAAACACGCCATGGGGATGCTGCTCACCGGCCGGCGCGTGTCCGCCGAGGAAGGCCATCGCCTCGGGTTCGTGAACGAGGTCGTGACCCGCGCGGAGCTCATGCCGGCGGCCCGCCGGTGGGCCGAGGCCATCCTCCAGTGCGCGCCCCTCAGCGTCCGCGCCACGAAGGAGGCGGCCCTGGCCGGCCTGAACCACGCGTCCCTGCGTGAAGCGGCCACCGCCGCCTACCCAGGCATCGCAGCGATGGTCGGGTCACGAGACTTCGTCGAAGGTCCGCGCGCGTTCGCGGAGAAGCGCAAGCCAGAATGGAAGGGACACTGACCCACGCGGTCTTCGGGTGCTGCATCGTCGCCATCGCCACGGCGACCTGCACACGCGGAACGCCCGAGCGCACGGCGCCGGTCATGGCGGTGGTGGACGTGCCCGGCGCGGACGAAGGCGTGGCCGGGGAAATCGACGCCACGGTGCCGTCGGCGGCGCGAAGCGACAGCCCGCCGGAGATGGAGGACGACTACTTCGTCGGAACCTGGAACGGCACGTACCACGAGACGCTGGCGACCTCCGTCCTGCGCGTTCGGCGTGGCGGGGCATTCGTCGGAGAGATGACCGTCGGCACGGCGCCTGCGTGCTTGCTCGAAGGCACGCTCTGGGTCGAGGAGGGGCACCTCATCCTCGAGTTTTCCCTGAACGAGTGCGACGCGCACGGCGAGCCCACCATCAGGCGGCGCCTGCTCTACGCCAACGCCAAGGAGTTTCGCACCGCGGACCCCGGCCGGATGGGCGCGGTGGCCGAGCGCCGCGACGGAGGCGCGGAGGGACCCGTCTGGACGTATCGGCGCGTCGCGGACTGAGCGGACGGAGTAACCTCGGAGCCACGTGTACGACGCCATCGTCATCGGCGCGGGTCTCAGTGGACTCGCAGCGGCACGGCGACTGACCGAGCGCGGTCGTGCCACCCTCGTCGTGGAGGCGCGGGAGCGCGTCGGGGGACGCACGTTGAGCGTGGATTTCGGCGGAGCCCGCGTGGACCTGGGCGGCCAGTGGATTGGACCGACGCAGCTCCGCGTGAAGGCGCTGGTGCAGGAGCTCGGCCTCGAGACCTTTCGCGAGCACACGGGCGCCGCGCGGCTGCTCGAGGCCGATGGTGAGGTGCTCCGGTTCCGCGGACCGCTGCCCCCCATGCCCGCCCTCGACGCCGCCGAGAGCGTGGCGCGGATGGCTCAGCTCGAGCTGCTGTCGCGCAGACTCGACCCCGAGCGACCGTGGGCCGCGCGGCGCGCCGCGGCGCTCGACCAGAAGACCGTGGCCTCGTGGCTCGAAGACTCCGTTCGCACGAAGGGCGCGCGGAGACTGCTGCGCATCGCCGCCGAGATGGTGCTCGCGGAAGACACGACCGAGGTCTCGTTCCTCTTCTGGCTCTGGTACCTGCGATCGGCCCAGGGCCTCGCACGGGCGCTCGATACGGCTCACGGCGCGCAGCAGACCCGGTTCGTCCGCGGCGCTCAGGAGATGTCGCTGCGAATGGCGGAGCTGCTCGGGCCCGAGACCGTTCGGTTGAGCACGCCCGTCCTGGCGGTGGAGCAGAACGAGCGTCGCGTTCGCGTGCGGATCGCCGGCGGAGCGCTCGAGGCGCGCCGGGTCGTGCTCGCGCTTTCCCCCGCGCTGTGCGGGAAGATGGAGTTCGACCCGGCCCTCCCCGATGCCCACCGGAGGCTCCACGCGACGATGCGCATGGGGAGCGTGATCAAGTGCGTCGTCGGCTACGAGGTCGCCTTCTGGCGTCGCAGCGGCCTGTCGGGAGAGGCCATCAGCGACGCGTTCCCCGTCCGCGCGACGTTCGACGACTCGGCCCGCGACGGCTCGGAGCCGGCACTCGTCGCGTTCGTCGTCGGCGGTGCGGCGCGAGAGCTGTCGAGCTGGGAGCCGTCGCGCCGGCGCGCGGCGGTCCTGGACGCGCTCGCGCGACTGTTCGGGGGCGCAGCCCGAAGCCCGGTCCGTTACCTGGAGCACGACTGGCAGAAGGAGCCGTGGAGCGCCGGCTGCTACACCGGCCTGCTCGGTCCCGGCGGCCTGTCCGATGTGGGCCCTCGGCTGCGCGAGCCGGTGGGACGCGTCCACTTCGCCGGGACGGAGACCGCCACGCGATGGGCTGGCTACTTCGACGGCGCGCTCACGGCGGGCGAGCGCGCCGCCGACGAGGTCCTCGCCGCGCTGGACTGAGGCGATCAGCGCAGGGCTTCGAGGATCCGCACCGTCGCTCGCGAGCGGTTCAGCGTGTAGAAGTGGATCCCGGGGGCACCGCGGGCGAGCAGTTCACGACACTGAGTCACCGCATGGTCGACGCCGATCTCGCGAACCTTCTCGGCGTCTCCACCGGTGGCCTCGAGGCGTGCGAGGAGCGCGGCGGGGATCCTCGCGCCGATGATCGCCGTGAAGCGCTTGATCTGTGCCAGGTTGGTCACCGGCATGATCCCGGGAATCACGGGTAGGTCGATGCCCCGAGCACGAAGTCGCTCGACGAAGGCGAAGTAGTCTCGGTTGTCGAAGAAGAGCTGCGTGATGAGGAAGTCCACGCCGGCGCGGACCTTGGTCGCCAGGTGCTCCAGGTCCGAGTCCGCGCTTCCCGCTTCGGGGTGAGTCTCGGGGTAGCAGGCAGCCGCCAGGCAGAACGTCCAGCGACCCGCCCGGATGAACTCCACCAGCTCCGAGGCGTACGCGAAGCCGCCGGGGGTGGGGACGAAGTGCGCCTCTCCCCTCGGGGGATCGCCGCGCAAGGGCAGGACGTTGTCGATGCCCGACGCGGCGAGCTGGTCGAGCACCTCGGCGATCGTCTCCCTGGTGCTGCCCACGGCGTTGAGGTGCGCCATCGCCTCGATCCCCGTCTCGGCCTGGATGCGGGCGACGAGCTCCACGGTCAGCTTGCGCGTGCTGCCACCCGCGCCGTAGGTCACCGACACGTACGAAGGCTGGTAGGGCGCGAGATGCGCCACCGTCTCGAACAACTGCTGCATCCCGTCCGCGTCCTTCGGAGGGAAGAACTCGAAGGAAAACGACGGTCCGCGGCCCAGCTTGTCGGAGATCCTCATGCCCGGAGCACGAACGGTACCAGCGATCGGGGACCCGGGAAAAAACGGCCGACCGACACCGAGACGTCCTGGCCACGCGGTGGCGGCCGAGCGCCGCGGGACCCTCGGCCTGGAGCACGCCCTCGCGACGGACTGATATGGTCCGGCACCCGCCATGCGGATCCACGTCGTCGCCGTCGCCGGGACCGGCATGGGCTCTCTCGCCGGCCTGCTGCGGGACCTCGGCCACGAGGTGACCGGGAGCGACACCGCCTTCGATCCGCCCATGGGGCCCGCCCTGGAGGCCTGGGGCGTTCGCTGCCTGCGCGGGTTCGATCCCGCTCACCTCGAGCCGCCCCCTGACCTCGTCATCGTCGGCAACGTGTGCCGTCGCGACAACCCGGAGGCCCGCGCCGCCTTGGACGGCGGTCTCGACACGACGCACATCGCCGGCGCGCTTCAGCGCTTCGTGCTGGATCGCACCGCGCCGCTCGTGGTCGCGGGGACCCACGGCAAGACGACGACGACGGCCCTCGCCGCGTGGCTCCTCGACAGGACCGGGTTCGAGCCCGGATACCTCGTCGGAGGGATCCCCTCGGGGCTCGGGCGGAGCTTTCGGTCCCCGGGAAAGAATCGGCTGACGCGACCTGGGCTGGGTCGCCGCACGCCGTTCGTCATCGAGGGGGACGAGTACGACACGGCGTTCTTCGAGAAGACCGCCAAGTTCCTCCACTACCGGACCGAGGTGCTCGTCTTGACGTCCATCGAGCACGACCACATCGACGTCTACCCGACGCTCGAGCGTTACGTGGACGCGTTCCGAGCGCTGGTCGAGCAAGTGCCCGAATCCGGCCTCATCGTCGCGCACGCTGCCGATCGCATCGTCTTCGACGTCGTCTCGCGGCACGCCAGAGCACCCGTCGCGTGGTACGCGCTCGAGAGCGACGACCTACCGCTCGCGGCACACTGGACCGGAGCGCTGGCCGACGCGGACGCCTCGGGGACCCGCTTCGACCTCTTCGCGGGCGGCGTGGCGGTGGGACGCTTCGCGTCGCCGCTGGCGGGAGCGCACAACGCGCGCAACGCGATCGCCGCGCTGGCAGCGGCCACGCAGGGTTTCGGCGCTCCGTTGCCGGATCTCCGAGCGGCGCTGGCGAGCTTCGGGGGCGTCAAGCGCCGACAGGAGCTGATCGGGCAGCCGCGCGGAGTCGCGGTGTACGACGATTTCGCGCACCATCCGACGGCCGTGCGGGAGACGCTGGCCGGTTTACGGTCCAAGCATCCGAACGCCCGACTCGTCGCCGTGTTCGAGCCGCGAAGCGCCACGGCGTGCCGCCGCGTCCACCAGGCGCACTACGCCGACGCCTTCGGCGGTGCCGACGAAGTCGTCCTGGCGCCCCTGGGACGCGAGCTGCCGCCGGAGGAGTCGCTCGACCTCGACCTGCTGGTGTCCGAGCTCGGAGCCCGCGGGATCCGGGCCAGCGCGCTGCCGTCCGTGACGGCCATCGTGGAGCACCTCGCGAAGACCGCCGGCAGCGGCGAGGTGATCGCCCTCTTGTCGAACGGCGCGTTCGGTGGCATCCACGGGCGGCTCCTCGGCTCCCTCGAGGCCCGACGGGAAAACGGAGAATCCTCGTGACCTGCGTCTGCGGCAAAGGCCCCTCCACCGAAGCGTGCTGCGGGCGCTTCTTTCGCGGGGAGCACCGGGCGGCCACGGCCGAGGAGCTCATGCGCGCCCGCTACTCCGCGTTCGTGCTGGGCGAGGTCGACTTCATCGTCGAGTCCCACCATGCGCGAACCCGCCACGAAGTCGATCGAAGCTCCATCGAGACGTGGTCGAGAAAGTCCGAGTGGCTCGGTCTCGAGATCGCGTCCACCGAGGGTGGCACGGAGAACGACGAGCGCGGCGTCGTGGAGTTCGTGGCACGGTACAACGTGGGGGGACTGACCCAGACCCACCACGAGCGCGCGGAGTTCGAGAAGGACCGTGGCAGGTGGTTCTTCGTCGACGGCAAGCCCGTGAGCACCGAGCCCGTTCGCCGGGCCGGCCCCCGCGTCGGTCGGAACGATCCGTGCCCGTGCGGAAGCGGCAAGAAGTACAAGAAGTGCTGCGGGAAGGCGGCGTGAAGCGTCGGCGCCCGCGCGCCGCCCGAATCTCCGGGGCGTTCGCCGCTTGAGGGACCTGGCGGAGCTCACGACGCTCGCCCGCGCCGCCGCCGAGGCCGCCGCCGCGTCGATCATGGCCGGGTACCGATCGCGACCGGCACTGGAGAAGAAGGGCCGCACCGACCTGGTGACCGAGTACGACCTGCGCAGCCAGGAGATCCTGCTCGAGCGCCTCGCCGTGGCGGCGCCGGGCGTTCCCATCGTCGCGGAGGAGGGCGCCGACCGTGGCGTGCCACGCGGCGACCTCGCGCTCTTCGTGGACCCGCTGGACGGCACGACGAACTTCGTTCACGGGCATCCGTTCTTCTGCGTCAGCGTGGGTGTGCTCGAGGACGGCGCGCCGGCCGCCGGCGTGGTGGTCGCCCCCGCGCTCGGGCTGACCTGGGTCGCGTGGCGGGGCGAGGCGTGCCTGCGCAACGACGAACCCTGCACCGTCAGCGGCACCGCCAGGCTCTCGGAGTCCCTGATCGCCACGGGCTTTCCCTACGATCGGTCGCGCGCGCCGGACGACAACTTCGGCTCGTTCATCGCGGTCAAGCGGGCGTGCCGCGCCGTGCGCCGGTGCGGATCGGCCGCCATCGACCTGTGCCTCGTCGCCGACGGCACGTACGACGGCTACTGGGAGCGGGCGCTTCGCGCCTGGGACGTCGTGGCAGGAGCCGCCGCGGTTCTCGCGGCGGGCGGGCGCATCACGTCCCTCGACGGCGGCGCACCCGTCTGGGACGACGGTCACCTGGTGGCGTCCAACGCCCTGATTCACGACGCGCTGATCGAACGCGTCTCGGCCTACCCCTGACAGCGCGCTCGCAGGTCGTCGCGCCAGGCGTCCAGGTCGCCGCCTGGAAACCAGGTGGCCACGATCTCGACCGCCGCCAGGAGGCGCACGCGCTCGGCATCGCCGAGCGAACGGCCCCCGGCGTTCGCGTTCAGCACCAGCTCGATGGCGCTGCGGATCGCCTCGACCAGCTGCTGACGGCGATCGTTCTCGGCGGCGCCGGACACGAGCGCTTCGATGAGCTCCACCGAGCTTCGGTAGTTCGACGTCGTGGGCTCGTCCAGCTCCTCCAGGCTCCGCTGTCCGGTGTCCGTCGAGTGGCGAGCGGGCTCGTCGCCTTCATCCACCTCCAGGAACTCGGACCCGACGCGGACCACGTCCCCCTTGCGCACGGCCCGCACGCCCGAGAGCGACTCTCCGTTGACGGTCGTGCCGTTGGCGCTGCCCAGATCTTCCAGGGTCAGGCCGTCGGGGCCGAGACGGAGCGCCGCGTGCTGCCGCGACACCAGGCGATTCCCGACGACGATGGAGCAGTAGGGGCTGCGCCCGAGGATCGTGTCTCCTCGACGAATCGGGAACCGGGTCCCGCGGTATTTCAGCCAGTAGGTCGCCACCGGATCGCCTGAGATACATCGGGAGGACGGTGGCGCGCAAATCCCCATGTTCGACGTCCGGGAATCAGAGCGCGACGCCCTCCGCCTCTGGCGCGCCGGCGGATTCGAGGCGCTCCGGCGGCTGGAGCTCGACCCCATCGAGCGACATCCCCGCGAGCTGGATCACGTTCTGGGCAACGTGGATCGGCACGCCGCTCCCGAGCGCGAGCGCGATCGCGTCCGACGGCCGGGCGTCGACCACCGACAGCTGACCGGCGCGCTCCACGAGCACGGAGCCGTGGAAAACCTGGCGCTCGAGCTTGTCCACGCGCACGGCCACGATGCGTCCATCGAGACGACGGACGACATCGTCCAGCAGGTCGTGGGTGAGCGGACGCGCGTAGCGGCGCTTCTGGAGGCGCAGCGCGATCGACAGCGCTTCGGTCCCGCCCACGAAGATGGGCACCCCCACCTTGCGCTCCGAATCGGTGAGCATGACGGCGTTGCCCTGGGCCGTCGGAGCCACGCCCCCGACGGTCATGAGCTCGTACCCCGCGGGGGGGACCCGGTGCGCGTCCGCCGCGAGGGGTTCCGCCACCGGACGAACCGGCGCACCCGACGCGACGGGCGCGACCGTGGACCCACCAGGCCCGGGCGCCTCGCGGCGCGAGTTCAGACGCTCTTCGAGCCGCCCGCAGCCGAGCGCGACCAGCAGCGTGAGGGCCGACCCCGAAACCCTCGCCACCCACCGCACCATCGATGCATCCTCGACGCGAGGGTAGCTCGGAAGCCCGACCGGGGCCAGACGAGTTGCCCCGGGAACCCCTTGGCGGTACGCGGTGGGCCGATGACGGCACGCTCGATGTACGACGAGCTCGGAGGCGAGCCCGTCCTTCGCGGCATCATCGACCACTTCGTCGACCGGGTGTTCGACGACACGATGATCGGGTTCTTCTTCGCGAAGGTGAGCCGAGGGCGGGTCAAGGAGAAGGAGTTCGAGCACGCGGCGCAGCACCTCGGGGCGGACATCGTCTACAGCGGACGGCCCATCCGCGAGGCTCACGCCAAGCACCCGATCATGGGCGGGCAGTTTCAGCGCCGACTCACGCTGCTTCGCGAGGTGCTCGAAAAGTACGGCGTGCAGAGCCACATCCGCGATCACTGGCTGCGCCACGACGAGAGTCTTCGGGCGGAGGTCACGGCGGACCCGGACGGCAGGTGCGATCCGATCCTCGCTCGGGCGAAGATTGGCGGAGACCCGGCACGATGAAGCAGTGGTTCGCAGTTCTCCTCGCGGCGACGGCGTGTCACACGGCCGGCTCGACCTGGATGGCGCAGCCGCTGCCGGACGACGACTGGTCGTCGGCCGCGGAGGGTCCCGAGTCCGCGCCGCCGAAGGCGGCTCATCCGGCGGCCCGCACCGTGGGCCCCGCGCGAACCGCTCCGGCGTCCGTTACGCCTCCGCCGGTGGAGCCCGCCAAGCTCGAAGGACGCGTGCTCGGGAAGTTCCGCAACACCTACTACGACTTCCCGAGCGAGGCGGACCACGAGGGAGACCCGGTCGCGCTCAGGAGCGCCAAGTGCAACACCATCAAGATGGTGCCGCGGGGCTTCCACGACGCGGTCTGCGTCCAGGGCAGCGGGCTGCTCGCCAGCGGCGCGACGGTCAGCTTCGCCAAGCGCGACTGCGCGTGCGCGGAGCTCTGCCCGCGAACTCAACAGAAGATCTGCTTCGACGAGCTCGATCGGGAGCGCTTCCCGTGGGGTCGCGGTGCGCTGGGACAAGCGATCACGCCGCTCTTGACCGTCGCGGTGGACGACACCGTCATTCCGATGGGCAGCGCGGTGTTCATTCCCGAGCTGGTGGGAATGCCGATGGGGGGAGGCGGCCAGCACGACGGCTGCTTCGTCGCGCAGGACCGCGGCATGAAGGTCAAGGGCGAGCACGTCGACATCTTCACGGGCAGCGAGGCCGTGACGAAGGTCTGGAACCAGGCCGTCCCGAGCAACCGCGGCGTCACGGTGGTCCTCGACTCGCCACGCTGCGAGCGCGCGCCTTCGGAGTGACTCAGCGCGCGGCTCGGCGCGCCAGGGCGGCAATTCGCTGGACGAGCTGCCGGTCCTGCGCGGAGAGTGCCCGCACGTTCTCCCCGAGCACGTCCAGGTACGCCGAGATGACCGCCAGGTCGAGCCCCTGCACCGACCCGACGAGCGTGTCGAGCCGGTCGACGAAGTCCGCGGGTAGCGGTCGCTCGGCGAACCCGTAGAGCGCGAACACGTAGGAGACCCAGGCGCCCTTCCGCGTCATCTCGGCGAGGCGAAGCGCCCACGATGCCGCGGAGCGCGCGACGACTTCGTCTATTTTCCGCGCCTCACGCGCCGCACCGAGGATGTGCGTCAGCTGCGACTCGAGGACGCGCTCGGCGTCGGCCGGGCGCCCTAGCGCGAACGCGCGCTCGGCGAGCCCGCCGAGGACCTCGAAGACGTCGCGCCGATCCGTGGACGGGACCTCACGACGCTCGGCCGCGATGGCCGACGGCTCGAACGGCAGCACGGGGCGCAGCGTCTCCGGCGTCTCGACGCGATCACCCCGCAAGCGAGCGTCCTCGGCCTCGTTGCCTTCGAGGACGCGAAGCTCCTGCTGGCCCACGGTGACGACGTCGCCCGGGATGAGCCCGAGGACACCCTCGACGCGACGCCCGTTGACGAACACGCCGTTCGCGCTCGCGAGGTCCACCACCTTGGCGCCGTGAGCTTCGACGACGATCTTGGCGTGTTGCCGCGAAACGAGCGGATCTTCGCACTGGATCTGGCAGTTCCCCCCGCGGCCGATCAGGCTCTCCCCCTGCCGAAGGAGCAGCACGCGGTCTCCGTGCTGGATCCACACGACCGCCGTCGGCGGGCGAACGGCAGGTGGGGCCGGCGGCGTGTCGCGCAACGTGTGAGGAAACTATCACTTCCGACCCGCGTCCGCCCGGCGCTCGATGATCCCGAGCTCGCCCAGCTTGCGGCCGACCGTTCGAAAACCGTCCGACCGACCGAACTGGAGCAGGTGCCCGCCATGCCAGGAGTCGAGCTGCGCGCCGAAGTGACTCGAGAGCCTGCGAGCGTGCGCCACCGGGGTGATACGGTCGGCCTTGGCGGCGACGACGAGGATTCGACGCGCTTCGATGAGCCGCGGGCGATGCAGCGGGCTCACCGGGGCGTACACGCGTTCGAGCGCGGCATGCTGCTGGGCCGTACGGGCGCCACCCTCCCCGAGACGACCCTGATCGCGCGCGAAGTCCGCGATGGATGCGAGCGGGATCATGGGGATCGCGAACGACAACGAGGGCTCGACCGTGGCCGCGAGGGCGGTCGAGTAGCCGCCGAGGCTCATGCCCATGACGCCCACCGAGGGGTGACCGCGCTCACCGAGCCACCTGACGAGGTCTCGCAGGTCGGCCATGGCGTGCCGAAAGCCTTCGATGGTGACGCGGGGGTCGGCGCCCGGGAAGGGCGGCGGACCACGTCGCCGCGGGTCGGCGCGCACACCGTGGAACGGCAGTACGAACAGCACCACGTCGAGCCCGAGCTTTCCGAACCAGCGCACGGGCCAGACGCGCTCCTCCACCGCGTAGGAGCCGGCCATGTAACCGTGGATGCAGATCGCCACGGGTCGTGGACGCGCGTGGAAGAACGCCCGAGCTCCCGCGACGTCGTTGGCCCTGCGTTCGTAGCGCGAAGCGATGTCGGGCATCACGACGCTGTGGGGGCTGGGCCAGGAGAGATCCCTCACGTCGGCGCCGTTCGAGGTGCGCACCGGGCGCTCCGACACCGAGATGGGCCGCGGCTCTCGGAAGAACCCGGGGCCCGCCGCCGCGTCGCACGCGGCGCCGAGCATCGCGAGAACGCTCATCCTCTCGTCGTGACCCAGCGCCTCCGCCGCGCTGTGCCTCCGAGCCCGCGCGGACGTCGCCGAAGCCGCGTAGGTCGCGGCGCGATCGAAGGCCGCAGCAGCGTTGCCCAGGATGCGACGGGAGGCTCGGCGCAGCACCGGCGCCGACCGTAGTACCGCGCATCCGAAGTTTCCACCGGGTTTGGAGCGGGCCCGGGACTAGCATCCGGGAACCGGTAGCGAGGCATGAGCGCGGACGGCACCGAAGCGGGGGACTCGATCGTCGGGAGCGACGCGTCACCACGGAAGTGGGCGACGACCGTCGCGTGGAGCTGGGGCGGAGCACTCGCGTTCGCCGCGACCGACGCCATCCAGAGCGCCCACGCGGACGTGGATCGGGTCGGCTCGCGGGCCGCGGTGGCGCTCGGGCTGTTCGCGTTCGCAGCGCCGTGGTTGCTCCTGGCCGGCCTCGTCGTCGCGCCGGCGCTTCACGTCCTCTCGGGGCGACGCCCGGCCGCGCAGGTCCCGACCGCCGGGTCACCAGACCGTCGGATGGCCGCTCCCGCAGCGCTCGGCCTGCTCTTCTTGCTGATGTACCGCTCGGCGCTCGCCGCGGGTCGGGCCGACGATCGAACGCTCTCGACGGCGGTGCTGGCCCTCGCCGTCCCGTTGCTCGCGGCCGTGGCCTGGGTGGCGCACGCCGCGCTCGTGGGGATCCTTTCGGTGATCCGGCGGCGGCTCGCACGGCACCCGCGACTCGCCTTCGCGGCGTGTGCGGCGCTCTCGGCGGGTGTGACCGCCACGACGACGGTGGGTGCCGTCACGGAGAACGCGGCAGGGCTCGGCGCCCTGGGCGCGGCGTGGGTCACGGCACCCGTGGCCGCTCTCGTCGCTCTGGCCGCTCTCGCGAGGGTCGTCGCGCGACGCGCGATCTCGACGCGCAAGCTCCTGGCGACGGGCGGCGGCCTGGCGGTGGTGGGCGCCGTGCTGGTGTCCACGTGGGAGGATCTCCCGCGGGCGGCGATCGGCGGGCGAGCCTGGACCGGCGGCATCGTTCACCTGCTGAGGACCGCGACGGACTTCGACGGTGACGGCTACTCGTCGCTCCTTCAGGGCGGCGACTGCGCGCCTTTCGACGACGACGTGGGCCCCGCCGCCAAGGACGTCCCCGACGATGGCGTCGATCAGAACTGCAACGGCGAAGATGCCTCCTCGGCGGTCGTGGCAGTTCCGCCGCGGTGGTTCGAGGATCGCCTGGGCCTGCAGAGCGCCGCCAACGCCGTGGTGGTCACGATCGAGGCCGTCCGCGCCGATCGAACCTCGCTCCTCGGGCACTCTCGCCCGACGACCCCGGAGCTGTCGGCGCTGGCCGAGAAGTCCGCGACGGTCTTCGAGCGAACGTACGCCGCCACCTCGTCCACGCGCCTGACCATCGCCTCGCTCTGGAGCTCGCGCCCTCCTTCGACCTTGCCGTGGGAGCGCGACGGCCGTGCTCGCGTGCCCGCCTTCGACCAGAGCGCCCCGTGGATCCCGAAGTACCTGTCGGACGCCGGATTCGAGACGATGGCCGTGCTGCCGCGGTGGAGCGGCGTCCTGCCCCGCGAGGGGAGGGGATACGATCGCGGCTTCTCGACCTACGACGTGTCGACGGAGATCTCCGTGCGGGGCGGCGAGTTCCACGGGACATCGGCGCGGGTCATCGTGGACCGCGCGATCGAACTCCTGGACCGCCGCTCGCGGGAGCGGTTTCTCCTCTGGATTCACCTGATCGAACCTCACGCTCGGTACGAGCGGTTCCCGGGAAGCCCGGACTTCGGTGACGAGGACCTGGACCGATACGACACGGAAATCTGGGGAGTCGATCGCGAGGTCGGGCGCCTGGTGGAGGCGCTCGAGAGGCGCGCGCTCCTCGAGCGGACGCTCGTCGTCGTCACCGGCGATCACGCCGAGGCGTTCGGCGAGCACGGCGTGGCGACGCACGCGACGACGGTCTACGACGCGGAGACCCTGACGGTCGGCGTCCTGCACGTCCCCGGCTCGAAGCCGCGGCGGGTACGCGAGCCCGTCGTCCACCACGACTTCGGCCCGACCCTGATGAACCTGCTCGGCGTCCGCAAGGGCTTCGACGAGCTCCGCGGACGCAACCTGATCCCCGCGCTGGTCGGGCGGCGGCTGGAGCGGCCGAACTTCATCGTGGAGATCTTCCACTCGGAGCACCATCGAAAGTACTGGGCAGCGCTCGTCGAGGGCGACGACAAGCTCGTCTACCGGGAGGACACCCAGGAGTACCGCCTCTTCGATCTGGCGCGTGACCCCGGGGAGAAGCACGACGTGAAGGACGAACGCGCGGACGTCTACCAGCGGCTGCGGCACGGGCTCGTGCGCTTCGTGGACGGGGAATCGCGGCGACTGCCCGTCGCGAAGAAGAAGCCCGGGAGCGCGGCGCCCACGCCGCGCACCGAAGAGCCGTCCGACCCGCCCCGCTGACGCGACGGACCGGGCGAGGATCACCCCAGCCGCTCGGCCACGAGACGGGCGAGCTCGGGCTTGATGACCTTCCCGACGGGATTTCGAGGAAGCTCGTCGAAGTAGAGGACGTGCTTCGGAACTTTGTACGCGGCCAGCCGACTCTTCGCCCACGCTCGAAGGTCGGGATCGGGCGCGCCAGCCGCGCCGGCCCGAAGCATGACGGCGGCGACCGCGATCTCGCCCCAGGTCTCGTCGGGGAGCCCGACCACCGCGACGTCCGCGACCACCGGATGCTCGCGAAGGACCTCCTCGATCTCGAGGGCCGAGAGCTTGTAACCGCCGCTCTTGAGGATATCGACGGAAGTGCGGCCCAGGATCTTGCCGTAGCCGGCCTCCGTCCACGTCGCGGTGTCTCCGCTGCGAAACCAGCCGTCGGAGAAGGCGGCGCGCGTCGCGTCGTCGAGACCGTCGTACCCCGCGAAGACCGTCGGGCCGCGAATCCAGATCTCGCCGGGCTCTCCGGGTCGCGCCTCGGCGCCGTGCTCGTCGACGATTCGAATCTCCATGCCCGGCAGCGCCGGACCGCAGGTCCCTGGAACACGGACCCCCCGGAGCGGGTTCGACATGCCGACGCCAATCTCGGTCATCCCGAAGCGCTCGAGCGGATAGTCGCCCGAGAGATCGCGTAGGCGCTCCCCGATGGTCGCCGGCAGCGCGGCGGATCCGCTGGTCAGCAGCCGGAGCTTGCGCATCGCGCTGGCACGTCGGTCGCGGTGGCTGGCGCTCGCGTCGAACGCATCGAGGAGCTTCTTGTGCATCGTGGGCACCCCCATGAGCACGGTGGCTTCGGGGAGCGCGTCCCAGACGCGATCGGCGTCGAACTTCGCCATCATGCGCGTGCGGCCGCCGGCGAGCACGGACACGAAGAGGGAAATTCCGAGGCCGTGGAGGTGGTGCAGCGGAAGCGTGTGGAGGAGCACGTCCGTCTCGCGCCACTCCCACGCCGCGCCGACCAGCCGCGCCAGGTCGAAGAGATTCCCTCCCGTGATGAGCGCGCCCTTGGGCTTCCCGGTCGTGCCGCTCGTGTAGAGAATGGTCGCCACGTCCGCGACCGAGGTCGATGGCGCTCGCGGAACGACGCCCGCGGGCGTCACGTCCTCCACGACGAGGACGAAGCGACCGTCGGCGTAGGGAGCCACCCGGTGAGCCATGTCTCGCGAGACGATGATCGCTTCGGACCGCGAAGCTTCCACGAACCATTTCTGCTCCGCCTCGGGGTGGAGCGGGCTCAGGGGGACGGCCACGGCCCCGGCGCCCACGACGCCGAAGAATGCCTGCAGCCACCCCGCGCCCTGGGTCACCAGCATCGCCACCCGCCGCCCCGCGAGCTGCCTGCTCACCAGCTCGGCCGACACCGCGCCCGCCACTCTCCCCAGCTGCGCGAACGACGTCTCGCCACGTTCGTCCACCACGGCGACACGATCACCTCCGCCCTCGGTGAGTTCGGCCCATCGGGTGACGAGTCTCGCGGTCATGCCGAGAGCGCTCCCAGCATTCGACCGTGCCAGAGCAGCATCTCGAGGGTTCCCACTTCTCGGAGCCACGGCTGGTCGTGCGGCCCAGGCGGGGCGCGAAACGTCGCGGGCACGCCGAGGTCGACCAGCCGTTTCGCGAGGACGCGATTCGCCTCGAGGTACGGGTCCCCCGTCGAGGTCAGCACGTGAATCGGGCGCGGCCCCACGCGCGAAACGGCGTCGGCCACCTGCTCGGCGTAGCGAAGCGCCGAGGGCTCCGTGAGCGCCGCCTGGACGCCGCCGAGCGTCGAGAAGGCGTGTGGCCTGCGAAGGAACACCTCGAACGCCACGTACCCGCCCAGCGAACAGCCGTCCAGACCGACGGGGCTCCCATCCCGGAACGAAGGCACTCGACCGCGGACGGCAGGGAGCAGAACCTCTTCGAGCCACGCAGCGTACCGGTCGAGCGTTCGCGCGGAGGGCCCGACGCGATGGGGGTTCGGCGTCACGGGACACACGAGGAGGACCCCACCGAAGGGCCGCGCGGAGAGCGACGCGTTGAGCCACGTGACTCGTTCGTCCGAGAGGTACCGAGCGCGCGGGTGCGTCCGCGCGATGGGCGGTCGGACGAGCCGCTCGTGAGCGGACACGAGCCCGTAGCGCTCGCCCCAGGCGTGGATGCCGAGCCGCTCGTTCCCCGTCTCACCGAGCCCGTGGAGCAGCACGAGGGCCGGCAGCGGCGCGCCCGGGGGCACACCACGAGGCTCGAGCACGAGGGCGCGACGAGCGATGCGCGGATCGCCTTCCAGAACGACATCGTGCTGCACCAGAGCGTCGGAGGGGGGCGTATCGGCACCCGCTGGCCGCGCAACCGCGCTCACGGCGGCGGCGCCGAGCCCGGTGACGACTGCGCGACGGCCGATTCGCGGCGTGGTCACGGTCGCCCCTGGGGGCGAAGGAGCGACCAGCCGAGCGCGACGCCCAGCGCGCCCAGGATCAGCGGCCCCAGCTCGACGTCACCGTCGAGGGCGTCGTCGGAGAACCGGACGTACAGGAGCACCCCGGTGTTGTAGACACCGTGGGCCACCATGGGCGGGACGAGCGACCCGGTGACGTGGCGCGCGGTCGCGAACGCCGCTCCCAGCAGGGTCGTCCCGACGACGTGGACGGGCTCGAGGTGGATGAGGCCGAAGGTGACGGCCGACACCCCGATCGCAGCGGGCGCGGGGGCCTCCGAGAACCCGCACTGCACGACGCCACGGAACAACGCTTCCTCGGCGACCGCGGGGGCGAGAGCGAGCGCCACGAACAGGAGCAGCATCTCCGCGGGTCCCGCGCTCCGTGCGGCAGCGGCCACGGTCTTCATCACCGTCGGATCCGCCCCGAGGGCCCGCTTCGCCACCTCGGCGGCAGCCGACGCGAAGGGGGCCACGCCGAACACCAGCGCGCACGCGCCCAGGACGGCGCGCCGTGTCGTCGGCACGAGCCCGAGGGAAGGCACGGCGTCCAGGGAGAGCACTCGCAGCGCGACCACGACGACGCCCAGCAGGAGGAGCTCGTTGACGAACGTGGTGAGCGCGAGCCACGTGGGCGAGCGCAAGAGCCCGTCGAGGCGGTCGCCGAGATCCTCGCCGGGCACGTTCTCGGTCACGCCGGCGACGACGAGCAGGGCGACGAGCAGCGTGCCGCCGAACGTCGTGGCGAGCACTGCGCCCACCCAGGCCAGAAGCGCGTCGCGTGGCGTCGGCAGGCGCGGCATGTGCGGGGACCTTGCAACGACGGGCCCGGGGTGGAAAGCGCGAACCGGTCGTGCCGCCGCTCGGAGGTTGAGCTAGGGTCTCGTGCATGAGGCTGTCCGTCGCCCTTGCGCTCGCCTTCACCCTCGCGTCCTCGGCCTGCTCCTCATCGACGAAGGAGGGCCCTGCGAAGAAGAAGTCCCGAGACCCGTACGCCACCGTGACCGACCTCTGCGCGGAGTGGGCGAAGCGCGCGTGCAACGACACCGTCGTGGCCGCGTGCGCCGCACCCGATGCGGCGGCGTGTCAGGCCGCGCAGTCGGCGGCGTGCGAGGATCTCCATCCGTCCTTCGAGTACTCGTCCGAGGGCGCCAAGGAGTGCCTCGACGCCGTCGAGGCGGCGTACGCCGATGGCCGGCTCACGTCGGTCGAGCGCGCCATCGTGCAGACGCGGGGAGCCCCCTGCGACCTGGTCGAGCCGGGCGACGGCGAGAAAGACTCGATCTGCCAGGAGGACGGCGACTGCAACAAGGCGGCCGACCTCTCGTGCGTCCGGAGGGCCGGGCAGCGCAACGGCACGTGCCAGGTGGCGGAGACCGTGAAGGGGGGCTTCCCCTGCACCGAGCCGCACCAGATGTGCGAAGAGGGCTTCTACTGCGACGGATCCAACTGCATCGCGCGCGTCCCGACGGCGGGCGCTGCGTGTGCGCCCACGAAGCCCTGCGCCTCGAGCCTGAAGTGCGAGGGGCCGATGGACATGCAGACCTGCGAGCCGAAGCTCGCCAACGGCCAGACCTGCGCCGCGGACCTGGACTGCCAGAGCGGCCTCTGCCTCATGCCGGCGGCGCGCTGCACGCAGGAGATCATCCTGTCGCCCAGCGAGGCGATCTGCAGCGACTTTCAGTAGACTCCGCGCATGACGCCTAGCCCGATGACCCGCTGGTCCGCGGTGTGGATCGCCACCGCCCTGACCCTTCCGGCCTGCGAGGACCCGCCGAAATCCGAAGCGAAGAGCGAGCCCGTGGCGTCGGCGGCGCCGGCGGCATCCGTCGCGACGCCCGCCGCGCCTTCGGGACCTCCGGACGTGTCGATCGGAGAGCTCGACGCGAAGGTGGGGTGGGCGACGGTGCTCATCGGTCAGCCCGACGGACGGTCGCGCCTGGACACCGAGCTGGCCCCTGCCAAGGAGCACATCGACGGCAAGTCGTTCCCCCTGCGCGTCGCTCGCAAGGCGAAGATGGCGTGGGTCGTGATGGCGGTGGACGCGCTGGCCGACCTCGGGGCGGCGACCATCGTCCTGAAGACCGAGACGCGCAAGGAGTTCCCGGCGGAGCTGACCTTCACGCCGCTCGCCAGGGTGAACGACCCTGCGCCCTGCAGCATGGTCGCGATGATCCTGGAAGACCGCGGAACCGCGGTCTGGAAGATCGCGGGCGGCATGGCGAACAAGCGCGGGAAGGGATTCGCCGGACCGGACCTCTCCATGACCGGGGAGACCATCGAGCGGCGCGCCCCGGCTTGCGACTCGAAGCTCTTCTTCGTCTCGGCCGCCGAGGTGGTGGAGTGGGGTCTGGCGTACGATCTCGCCGCGTCCGTCACTCAGCTCGACAAGAACAAGGCGAGCTTCGACACGTTCGTCCTGTTGCACGTGACGCCGGTCGCAGGCCGAAAGGTCGATCTGAGCGCGAACTGAGAGGCCGACGCGGGGTGCGGTGCCCACCCACCCTTGACGCGCGCCCCGACTCAGAGAGACTCCGGGCATCGTGATCATCGACACGCTGCTGCTCGGACACTCCGACGACCGAACTCTCGAACGCATCACCGAAGCGTTCGACGGCATGACACCGCGTGGTCGCCTGATGGCCCTGCGCGGCCTGACGAAGAAGGCGATGGCGACGCTCTGGAAGGTCTGCAGCGAGGTCGCGCCGCTGGACGCCGACTTCTTCGTACCGTCGGCGACGGAGCCGCTCGAAGAGGTCATCCACCACGGCAAGAACTCGCTGCCCTCCTTCAACTTCTTCCAGAAGCGCTTCTGCAAGGCCGACGACGACTCGGGCGAGCTGTACGGCTACAACCACCAGACCATGGCGTGGGCGACCGGGCCAGGCTTCTACGTCGCGCACGGGGAGCCCGAGGGAACCGCCGGTGCGCTGAGTCAGTACGTGATCGACTACACCAGACTGCCGCCGAAGAAGGCGAAGACCTGGCCGGAAATCGTCCCCCAGTCGTCGCGCCTCGGCCGTTTCGTGTACGCCGGCATGAAGGACTACATGCGGGGCGTCTCGTCCCACGTCTCGATCGGGAAGGCCGTCCGAGGTGGCGTGGAAACGGAGAACTACTTCGTCCTTTGCCGGGACGAGGCCGAAGGCTGACCAGAATAGTCGAAAACCCGGTCCCGACGCCGTAGACTGTCGGGACGATGTGGACCTGCCACCTGGCCGGGGAGGACTGAGGCGTGGGACTTCCGC
Source organism: uncultured Polyangiaceae bacterium (assembly GCA_964487605.1). GTDB lineage: Bacteria > Myxococcota_A > Polyangia > Polyangiales > Polyangiaceae > JAJDAH01. The sequence continues at coordinate 53,188 of CAZARU010000013.1, forward strand.
CGCGGCCGACGGGGGGCCTCGCGAGGACGCTGGGGCGCTACGAGTACATCTGCGAAATAGCCCGGAGCTTCTTCGGACCGCTGTGGGCGGCCAAACCCGTGAGCGGCGAGGGTGAAGGACTGCCCGCCACGGTTCGGCGCGTCAGCACCGCGGAGATCGGCGCGGCGACGGTGGATGCGGTGTGCGAGGGCGCCTGGTGGGGCATGGAGGTCGAGCATCGGGGCGTCGCTCGGGTCGTGGACGTCGTCGTCGGGGAGGACGAGGTCGGCATCGTCACCGATTACTTCGAGGGAGAGGCCCTGCGCGCTCTGCTCCGACAGGCCGGCATCAAGCGCAAGCCCTTCAGCGAGTCTGCGGCGCTTCGCGTGGGCAAGGACCTGTTGCTCGCCCTCGAGGCGGTACACGCCGCCGGCACCAACCTGAGCGAGGACGAGCCGTTCGTCTTCGGGGGCGTCAGCCCCGACACCGTCTTCCTCGGTACCGACGGTGAGGTGCGGATCGCCGACGTCGGGCTCGCCACCATCGTCTCCGGCCTCGAGGCGTTCGCGAAGCACGCCGACCGGGCCGCCTATCTGGCGCCGGAGCTGTTCTCCGACGGCGCGAGGGCGAGCGCGAGCGCCGACGTTTTCTCGGTGGGCGTCATCCTCTGGGAGATGCTGTCGAATCGGCGCCTCTTCGTCGGAGCCAGCCACGACGCTATCGCGCTCAAGGTGAAGTCCGCGGCGATACCGCGCCTGGACGAGCTGAAGACTCCCGGCGCGGACCCGGTGAGCGCGACCCTGGCGAGCATCGTCGCCAGGGCGCTCGAGCGCGAGCCGAGCGCGCGGTACGAGACGGTTGGGGAGATGCTGGCCGCGGTGGACGGGTCCGGCCTGCTGCTCGGATCCGTCGGCGACTCCGGTCAGCTCGTCGCGGAGCTGGCCGAGGTGAGCATCGGCCCGCGACGGCGCGCCATCGACAAGGCGACGGGCTCCGACGAGAAGGTCCCGCTCAGCGCGAGGTTTCGCAGCCGACGCCCCGCCGCCAAGCAATCGGGAGCGACCTGGACCGCCGCGCCAGGCGACGCTCCAAGGGGTCCGGCGTCCCCGTTCGCGAGTCCCCCCGCGCCCCCGGTTGCGAGCCCACCGGCCCCACCCGTCGCGAGCCCACCGGCCCCGCCCGTCGCGAGCCCGCCACCACCCCATGCCACTCCATCGCCCGCCCCCACGGACACCACCGCGGCGCCCTCCACGCCTCCCAGCACCGTGGAGCCGGACACACTGCCACGACCCGACCCGCCCCCGCGGCGTCCGCCCGCGAAGCAGACGATGCTCGGCATGCCCTCCCCGCTCGGGCCGCCTCCGCTCGGTGCGAGCCCGCCACCGCTCCCCGTGACCGGCGCGAGTCCGCCACCGCTCCCCGTGACGGGCGCGAGTCCGTCACCCCCCGCTGCCGCAGGCCCGCCACCGCCGCGGCAACCTGCACCGCCGGGGCCCGCGGGCAAGCGAACGATGCTCGGCATGCCGTCCCCGCTGGCTCCCCCGCCCGCCTTCGGGAGCGAAGAGGCTTCCACGATGCCGAGCGTGCGCGACATTCACGTCTCACGCATCGAGCCACCGTCGGAGCCGCCACCCAGCATCGAACCCGAGCTGTCGAGTCTCGACGCCATCAGCATTCACGACGTGGAACCCCTCGACAGCTCGGACGCGCCCACCTTGCCTCCGAAGGACGTCCCGCCTCCGCCGGCGTTCCTCACGGAAGAGTCCGGAACGCTCGCGAGCGGTGCGCCGAAGAAGGAAGTGGACGCATGGGTCAAGGCGCTGACGACTCCCGTCGACGACGAGGACGCCGTCGAGCAAGCCCCGGCGATCTCGATGCCCATCGACGACGGTCCCGTGAGCTCATTCGGGGCCGCGATGGCGTTCCGCGACCCGTCGGCAGCAGCGGCCGCGGACTCGATGGATCAAGCGTTCGCTCGGGCACGGGATGGCAACGGAGCGTCGGACTTCGGGTCCACCGCCGACGCCGACGCGCCGCCGGTCGTTCCCGACCGCACCAAGAAGCTGCGTGTGGTCGTCGGGAGCGTCGTGGGCGGGCTCGCGGTCCTCGCGATCCTCGCGCTCCTCTTCGGCCGCACCAAGCCCGCGCCGGAGTCCGTCTCGGCCGAGGCGAAGACGCCCGTCGAGGTGGCGCCCGCGCCCGCACCCGCACCCGCACCCGTCGAAACCGCCGCCGCGCCTCCAGAGGCGCCGCCAGGCGAGAGCGCGTCACCTGCACCACCGGCGTCCGAGGCACCGGCCGCCGACGCTGGCCGCCCGCCGCAGCAGGCCGCGGTCGAGCCGAAGCCTCCGGAAGCACCTGCACCCGCAGCGCAGCCCGCACCCGCACGGCGCAGCGCACCCGCGCCGCGTGAAGCGCCGGTGCCGCGCGCGGCGCCGAAGAAGCCACGCAAGAAGTTCACCCCTGACGACATCTAGCGCCTGGCCGCGCGGACGTGCCAGGCAACCGAGGAGAGAGCGAAATGACGCGAAGGGTTCGAAGAATGGCGCTCGTGGGCGTGGTCGCCGCGCTGGCTCTCGCGTCGCCGGGCGCGGCGTACGCCGACGGAGCGGCGCTCGACCAGGCGACGCCCAAGCAGCTCGACGACGCGAAGACGCAGTACAAGAAGGCGAAGAAGGCCTTCGACAAGAAGAACTTCGAGGAGGCGCTGGCAGGATTTCGCGACTCCTACGGCACGGTGGCCAGCCCGAACTCCCACCTCATGGTCGCGCGAACGCTGGTGGAGCTCGGGCGAACGGTGGAGGCCTACCAGGAGTTCGACGCGACCGCCGCGGAAGCCGACGCGGCCGCCAAGGCGGACGAGAAGTACGCGCAGACGGCTCAGTCCGCGCGCAACGAGATGAACGAAGTGCGCAAGAAGCTCGGGATGCTCAAGGTCATCGTCGCGGATCCGTCGCCGGGTGCGAAGGTGAGCGTCGGCGACGCCGAGCTCCCCTCGTCGTCGTGGGGCAAGGAAGTCCCCAAGGAGCCGGGGAAGTACGTCGTGACGCTGACGACCCCGTCGGGCAGCAAGGTCCAGCGCGAAGTGCAGCTCGACGCCGGCGGAGGGGCCTCCATCGATCTGGCCGAAGCGTCCGAAGCCACGCAGGCAGGGGAAGCGCCACCGACGGAGGAGTCGGCAGCCGTGGAGCTCGACTCGAAGAAGGGCGGAGGCCGAACGCTGGCGTACGTCGCCGGCGGCATCGGAGTCCTCGGCCTTGCGACCTTCGGCATCTTCGGCGCGATGAACAACTCCGCCTTCGGAAAGCTCGAGGACCGTTGCACCAACGGCCAGTGCCCGCCGGATCTCCAGGACGACCGAGACAGCGGCGAGACGTACCAGACGGTGGCCAACGTCGGTCTCGTGGTCGGCGTGGTGGGCCTCGCCGCTGGCACGGTGCTGTTTCTGACCAGCAAGCCGAGCCAGGAGGCGACGACCGCCGCCCGCGGACCGAGGGTCGGCGTCGGCGTTGGCCCAGGCTCGGTCACCGTGGCCGGCTCGTTCTGATGCGGCGCCTGCTCGCTGCGTCGCTCGTCGCGCTGCCGGCGGCAGCGTGTACCAACGACTACGGCGACTTCGAGTTCGGAGGCGGGAGGCTCGATGGCGGCGGAGCCGGAGGAAGCGCGGGAGCGGCGGGCTCGGGTGGCGCGGCGGGCTCGACCGCCGGGGCCTCGGGGGCCGCGGGCGCAGCCGGCACCGCCGGCGAGGGCAGCGGATGTCGTCACAACGCGGACTGCGGGACCATCACCGGGATCTGCGCCGCGGGGCTCTGCTTGTGCGGCGGCGAAGCGTGCGTCGCCGGCGAAACCTGCGTGCGCCGTGGCATGACCACGGGGTGCAGCTGCAACGGCAGAGGTGCCTGCGACTCGTCCGAAACTTGCTGCCCCGGCTCCCGCGGCTGTACGGACGGCGCATGCGATTGACCGTCGGCCTCCTGTCGGTCCTCGCGCTGGCGTCGTGCCAGAACGACTACGGCCAGTTCGCGTTCGGCGTCGCGGACGGCGCCGCGCCGGACGGCGCGCAGCCCGACGCTCCCGTCACGCCGGACGGGGCCCCCGTCACGTGCAAGTCCGGTGAGCTGCTCTGTGACGGGCGCTGCGTGTCCAGGGACCACCGCGAGCACTGCGGTTCGTGTGGAAACGACTGCACGGCCCTCGGCCTCGGCGCGGGGTTCGTCTGCTCGAACGGCGCGTGCGGCTGCGGCCTGCCGAGTCGATGCGGGGAACAGCCGGGCGCGGACTGCACCAGCGCCGGCGGCGTCTGCGAGTGCGGCGGGGTGACGTGTCGGCGCGGCGAAGCCTGCACGGGGAGCGGTGCCGACCAGGAATGCTCGTGCAACGGCGAGGGCGGCTGCGCCGACGGGCAAACTTGCTGTCCGAGTCCCAAGGGCTGCTCGGACGAGCCCTGCTGACTCAGTCCACGGTGACCGCGGCGATCGTCACCGCGTCACGCGCCGTCATGAGCCGCGTCGCCCGCCGATCGTTCGCGACGCTGAACGGCACGTCCTGCAGCGTGCCCGGGAACGCGAGCGCCTCGACGTCGAGCACCGCCACGAGGCCCGTGGAGTCGGTCTCGGCGACGGCGTCCGACCACGTGCCACCGGTACGGTAGGCGACGCTCGCCGAGCCGGGCGGCGTCACCGAGACGCCGGCGACGGGACCGCCGGCGGAGACGAACTGCAGCACCACCTGCGCCTTCGTGGGGTCGGGTTGGTTCGTCGAGAGCAGCGTGGCGAAAATTTGATCGACGACGCCGCGAGAGACGACGGGCGCCTGCTCCGGCTGCATCGAACCAGGTTCGATGGGCCACAGCGCGGCCATCACGTCCTGCGATCCGCCGGTCGGCGATGCGCCGAGCCACGTCCCCGCGGCGGTGCGGACGCCCGCGAGCTCGAACGGGACGCCCGCGGTTCCGTCGTAGGTCGTCATGACGAACCCGCCGGATTCGGCCTCGGCCACGACGTCCGCGAGCCCCGCGAACGCATCGACGAGCTCCAGCTCTTCACCGCCAACGACGACGACGACTCCCGTGAGCAGGCTCCCGCCGTCGCCGGGCGCAGCGTCTTGCGACCCCGTCCCGCCGGCCCCACCCGAACCCCCGACGCCCCCGCCGACACCCCCACCGACGCCGAGGCTGCCCGGGTCCACGCCCGCGGGTCGCTTCTCTTCGCGCTGGCAAGCCGCGAACGCGACTGCCGCCGCGAGGGCGAGCAGGCCGACGTGCTTCACGGCGAGGAACGTACCGCGCACGATGGGGCGCGGCAAGATCGGCGCCGAGCGCGTCAGAGCCCTGGGAGCGTCGCCTTGTACTTGCGCTGGGCGTCGATGACGCGAGCGTAGACCTCGCGGCGCGGGCGTCGACTCCAGGCCGCGAGTTCGACGGAGATCTCGCGGGCGGAGTCCCCTTCCGCGAGCATGCGCGCGATGCGGTCGTCCAGCGTCGCATCGGAGACCTGTTCGAGCGCGGGACGCGTGCCCGGTCCGAGCACGATCGTCACCTCGCCCATCCACGTTCGTTCGTTCCCCGCGACGTCGGCGAGGCGGCCGCGCACGACCTCCTCGTGGATCTTCGTGAGCTCGCGGCACACGGCCACCTCGCGGTCGGGCATCGCTCGCGCGAGGTCGGCCAGCGTGTCGGCGGTGCGCGTCGGGGCCTCGAAGAGCACCACGGGCTCCTCCGCCTCGACGATCCGGGCGATGGCGACTCGACGCTTCTGCCCCCTGCGCGGCAGGAACCCGAGGAACGTGAACGGCCCCTCCACGAGGCCGCTCAGGGCGACCGCCGCGGTGACGGCGCTGGGACCCGGTACCACGACCACCTCCGCGCCGGCCTTCAGCGACGCCCGCACGAGCTGCGCGCCGGGATCGCTCACGGCCGGGGTCCCGGCGTCCGTGACGAGGGTGACGTTCCGCCCTTCCACCAGGTGCCTCACTACGGCGCCTATCGCGATGTCCGTCGCGTGCGCCTCGATGGACAGGAGGACCTTGCCGTGGATGTCGAGGTGGGACAGCAAGGCGCGCGTGCGGCGAGTGTCCTCCGCCGCGACCACGTCGCACTCGCGCAGAACCTCGACCGCGCGAAACGTGATGTCCCCCAGGTTGCCGATGGGAGTTCCCGTGACGTGCAACCGCCCGAGTCGTCTCATCATTCGATCTCGACGCCGTCTCCGATCCGCTCACGGAGGAACGTCCGCAGCTTGCCGTGGAGGCGTGCCTCGAGCTGCCGGACCCGCTCCCGAGACACTCCGAACTGGTCCCCGAGCTGCTGAAGCGTGAGCGGCTCGTCCGCCGTCACTCGCAGGTCGAAGATGACGGCCTCCTTCCCGGCGAGCTTCGTCCGGAACTCGTCCAGGTGCCTCCGAACGAGCTCGTCGAGCTCGTTCCCGGCGGCAACGCTGTCCGGCGGACGCTCCGACGACGGGAGGAGGTCGCCGCGAGTCGTCTGCCTGCCGTCCGTGTCGCCCACGGGTACGTCCAGCGACGCGTCGCCCCGGGACAGCCGCTTGTCCATCTCGATGACGTCCTTCTCGTCGACGTCGAGCCGGCGCGCGATCTCGGCGTGAGACGGCTCGATCCCCATCAAGCGCAGCTTCTCCTTCTGCTTGTTCAGGTTGAAGAAGAGCTTTCGCTGCGCCTGCGTGGTGCCGATCTTCACCATGCGCCAGTTGTTGAGGATGAACCGCAGCATGTACGCGCGAATCCACCATGCGGCGTACGACGACAGCTTCACGCCGCGGTAGGGATCGTACCGCTTCACGGCCTGCATGAGGCCGATGTTGCCCTCCTGCACCAGGTCCATGATGTTCTTGTAGGCGCGGCGGTACTCGTAGGCGATCTTGACGACGAGCCGCAGGTTCGTCGTCACCAGCCGAGCTGCGGCGTCCAGATCACCCTCTTCCAGGTATCGGATGGCGAGCTGTCGCTGGTCCTCGGCGGGGAGCACCGGGTGACGCTGGACCTCCCGCATGTAGAGCGCCATCGGATCGAGCCGCGCGACGTCGTCCGAGCGGACGCGTGCGAGCGCCCGGGTGCTGGGCGCGTCCACCGCCCCCTCGCCAACGTCCTCGAGCTCGTCGTCGGCGGGACCTTCGGGCTCGCCGTCGTCGCTCGCGTCGCCTTCTTCGTCACCGTCGGCGCCGGCGGACGAGCCGCCCGCCGCGCCGCGCGCGTCGCCGTCGGCGCGTCCGGCGCCCGTCCTGTTTCGCTTTCTCGTCGCCACGGCCGTCTCGGGGGTGCGCGAGCCTGTGCCGCAGCGCGACGGGGGTCAAGAATCGCCGCGAATTCGAGGCGGTTCGGCGCGGCGCGCACGCACCGGCGTCGCGTTCCGCGGGGCCCCGTGCGCGCGACCCGGCAGGAAAATTCGGACGGATGCGCAACCCAGGCAGCGCGGGGGCGCCACCGCCTCGCGCCGGCCCCGGGGTCGCGTACGCTTCCGTCCCGTGAGCCCGAAGGTCGCCTCCGCCGCGTTCGTCCCACTCGCCGTCGCGATCGGCGCATGCTCCGCGAGCAGCTCGTCGCGGCAGATCGATCCCGCCGGTGCCGGAGGGTCGGGGCAGGGCGGAACGGGTGCCGGCGCGACGAGCGGCTTCGGCGGCATCAGCGGAACCGGCGGGGTCATCACGACCGACGGCGGGAATCCGAACAAGCCACCACCACCGTGCCCCGACTCCGATCCGAACCTGGACGGCGATGGCGACGGCTACACGCCGGCTCAGGGGGACTGCCGCGACTGCGACCCCATGACGAACCCCGGTGCGGTGGACGTCGCCGGCAACCTCATCGACGAGGACTGCAACGGTGGACTGGACGACGAACCCACGGCGTGCGACGGCGCGGTGTCCTTCGATGGCAACGATCCCGTCCAGGCGGCGCTCGCGATGGGGATCTGTCGCATGCAGAATGGAGAGAGCTGGGGGCTGCGCAGCGCGCGTTGGGGCTTCCCGGACGGCACCGTGGCGTCGCTCGGCCCGCAGCCCATCCCGTTCCCTCTCCCGCTGCCTCCGAGCGGCTGCGGCGCGGTCGGGCAGCCTCCGAATCCCATGAGCCACGGTCTGCTGGACTCGTTCGGCTCGAACGTCGCGCCGCGCGAGGGCACGAAGCTCGTCGCCATCTCCTCCGGCGTCGCGCGGAGCGGCCCGGGCCCGGCGCCTCCTCCGGGCGTCGGGACGTCCCCCTCGGGCGCGGACATGTGCACCTACGCGAAGGCGCCCCCGGGCTTCCCGAAGGACTTCCCTTCCTGCGCCGGGACGGCCACCGCGTTCGACACCAGCGCGAACGACGGCATGGCGCTCGACCTCGAGATCAAGGTCCCGACGAACGCGCAGTCCTGCTCCTTCGACGTCAACTTCTACACCTTCGAGTTTCCCGGGTTCATCTGCAGCCAGTTCAACGACTTCTTCGTCGCCCTGCTCGACTCCGCCCATCCGAACACGCCGCCCGACCGGAACGTCTCGTTCGACTCGCAGGGCAACGCCATCAGCGTGAACGCCGGCTTCCTGGAGGTCTGCGCGGGTCCGACGGTGGCGGGGAACAAGCAGTTCGACTGCAAGTACGGAACGACCGAGCTGCAGGGCACCGGGTTCGAGTCTGGCGCCGCCACGAGCTGGCTGCGGACGACCTTCAGCGTCGTGCCCGGCGAGACCATCCGGCTGCGGTTCGCCATCTGGGACGTCGGCGACCACATCCTCGACTCGACGACGCTGCTCGACAACTTCCGCTGCGGCCCCGAAGGCGGCAACGAGCCGCCGGAGACGATCCCCATTCCAAAGTGAGCGCGCGGCTCGCGCGGCGGGGAAAGCCGCCAAGACCGCGAAAAGTCGCCTGAAACGGCGCGCCCTGGGGCCTCGGGACAACTGTGGTAAGAGCGTTGCCGCGGCGCCGCCGCAGCGTCCGATGCTCGAACTCCCCCGTCTTTTCCCGGAAACGACGCTGGTCGTCGCCGCCCGCTAGGCCGAGGCTCTACCGTGTTCGACGCCCTCGCGCGTGGCTTTCGAGAGGCCAAGAATCGGCTGGCAGGGCTCGACGAGCTCGACCAGAAGAACATCTCGGCGGCACTGCGCGAGGTGCGGCTCTCGTTGCTCGAGGCCGACGTGGAGCTCGGTGTCGTCAAGCGGTTTCTGGCGCGGGTGGAAGAGCGCGCTCTCGGGCAGACCGTGGCCACCCGCGTCAAGCACGGCGGCGAGACGCACCGCGTGAGCGCCGCCGACCAGTTCGTGAAGATCTGCCACGACGAGCTCGTCGCCTTCATGACCCACGAGGGCGCGGCGCTCCGCTTCGCGGAGTCGGGGCGCACGGGCATCATGATGGTGGGTCTGCAGGGCTCGGGGAAGACGACCACCGCGGCAAAGCTGGCGAGCTTCCTCACGCGAGAGGGGAAGAAGCCGCTCCTCGTGGCGGCCGACATGCAACGGCCGGCCGCCGTCGAGCAGCTCGTCGTGCTCGGCGGGAAGATCGACGTCCCGGTTTTCAACGTCCCGGGTGAAACGCCCGTCGCCATCTGCGCGGCGGCGGACGCCGAAGCCAAGCGCCTCGGCTGCGACGTCATCGTGTACGACACCGCGGGTCGCCTCGCCATCGACGAGCCGCTCATGGACGAGCTCGGCGAGATCAAATCGAAGATCCGCCCCGAGAACATCTACCTGGTCGTGGACGCGATGATCGGGCAGGACGCCGTGAAGACGGCGCAGGGCTTCAACGACAGGCTCGGCATCACCGGCGTCGTCCTCACCAAGCTGGACGGCGACGCGCGGGGCGGCGCGGCCCTCAGCGTGAAGGAGGTGACGGGCGCTCCGATTGCCTTCGTCGGCCTGGGGGAAACCCTGGACAAGCTGGAGGAGTTCCGACCGGAGGGCCTCGCGGGCCGCGTGCTCGGCATGGGCGACGTGGTCGGCCTGATGAAGGACTTCGAGCACGTCGTAGACACGAAGAAGGCGGAGGAAGACGCCGCTCGGATGCTCTCCGGCGAGTTCACGCTCGACGACTTCCTCACCCAGGTGAAGACCATCCAGCAGATGGGGTCGCTGAAAGACCTCGTCGACAAGATGCCCGGACTGTCGGGAATGATGCCCGCCGGCATGGACCTCGACGACCGCGAGCTCGTGCGCATCGAGGCGATGATCCAGTCCATGACGCGCCAGGAGCGTGCCGACCCGCATTGCCTCATCCGTGAGCCCGGCCGCGTGCGGCGCGTGGCGAGCGGATCCGGCAATCCCGAACAGGGCGTGAGCGAGCTCATCCAGAAGTTCCTGTTCATGAAGCAGATGATGAGCGGCTTCGGTCAGAACATGGGCCTGCTCGGACAGATCCCCGGCCTCAAGAACCTCGCGATGGCGCGCAACGCACGCCGCGCCATGAAGAGCGGCAAGTTCCCGGGCATGCCGGAGGGCGGCATGCCCGGGCTGCCCGGAATGGGGCTGCCCGGAATGCCCGGCATGGGCTTCCCTGGAATGCCCGGCATGGGCTTCCCTGGAATGCCCGGCATGGGAATGCCCGGCATGGGGCTGCCCGGAGCACCTGGCTCGGCCTCGGGGCCCCCTTCGAGCCGGATGCGACAGCTCTCGAAGTCCGAGAAGAACGCCAGAAAGAGCGAGCGAAAGCGCGAGCGGTCGGCGCGCAAGAAAGGCAAGAAGCGATGAGGTACGGCACAGCGTCCACGATGATCCTGGCTGCCGTGGCCACGGCCGCGTGCGGCACTTCACAGGCCGAGAAGCCGACGGTCGATACCGCGCTGGCCGAGTACGTGCTGAACGAGGTTCCCTCCGACGTGAAGCACCGCACGCTCGTCGACTTCGGCGGGAAGGTGCACCTGGTGGGCTACGACGTGGATCCCCAGGGAGCCGTCGTGCGGGGGCAATCCGTGAAGCTCAAGCTGTACTGGCGCAGCGTGGCTCCACTGACGCCGGGCTGGCGCCTGTTCACGCACGTGCTCGACGACCAGGGCCGACAGGTCGCGAACGTGGACAACGTGGGCCCTCTGCGCCAGATCGTGAACGACGCCGACGGCGAGCGACAGGCGCTCGCGCCGAGCGCGTGGCAAACGGGCAAGGTCTACGTCGACACGCAGGAGTTCGCCATCCCGGCGACGTACCCGAACACCGACAACCGTGAGCTCGAGAGCGAGACGGTCGCCATCACCGTGGGCGTCTGGAGGTACGCCGCCAGGCGCGCGAGTGACGGCGGTGCGAGGCCACCCGCCGACATGCGTCTGCCCATCCTCGGCGGCATGGCCGACTCGACCAACCGCGGCGTCGTCGTGCGCCTGAAGACCGACTACCGCTATCCGCGACAGATCGCCGTGACCGATGCGCCGGCCTCGAACCCCGGAGTCAACTGATGCTTCCCAAGACGCCCATGTCCCGCCGCAACCTCCGCCCCTCCCTCGACGCACGCTCCCTCCGCTGCAGGTCGCTCGTCGCCACCGTCGCGCTGCTCGCGTCCGCATGCGTCGGCGGCTCGAAGGAAGTGAGCGAGAAGGACAAGGAGCGACTGCAGGCGTACGTGCTGGACAGCGCGCCGGCGGACGTCCCTCACAAGCTGGACATCGACTTCGACGGCAAGCTCCGCCTCGTGGGGTACCGGCTCGAACCGAAGGGAACGGTCAAGCCGGGGCAGAAGGTCAGCCTGACCATGTACTGGAAGGTCGAGAAGGCGATCGGCTCGGAGGGGTGGAACCTCTTCACGCACGTCATCGACGGCGCGGGCGAGCGCATCCTCAACATCGACAACGTCGGCCCGCTCCGGGAGTGGCGAGAGACCCGCCAGGTGATGTGGCCCAGCGCATGGCAAGCGGGGAAGGTCTACGTCGACGAGCAGGAGTTCACGGTCCCGCGCAACGTGAAGACCAACAAGATTCAGGTCGTGACCGGCGCCTACAAGGAGGCCGAGCGCCTGAAGATCTCGAAGGGCGCGAACGTGGGTGAGAACCGCGCCCTCGTGGCGACGATTGCGACGAAGGCGGACTCCCCGGAGCCCCCGGTCAACATCCAGGTTCCGCGCGTGCGCGTGGACAAGCTCGAGAAGGGCGTGAAGATCAAGATCGACGGCAAGCTGGACGAAGAGGCCTGGCGCACGGCCCCCACCGTGGGCCCGTTCGTGGACGTCCGCACCGGACGGCCGAACACGAGCTTCCCCGTGAACGGCACCGCCAAGCTCCTGTGGAGTGACGAGGGCGCGTACTTCGGCTTCGACGTGAAGGACAAGGACGTCGTGGGCGGCTTCGACCCGAAGCAGAAGGACCCGCACCTGTGGACCAAGGACTGCGTCGAGCTGATGATCGACCCCGAAGGCGACGGGGACAACAAGGACTACTACGAGATCCAGATCAATCCGCAGAACCTCGTGTTCGACTCGCGCTTCGACGACTACAACGCGCCGCGGAAGGAGCCGGACGGCCCGTTCGGCCACCAGGACTGGTCCGCGAAGCAGAAGAGCGCCGTCGAGGTGAAGGGCACGCTCGACAAGAGCGACGACCAGGACGAGGGCTACGTCGTCGAGGTGATGATTCCGTGGAAGTCGTTCGACAAGGCGAAGACGACGCCCCCGGAGATCGGAACGGAGTGGCGCGTGAACCTCTACGCCATGCAGCAGAACTCCGGCGTGGCGTGGTCCCCCATCCTCAACCAGGGCAACTTTCACAAGTCCTCGCGCTTCGGGAAGATCCTCTGGGCGGAGAAGGGGTGGGTGCCGCCCGCCGCGGCCGCGGCCATGGCGGCTTCGTCCGCGTCGGGGGCTCCGGGAGCGTCCGCGGAGCCGCCCGCGCCCGCCCCGGTGGGCTCGGTCCCGCTGGTCATGCCGCGCCTCGACCGGTCGAATCTGCCGCGCCTGCGCCTCCCGGAGAAGGGGCCCAAGCCGGCCAACTGAGCCATGACGCTCCTTCGCGTTCGATGGCCGGCGGCAATCGCGGCGGTCGTCTTCGGGTGGGCGAACGCGGCGGACGCACAGCGGGCGTGGGAGACTCCCGGTGAGCGGGAGGCCGCCGATGCGCGGCGCCTCGCGGCCGAGGGGAGGTGCGACACTGCGCTCGCGTCGTTCGACGTGGCCATCGCGAAGCGGCCGAAGGACGCATCCCTCCGACGCGACCGCGGGCGATGCCACGACTCGCTGAACAACGCCGCGCCGGCCATCGAGGACTACCGCGCGTACGTCGCGGCGGAGCCGAACGGCGGGGACGCGGGTCGCGTCCGGGCTCGGCTCGAGCAGCTCGAGGGCGAGCACGTGCCCGACGCGAAGGCGCCCGACCACGACGGAGACGGTAACGTCGAGGTGACGAGGACACCTCGCGATCTGGAGAACCCGTTCGCCGAGGAGGCGCCCACCGGCCCCGGGGCCCCACCCCGACGACGCCCGGGATTCCTCGTGGGGCCGTTCGTCGCCGGAAGGGGCTGGAGCGACCTCGGCTTCCCGAAGCCGACGTTCACGCTGGGAGCGCTCGGCGCGTTCGAGTACTCGCCCGGGCTCGAGGTGCAGGCGCGCGTCGGCTACCTCAAGACGGGCGGAGGTGGCGAAATCGGCGACGCTGCCGGAGTCGAAGCCACGGCGCTCCACGAGTTCCTGTTCGGGCTCGCCGATCGATGGGATCTCGGGCTCGGCCTCGGCGGTGGCTTCGAGTATCAACGCACCGAGCTCAAGTCGACCACCGTGTTCCTCTCGGGGCGCGCGGGAGGGCAGGCGCGCTGGCGAGCGAGCGAGGGCCTCTTGCTCCTCGGCGGCCCGGAGGTCGGCCTGGGGATACTGAAGCGCTCGGGGCAGCTCGACCGCGCGGACACGAGCGATCTGGCGCTGCACTACGGCGCGCACGTCGCGGTCGCATGGCAGATCGGCGGCGGGAAGACGCCCGGGACGCCCCCGGGCACCCGGCCCGATCCCGACGCGCACCCCGAGCGTGACCCGGGAGAGCCCCTGGAAGAGGACGAGCTCTGGGACGACTGAGCGGCGTTCAGCGCGAACGCATCGCACACCCCACGACGCGCTCGAGGCGCGCCCCGCGGTCGTCCAGCAGCAGCGCGCAGGCGCCGGGGCAAAGCCGATGAGCGTCGTCGCCGGGCGTGAAGTACCAGCCGAGGGGATCCGACGCACAGCCGGCGAGCGTTCCCACGAACCACAGGTCGGTCGCCCCACCGCCGTGAACGAGCCGGTGGTTGAGGCGACCGAGTCCGAAGTGCTCGTTGCCCGGATTGTCGGTGTCGGGCCAGGTGCACGCACCGCCGGAATCGACGGACCACTGGACGGCCTCTCCGTCCCGCTCGCACGGGCCGGAGTCCGGCGGTTCGAGTCGAACGAAGTCCGGCCCGGGTGGATCGGATTCGGTGAGTCCGCCGCACGACGCCGCCAGCAGCGCCGCGCACGCCGCGGCGACCGCCCGTGCGGCGCTCACGGACAGGAGCGCTGACAGCCGGCGCGCGCGATGAGCAGATCGAACTCGAACGCGAGCTCCATGGCGATGGCGCCGGGGACGCTCTCGAGGCCGCCCACGGAGTCGATGACGTCCCCACAAGAGACGAGGCACTGGATCGTGTCGCCGGCCGCCAGGCATCCGCTCTCGATGGCGCACTTCACGATCTCGCGGCAGCCACAGCTATCGTCACACGTGGTCATCAGGTCCGAGAACTGCGGATCGCCGCACGCGCACCCCATGAACTCGTCGCAGTACTTTCCGTAGCGCCCCGACTTCACGCGTTCGGAGCAGGAGACGTTCTCCTCACGGCAGTCGAAGATTGGAACCTGAGCGTTGGGATCGGCGCCCCCGGCGTCGTTGCAGCTCGCGATCTTCGGCGCGGACTCGATGGAGTTGATGATCGGCCCGAGGAAGGCGCAATCGAGGAACCAGAGGCCGGAATCCGAGCCGAACGGGACGGCCGGCTCGTTCGGGTCGTCGTTGAAGCCCGGGAACGCGACGCCTGCGGGCAGCAGCTCGGTGACGAACCCGTTCTCCGCGATGGAGTCGTCGGCGGTGTCGAGCATCCCGTCCGGGCCGAGCGGCTTCTTGTACTGGGAGTTTCTCACCACGACGAGGTCGAGGCTCGGAATGACGTAGATCTTCTGATTGTCGCGCCCCTCGGCGGCGTAGAGATCCCGGGGAAGGGTGGACGTCGAACGCGCGCCGGGCCGCCACCACTGGTACGCGTAGCCCTCGTTGCCGGCGGCCGCGTCGGTGGACGCCGCCTTCACCCACTGGCTCGAGACCACGCGGTCCCCGTCCCACTCTCCGTTGCGAAGGAACAGCAGGCCGAACTTCGCGAAATCGCGGGTCGTGGTGTCGAGGAAGCCGTAGGCGATGGTGGACCCGACGCCATCCTCCCACCAGGCGAGTCGTTCGCGGCCCATGCCGATGCGATCGAAGATCATCGCCTGGGCGAAATCGGCGGCGTTGTCGTAGGGGAGGCCCTTCTCCCGGATGACCGCCTCGACCACGCCGCCGAGCAGCTGCGTGTCCCCGCTCGAGTAGTACCAGGTCCCGCCGATCTCCCGGGCGGGGTCCATGGTTCGCGCCGGATCGAGCATGAACCCGAGCTGATCCGGGGACAGACCCATCAAGAGGATCTCGGAGCACTTTCCGTCGCCCGCCATCGTGATGCACTCGGTGTCGGTGTACGACTCGCTGAAGTCGATGCCCGACTGCATCTGGAGCACGTCTCGAAGCACGATGTCCTGGAAGCCGGGACGGCCGGCCCATTGGGGGAAGAACTGCGACATCGGGACGTTCACGCTCTCGATGTGCCCCTGATCGATGAGGATGCCCACGAGCGTGCTCGAGAAGCTCTTGGCCATGGACCAGCTCGCCGCCCACGACTTCTCGTCCTTGGGCGCGCCGTTCCGCGGATCGGCGGCGTACCGCTCCGCGACGATCGCACCGCCGTGGATCACGACGACGCCCTGGGTGTAGTTGTCGAACGGAAAATGCGCGGGGTCGCCCGGGTTGCGCAGGGACGGCGGGTTCACGTTGTCGAAGGCGTAGTCGAGAGCTTCCTCGAGGAGCGCTGCGTCCATGCCCATCTCCGCGGGCGCGCGCGTTTCCCACTCCGTCGTCGGCCACGGCACGCGTTGTCCGCTCGGCGGGCCGGGCTTCTTCGAGCCACCATCGTCGTCGCCACCGCACGCCGTGACGAGAAAGAGCGCGGCGAGCACTGCCATTCCATGCTTCATGGGTCGAGCCTCCTCGGCACCAGGGATATCGCACAGGGCCGACGCGCAGGCGACCCCGCTCGGTGGCGGCGACGCCAGCATCGAACTATCGCAGCCCGAACGCACGGCGCAGCTCGCCCTGCCGATGCGCACACGCGGCGGTCTCCTTCGCGGCGCTCCGCAGGTCCGCCTCGCCCTGCGCGAGGAGGCGGGCGCTCGCTTCCAGGGTTCCAGCGTCGCGGCGCAGGTCCCGGCGCACGGCGTCCACGGCGTCCGTCGCCTTCAGGTGCAGCTCGTAGGCCTCCACGCACTGGTCTCGCAGCGCGCAGACCCCGGGCGCCGAGCACGGGGTCGCCCCTAGCGCCGCCAGGAGCGGACGCTTGCGGTCGTTCGGCGCGTCCCGCACGGCGTCCACGGCTCGCGCGACGCGGTCGAGATCGGCTCGATCCTGGGACGACCTGCCGCAGCCCGCGGTGACGAGCGCCGCCACCACGGCGACGCGGCTGGTGAGCGCCGTGCGGCGCCGGCTCACTCCCGAGTCTGCGGCGCCGGACCCATCTGGATCCGCTCGCCGATGTACGCGCCGATGAGCGTGAACAGGACGCCGAGGGCGGACATGAGCATGTACATGAACGCCGGCATGACCTTCACGGTCTGACCCCGGAAGAGGAGGAAGGCCGTCGGCATCGCCACCAGGAACACGGCGACCACGGGCTCGATGAACGTCTTGCCGGGCGAAATGAGGCCGATGAGCATCCCCCCGACGAACCACACGGGGATCGCCATGAGCATGCCGGCCGACCCCTCGAAGTCGAACGCGGGAACGACCATGGGAAGCCCCATGACGATGGCGGCGGACAGCACCGCCTGGATGACGATCGAGATCCCGAACCAGGCGACGCTGAAGCCCTCCTGCTGGTAGCGGCGCTCGAGCTCCTCCTGCTTGGTCAGGGAGCGCTTGATCTCCTCCACCTTCGCGCCGCACGAGACGCAGCGGTTGTTCTGCAGTGGAACGGAGTTCTTGAAGCCGCACGAGGGGCAGAGGATCGTCTTCTGAGCCGCCATTTCCGAGCTATCGCCTCTTCTGGGGTGACCGGAGCGCCGAAGGGTAGCCGAGAACCCGCGGCCGGGAAACCGGCGCTCGGCCGAGCGGGTCCTGCCCCCGATCCGGCCGGAAATGATGGGAACGACGCGTGGTGTCCCGTGCCCTGCCGCGGGTGCACCGGCGGCCGAATCGCGGTATTCCGTCGGAGTGAACGCCGGACCGGGAGGAACCCCGGTCGGGCGTGGTTGTCCGTTCGCCCACCGCGACCCGTCATGCGTCCCGAGCAGCCCGCCGACCTTCCCCTCGCCCTCGCGCCGAGCGAGCGGGTCGACCCGGAGCTCGAGCAGCTTCCCGCCCCGCGACGACCGGGACGAGCGCTGACGCTCGTCTCGATGAGCGTGACGGCTGTGGTCTCGCTCCTGCTCGCGTTCCTGCTCTGGAGCCAGGCGGCGTACGCTCTGGTGTCGGGGCCGCCCAAGGAGCTCGGTAATCTCGCGGAGTTCCAGCCGACGCCGTCGAACGCGAACACGTGGGTGCATGGCGAGGCGCTACTCGGCACCACGGGCGCGGTCCGCTACGGCAGACCGCTCGAGGCCGACACCTTCCGGCTGGCGCCGGTGGCGGGCAACGACCGTGTCTGGGTGGAGGTCCGCGTGCCGTCGGGTCTGGAAGGGCCCCGCTTCGTGCCCCCGACGTCCTTCGTGGGGCGCCTGGTTCCGATGAGCACCGCGGGGCTGAAGCACGGTGCGCTGCCCGGGGCGGTCTCCGGCGTGGGTGCCGCGACCGTCCCCGAGGGCGCGTGGCTCCTGGTGGACGGCGAGGCCCCGTCCACGTCGCGCTGGGCGGTCGCGGTCATCGTGCTCTTCCTGGGTTTCGCGGCGTTCAACGTGTGGGGCGTCCTGCGCGTCCTGCGACCCGTCCGCTGAGGCATCCAGGTGCCGGGTCGAAGGCGATCGCGTCGCGAGGCCGACGTCGTGGTGGTCGGCGGCGGGGTGATGGGCTGCGCGTGCGCCTGGGAGCTGGCTCGCGCCGGCCATCGGGTCGTGGTCCTCGAGCGAAGCGTTCCGGGCGCGGAGGCGTCGAGCGCGGCCGCCGGGATCCTGGGAGCGCAGCTCGAGGCTCAGCGGGACGGCCCGATGCTCCGGCTGTGCGTGGCGAGTCGCACGCTGTGGCCGAAGTGGGCTCGCACCCTCACGCGTGCGACGGGAATCGACGTGGAGCACCGCAGCTGCGGGGCCATGGAGGTGGCGACGACGCGCGCCGCGCGACGTCACCTGGCCGCGCGGGCTCGCTGGCAGCGCAAGCTCGGCCTCGACGCCCGGAGCATCTCCGCGGAGCGCGCGCGCGCCGTGGAGCCTGCGCTGGGTCCCTGCACCGGCGCGCTGCTCCTCGCCGACGACGCTCGCGTCGATCCTCCTCGCCTCCTGCGCGCCCTGCACGTCGCCGCCCTGCGCGCCGGCGTCGAGTTCCGGACGGGCGCGTACGTTCGACGCGTCGTCGTCACGGACGGCGCGGCGCGAGGCGTCGAGCTCGAAGGCGGTCAGGCCGTGACGGCCCGACAGGTCGTCGTCGCCGCCGGGAGCTGGACGACGCTCGTCGGTGGGCTGACGCTCGCGAAGGACGCCGTCACCCCCGCGCGCGGCCAGATCGTCGAGCTCGTTTCTCCCGCACCAGTGGTCTCGCGCGTCGTCGCCGGCAGCGGGTGCTACCTCGTTCCGCGAGACGACGGCCGCACGCTGGTGGGTTCGACCCTGGAGTTCGTTGGGTTCGAGCGCGACGTGACGGCCCGTGCCGTCCGCGACCTGTTGACGGCCGCCGTCGAGATGGTCCCGGCGCTCGCCGACGCCTCCGTGAGTCGGACGTGGTCGAGCTTCCGTCCCTACACGGTCGACGAGCTGCCCCTGATCGGACCGACCGACGTACCCGGACTGACGCTGGCCACCGGCCACTACCGGAACGGAATTCTGCTGGCGCCGGTCACGGCGCGCATCGTGTCGGCCGTCGTGCGCGGCAGGACTCCGCCCGCGGACCTCGAGGCGTTCTCGACGCTCCGCGCGTCGGCAGCGCGACGCAAGGACTGACGGCGCCGGACGCACCGCACGCTTCCCCCGCGGCGCGTCGCCCGAAAGTTCTTGATGCACCGCGCCCGCCACGGGAGGTTCGGGCGGCATGGTGAACGTCACGCCCGTCGCGTGGGTGAAGAGCTCGCGCACCGAGCCCATCGACGACGCCTGGGGCGCCGTGAGCACGCGCATCGAGCTCGACCCGGCCTACCCGGACGACGCCCTCGACGGGCTGGACGGGTTCAGCCACGTCGAGGTGATCTTCCTGTTCCACCGGGTGACGCAGGACGAGATCGTCACCGGCGCGCGACACCCGCGCGGCAACCGGGACTGGCCCGCGGTGGGCATCTTCGCGCAGCGCGGGAAGGGCAGGCCGAACCGGCTCGGGCTGACCACCGCGCGGCTCGTCGCGCGGGAGGGGCGCACTCTGATCGTGCGCGATCTCGACGCCATCGACGGGACGCCGGTCCTCGACCTCAAGCCCGTGATGCGCGAGTTCTTGCCCCGCGGCGACGTGCACCAGCCCGAGTGGGCCTCCGAGCTGATGGCGCGCTACTGGGAGGGGTGATCGCCGCCCGGCTCACGGCACGAACGACACACCCGATCCGTCTCCCGGCCCGTCCAGCTCCGAGCCGCCCCAGAGCAGAATCTCGCGCCCCGTGAACACCGAGACCGCGGTGGTGCGTGGAGGCTCACCGGGCAGGGCGTCGATCGTCTGCCAGCGCGCGGCGCCGTGTCCTTCGCTCGCACCCGTGCTGTCTTCGGTCCAGTGCGCTCCACTCCACCTCACAGCATCGCCGGCTTCCCGCTTCCGCGCGTCACCCGGATGGGTGAGCGACGGGCTCGCTGGAAGAGCGAGGCCTCTTGCCCCCCCGCCGTCCGCCCGCTTGTGCGGGACAGCGCCCTCATCGAGACTACGCGCCCATGCCGGTCACCTACCGCCAGGCGGGCGTCGACATCGACGCCGGAGACGCGCTCGTCGAACGCATCAAGCCGGCCGCCGACCGCACGCGGACGCGCTTCGTCCTGGACGGCATCGGGGGCTTCGCGGGGCTGTGCGCCGTCCCGCCCGACGTCGAGGACCCCATCCTCGTCAGCGGCACCGACGGGGTGGGCACGAAGCTGAAGCTCGCGTTCGCCACCGGGCGGCACGACACCATTGGCCAGGACCTGGTGGCCATGTGCGTGAACGACGTGGTGACGACCGGCGCTCGTACCCTGTTCTTCCTCGACTATTTCGCGTGCGGAAGGCTCGACGTGGACGTCGCCGCGAGCGTCATCGGTGGGATCGCGAAGGGGTGCGAGCTGGCGGGCTGCGCGCTGCTCGGTGGCGAGACCGCCGAGCTGCCCGACATGTACCCCGAGGGCGAGTACGACCTGGCCGGGTTCGCCGTCGGGATCGTCGGCAGGAAGTCGCTGCTCGGTCGCGACCGCGTCAGGGTCGGCGACGCGGTGCTCGCCGTGGCGTCGAGCGGCCTGCACTCGAACGGGTACTCTTTGGCGCGCCACGTCCTGGAGAAGCAGCTCGGGCTCCCGCTGGCGCAACCCGCGGAGGGGCTCGAGAAGACCCTGGGCGACGTGCTGCTCGAGCCGACCAGGATCTACGCCCGAGCCGTCGCGCAGCTCTCGACGGCGCTCGGAGCCGAGCTGCACGCGCTGTGTCACGTCACCGGCGGCGGGATCCCGGGAAACCTCCCGCGCGTCCTTCCGGACGGAACGCTGGCCCGGCTGCGCCCCATCACCTCGCGTCCCGCCATCTTCGATCTCATCGCCCGTGGAGGTCCCGTCGAGGAGGACGAGATGCTCCGGACGTTCAACGTCGGCGTCGGCCTCATGGCCGTGGTGGACGCGAGAGCGGTCGATCGCGCCGTGGCCGCGCTCGAGGACGCGGGCGAACGGGCGTGGATCGCCGGGGAGATCGCCGCGAGCGCCGCGGACGCCCCGGCGGTCGTCGAGTTCCGATAGCATCCCGCTGCGGTGAAGAAGCTGGACATCGGCGTCCTCGTCTCCGGCTCGGGGACCAACCTCCAGGCGATCCTCGACGCGATCGCCCGGGACGAGCTGCCGGCCGTCGTGCGACTGGTGCTCTCGAACAAGAGTGACGCCTTCGCGCTCGAGCGCGCGCGCGCGGCGGGAGTCCCGACCCGTGTCCTGTCGCACCGGGACTACGCCGATCGCGAGGCGTTCGATGCCGCCATGGTGGAAGCGCTGCGAAGCGCCGCGGTGGAGTGGGTGGTCCTCGCCGGGTTCATGCGGCTGGTGACGCCGGTCTTCCTCGGGGCGTTCCCGTGGCGCGTGATCAACATCCATCCCTCGCTGCTCCCGGCCTTTCCGGGCGTCCGCGCCGTGGAGCAGGCGCTGGCGTACGGGGCGAAGGTCACGGGGTGCACGGTGCACCTGGTGGACGAAGGCACGGATACTGGCCCGGTGATCCTGCAGCGCGCCGTCGCCATAGGAGAGCACGAGACGGCCGAAGCGCTCCACGAGCGCCTCCACGCCGAAGAGCACGTGGCGCTCGTGGCGGCGTTGCAGCTCGTCGCCGCGGGGCGCCTGGTGGTCGTGCCGGGAGCAGCGAACCTGCGGGCCACGGTGAGGGTGCTCCCGGAATGACGCGCTGGTACGACGTCGTCGTCATCGGTCGCTCCCTCGGCGCGCTCACCGCTGCGGCGCTGCTCGCGCGGCGCGACTTCCAGGTGCTCGTCCTCGGGAACGTGGGGCGGCCGGCTTCCTATCGATTCGAGGGGCGCGTGCTCAGGCGACGGTGCTTCACGCTGCTGGCCGGATCGTCACCCGCGTGGGAGCGAATACTGGTCGAGCTGGCGCAGAGCCAGACGTTTCGCCGCCGCGCGACGCCGATGAGTCCGATGTTCGCGATGCTCTCGGAGGGCCGACGGGTGGAGGTACCCCCGGACGTCGATCTCTTCTCGCGGGAGGTGGACCGCGAGTTCCCAGAGGTGCGCCAGGTGGTGGACGAGCTGTACACCACGTTCGCGCACGTCAACGCCTCGGTGGACGACGCTTTCGAAAAGGACGCGGTGTGGCCGCCGGGCACGTTCTGGGAGCGCGTGGAGACGGGGCGCGCCGCCGCGAACCTTCCGCTCACGGGTCGGGCCGCCGAGACGGACCTTCTGGCGAAATTCCCCGCCGGCCATCCGTTTCGCGACCTCGCCGCGGTACCAGCGCTCTTCGCCAGCAACGCGTCGGTCCCGGGCGATCAGCTCCCCGCCCTCGCGCTCGCGCGCCTGCACGGAGGATGGACCCGCGGCGTGAGCGAGCTGGAGGGCGACGCGGACGAGATGGAGGAGTTCCTCATCCAGCGCATCGAAGCCCACGGTGGCGTCTGCACGCTCGACAGGCGGGCGACGTCGATCGTCGTCAAGCGCGGAGCCGTGGCCGGCGTGCTGGAAGACGGCGAGGAGGACCCGGTCGGCACGAGCATCGTCGTCGCGGACTGTACGGGCGAGAAGATCGCGGACCTCACGGGCGGCGAGGGGATCACGAAGGCGGCGAGGAACGAGTGGCCCCACCTGACGGCTGGCGCTGGTCGCTTCGTCGTGTCGGTCGCCGTCGCATCCGACGGGCTGCCGGGACCCTTGCCGAAGGAGTCGTTCTTCGTCCCGGCCCGGGGAGCACGTCCCGATCCCCGCCGGCCGGTCGTCCACGTACAGCGCGTCAAGCCCAGGAGTCGCGGCGACGGCGCGCCGCTCGACGGGGAGGCGCTCCTCGTCGCCGAGACGTTGCTTCCCACCCGCGGCGCGCTGACCCTGCTCGAGGCTCGAGAGGCGGTCCTGTCCACGCTGCGCGAGCACCTGCCGTTCCTCGACGAGCACCTCCGCGTGGTCGACTCGCCGCACGACGGGCTCCCCCTCTACGAAATCGTGGACGGCCGCCGACGCCTGATCGACCGAATGCACGTTCCGGAGTCGAGCGCGGGAGCCGAGCCCCTCGCCTGGCAATACTCGGTCGATCCGCCGGGCTTCCTGGGGGTGTCCGGTGAACCGATCCGGGGGCCCGTTCCGGGCACTTACCTGGTCGGCACCACGGTGCTGCCGGGGCTCGGTCAGGAGGGCGAGCTGCTCGCCGCGCTCGGCGCGGCCAGGATCATCACGCGGAGGGACAAGAAGCGGCAGAAAATGCGGCGGCAGATGTGGAGCCGCGTCGAGACCGGATGAAGCGAAGGAGTGTCCAGGCCCCCGCCCCGTCGGCTATCCTCCGGTGGATGAGACGCGCCCTGGTCGCTGCCGCCGCCGCGCTGGTGTTCTCGCTCGGCGCAGGCCCCGCTCTGGGCGCGGAGGGACGAATTCAGGTCCTGTCCGTCGTCAGCGACTCCGCGTTCACCGAGGCGCAAGCCCTCACCGTCGCCCTGAAGCGCGCCGCCAGCCGGGCCGGCTGGGAGCTCGACGAGGGAGACTACTCGCTCGAGGTCATGGCAGCGTCCTTCGGTTGCCCCGAGCCTCCGGACGACCCGTGCCTCAAGAAGATCGCGGGCCGCATCAAGTCGGACCACTTCATGTGGGGAACGCTGGAGAAGCAGGGCAAGGAGCTCGTCGCCACGCTCCGGCTCTGGCAGGGCGGAAAGAACGCCCGCGAGACGACGGTGAGGTACCCCTCCAACCTCACCGATCCGAGCGACGACGCGTTGATCGCCGTTGCGGCGAAGGCGGTCACCAACCTGTCGGGCTCGGCGCCTGGAACGGTGGTGATCGTCGCCGGGAAGCTCGACGGCGAGGTGTTCGTGGACGGAGAGCTCGTCGGAAAGCTCGCCGCGGGGCGCGCGGAGCTGGAGCTGCCCGCGGGGAAGCACGAGATCCTGGTGAAGACCGAGGGCTACCGGGACGCGCAGGGGTCCGTGACGGTGATCGCGGGGATGAGCGTGGAGCTTCCGCTGGACCCGGCGAAGCCGACCGCAGCCGGCGAGGGCAGCGCCGCTTCCGACGGCGGCGGCGCGCCGGATTCGAGCGGCGGAACCAACGTGCGCCGGATCGCCGCCTACTCGGCCCTGGGCCTCGGCGGGGCGTTCGCCGTGGGGGGCGTGGTTTCGATGCTCAAGGTCAACTCCATCAACAACGACAAGTCGTTCGACGATTACCGCCGCGGCTTCTCGAGCAACCGGGACGTGTGCAAGGAGGCCGAGAAGGGCACGCCATCGCCCCGGGCAGGCGCGGCCTCCGCGTCGGAGGCCGCGGACTTCTGCTCGTCGGCGTCCACGGCGACGACGTTGCAGTTCGTCTTCTTCGGGCTCGCAGCCCTCGCGGGCGGCGCGGGAACGTACCTGCTGCTCACCGAGCCGAAGCAGGAAGCGGCAGCCCGACACGTGAACGTCCTCGCTGGCGTGGGCCCGGACGGCGGCGAGATGCGGGTGCGCGTCGCCTTCTGATCGGCTCGTGGCGTGAGAATCGTCGCTGGAGCGCTGCGCGGCAGGCGACTGTTCGCGCCGCGGGGTTCGGCGACCCGGCCGACGGCCGACCGCGTGCGGCAGGCGCTGTTCGACGTCCTGGGCGACGTGTCGGGCGCCGTCGTGCTCGACCTGTGGGCGGGCACGGGAGCGCTCGGCCTCGAGGCGCTCTCGCGCGGCGCCCGCACGGCCGTCCTGGTGGAGTCGGCAAGGCCCGCGCGAGAAGCCATTTCCAGAAACGTGCGCGCGCTCGGCCTCGAGGCACGTGTCACCCTGATGAGCTCCACCGTCGAGCGTGCCGCGCCGCGCTTGGCGCCGCTCGGCCCCTTCGATCTCGTCTTCGCGGATCCCCCCTGGGACGACTGGCAGACGGCCGTCGCCGCCCTGACCACGCTGCTCGGAGCCCTCGCCGTCGCCCCGGAGGGCCGCGTCGTGGTCGAGCACGCGGCGACCGAGCCAGCGCCAGAGCTTGCGGGCTACACCGCCGCGGACCGCCGGCGCTGGGGCGGCACCCGAGTGGCCATCTTCACCCGCGCTGCGTGAACGGACGTTCGGGGGCGGAGCCAGCGAGAACGACCCTTGTCCTCTCGCGGGGTTCAGCCGCTATAGTAGGCGGCCCCGCCACCGGCGGCCCACCCGACGATGCCGACCTCCCCCCCCTCCACCGCCGCGCCACCGCCTTCGAAGGGCGGCAGCGGCCCCCTCATCGGCGCGATCGTCGTCATGCTGCTCCTCACGGGCGGCCTCATCGTCTGGAAGGTCTCCGGGGGCAAGGAGACGGCGACGCCGACCCAGCCCCCGAAGGCGGTGGCCACCACCGCGGCCCCTGTGTTCGAGGAACCCCCCCCACCCCCGCCCGAAGTGAAGGTCGAGGACGCGGGGAAACCCACGAAGGTGGTCCGGGGCGGCGGAAAGTTCGTCGGGGCAGACCCGTGCTCGAAGGAGTGCGCCGGGACCGCACCGGCAGCCCTTCGCTCGGCGCTCCAGGGCCGCGCGGGTCAGTCTCGCCGCTGCTACGAGCGCGCGCTCCTGCAGAATGCGACCCTCGAGGGCAGGCTCACGGTGTCGGTCCGCGTCGGCCCCACGGGCGCCGTGTGCGGTTCGTCCATCGCGTCGAACTCCCTGGGTGATCCGGCGGTTGCCAACTGCGTCCTCGGCGTGTTCCGCTCCGGGACGTTCCCGGCGCCCCAAGGGGGTTGCGTCGACACGCAGGTTCCGATCAACTTCGTGCCCAGGAAGAACTGATGCTCCGAGTCTTCGCCACGCTCGCCGTCGCTTCGATCGCCAGCTCGAGCGCTCTGCTCACCGGCGGGTGCAGCTCCGACGGAGCCACGGCCGTCTGTCCGGAGCTACCCCTCTACAATCCGCACGACATCGACGCCGCGTTCAAGCCCGACATCCGCGCCGCCGAGCTCGCCGCGATCGACGCGGGCTGCGCGACGCGACGCGGGGACGCAGAGTCCGTGCGACCCAGTGACGGCGGCAAGGGCGACTGACGACGCGACGTCGCCCGAGCGCGCCGTCGTCCTGAAGCTGTCCTACGACGGCGCGAATTTCTCCGGCATGGTGCCGCAGGAGAACGGCCGGACCGTGGGCGGCGAGCTGCTGGGGGCCATCTCGGTCGTCGACCCCCGCGTCACGGCCCTGCGCGTGGCGAGCCGCACCGACGCCGGTGTCCATGCGCGCGGCCAGCTCGTCGCGTTCGACACGACGAGGAGCATCGACCCCCGGGGCTGGGCGCACGCGATCACCCGCGAGCTGCCTCGCGAGATCGCGGTCGCCGGCGCGTGGCAGGCCGCTCGGGGCTTCGACCCTCGGAACCACGTCACGCGCAAGCGCTACCGGTACACGATCCTGGCCGGCGAAGCGCGCGACCCGATGCTCGAAGGACGCGCGTGGCGCGTGGGGGACAGGTTGAACCTGTCCGCGGCGAGAGCCGAGGCTCGCGAGCTTCTGGGTGAGCACGACTTCGCCGCGTTCCGATCCAAGACGGACGAGCGCAAGAACACGGTGCGTAGGATTCTTCGCGCCGAGCTCGCGAGGTCCGAGGAGCGCGACGACATCGTCACGTTCGACGTCGTCGGAAATGCCTTTCTACACCGCATGGTGCGGATCATCGTCGGAACCCTGGTGGACGTCGCGAGGGGACGCAGACCACCGGGAACGGTGAGGCGAGCGCTCGTCCAGAAGAGCCGCGAGGATCTCGGGATGACCGCGCCGGCGGATGGCCTGTGCCTGGAAGAAATCGCGCTCGATGTCGCGCTGGACCCGGGGTGGCCGTAGCCGTACGCACACGTCCGCGCGTTTGACCGGTTGGCCCGTGTCGCGTAGCGTGCGCGCGACGAGCCGGCGGGATCTTGCCGCCAATCGGCGAGCAACCCCGATGCTGGGCGGGCGCGCTCGAGGGCGGCTCGGCCGAACAGGAACACGATCCATGAGCCTCAAGAACACGGTCGTCGAAAGGGGAAAGAAGCTCCTGCTCCGACCCGAGGTCATGCGCTTCGTCTCGGACGACCGCTTCATGAAGGCGGCCGAGGGCGTGCTCGACGCGAAGAGCCGGATGCGCGCCGCCTGGAAGGTGCTGCTGAACGGCCATGACCTGCCCGCCGTGGATCCCTCGATCGAGGAGGATAGACCGGTGGTGCGCTCCAACGGAACGCCCGCCCGCGTCAACGGCTCGGCAGCGGCCGCGCCAGGCGCCGCCGGCTCGGAAGACTTCCAGGAGTCGCTGAAGGAGCGCAGCTCGCTCGCGTCCATCGGCGGCAAGGACGTCTTCGAGAAGTGCTTCCGCTTCACCACGGCGGACAACGCGCGGAAGATGGGGATGTACCCGTTCTTCCGGCCGCTCGACTTCAACGACGGCCCGGAGGCGGAGATCGACGGCCGCCGCGTCGTGATGTTCGGCTCGAACAACTACCTCGGACTGACGACGCATCCGAAGGTCCGCGAAGCAGCCCAGCGTGCCATCGAGCGTTTCGGGACCAGCATGACCGGCTCGCGGCTCGTGAACGGCTCCATGAAGCTGCACAACGAGTTCGAGGAGAAGCTCGCCGCCTGGTTCGGCAAGGAGTCCGCGCTCGTCTTCACCACGGGCTACCAGGTGAACCTGGCGACGTGCGCCGCGCTCCTGTCCAACAAGCAGAGCGTCGCGATCATCGACCGAAACGTCCATGCCTCGCTCTACGACGGCGTTCGGCTCGGGCAGGCCGCCGGCGCGAAGATGGTGCGCTTCCGGCACAGCGACGCCGCGTCCCTCGATCAGAAGCTGTCGCGCATCGAGCACGCCGAGGGTGCGCTGGTGATCACCGACGGCGTCTTCAGCGCCGAGGGCGAGATCGCGAAGCTCGACGAGATCGTGCCGGTGGTGAAGAAGTACGGAGCGCGCGTCTTCGTGGACGACGCGCACGCGCTCGGCGTCATCGGCCCCGGCGGTCGCGGGACGGCACACCTCTTCGGCCTGGAGAAGGACGTCGACCTCATCGGAGGGACGTTCTCCAAGTCGCTGGCGAGCATCGGGGGCTGGCTGGTCGGCGAGCGGAAGGTGCTCGACTACATCCAGCACTTCGCGCCTTCCTTCATGTTCGCCGCGAGCGCGGCGCCGCCTTCCGTGGCCGCGGCGATGGCCGCCTTCGACGTGATGCAGGAGGAGTCCTGGCGCATCGACAAGCTGCGCGAGAACTTCACCTACATGCGGGATCAGCTTCGGAAGATGGGGTTCGAGCTCGGCAAGACCGAGACGGCCGTGATCCCCATCTACGTTCGGGAGGATCTGCGGACGCTGATGATGTGGCGCGACCTGCTCGAGGAGCACGGCGTGTACACGAACCCCTTCATTTCGCCCGGCGTCCCACCCAAGCACGCGATGCTGCGGACGAGCTACATGGCGACGCACGAGCGGCACCACCTCGACCGTGGGCTCGAGGCCTTTCACGCGGTCGGCAAGAAGTACGGCGTCATCTGACCCGCCCCCCTCGACGGCGGCGAGCCGTCACGCGGGCGTCGTGGCGGCGACGGGTGCAGCGCCCCACGCGGCCCGCACGTTGCTTCGGTAGACCGGCTCGACGAGCCGCGGGAGGAGCTCGTCGGAGATGAAGTACGCCGCCGGGGAGAGACGACTTCGCGGTTGCCGCGCCCGAGGCGCGCGACGCTCCCGCGCGAGTTCGACGTCGGCGATGGCGTAGCCCTCACCCTCCGCGAGGCGCCGTCGCGCCAGCGGGCGACCGCCGCCGTCGAGGACCTTGCACCCTTCGACGCCATCGCAGGACATCTCGATGTCCCCGAGCCGCGGCACGCGCGACCGGAGCTTCGGCGCGAGCGGGTGGAGCAGCAGGGCCAGGGCCGCGCTCCGGGGGATGGGCGTACGAATTCGCCCGCAGCCGACGGTGTTCACCCCGGGCACACCCAGCCAGCCCACCTGCTCGTCGAACATCGCGCCGAACAGCTCGTCCTCGGTACCGGCGAGACTTCGGAGAACCCTGATGTCGTCGAAGCCGAGCGTCCGGCCGTCGGCCAGGTGGTAGGTCGGATGCGTGACGTCCACCGGACAGCTCGACACGAGCATCAGATCCACGGCACCGGCGTAGCGCGCCCAGAGGTCGGTGTGGCTCGTATCCCAGCAGACGAGCATGCCGATCTTTCCGATGCCGGTGTCGGCCACCACGGTGCGCGCGCGGCTCGGACGGAAGGCGCTGCGCTCCCACGCCCAGGGGTAGATCTTGTCGTAGCGCCAGCGATTCTCGTCCGGAGCGTAGAGAAGGAGCGTGTTGAAGACGTCTCCGCTCTCCACGACGAGGAACGAGCCCGCCAGGTGGATGCCGAGGCGCGACGCCGTCCTGCGCATCCACGTGGACGTCGTGCCGTTGAGCCGCTCCGCTCGCTGAACGAGCGAGGCCTCGTAGGTGTACCCGGTGTTGAAGATCTCCGGCAAGACGACCAGCTCGGCGCCCTCGGCGGCGGCGGCCTCGACGAGACGGTCGGCTCGCGCGATCCGACTCGCCGTCGAGGCGGGGACCGCGTCCATCTGAACGGCAGCGATGCGCAGGCGGCGCTTCACGGAAGTACCGTACCAGAGATCCCGCGCGCCCGGCTCAGAGCCAGCCGCTCGTGCGGTACCAGTCTGCGGTGCGCCGCATCCCGTCCTCGATGTCCGTCTCGGGCGCCCAGCCGAGGGCGCGCTGCGCGTCGGACGAGTCGCACACCCAGTGGGGAGCGAAGAGCTCGTTGAGCTTGTCCCGGGTGAGCATCACGGCGCTGTTCGTCACCTTGCCATAGAGCTCGCTGCCGAGCGCTGCGGCACGGAGCACCGGCCGCGGGATCCCCATCCGCAGCAGGATGCGCTTGCCGACGGCGGCCTCGACGGCCTCGACCAGGTCGGAGAAGCGGTGGATCCGGCCGTCGTCCAGGTGGAAGACGCTCCCGGTCGGCACGTCCGCGTCGATGGCGCGCACGCACGCCGCCGCGCAGTCGGGCCCGTAGATCATGCTCAGGGTGCTCTCGCTGGAAACGACCGAGGGCAGGACCCGGGACTTCACGGCCTTGAAGAACGCCAGGATCTCCCGGTCCCGCGGGCCGTAGATGGCGGGCGGGCGCAGCACCACGACGGACAGGTCGTCCTTCGCCGCGAGCACCGCGCGCTCCGCCGACAGCTTGCTCCGGCCGTAGTGGGTGACGGGCGCGGGCCGAGCCGTGGGCGTGACCGGGCGGCCGTCGTGGGACGGCCCGGCGACGGCGAGGCTCGACACCAGGACGAACCGGCGAACCCCCTGCTTGCGGGCCGCCTCGAGGGCCTTCTCGGTGCCGCCGGCGTTCGTCGCGTGGAACTCCTCGGGCGTGCGCGCCTTCACCAGACCCGCGGAGTGCACGATGGCGTCGACACCCTCGGAGGCTCGCACGAGGCTCTCCGCGTCCCCGACGGAGCCGTCCACCAGCTCCACGCCGGCGAGGGACTCGAGGAACGCCGTGTCGCTGCTCTTGCGCACGAGCGCGCGGACCCGCCGCCCCTCGCGCGAGAGCCGCTCGGCCACGTGGGAGCCGAGGAAGCCCGACCCTCCGGTCAAGAGGACGGTCGACATGCCCTCAGAGCTCCGCTCCGTAAATGCGGTAGCGCTTGTAGATGGTCCCGCCCATCATCTTGATCGCCACGTTGACGGGACCGTTGTCTTCCAGGGTCCAGCTCAGCTCTCCCGTCTCGATGCCCGCGCGAAGCCCGCCGGCGTTCATCCGGACGTACAGGTAGATGCTCAGACCCGCGTACTTGCGCATCGCACGAAACTTCTTCTTGATGCCGAGGATCATGAGCCGCGCACTGCGCGTGCCGCGGATCTTCAGGCGATAGAGGAGCTTCGGGAGGCCGAGGGGCAGGAGCTTTCCGTCGAGATCCCGGATGACCTCGTTCACGTTCGGCAGCGCGAGCGCGACCGCCGCCGGCTCACCGTCCACCTCCGTGATCAGCGACAGCTCGGGGAGGTAGATCGGCTTCAGGTCCTTCCCCATCTGAGCGACCTCGCGCTGCGACAGCGGCACGAACCCCCAGTTGTCGCTCCAGGCGTCGTTGAACACGTCCATGATGATGCGCAGGTCACGGTCTAGGTGCCTCTTGTCGACGTTGCGCGTACGCACTTCCGGGCAGGCGGCGAGCTCGTCGTGGGCCTTCTGGGCGCGCTTCGGAACGTCGCCCACGAGGTAGCTCCACGCGTACAGGTCCTTCACCTTCGCCAGGCCCGTGTCCTCGATGAGTCCACCCTGGTAGGGGCGGTGATGCGTCATCAGCATCATCGGCGGCGTGTCGAATCCCTCGACGAGGCACCCGACCTCCTCGTTCATGTTCAAGGACAGCGGCCCGCGGATCCGCTTCATGCCCCGCTCGCGCAGCCACGTCCTGGCGGCTTCCATGAGCGCCGCCGCCACCTCCGGGTCGTCCACGGTGTCGAAGAAGCCGAAGAACCCGGTGTCGTCGCGGTACAGGTCGAGATGAGCTCGGTCGATGGAGGCGGTGGCTCGCCCCACGCACCAGCCGTTCTTGTGAGCCGTGAAGGCGACCGCCTCGCCGTGATCGAAGAACGGGTTCCGCTTCCCCAGGCGGTTCTTCAGGTCCATGTCGAGGGACCGGACGTAGCTCGGATCGTCGCGGTAGATGTACCCCACCACCTCGAGGAAGTCGCGGAGATCCCCGCCGATGGGCACTTCGCGAATCTGCGGAGGCATCGAGCCCGCGGTGCTACGCGCAGGCGCGCGGGCTGTCAATGTGGCGCGCGGCGGACCCGCGCGCGCCGCGGCGGCACCACCGGCGCCCGTCGCGGCCGCCAGGCCGCCATGGTAGCTGCGCGTCATGGCCAAGCGAGCCCTCGCCATCGGCGCACACCCCGACGACATCGAGATCTTCATGGGAGGCACGTTCGTGCTGCTCGGCAGGGCTGGGTACGAGCTGCACTACCTCACCATCGCGAACGGGTCCGGCGGGACCATGACCCAGGACGCGGCGACGATCGCCACGCAGCGCCGCGACGAGGCGCGACGCGCCGCTGGACGCGCGAGGGCCGTGTACCACGAGAGCCTCGCGAACGACCTCGAGATCCTCTACAACCGCCGCCTGCTGGCGCGCGTCGCGTCCATCGTGCGAGAGGTCGCACCGGACATCCTCCTGGCGCACGCCCCGGACTGCTACGTCGAGGATCACGTCAACGCGAGCCGCCTGGCCGTGTCGGCGGCGTTTGGACGCGCCATGCTGAACTTCTTCGTCGACCCGCCGAAACCCGTCGTGAAGCACCCCGTTTGCGTGTACCACGCGCAGCCGCACCTGAATCGCAATCAGCTGCGCCGGTTCGTCGAGCCGGAAATTTACGTCGATCTGGCGACCGTCATGGACGACAAGCTCGGCATGCTGAGCGAGCACGTGTCGCAGGGGCGATGGCTCGGCGAGAGCCAGGGGATGCAGTCGGTCCTCGAGACCTTCCGCCAGGCCGCGACGGAGCTCGGCTCGAAGTCCGGGAAGTTCGACACGGCGGAGGGGTGGCGGCGCCATCACCACGCGGGATTCTGCGCCGTGGACGCCGATCCGCTGGTCGAGGCGCTGGGCGGCTTCTGCTCGGTGAACGAGCGCTACCGCGCCGAGCTCGGCTGAGCGCGCCCGTCGCCCATGAGAGCCAGCATCGCGCGAGCGGCGGCGCCGCGGTGCGAGCGCGAGTTCTTCTCCTCGGGAGAGAGCTCCGCGCTGGTGCGCCCCACGTCGGGCAGCCAGAGCAGCGGGTCGTAGCCGAAGCCGTTGGTCCCGCGCGGCGACCGCGCGATCACCCCCTCGTACGTGCCGCGCGTCCGTCCCAGCACGTTCCCCGCGGGGTCCGCGAGGCACATTTCGCAGACGAACCGTGCGGTGCGACGCTCCTCGGGAACGCCGGCGAGGAGGCCCAGCAGCCGCTCGTTGTTGGCTCGGTCGCGTTCGTCGCGAGAGCCGTCGAGCCCGGCAAAGCGCGCCGAATGGACGCCGGGACGTCCGTCGAGCGCGTCCACCTCGAGACCGGAGTCCTCGGCCAGGCAGACCCGGCCGAGCGCTCGGGCGTACGCGAGCGCCTTGATGGCCGCGTTGTCGGCGAACGTGGCGCCGTTCTCCTCCGGTTCCGCGACCTGAACGCCGAGCTCGTCGAGCCCGACCACCGTCACTCCCGCCGTAGCGAGGATCTCGCGGACCTCGCGGACCTTGTGGCGGTTCGACGTGGCGAGGACCACGAGGTCGGGGCCAGGCACGCGCCGGGTTTTGCCCCGACGGGTCCGCGCGCGCAAGGGCTCGAACCCACGAGTGAAACCCGGGCTCTGGCGTCGCGGCCGCTCGCGCACACGAGCAGCGCATTTCCGCGGCGGCGGTGGCGTGGGTGGTAGCGCCGCGGGCAGACTGCCGCGAATGACGCGCGTGCGCCTCGCAGTGCTCGCGACGCTGGCCGCCGGGCTCTCGTCGATGGCGTGCCGTCGCGCCGAGTCGACGGCCAGCGCCGAGCAGAGCGCGGGACCGACCGCCGCGTCCGCTCCGGACACCGCGCCGACACCGGCGCGGGTCTCCCCGCTGGTCGTGTGGCTCCCCGATGCCGCGCGATCGGACTCGAGCGTGCCGACCCTGCTCACGTCCGCGAGCCTCCGCGTCGCCACGGTGGCGTGCGAACGATCGACGGCCGCCGCCGAATGCGCACGGCGAGCCGCCCACGTCGCGCGCGACGCCGTCGCCCTGCACGGCTCGACGCGCGTCGCACTGGTCGGGCAGGGTGCGGGCGCGAGCGCCGCGCTGCGGCTGGCCGGCGACCCGACGTGGTCCGCGTCGATGGGCGCACGCCTGGACGCCGTGGTCTCGATGCACGCGTCGAGCGCCGCAGCCGACGTGGCGACGCCGGGCGCGGGCGCACGCTACCTCATCCTGGCCGCGGCGGACGCTCCCCGCGGCGAGATCATGGCCCAGCGGAGCACCGCGCGCGCACTCGAAGGCGCCGGCACGCGCTCCGTCGCGTTCCTGCTCGCGCCGAACCGGGACGGCGCGTCCATCGGCGCCGTCGCAGGGCCAGGAGACGAGGTGGGAACCCTCGTGACGCGCTTCCTCCGTGGCGAGGCCTCCCGGCTCTCCGTGGATGGCCCCTGGGGAGCGAAGCTGCTGTGGGGCACCACGCCGCCGCTCTCGACGCTCCCGTTCTGGTCGCTCGGCGTCGCGGTGCGCACGCGCCCGCTGGACGCGCGGATGGAGCGACGACTGGAGAAGTACTTCGGCAGCGCGGCCTACGAGCTACGACCCTGGCCGGGCGAGACCGTCGCGACCGTCGATCTCCTCGACCTGCTCGAGGCTCGCGGACCAGCGGCAGGGACGGGCGAACACGTCGTCGTCACCAACGCTCGTGGTGAGACGCTGCACGTGACGATGCGGGACGTTCGGCGGCGACGTCCGGAGATCGTCGTCGGCCTGGACGACGAGCGCGAGCTCTTCAGGATCGTGGTCCGGTACCGGCTGAAGAAGGAGCGCTCCTGGCAGCCGACTGCGCAGCCCCCCACCATGGTCCGGCCCCTGGGGGCGTTTCTCTGGTTCCCCGACGAGGCGCGCGCCGACCCGCCGTCCGAGTCCGCCACCAAGACCGCGACCGACGCCTCGATCGCGCTCACCGTGG
Organism: uncultured Polyangiaceae bacterium; assembly: GCA_964487605.1. Taxonomy (GTDB): domain Bacteria; phylum Myxococcota_A; class Polyangia; order Polyangiales; family Polyangiaceae; genus JAJDAH01. The sequence goes on from CAZARU010000013.1 coordinate 87,961, forward strand.
GATCGATTCGCCGCGTGGAAGCCGCGCCTTTCTCCCACGCGCGCGACCTGGTCGAGCCGGCGCGCTCGGTGCTCCTGGGTGACGAGGGTTGCCTCGCGTGTCACGCGTACCGCGGCGCGGGAGCCCGCGCGCACCACGTGCGCGCCGCCGATGGGAAGCCGCACGGCGGGTACGCCCTCGGGCTCGACGCCTACCCGCCGGGGATCCTCGAGCGCTTCCTGCGCCAGCAGGAGCGCGTCGCCGCGGAATTCGGCGTGTCGCCGCTGCAGGTCGCGCCGGATGCTGCGGCGGCGCTGCTCTCGCTCATCGACGCGAAGGGCGCACGACCATGAACCCGCGCAAGCGCGCCTCGGCGGTGGTCTGCGCGTGGGCCGCGCTCGTGGCGTGCAAGGCCCCCGAGCCGGCCCCGCTGGAGCCCGAAGCGACGCCGCTTCCGAGCAGCGCCGGACGCGGGGCGAGCGCTCCGCGAGCGCCGGGCGACCTGATCGTGACCGGCGCGCGCCTCCCGGGCGGAGGCACGACGGCGCTCGTCGCGCAGAGGGGCACGCTGTCGGGCGTGGGCGACCCGGCGAGCCCGCGCTCCGACCTCGACGCCGCTGGCCGCTACGCCGTCCCCGCATTCATCGACAGCCACGTGCACCTCACCTACCTGCCCGAGGCGCGCGGCATGCTGCGCGGCGGCGTCGCCGTGGCCGTCGACCTGGGTGCGCCGCTCGCGTCACTGTCGGTGGTCGCACCAGAGGGAAGCTCGCCGTTGGTCGTTCCCTCCGGCCCGATGCTCACCGCGATCGGCGGCTACCCGACCCGAGACTGGGGCGCCGAGGGTTACGGACTCGAGGTAGACGACGTTGCCGGGGCCGAAGCCGCCGTGGGCCGCCTGCAGCGGGCCGGCGCGAAGGTCCTGAAGGTCGCGATGGGCGAACCTCCCACGCTCGATGACGAGGTCGTCGCGGCTGCCGTGCGGCGCGCACACGACCTCGGGATGAAGGTCGTCGCCCACGCCCTCGATGACCGCGCCGTGACGCGTGCGGCGCGGGCCGGCGTCGATGCTCTCGCCCACGCGCCCCCAGCGCCGCTGTCGAGCCCGGCGCTCGACGCATGGCGCGGGCGGGCGGTGATCAGCACACTCGCGGCCTTCGGTGGCGGGACCGCGCTTCGCATGCTGCGGGAACGCGGCACGCTGGTCCTCTACGGAACCGACTTCGGCAACACTCGAGCCGTGGGGATCAGCGGTCGCGAGATCGACGCCCTCGTGGCGGCGGGGCTCGACGGTCGCGCCATCCTCGAGTCGGCGACGTTGGTCCCCGCGCGCTTCTGGGGGCTCGAGCGTCACGGCGCGCTGCAGCCGGGCAAGGCGGCCTCGTTCCTGCTCGTTCGCGAAAACCCGTGGGAGCGCCCTGCAACGCTCGCTGCGCCGGACCTCGTCGTCATCGAAGGGCGCATCGTCCACGAGCGGCGGTGAACGCGGCGCCCTCCCCCCCTCGCACGTCGCGCGCGCCGCGGTTTGCGCTCCCTGGCGTCCGGACCCGGGGCGCGCCTTGACGAGCCGGGGTCGGCCTGAAACGCTCGAGCTAGCTTGACGGCAGAACCCTCCATCTCCGAGCGGCTCGAGAACCGGGACGAGCGCGTCCACATCTCCATCGGCGCCGTCTGCAACAACAACTGCGTCTTCTGCATGGAGGAGGACCGCGACGGCCGGTACGTCAACAACTCGGCCATGACGCCCGAGCGCGTCCGCTGGGTCCTCGAGAAGCACCGGGGGGCCGAGGAGGTGTGCTTCACCTCGGGGGAACCTTCCACGCGCCCCGAGCTGCCCGACTTCGTCGCGTGGGCCAAGGACCTCGGGTACCGCCGCATCAGCATGATGACGAACGGACGGCGCGTGGGCCACCTGCCCTACGCCGCAGCCCTCGCGAAGCGCGGGATGAACCGGTTCTACATCTCCATACACGGACACACGAAGAAGCTCCACGAAGGGCTCACCCGCACGCCGGACAGCTACGAGCAGACGGTGGCGGGCCTCGACAGCGTCACTCGGCTCAAGCCCCACGGCGTGGAGCTGCACACGTCCACGGTCCTCACCAAGCGCAACCTCCCGCACATGGGAGACATCTACCGCTTCCTGCGTGACCACGGTGTGGACCAGGTGGTGTTCAACGTGATGCAGGCCAACGGTCGCGCCGACACTCACTTCGAGCAGATCTTCCCTCCCTACACGGAGATTGCCCGGAGCTTCGCGGAGTTCATCGCCGCATCGGGCGAGGAACGCCCCATGGCGTTCCTGGTGGACATCCCGCTCTGCACGACCGAGGCGATTCCGGACTTCAATCGCGGCTACGTCGAGAGCTACCGTCACTTCGACCTCGAGACTCAGGTCTCTCTGCCCATCCATCAGGACGAGCATCGGAGGGGAGACGGCGCGGGGAACGGCCTGCTGCTGGTGCTAAGGTCGGATCTCGACGACGCTGAACGAGTGAAGCGCGATGAATGCGCGAGCTGCCGCTACGAGCAGCAGTGCGAGGGCGTGTGGAAGAACTACGTGAAACGCTACGGCTGGGACGAGTTCGTACCGGTCGCGCGAACGGCGTGAGATCGCAGCGACGCGGACCGCTCCGACCGGCGGGCTTGCTCCTGGCGCTCTTGCTCGGACTCGGCGCGACCGGCGCGTGCGCAGACACGGTGTGCGACGGCGTCGTCGGCGACGATGGCAAGTGCCAAGCGGAGTGCGATCAGGCGTCTTGCGCGGCGGGTCACCACTGCGTGCTGAACGACTGCCGCCCCACGTGCGCGACCGACGCGGACTGTCCCGCGTCGTTCAACTGCCTCGAAGCCATCGCGGACGACGGCGCCACGCGCGGCTTCTTCTGCCTGCAGCACGGCTACTCGGAGAAAGGAAGCACGGGGCAGTACGTACCGTGCGCTTCCGACGCCGAGTGCGACACGCGGCGCGGCTTCTCGTGTGAGCACGGCGAGTGCCGGATATGGGGCTGCCGCACGCACGACGACTGCGCGAGCGCCGGCGCATGCGCGGTCGACGCCGTCACCGGCGGCACGCACTGCCAGCGCGACGACGCCGCACGAGCGCCGGGTCAGTTCAACACGCGCTGCCCGCTCGGCACCGAGTGCGATCGAGAAGCAGGCTTCTTCTGCAAGGGCATCGGCGAGGGCGACATCGACGCCTACTGCATGCGGGCAGGTTGCGAAGACGACGCGCAGTGCCCCGTCGGCTATCACTGCGAGCAGGAGCAAGGGTTCCCCTGCAGCGACAGGTGCGGCCTGCGAGGCAACGCGAGCTTCCCGGGGTGCGTTCCCGGCGCCGAGTTCGACGATCCGGCCGCGGGGTGGTCCTGCGGCGCGTTTTCTCTCGTCCGCAAGGCCTGCCTCAAGCGACGTTTCTGCATCCCCTGCGAAACGGACATCGACTGCGCCGCGCTCGGAAATCAGCTCTGCGCGCGAGACGCCGGCGGGACGAAGATCTGCACCACCACCTGCGACCCGGACGTGGCCGACGCATGTCCGGGAGGCACCTCGTCGTTCTGTTCGATCCACGACGCCGAGGTGGGGATCCCCACGTGCTCCCACCGCTATCGCCCGGAGACCGGCGACTCGTTCCATTCATGCCTGGGCTCTGGCGGGCCCTGTCACCCGTGCTTCGTCGACGGGGACTGCGGCGACAACGGCCTGTGCACCGAAGCGCCGACCACCGGCGAGCGCTTCTGCCTCGACCTCGATTTCACCTGCACGCTCTCGGGTGGCGTGAGCGACTGCCCCTTGTCACCGGGCGGCGTGAGGATGCACTGCCTCGGAGAGGCCGAAGGCCTCCAACCGGGGATGCTGCTCTATCACAAGTGCTTCGCCGCCGACGTCGAGCCCTCGCTCGACGCGCTCAAGTTCTCGTGCTGGCCCAAGGGGTGAGCCGGCGGGTGCTCGGAGCGCGCGGAACCGTCAACCGTCCGAGGGCGAGACCGCCGCGTCACGCGACGCCTTTCGCGCCTGCTTCTCGGCCTTGCGCTTCGCCTTCTCCGCCTTCTTCGCCTCGCGTCGCGTAGCCTTCTCGGCCCGCCGCAGCTCCTTCTTCCGGGCCTTGCGCGCGGCCTTCGCAGACTTGGCGGACGCCCCAGCCTGCACGGGCGCGGGGCGGGCGTGCTTCGGCTGGTAGACCCCCAGACGGCTGCCGCCCGGGAGCGTGACGTGCGTCAAGAGCCCCCAGCCCTCGTCGGAGGTGGCGCCGCAGGCGACTCCGCGTTCGACGGCGGCTCGGACGAACTCCTCCACGTCGTCGCACATCAGGTAGAACTCGTGGCGCTCACCGCCCTCTGCGGGGTGGCACGCCACCTCCGACGGCGGAAGACCGAAGATGAGCCAGCCGTCTCCGACGTCCACGTGGGGCAGGCGCAGGACGTCCCGGAAGAAGGCTCTGTCGGCCTCGGCGTCCTTGGTGTGGATGATGACGTGCGTGCCGGTGATCATTGGGTTGCTCCAGCCCGCTGCGAGCCGCGTTCGCGTCTCACGCGAGCGCCGACGGGGCTCGGCAGAGTAACGGCGGGCCGCGCATCGTCAACCCTGCACGGACGATGCGCCTCGCAGCCGACCAGGTTCCTCGGGCGGTCGGGCTCGAAACGAGACCGCCCGCGGTGGCCTGGCAGGCGAGCAGGCGGAGCAAGTACCATGCACCGTGCCGTCGTCGTCACTGCTCAGACTCGCGGGCGTCAGCGCGATCGTCGCCGGCGTTCTGCGGGCGGTCGCGGCGTTCATCCCCTACTCCGCGACGAGCGACGCCCAGGAGGCATTCTACTTCGTCATCGACGTCGCGATCCTCTTCGGCGTCCTCGGCGTGTACCTCCGTCAACACGCCGAGGTAGGACGCGCAGGCTTCGTCGGGTTCGTCCTCGCGCTGATCGGCACGGCCATCCTGGTGGGGCCCGACGCGCACTTTCGAGGAGTCTCCACCTACGCGGCCGGGGCCGGCGCGCTGTCCATCGGTCTGGTCGTCTTCTCGCTCGCGGCGTGGCGAGGGGGCACCACACCGAGGCTCGCCCTCGTGTCGTGGATCGTCTCCGCCGCCCTCGGGGTCGGCGGCTTCGCCATGGGCGGCTTCGCGCCGGTCATGGCCGGCGCTGGGCTCGCCTTCGGGGTCGGATTCGTCAGTGCGGGGGTGGCGCTGCTGTCGGGCGCGGGGAGTCAGGCGCCGGCACGATAGAAACCGGCACCGCCCGCGCAGAGCACGGTGGGGGCGTTTTTCGGTGTGCGGTCGAGGGCACCGACGGCTTCGACGTCGAGGTAGAGGCCGGCGCCCCACCCGTCGTCGCCCCCGTCCTCGCGAGGACGTGTCGCCGCGTCGGCGTCGAGCGCGCGCCGCAGGGGTTCGCTGGGGCGTCCCACGGTCACCAGGGCGACGTTTCCGACGAACTCGGTGCTGGTGCCAGCGCCCTCGTCGTCGCAGACCCAGCGGCTCCCGTAGGAGAGGACACCCACGCTGGTCACGTCCCTGCTCGCGACGCGGGCACGCACCATCTTGAGCCACGCGATGGGATCCTCGGTGTAGTCGCCGTCGGCGACCTCCACGTAGTACGCGTGTCCCAGATCCACGGCGCGCGCGCCGTCGCCCAGCGGAAGATCGCGCAGGCACTCGAGCACGGCCGAGCGAAATGCCTCGAAACGCCGCACGAAGGCGTCGCGCTCGAGCGCGTACTCGTCGTTCTCGATGTCGAACCACGACACCAGCAGCCCGAACGCATTCTCGTCCACGACCGCCACGGTCACACCGACGTCGCGGCGCGCTTCGCCGCGGCGATGGCGGCGAGGGCCGCCCGCGCCTTGTTCCGCGTCTCGAGAGACTCCAGGCGAGGCACGCTGTCGGCGACGACGCCGGCGCCCGCCGTGACCTCGAAGCGGCCCTCCCTGAGCACGGCGGTGCGAATCGCGATGGCGAGATCGAGATCGCCTCCGGGTGCAACGTAGCCGAGCGCCCCGCCGTACACGCCCCGCGGGCCGGACTCGAGCTCACGGATGATCTGCATCGCGCGCACCTTCGGCGCGCCGGAGAGCGTGCCCGCGGGAAACGTCGCTCGAACGACGTCCCACGCGCCGAGACCGGCCTTCAC
>CAZARU010000014.1:0-93525 GCA_964487605.1 uncultured Polyangiaceae bacterium
GTTACAATCCGCTCTTTCTCTGCGGGGGCACCGGGCTCGGCAAGACCCACCTGATGCACGCCATCGCGCATCGCACGCTCGACGACCGCCCGCAGGCCCGGATCATCTACGTGTCCGCGGAGCTCTTCACCAACGAGTTCATCGAGGCGCTCAGGGACAAGCGCATGGACGAGTTCAGGTCGCGATACCGGAAGAACTGCGATCTGCTGCTCGTGGACGACATCCAGTTCCTCGCCGGCCGCGATCAGACGCAGGAGGAGTTCTTTCACACCTTCAACGCTCTGCGCGACTTCGACAAGCCGATCATCGTGACGAGCGACAAGTACCCCCAGGAGCTCGATCGCATGCCCGATCGACTCATCACTCGGTTCGCATCGGGTCTGGTCGCCGACATCCAGGTCCCGCAGCTCGAGACGCGGGTCGCCATCGTCAAGAAGAAGGCGCAGATCGAGGGCATCGATCTATCGGACGAGGTCGCGTACCTGCTCGCGCAGAAGGTCCAGAGCAACGTGCGGGAGCTCGAAGGGACGCTGATTCGGCTCGCCGCGAAGAGTTCGCTCACCGGACAACCCATCGACGTCGAGTTCGCCGTTCGGGAGTTCGCGGCCACCGCACCGCGCCGCGTCCCGATCATGAGCGTGGACGACGTGCAGAAGGCCGTATGCGTCCACTTCCGCCTGACCCAGGAGGAGCTGCTCAGCAAGGACCGGCACAAGAGCGTCGCTTTCGCGCGGCAGGTGGCGATGTACATCTGCCGACAGCGCCTCAAGTGCAGCTTCCCGGAGCTGGGTCGCGCGTTCGGCAACCGCGACCACACGACCGTCATGAGCGCGGTCCGAAGGGTCGAGGAGCTGAAGCAGAGCGACCCCCAGGTCACTGCCCATCTGCGCGCCATCGAGCAGCGGCTCGCCGTGGTCGCCGACTGACCGGTCTCAGCGAGCGGCGTGCGCCGCCGCCACCGGAGGTGGCCCGAAGGCGCCGACCGCGGTCACGGCGGGAAGCCGTCGTGCCGGCTCCGGGTCGGTGACGGGAAGCGAGGTGACGCGCTCGCCGATCCGCAGGGCGACGGCATCGAGCGCCTCCTCGGCGCCCACGGCGAGCGGCGCGCCGTAGGTGAAGCCCGCTCGGGAGCGGACCTCGAAGGACTCACCCGCCACGGAGAAGCCGTCGCGAACGAGCTGCCAGGTGCCCTGCACGAGCACCGCATGACCGATCTCGCTGCCCCCGGCGCCCACTGGCCGGAGCCTCAGCCGGACGTGCAACAGGTAGTCCTTGGGGGCCAGGTCGTCGTCCCGGCCACGCTGCACGACCCCGAGGAAACTCGGGTGGAGCACGCGATGGAGGGCCGAGGCGATCGCCGCGTCCGCATCCTCGAAGCACACGGGGAGACGTCCCTCTTGAGCCGAGCACTGGACGGCGGGCGTGGCGCTCTCGACGTCGAGCCACAGGCGACTGCCGTGCGGAACGGGGGCCTCCGACGGCGTGACCCGGCTGTCGCCCAGGGGAACGGAGTGCTGCTGCAGGCAGCCGCCGGCGAGCGCCGGAACCAGGAAAGCGAGCTGCAACCGCCGGGGCATGCCTCCCACGATACGGAGGACCGGCAAGATTGGGCTAGATTCTGACGATGCGCGCCCTGGTCACCGGAGGCTCGGGCTACCTGGGCGAAGTCCTGGTCCAGCGCCTCCTCGCGCGTTCGGACGAGGTCCGCGTGCTCGATCGGGTCGAGAACGACGACCGTCCGGGGAACCTGGAAATGGTCGTCGGCGACGTACGCGACCACGCGACGGTTCGCCGCGCCATGTCGTCCGTCGAGGTCGTCTTCCACGCCGTGGCCCAGGTTCCGCTGGCGAAGAGTCGGCACGAATTCTGGTCGGTGAACGTCACCGGGACGGAGAACGTCCTCGACGCGGCGCGAGAGGCGGGCGTGCGCAAGGTCGTCCTCCTCTCGTCGAGCGCCGTGTACGGCGTGCCCCCGCGGAACCCGGTGGACCGCTCGGTCCATCCCGTTCCCGGTGAGGACTACGGCCGCGCGAAGCTGGCGGGAGAAGCGGCGGCTCGGCGCGCCGTCGCGGCAGGGCTCGACGTCGCCATCCTGCGCCCTCGAACGATCCTCGGGCACGGGCGGCTCGGCATCTTCCAGATCCTGTTCGAGTGGGTGCGCCGCGGCCGCCCCCTCTACGTCTTCGGGCGAGGCGACAACCTGTATCAGTTCGTCCACGCCGACGACCTCGTCGGCGCTTGCCTGCTCGCCGCCGCGCGAGCGGGCGCCGCGACGTATCTCGTCGGCACGGATCGCTTCGGCACCATGCGGTCGCTCCTCGAGGCCCTCGTGAACCACGCAGGCACGGGGTCGCCCATTCGGTCGCTGCCGATGCGCCCGGCGGAGCTGGTCCTGCGCGTGACGAGCGCCCTCGGCTTGTCGCCACTCGGCCCGTATCACGCTCTCATGTACGGCCGATCCCTGTACTTCGACATCGAAGCGACCCGAAACGAGCTCGGCTGGGCCCCGACCCGCTCGAACGAAGAGATGATCGTGGAGTCTTACACGCACTACCTGGCCCACCGGGACGAAGTGCTCGCCCGTAGGGACGCGTCGCATCATCGCTCGCCCGTTCGACCGGGGATCCTGCGGCTCATGGACTGGCTTCCTTGAGTCGCCCGGCACATCCCCGCGCCGGCGCCCCACCGGCAGAGCGCAGCAAACTGGCCCGTTCCGGACGGCCGCGTAAACTCCTGTCGTGGCCGACATACGTGAAGTCCACCAGCTGATGAACGAGCGGCGCGCCGTCCTGCTCCAGGACGGCCGGAGCGGCAGAATCGTGCGTGTGGACACTTCGTTCCCCCACCGGGCGACGGTCGTGTCCGTCTGGACCGGTGATCGCGCGGGCGGGCCGAGCATCGCGAAGGTAGACCTGCGGGCCGTCGTCGGGCCGGCTCGCGTCGCCTGAAGATCAGGAGCCCCCGGCTCCGTCCATGAGGCCAATCTCTTCGTCGCAATCGTCCACCACCAGCTGATTGTTCGTGGACAGCGCGATGCGCCGCGCCTCGCCGAGTTCGCGCCGAGCCCCGGTCGGGTCCCCCGCCAGGCGCAACAGCTTGCCCAGGAGATGACGCCCGGAGACGACGTCCCACGTCCAGCGGTTCTGCTCGGCGAACGCCAGCCGCTCGCCCAGGTCGCGAAGGGCGCCTTCTGCACCGTTCAGCGCGTCGAGGTAGTCGAGCAGCATGCGATTGTGGTTCACCATGCGCTCCGAGCCGCACTGTTGCGCGACGACGGTAGAGCGCTGGAGCGTGGCGTACGCCCGCGGAAGCTGACCGAGCCGGAGGAGCGACTCGGCTTGATTGTGCAGATTCAGCGCGACCTCGTAGTTCAGCCGCGCAGCCCGCGCCTGCTCGGCCGCCTGCTCGGCGGCGGCGGCGGACGCGCTCCAGTCGCGCCGAAAGGCGTGGATCAGCGCGCGGGCCTTCGCGCGCTGGTACGCGAGGCTCACGTCGTCGGCGGGCGCAAGGGCCGACGCCGCATCGAGCGCGGCAAGGGCCTCGTCGTGGCGACCGGAGCTCCCGAGCGCCTGCGACTGGATGAGGAGCGTCCGGTGTCGTTCATGGGGGTCGTCGCTCGGGAGGTCGGCGATGCGATCGATGACCCCCAGGGCCGCCTTGAAGTCGCCCTGCCTGAGCAGCACGTCCGCCTCGGCCGCCAGCGCCGCGCGCGACAGCTCCGGCCACGGCGCCGCGCGCTCCGCCGCGCGCGCCAGCAGTGCCCGCGCTTCGCGGGGCCGGTTGACGGAGCCCAGCGCAAGGCCGAGATCCACGGTGATGCGCACGGCCACGCGTGCGTCGACGTCGCGCCGTCGCTCGACCCACGCGGCCACCTTGTGGACGATGGCCGGTACGGACGCCCCGCTTCGAACGTAGTGCAGCGCCCGCGACAGCGCGCTGACCCACTCCGAGATCTCCTCGGCGGTCCGCGCGTCCAGATCGGCGAGCTCCAGGGCGCGAGCCAGGTCGCGGGCGGCTCGATCGAAGCGCCGCGCGTCCGTCTGGGCCAGACCACTCGTGGCGAACTGGCTGGCAGCGCGCTCGAGTTCACCCGCCTCGGCCAGGTGGTGCGCGATTCGGTCGGCCTGGCGGTCCGCGTTCGGGCCGAGGACCCGGTGGTAGGCATCGGCAGCGCGGACGTGCAGACCGAGGCGCGAGTCGTCGTCGAGATCGGCCAGAACGACCTCCGGCAGCAGAGGCGTGTGGAACCCGAGGAGCACCGGTCCTTGACGCTGCATCAAGCGGCGCGCCTCCAGGGTCTCGCACGCGGCGTTCACGAACCCGACCGAGGTCCCGAGCATCGCTGCCAGGACCGACGTGTCGACGGGCGCTCCCAGCACACAAGCGGCGACCAGCACGTCACGGTCAGCGTCGGGCAAACGACTGACTCGACCACCGAGCAGCGTGCGTAGCGGCCGTGGCACCGCGAGCGTCCCGCCGAGTCGGAGGGTCCGGACCTTGCCGTCCTCGACGACCACCGCGCCGGAGTCCAGCGCCTCGTGGAGAAGCTCCTCGATGAACATGGGATGGCCACCCGCGCGGTCTCCGACGAACTCGAGGAGCGGCGCCGGCACGTCCGAGGCACCGATGCGCGAGGCCACGAGGCGTACGACGTCGTCGGGAGCGAGATCTCCGACACGGAGCTCCCGATAGCGCCGCAGAGACGTGAACGGCGCACCCTGACGCGGGCGCGCGGCGAAGACGAGCAGCGCACGACTCGACGACAGCGCCTCCACGACACCATGGAGCAGGTCCGCGCTCTCGGCGTCGAGCTCCTGGGCGTTGTCCCACGCGAACACGTGAAGTCGATCGGCGGCGAGCCGCGTGAACATTCGAGCGACGGCGCCGGCGAGCAGCGACGAAGACGCGGTACCGAGCGCCGCCCGCGCGAGCCCGAGTTCGCGCAGCACCGCGTCGACTTCGTCCTCGAGCAGACCGAGCGCGCGCAGTCCAGGCGCAACGGAGGCTACGCGCTCCGCGCCGTCGCCCTCGACGACGCCGCAGAGGGTGCGGAGCATCGCGGCGACGCCGCTCAAGGCAACCTCGTGCCCCCGCGGCGCGCAGTCGGCGACGTAGACGCCCACGTCGAAGCTTCCGCGGGAAATGCGGCGCTGCATCTCGTGGAGCAGGCGGGTCTTGCCGACACCTTGGTCCCCGAGGAGCCCGAGCACCTGCACCCGGCGCTGCGAAGCCTCCGCGAGCCGCTGGCCGAACTCGTGCAGCTCGTCCCGCCTGCCCACGAACCGCCCCGAAGCGTCGTGCGGCGCGCGCAGCGCTCCGATCTGCTGACCGGCGCCGCCGGCGAGCGGCTCCATCGAGAAGCGGCCCCGGAGGTTCCTGCCCGCCGCGTCGCTGACGGCGACACGACCGCGCGCCGCCTGCGACAATCCGCGCGCCGCCGCGACGAGCTGTGCCTTCGCCCCGTCCTCGAGGGGCGTGCCCTCGGCCCCCACGTGGAGCGGTCCGACGGCAACGCCCGCACCGATGGAGCCGACCCCCGACGTGAACGCGCGCACCACGAGCAGGGCAGAGCGAACGGCACTCTCGGTATCGCGAGCGTCCACGTGGTCCAGACCGAACACGGCGACGATCTCCTTGGGTCCGTCGTCGATCACGCGGGCCCCGTAGCGACGCAGCAGGTCGCGGGCGCCCGTACGCGTCGAGTCGGGCGCACCGTCGCCCCGGAAGCGCACGACGAGAACCGACGCTTCACGTCGATCTCGGCGCGATGGGGCGGGTGTCGGCGCGGCGGGGACCGGCAAGCGTGGAACCGAGGAAACCTCGGTCACGATCTCCTCCACTGCCGTCGAGCCGTCCGCGTCGGCCACGTCGATGCCCACCGGTTCGATCGCCGCGGGGCTCTTGAACCGGTCCAAGAACTCCGCGAGGTCCGATGCCCCGAAACGCGAGCCGGACGAGTAGGCCGCAGCGAGTAGCCCCTCGTACAGCCGGCCGGCGCCGTCGAAGCGGTCGGCGGGGGACGTGGACATCGCCCTCGAGACGATCGCCAGGAGCTCTGCGTGGACGTGCGGAGCCACCGAGGCGAGCGGCGCGACCCGGCCGTCCCGTACTCGGGCCAGTGTCGCCGCAGACGTCGGCTCTGCGAACGGGTGGACGCCTCCCAGCAGCTCGTAGAGCACGGTGCCGAGCGAGAACTGGTCCGTCGCCGCATCGACCACGTCCCCACGCGCCTGCTCCGGGCTCATGTAGCTGGCCTTCCCCTTCAGTACGTGTTCGCCGCCAGGCCCCACGTCTTCCAGGGTGTCGCGCGCCTTGGCGATGCCGAAGTCCGTGAGCTTCACCTCCCCCTCCCAGCTCAAGAGAACGTTCTGCGGGCTCACGTCCCGGTGCACGATCCCGAGCGGTCGAAGCTGCTCGTCGCGCCGTCGATGGGCGTGGTCGAGGCCCTTGGCCACCTCGGCCGCGACGTAGAGGGCCAGCTCCACCGGAAGCGCGACACCGGCGTCTCGGGCCAACCCCGTCAGCGTCGCGAGGTCCAAACCGGCGACGTACTCCATCGCCATGAAGTAGCTGGGGCCTTCACCGACGCGCTCGGGCTCGACGCGGCCGAGGTCGAAGACCTGGACGACGTTCGCGTGACTGAGCCTCACGGCGAGCTTCGCCTCCTGGATGAACAGGTCCACGAACGCGGCGTGCGCCGCCAGTTTCGGCAGAATGCGCTTGATGACGAGGATCTTCTCGAACCCCTCGACGCCGAAGCTCTTGGCCTTGAAGACCTCGGCCATGCCGCCGCTGCCCAGTCGTTCGAGAAGCTGATAGCGCCCGAACGGGGCTGGCAGAGCCGTGCTCATGGTCCAGGGACGTCAGGCGCCCGCGCCATCGTCACCGCCACCGTACATGGCCTCGGCGATCTCGAACGTGGCGTTCTCGAGCCGAGCGTAGGCCTCACGAATCGCATCCAGATCGCTGCCGCCTTCGAGCACGTGCCGGAGCGCCGTCAGGTCCGCGCGAATGGAATCGACACGCTCGGCGTCGAGGAGATCGCTGTAGCCCTCGATGGCCTGTTCGGTGGTGTAGATGAGGGTTTCCGCCTGATTCTTGAGTTCGGCGAGCTCCTTGCGGAGCTGATCCGTCTCGGCGAACTTCTCGCCCTCGGAGACCAGGCGGTCCACCTCGTCCTGGCTCAGGCCGCTCGTGGGCGTGATGTTGACGGTCTGAGCCTTGCCCGTACCCAGGTCCTTCGCCTCCACGGAGAGGATTCCCTCGGCGTCGATGCGAAAGGTCACCTGAATCTTCGGTACTCCACGGGGCGCTGGCGGAATCCCCGTCAGCTCGAACCTGGCGAGACTGCGATTGTCGGCCGCCATCTCCCGCTCGCCTTGGAGCACGTGAATGGGAACGAAGGGCTGGTTGTCGACGCTCGTCGTGAAGATCTCGCTCTTTTCGGTGGGGACGGTGGTGTTGCGATTGATGAGCTTCGTGAAGACCCCGCCGCCGGTCTCCACACCGATGGACAGCGGCGTCACGTCGAGGAGCAGCACCTCGTCGATCTCGCCGCCGAGGGCTCCACCCTGGATCGCCGCGCCCACGGCGACCACCTCGTCGGGGTTCACGCCCTTGTTGGCGTCCCGACCGAAGAGTTCCTTGACCGCCTTCTGAACGGCCGGCATGCGCGTCATCCCTCCGACCAGCACGACCTGGTCGACGTCACCCGGCTTCATGCCCGCGTCGGTGAGCGTACGGCGGCAAGCGTCCATGGTGCGCTCGACCAGATCCGTCGTCATGATCTCGAGTTCGCTGCGCTTCATCGAGCGCTCGAGGTGCAGAGGGCCGGCGTCGCCCGTGGCGATGAACGGGATGTTGATCTCGGTTTCGAGGGACGAGGACAGCTCGTGCTTCGCCTTCTCGGCGGCTTCGCGCAGCCGCTGAAGCGCCATGCGGTCCTTCCGAAGATCGATGTCGTTCGTCTTCTCGAACTCCTCGGCGAGCTTGTCGACGATCCGGACGTCGAAATCCTCGCCGCCGAGGTGCGTGTCGCCGCCCGTGGCCTTCACGTTGAAGACACCTTCGCTGATTTCGAGGATCGAAATGTCGAACGTGCCACCACCGAGGTCGTACACGGCGATGCGCTCTCCGCCCTGGCTGTCCAGGCCGTACGCGAGCGACGCCGCGGTCGGCTCGTTGATGATGCGCTTGACGTCGAGCCCGGCGATCCTCCCGGCGTCCTTGGTGGCCTGCCGTTGCGCGTCGTCGAAGTAGGCCGGAACCGTCACGATGGCTTCGGTGACGGCTTCACCGAGGTACGCCTCGGCGATCTCCTTCATCTTGCCGAGGATGAACGACGAGAGCTCGGGCGGAGACATCTTGGATCCCCGGATTGCGACCCACGCGTCGCCGTTGTCGGACGCGACGACCGAGTACGGCACCGACCTGGAATGCTTCTGGACGTCCGGCGAATCGAACTTCTGCCCCATCAGACGCTTGGCGGCGTACACCGTGTTCTCGGGGTTCGTGGTGGCCTGCCGCTTGGCGACCTGACCGACGAGGCGCTCACCCGACGCTACGAAGCCGAGAAACGACGGGGTGGTCCGCGCCCCGTCCGCGTTGGGGATCACCTTCACTTCGGGCGCACCCGTGGCCCCCGTCCCCTCGAGGACGGCCACGCACGAGTTCGTCGTGCCCAGGTCGATGCCGATGATCTTGCCCATCCCGACGGGCCGCGGAGCATAGCAAGCCCGGCTGGGAGCGGGCAGCCGCGGGACGCCCGGCCTCCTCGGGCGCTCGGGCCGCGGAAATCAGCCGCAGAGCATCGGAACCCGCCGTCCGGACGGCGGGGTCAGGCGTCTCCCGCGGGCGTGACGTCGTCCGGCGGGTCCACGCCCGGTGCGGCGTCGGAGTCCGCCCCGGCATCGCCGGTTACCTCCGGGCTCGCCTCTTCGGCGGCCTTGGCGACCACGACCATGGCGGGGCGGATCAGGCGCTCGCCCATGCGATAGCCCGCTTGCACCTCCGCCGTGATGGTTCCGGGGGCATGCTCGCTGGACGCGATCTGCTGAATCGCCTCGTGCAGCGACGGATCGAAGGGCTGGCCGTGGCTCACCAGGCGCTCGACGCCGACGCGGCCGAGCGTGTCACCGAACTGGCGCATCACCATCCGGATGCCTTCCGCGAGCGACGCGACGTCCGACGCCGTCTCGGTATGGGCCACCGCCCGCTCGAGGTTGTCGAACACCGGGAGCAGCTCCTTGAGAAGATCCTCCCTGCCGCGGCGGTCCGCGTCCACGACCTCGCGACGCGATCGCTTGCGAAAATTGTCGAAATCCGCGGCAGTCCGAAGGAGCTGGTCCCTGAGCCGCTTGTTCTCCGCTCTGGCCTCCTCCAGGGGGTCGATCGGCGCTGCGGCCGCCGCTGCTGCGTCGGCCTCCGGGGCGTCCTCCGCGGCGGACCCCCCGCCGGGGTCGAGGTCGGGCTCGGAGTCGTCGCTCACGGACCCAGCTTAGTACCGCCACCGCCTGGGAGGCGCAAATCCCGGGCGTGTTCGCGAACCACCGGGGGCGCCTCCTCGCACCGCGCCTGCCGGACCGCCGTGAGCATGCCCCCGCTCGACCGAGCGTCGGGGTCGCCGACGCCGGGCGCTGGCGCGAACCAGACGTCGATGTCCTCTGGGATCGCCCAGAACGCCGGCGGCCCCGT
This sequence comes from uncultured Polyangiaceae bacterium, assembly GCA_964487605.1. Taxonomy (GTDB): domain Bacteria; phylum Myxococcota_A; class Polyangia; order Polyangiales; family Polyangiaceae; genus JAJDAH01. The sequence goes on from CAZARU010000014.1 coordinate 9,694, forward strand.
GAGCACTCGGATCCGTCGCCCGACCGACGGCTCACGGCCGTACGCTCGGGTCTCGACCCAGAAGCACCGATCGACCGACGCAGGCGCGTACAGGTGCTCTTTCCCGCTCTCGACGACGACGCGATCCTGCGTCAGGAGGCGACCGTCGAGGGCCACGGCAGAGACGTCGTGCTGGCCCGCGGCGACCCTCAACACCGCTCCGGCGCTCGGGCTCTCGCCCGTCGTGGCCTCCACGAGCGCCACGCGCCGGCCGTCCAGCGAGACCCAGAGCCTCTCACCGGTGAGGTTGAGGACCCGCAGCGTCGGGTGAAACGCCTTGTGAATCGGGAAGGTCGCGCCCACCGCCAGAGCCGCGCCGAGCCACGCCCAAGGCGCGACGGCGGCGGGGCGGGCCGCGGGCACTGGCGCTCCGAGCCCCGCCGCAGACGACAGGTCCCGTGCCCACTCGCGACGGGCGCACACGATCCGACCAGCGGGTAGGTCGGCCCAAACCGCTGGGCCCCACGCGGCGTGGCCGGAGGCCGGGCGTCGCGACGCGAGCGTCACGACGACGGGGGCGACCACGGACACGAACGCGACGAACCCGAGGTGGCTCGCGAGCGTGACGCCCGACCAGACGTGCGGCAGCATGGCGGCGGTCGCGCCCCCACCGAGCAGACCGGCGAGCGCCGACGCGAGCGCGAGCGTTCCGCCACGATCCGCATGCCGCCGGCACGCGAGACAGTAGGGAACGTCCAGTAATCGTTCGCGTGTTTCGAGGAGGCGTGTCACTCGCGGCGGCGCACCGCAGCACGCGCACTCGCGAGGGAGCGCGGCGTCCCGGGGGAGCGGTCCTACTGCGTGAGCCGGCCCGGTCACCGGCGGCCCGCCCCGGGCATGGAGGGCGCGATGCCGCGGGAGCGGGCTGCCGTCCTGCGGGCGTCACCCGAGCCGCACCGCCAATCCGGGCAGCGTGCGGTAGACTGATGTGGGGCGAAGAAAACCATGTACGTCGCGGAGCCGTCCGAAGGCCTGGTGATCGCCGGCAAGTATCGGCTCCTCGAGCGGATTGGCGCCGGCGGAATGGGCGAGGTGTACCGCGCGGAGAATACAGCGATCGGCCGCACCGTTGCAGTGAAGCTCCTCAAGAGGAGCGAAGCGACGGACCGCGACATGGCCCAGCGCCTGCTGACCGAGGCAAAGACGATCGGCGCGCTGCACCATCCGGCGATCGTGGACGTGTACGACGCAGGAGTCGGCGAAACGGGTCCGTACGTGGTCATGGAGTACTTGACCGGGGCGAGCGCGGCGAAGGTCATCGCCCGGTTCGGTCGGTTCGGCCTCGACGCGTCCGTGGTGACGGCGCTCGCCATCGTCGACGCGCTCACCGCGACGCACGACCGGGGGATCGTGCACCGGGATCTCAAGCCAGAGAACGTGTTCTTCGCGTTCTCGGAGCCGGAGGGCGCCCGCATCAAGCTCCTCGACTTCGGCATCGCCAAGGTGCTCGCCCCCCTCGACGGAACCCCGCAGACGGCAACCGGCGTCATCTTCGGTACGCCGGACTACATGTCGCCGGAACAGGCCAGTGGCGACGGCCCCATCACCGAGCGCACCGACCTGTTCAGCTTCGGCGTGCTGTTCTACGAGCTGCTCACGGGCCAGCGACCTTTCAGCGGTCCCACCGCGGTCGCGACGGCTTACCGAATCGCGCACGCACGCACGCCGACGCTCTCGGAGCACGGCGGGCCCGACCACGCCGTCCTCGACGCCATCATCTCGCGCGCCCTGGCCAAACGACCGTCCGAGCGGTACGGCTCCGCGCGGGAGCTCGCGACGGAGCTGAGGACCGTCGCGATCGATCGCGAGCTGGGGGTCAAGGAGCTCGACCACCTGGTTCGCACCATGGTCGGCAGCGTTCGGCCGTCGTCTCCCGACGGGCACCTGGGCACGACGTCCGGCAAGCTGCTGCGCAGCCCGGCGTCACCGTGGTCGGCCCCGCTCGCCCCACCCGTGTCCAACAGCCCGCTCGCCCGTGCCGCATTCCTCACGACCGAGCGTTCGGAAGGCGACCGACCCACGCCGAATCGTGGGCTCACGCCCCGTCGCGGAGCCACACCGCGCCCCGTCCCCGCCGCGACCCGGGCACACGTTCGCGGGGTCGTCCTGCGAGCCTTCGATCGTGCCGTTCGCGACGCCGTGGGTGAGGCCGCGAGGGGGGACCTCCTCGCTTCGCTTCCTCACGAGCACTCCCGCGACTTCCTGTACGGAACCGTCCAGGGAATCGTGCAGTACGAGCTCGCCATTCTCGTCGCCTACGTCGAAGCTGCAACGCCCGTGGTCCACCGAGGAAACGCGTCCGGATGGCACGGGGCCGGCGCGAAGGCGCTGACGGGCGAGCTCGCTCCGCTCTTCAGGAACGCCCTTCGGACCGAGGCGCCTCTCGCCCTGACTCGCCGTGTCGTGGCGCTCTGCGAGCGCTTCTTCGACTTTGGTCGCTGGGAGGTGACGGCGGAGGCCGAGCGCATCGTCGCCGTGCGCGCGTGGGACTTCGAAGCAGCGCCGCTCGCCCTCCGCTTCTGGCTGGCGGGTCTGCTCGACGAGGCTGCGCAGCGCGCTACGCCCCGCGCGAACGCGCGGATGTCGAGGGGCGACACCCCTGGCGCGCCACTGCTCGCCATCGACGTCACCTGGTGATCAGAGCCCGGCCAGCGCCGCCTCGATCTCACTCGCCGCCTTCGTCTGCCCACGGGCGCGCGCTTTGACGAGGCCGTCCTCCAGCCACTTTCGCGCCTCGTCCGGTCGCTCGGCCTCGATGAGCATTTGCCCGGCCATCAGGTACATGGGTACGTAGTCCTCGTCCCGCGAGCGCAGCGTCTCGAACGCCGTCAACGCGTCCGCGACTCGACCGAGCGTGCGATACTCCATCGCGAGCGCGTACCACGCGAACGAGTCCGCGTCGCTCGCGCGCGTGAGCTTTTCGAGCATCTCCAGGCGGCGTGACACCCGCGAATCCTTCCATGCTTCTGCACGGCAAGGCGAGGGCAAAACGGCGCGACGGGGCGTGGTATGAGGACTCCATGGCGGAGCTCAACGACCCGCAGCACGCCGCGGTGGAGCACGTCGAGGGACCTCTGCTGGTGTTCGCAGGCGCCGGGAGCGGGAAGACGCGCGTCATCACGTATCGCGTGGCCAACCTGCTGGCGAACCACGGCGTTCCTCCCTACCGGATCCTCGCGGTCACCTTCACGAACAAGGCTGCCGGCGAGATGAAGAGCCGCCTCGTCGGGCTCGCAGGACCGGAAATCGTCGGGGACCTCTGGGTCGGGACATTTCACTCCGTCTGCGCGCGCATCCTGCGGCGCTACCACGACGAGGTCGGCCTGGGCCGCCACTACGTGATCTACGACGACTCCGACCAGAAGGCGGTCGTGGCCCGGGTCATGAAGGCGCTCGACCTCGACGACAAGGAGTACCCACCCAAGCTCGTCGTCTCGCGCCTGCACCGCATGAAACGCGAGGGGCTCCGCCCGGAAGAGGTCGTGGCGACCCCCGTGTTCGACGACGTACACGTCGAAATCTACTCGCGGTACCAGGCGGCGCTCCGCACGGCGAACGCCGTGGATTTCGAGGACCTCATCGTCCACGTCATGCGCATCGCGGAGGACCCGGCGAGCGCCGCAGGCGACGAGCTTCGCCGGCGCTTCCGGCACGTTCTCGTGGACGAGTTCCAGGACACGAATCGGACCCAGTACCGTCTGGTCCGGGCGCTCGCCGCACGCGAACAGAACCTCTGCGTGGTCGGCGATGACGACCAGTCGATCTACCGATGGCGAGGCGCCGACGTGCGGAACATCCGCGGCTTCAAGAAGGACTTCCCGGGCGCGGTCGTCGTCAAGCTCGAGCAGAACTATCGCTCCACCGGCAACATCGTCGCCGCCGCGCTCGGCGTCATCGAGCCCGCCCACGAGCGCGAACCGAAGCGGCTCTGGACCAGCGCGCCTGCGGGGGACCCGGTCACGATTCGGGCCGTGCGTGACGAGCGCGCCGAAGCGGCCTTCGTGGTGGAAACAATCCGCGGTGAGCGGCGGCGTGACGTGGCGCTGTCCGACGTCGCCGTGTTCTACCGCATCCATGCCCAGTCACGCGTGCTCGAGGAGGCGCTGCGGGCCGAGAACGTTCCCTACCAGATCGTCGGCGGAACGCGCTTCTTCGACCGCGCCGAAGTCAAGGATTGCCTCTCGTATCTGAAGCTGATCGACAACCCCAAGAGCGATCAGGACCTGCTCCGTGTCATCAACAGTCCGCCGCGCGGCATCGGCCAGAAGACCGTGGCCCGGCTGATCGACGTCGCCGCCATGCACGGAACGGCCATCTACGAGTCGCTCGCCGCGGCCGGAAGCTCGGGCGGCCTCGCCGCAGGCACGGTCAAGAAGGTCGACGCTTTTCGCCAGATGATCGAGTCGCTGCGGGACGAGGCGATGCGTCTCGGCCCTTCCGAGCTCGCCAGCCGCACACTCGATGTGACCCACTACCGCTCGACGCTGCGCGAGCAGGACACGGCGGAGAGCGACGCCCGCCTCGAAAACCTGGCCGAGCTCGTCGGGTCGGTCGCGGAGTACGAGGACGACGCGCGCGAAGCCGGCGAGACTCCGTCCCTCGGCGGGTACCTCGAGCGCGTTTCCCTGGTGGCGGACGTGGACGCGCTGAAGGACGTCCCCGCCGTTTCCCTCATGACCGTGCACAGCGCGAAGGGGCTCGAGTTCACCACCGTCATCCTCACCGGAATGGAGGAGGAGGTGTTCCCCTACCGCGGGCTCGACGCGAGCGAGATCGAGGAGCTCGACGAGGAGCGCCGCCTCGCCTACGTCGCCCTGACCCGGGCACGAGAACGACTCCTCATCACGCACGCTTCGAGCCGGATGTTGTTCGGACAGACGCGGTATCAGGTGCCGAGCCGTTTCCTTCAGGACCTCCCACCGGAGAACGTCGTCCGCGAGGGCAGCGGATTCGCACCTGGGCCGTTTCACGCCGCGCGCGGCACACCGGATCGTTCCCCCGCCCCTCGCTACCTTCCGGGAGAGCGCTACGTGGAGCGCGACACCGAGGGCGAGTCGTCGGGGGAGGAGGGTGTCGTAGTACGTCCGGGTGACGAGGTCCTCCATCGAAGGTTCGGACGCGGGGTCGTGGAGCGGGTCGACGTCGCGACGGGGCCGACCGTCACCGCGCGGTTCCCGGGCTTCGGCGTCCGGAAGATCCTGGCGCAGTACCTCGAACCCGGCTGACCTCGGTCACCCGACGGCGGGGGGCGGAATCGACCACTGGTCGGACGCGCCTTCGTCTCCCATGTCGGGCGGTGCGTCGTCCTCCGCCGAACCCAGGAACGCCATGAGCTCGGCTCGTCGGGCGTGGGCGTCCGAGCGTCCGAGGTCGATGAGCTTTCGAGCGAAGGCCCCGTCGAAGAGGACGTAGCTCGCCAGATCCGCCTCGCTGGCGCTGCCAACGTCGAGGAACTTGAGCAGGCGCTTGGTCAAGATCGGCCCCGCTTTGAGCTTCCCTCGCCGGAGGTGATCCGCTGCCAGACGCCCCACGCTCTCCGTCGGTCGAATCACCATCGTGTCGATGGGGTGGAACTCGTGGCCGCCGCGCCGCGCCGCGGCCTGGTTCAGCGTCGGCACGAAATCGGGTCCGTACGCCACCGCGCCACTCTTCATGACGTTGTTCAGGAGGTTCACCATGCCGAGATCGGTGTCGAGGTGATCGAGCATGAGGGCGTTCATGACCTTGCCCAGCAGGAACGTCATGCTGGGCGCCTGGAGCGTCTCGTCCGCGTGCTGCACGCCCCGAACTAGTCGGGACGTGCCCACCACCAGGACGTGCGTGGCACCCAGGCGCACTGCCGGCGCAATCGGAGTGTTCTGGCGCACGCCGCCGTCCACGTAGAGCTGGCTGCCGATGCGGACGGGCGGAAACAGGAGTGGAATCGCGGCCGAGGCCAGGGCGTGCTGGGGTCCGATTCGGTCCGACCGGATCAGCGTGCGTGGCGGCGCGCGCGTCGGGAGCGACGTTCCCGGAGCCGTCTGCATGAAGATGACCGTTCGCCCCGTCGAGACCTCGGTCGTCGAGACACTCAGGGCGCGCAGCAGTCCTTTGCGCAGCGTCCGGCTGATGGCGCGCCAGGGGATCTCGCGCTGAACGAGCGACGCCATCGGCGAGACGTCGAAGAGTCCCACGCCCTCACCGCCACCGAGGAGCAAGCGCGGCAGGCTGACCGCGTGGCGAAGGCCGAAGCCCAGGACGTCGTCGAGCTTCATTCCGCTCCACACGTCCACGAGCCGTCGAACGCCGAGCGTGGAGTCGGCCAGGTGCGCCGCCAGGTACGCGCTGTTGATGGCGCCGACACTCGTGCCGCACAGGATGTCCACGCGAGGCGCCGAGCCCCGGAGGCGCTTGAGCTCGTCGAACAAGAACCAGAGGACGCCCGTCTCGTACGCACCGCGGGCGCCACCACCGGAGAGAATCAGCGCGAGCCGGCGCCGCTCGGGGACTTCGCTGTCGTTGCTCGGCATGGTGCGGACAGGAACTCGCACGCTCCGCGCGGAGAGTGCCAGCCGCGGACGCTACCCCATACCGTCACCGGAACGCACGTTTTCGGCGTCCGGGGCGGGGTCACCGAAGATCGCGCGAGCTGCCGTTTCCGGCGTGCCGCCCATCAGTCCGAGCACGGGCTTGCGCTGGACGAACACCTTGCGCATCGCGGGATCGCGGATCCAGCCGCCCACCTTGCGGACGTAGCCCGTGGCGCGCTCCCGAAAATCCACGGCTTGTGGCGAACCCGTGGCGGCGAGCGCGTCGTAGCAAAGTGAACGCGTCTCGAGACCGTACTCGGAGCCCTGGACGGTCTCGATGGTGCCCATGGCCGTGGTGGCGAGCAGGATGCCCGTGTGCTGCTCGCCGATGGCGACCCGCGCGGCCGCCTCCGCCGCCATCGCGTAGAAGTGGAACGCTACGTACGCCTGCGCTTCGGCGGCCTGCCGCGCATCGAACGCGTGCATGACAGCGGCACCGGGATCCCCCGTGCGCACCGCCAGAAGCGCGCGCAGGATCTTCTCGTGCACGGAGTCGTACGCGCTACCCGTCACCGCGGTCAGCGCTCCCGCGTCCCGGATCAGCGTGTCCGCCGCGTCCAGATCGTCCGTCTCCAGGTACACCTCGGCGGTGCACAAGAGCGTATCCGCGCGCGCATCCTGATCCTCGTATCGCTCGTGGGCGTCACGCGCCCGCTTGAGGTACGCCAGCGCCCGCGGAACGTCGCCCAGGCGCGCGTACGACTGCCCGATGTTGCTCAACGTCTTGGCGATCTGGAACCGTCCACCAATCGCCAGGTCGATCCTGATCGCATCGAGGGCGAGCGCGATCCCGTCCTCGAACCGACCGAGGACGAACATCGCGAACGCCAGCGAGTTCTTGGCGCGCGCCTCCAGGCGGCGGGCCCCGGCCCGCCGGCAAATCGCGATGGCCTCCGCGTGAGCTTCCACGGCCTCGTGGACGCGCCCCACGCGGCGCAAGAGCGTGCCCCGCGTGCGGAGGACGTCGGCGCGCCATCGGGCGCTGACCTTGTCGGCCGCAGCGGTCGCGATGGCGCGATCGCAGGACGACAGGGCCCCCTGCATGTCACCGAGGTCGCGCAACGTCTCGGCCATGAGGAGCTGGGCCTCGACCTCGTGCGGGCTCGAGCCCGCGGCGCGCGCGACACCCTCGGCGCGCTGAGCGGCGGTCAGGGCGCGCGACAGTCTGCCGGCCTCGAGGTCCATCCGCGCGGTGCGCAGCAGGGCGACGGCGACCCACCGAGGGCTCTGGGCATCCCTCGCCAGTCGGCGGAGGGCCGCCAGGTGGCGACGCCTGTCGCGCCAGCGCCCCTGCACGCGCGCGATCGCCTCGAGCGCCTCGTGGGCGTCGAGCAGCGCCGGGTTGCCGGCGCTGAAGTGCTTGATGGCGCGACGGTAGTAGCGCGTCGCGAGCTGCATCTGGTAGCTCGCGCGGGCCGCTTGTGCCGCCTCCAGGTAGAAGTCCGCCGCACGCGCCTTGGCGCCACCGCGCGACAAGTGCCGTGCGACGATGGCCGCGGGTAGACCCTTCGCGAGGGACGTCTGCGCGAGGTGCTCGCCCAGGCGCCCGTGCATGCGCGCGCGGCTCTTGAACTCGATGGAGAGGTACGCGACGTCGCGGATGAGTGGATGGCGCACGTCCACGGAGTCCTCGTGGGCATCGCAGAGACCTCGGGCGCACAGGCGCGCGATGGCGTCCCCGGGTTCGCTGGAGGTGAGCTGTGCGAGGGCGGCCTCCCGCAGTGGCCCCCCATTCACGGCGAGCCACATCACGATGGCGCTCTCCTCCGGCGGAAGCTCCCCCAGGCGATCCCCGATGAGTTGCTCGAGTGTGGACGGCAGCTGCGCGAGGCCATCCTCGGCCTTGCCGAGGCGGGCGAGCTCCTGGGTACCGTCCTCGCGCTCTCGGATCTCCAGTGACCCCCGCTCGAGCAGGGCGTCGACCATCTCGAGGAGGAAGAACGGGTTGCCCGCGGCGCGCGGAACCAGGTCACCGCAGACCTGCCGAACACCGTCCGATACGCCCAGCCGCGTCTGCAGGAGCCGAATCTGATTCTCGGCCGAGAGGCCTTGCAGCTCGATGCGAACCATCCCCTCCACCACGGACAGGACGCGATCCGACGGGCGCGTCACGAGCAGCGCGAGGATGGGCATCGGGTCGCCACGCCGGACGAGCTGACTGACGAGCTCGAGGCTCGGCTTGTCCGCCCACTGACCGCCTTCGATGATCACCACCAGGGGCTGCTGGAGCGCCGCGCGGGCGAAGAAGCGGCGGAGCCCCGCTGCGACGAGCCGACGATTCATCGACACGTCCGCCTCGTCCTGAGCGGTCGCCACCGCGCCCGTCACGAGCCGAGAGAGGCGATCGACCATGTCCGCGCCGTGACGCCCCGTTGCGAAGTCACCAATCTGTGACGAAATGGCCTCGCGGGCCTCGTGGAGGCCGGCGTCCACCTTGAGCCCGGTCAGTTCGCGAATCCACTGCGCGACGTTGCCGAAGGGCAAGGCCGTGTGCGCAGGAGAGCATTCTACGCGCAGGACCCGAGCATCGGGGGGGAGCTCGGCCAGGAACGCATTGACCAGGGCGGTCTTCCCGATGCCCATCTCGCCGATCACGGCGCGGCTGGTCACTTGCCCCAGCGTGCCGTCGCTGCGCTTCACCGCACGATGGTACGCCGCCTGAAGTTCGGCGAGTTCGGTGTCACGGCCGACCAGGTCCGTGGAAGCCAGCGCGAGCGCCCGCGTGCGCTCTTCCCGCGTCAAGGGGCGCTCGAGAGCGTAGATCCGCATGTGACGCGGAAGGTCGCGGGACTCCGCGTCTTCGATCTCGATCGTCGGCGCATCGCCCCAGATGAAGTCGCGTCTCACCAGACGGTAGAACCCACCGGCGACCCACGTTGCACCGGACGGAGCGCGCGCACCCAGCAGGGACGCGAGGTGGTGCGCCGGCTCGGCCAGCTCGTGGGCGACGAGATGACCCGCCTTGTCCCGTTCCCCGGTCGCGATCCCGCGGACGATGCCGATGCTCGCCTGGAGCTCGACGGGCATGTCGTCGGAGGCGCCGTGGATCGCCTCGTGGATGTCCACGGCGAGCCACGCCGCGTCCAGCGCGGCTCGCGCCGGGTTCGCCATCAGGCCGACGACGGCTCGCCCCGTGCCGAGGCGCTTGGCGGCCTCGCTCCGGCCTACGGGCTCCACCGCTTCCCACGACAGCCGCGCACCGTGCTTGTACGCGATCTCCTCGAGCGTCGCGCGAAGCTGCTCACCGAACCGGATGGCGTTCGACGCTCCGATGGCGTCCTCGAGGTCGTCCACGCCGAGCAGACGCACCGTGACGACGGCCACGTGGCGGACTTCGCGTCCGCCGGCCCCGCGGATTTCGCGCACGGGGCGGCCAGGACCCGTCGCCTCGCGTTCGCTCCGGGGCGACCCCAGGTCCGCCGAGCTCGGCGGCGCACCCTCTGCCGACGCGTCGTGACCCTCACCCTCCGCGGGGTCCGCGGACGCGTCCACCCCGGGAGACGTGTGCTCCCGGCTCACGAGCTGCCCGACCACACCCTCGACCACGTGCGAATCCACGAGGACCTGCTTCTGAAACAGGCTCCTGGTGATGGCGCTCGCCATGTCGCGGGCCGTCTGGAAGCGATCCTCACGATTCTTCGCGAGGGCCCGCATGACGATCTGCTCGAGCTCCTGAGGGACCTCGCGGACGAACATGCTGGGCGGTTCCACCGCACCGGCACGTACGGCCTCGAGCAGATCCTGCCCCTCGGCGGCGCCGTGGAGCGGCCGCCCCGTGAGGAGTTCGTGGAGCATCACGCCGAGCGAGTAGATGTCCGTCCGCCGGTCCACGCGCTCCGCTCGGGCTTGCTCGGGCGACATGTAGCCACTCTTGCCCTTGAGGACGCCTGGCTCCTCTCGGAAGAGACTCGCGGTCGCGATCCCGAAGTCGGCGATCTTCACCGCGCCCTCGAAGCTCACGAGGACGTTCTGGGGCGACACGTCACGATGGACGATGTCCAGCGGCGCCCCGCCCTCGTCCCTGCGCTCGTGCGCGTAGTGCAAGCCCTTGGCGACTTCGGCGATCACGTGGGCGGCCACGAAAGGCGGCAGCCTCAGGCCCTTCTGCTTCGCCGCCCGCATCACCTTTCGCAGATCCGGGCCCTCCACGTACTCCATGCTCAGCAGGTGACCCTCCTCCCCGTAGTTCTGGAAGTCGTACACCTGCACGATGTTCGGATGGTTCAGGCGCGTCGCGAGCTGCGCCTCCTCGGCGAACATCGTCCGGAAACGGCGCGAGGACCCGTGAGCGGGAAGAATCCGCTTCACGACCAGGAGCTTGTACGTCCCCTCCGCTCCTCGCTTCTTGGCCAGGAACACCTCCGCCATGCCGCCCGCGCCCAGACGTCGAATCACTTCGAAGTCGGCGAGCCGCTCGGGTGCGGGACGAACGGGGGAGTCGCTCATGGCGGGAGGGGGAGGCTCGGAGCGTAGGGAGTGTCCACCGGTCTCGGAAATCCCGGTAGCTCGTCCTGCGCGGGGCGTGGGCGTGAGGCAGCGTGGGCGCACAAAGTGCCCGAAAGCCGCCTGAATCATCGGATCCGGCGGGACCGGGCGCCGTGGCGGGGGCGCCACCCGCGCGACGAGATCTCGACGAACCTCCGGTCGTCTCCGGCGTGGACGCGCCCCTCGCCATGGTAACGTCCGCGCGCTGCGAGGAGGCTTTGGCCATGCGACAGGCGATGGGTGCGGCGGCCGCTCTGCTGATTGCGACGAGCGCCGCCGCCAAGGAGCCCGAGAAGGGCGAAGAACAGAAGGCCGGCGCGGGGATGATGGAGGAGACCGGAACCGATCCCGCGGGCACGGAGGGCCTCGAGACCGGCGCCTACTCTCCGAAGGGGAAGACGGGAAAGCTCAAGAAGGACGACGACGACGACCGCGACGCGGACGCCGCCGCCGCGAAGCGTCGCCTCGAGGGCTTGACGCTGTTCGGCCAGGTCACCATCGGGTTCGCCGAAGAACCCCCCATCACCGCGGCCGGGTTGGCCGAGCGAGATGCGACGTCCTACACGGTCATGATCGGTGGGACGTATTTCTTCTCCAAGACGTTCGGCGCGGGCTTGCGGGCACCGTGGACCACCGCGTCGCTGGGCCAGCCCGCGTACTCCCAGGCGTCGCAGACCGACAGCCTCGGAACCCAGGCGTTCGGCTCGCCGGAGCTCTCCGCGACGTATCGAGTGGAGATGGGGAAGCGGTCCGATCTCCCCCTGACCCTCGCCCTCGGCGTCCCGATCGCCCAAGGGGCGACCGATCCCGGGAGCGTCGAAACGCCCAAGGTGGAACAAGCCCGAGTCAACCGCACGGCCGATGGCGCCCACGGATGGCGTCACGGCGAGCTCTTCACTCCCGGCTACATGCCCATCACGCTCTCCGGCGCGCTGCGGCACTTCGGTTCCAGGTTCGAAGCGCAGGCGTTCCTGAAGGCCAACCTCATGCCCAAGGTCCGTGGCGAGATCGGCTCGCCGGACGTGATTCCGGGCGGACGAATCGAACAGAAGGGCATGATGATGCGGACCATCGTGGGTGGCGGTGCCCAGTACGAGGTGTTGAAGGACAAGGCGAGCGCCGGCCTCGACGCGTGGCTCACGTACGACTTCGCGCGAACCGTCGAGTTCACTTCGTCGGGTGGCGGGTCGGACCTCTCCCGCGCGCAGTTCGTGCTCGAGCCGCGGCTGGGTGCGAAGTTCGGCAAGATCCGTCCCTATCTGGCGTTCCTCGTTCCCGTCGGCGGAGACCTGCCGATGAACGCGCTGCGCGTCGGCGCCGAAGGCGACCTCGACTTCTAGCGGCCCCCCCCCGAGGACGTGGCGTGGGACAACGTGCGCGGCGCGTGTAGACTGCCGTGCATGAATTGCGGGCTGGTCACGGCGCTCAGGGCCACGCTGGTGGCCGGCTCGCTCATGGTCGGGGGATGTGGCGCGGGAGCCGGCGCCAGACCGGCACACCCGACCAGTGCGCAGACGGGCCCCGTGAGTCCGATCGAAGTGACGGACGCGGAGTTCGGTCAGAGTGTCCATCAGCTGTTGCTCGATGGAGCGCCGAGCCAGACGAGGATGAACCTCCTCGCCGGCGTCGTCCGGAAACAGCTCGGCCGTGCCCATGCGCGCTTCGCAGCCGGTCATCCGGAAGCCGGCATGGCGGCACTGGAAGGCGCCTTCTATCTGACGCGTGCCGGTGAACTCCGGCAGGAGATGCTTCGCGATCAGTCGCAGGCCCTCCGTGCTGCCGCGGACGAAGTCGCGCGCGTGGGAAACGAAGGGCTCGCGGCGGCGTTCTATTCGATGCTGGAATCGACGCTGCCCCAGGGGCGCGAGCGCACCGACGCGTCGGCGCACCTCTCGGCCCTCGACGGCTGGGCGCGAGCGACACGCGACCCCCGAACGATGCAGGGCGCCGGTGCCGAGCAACGCGCGTCGGTCATGCGCGCGCTCTTCCAGACCGACGCCGACACGCTGGCGTCGGCGCGCACTGCGACGGTTCGGTGGATCGACCGCGCGCTGGAGCGCGACACCGAAATGGAGCCCCCGCGTACGCCGTTCGACCGCGACGAGCTCATCGAGACCTATCGGGCGCGGCGCGCCGGAGGGGCGACGCTCGTCGCGCTGTACCTCCGCCACGGCGACGCGAGCGGAGCCGTGACGGCCCTCGACGCACCGAACGTCTCCCGCGTGGTCCCCCCGCCCTTGAAGGAGCGGATCGAGGCGCTCGCAGACGACCCGAACCCGGAGATCTGGTGGCAGCTCTACCAGCTCTTCGGACGCGCGGACGACCCGGAGCTCCCCGAGACGGCCCTGGACCCCGCCCTCACGCGCGCGGCTGCGTGGGGATCGGCCGTCGAGCTCTACCGCCTGGAGCCGAACCATCTCCGCGGCGCGCTCGCCGTCGCAGACCTGCTGGTTCGCTACCAGATGCCGGAGGCGACCCCCTTGGCGCTCATCGGCGCGCTCGGGGCGGGCGCGGGCGCGCGCGATCTGAGCCTGGTCCTCTCCCTGGTGCTCCGCGCCATCACCGAGCAGGAGGAAATCGGCGAGCTGGCGACGGCGAGGCGCACCTTCGAAATCGCCGAGCCGCTGCTGGCGCTCGCGGAGGAACGGGACATGGTGGGGCGCACGCGGCCGACCGCGTCCCGCCTGCGGTTCGTCATGGGCGCACTCGAGATGCGCGGCGGCGAGATAGAACGTGCCAGGCCGCACCTGATGGCGGCCATCGCGACGGAGCCCTCCGCGGAGGCCTACGTACGCCTCGCTGCGATCGAGCGACAGCGCGGCGCACCGGGCGAAGCGCTGGTCGCGCTCGAGCGGAGCGCCGCCCTGGGCAAGGCCTCCGGTGATCCGCTGGCCGAGGCCGACGCCGCGAGCGCGGCGTTCGAGCTGCACCGGCTGCGCGGCGCCGCTGCCGACGCGGCGAAGTCCCTGGAGGCAGCGCTACGCCTCGCCCTGGACGCGAGGACGCTGGCGAAGACTCCCGCGGATCGCGCGCGCGCGGAACGCGCCGTGGCTCGATCACTGGAGCTTCACGGCGATCTGGCTGGAGCGCGCGCAGCCACGGCGCGCGCCTACGACGCGGCCGCCTCCGACGTGCGGCAGATCGCGGCAACCGTCCTCGACGAAGCCAGGCGGTCGCTCACGCGCCAGGATCTCGCCGGAGCGCGGGCAGCGCTGCGTCGCGCCACCGACGAACGACTCGAAGCGGAGGACACCGTATACGTCGCGATCTGGCTGATGCTCCTGGAGCGGCGCCTCGCCGACGTGTCCGATGGCAGCGCCGCCGAGGCCCTGGGTGCCATGGCGCCGGCGGGGTGGGCGGGCCGCCTGAGAGCGTGGGCCCTCGGCAAGCTGTCGGACTCGGCGCTGCTGGGGGCCGCGCGCACCCGGGTCGAGAAGGCGGAGGCCGCGTTCTACGCCGCGATGTCGCGCTGGAGCGTCCGAGACGACACCGAGGCGCGCCGGCAGCTCGGGGCCGTCGCTTCGAGCCCGGCCACCGACCTCATCGAGGTCGTCGTCGCGCGTGACCTCGTTGCGGATCCGAAGGTCGCTCCGACGCTGCCGAGCGACATCGTGGTCCCTTGAAGCCGCGGGATTGGCGCCCGCGTCAGTCGTGGGGCTTTCGACCGAGGAGCTTCGACGCCAGCTCCTGGCCGAACTCGCGCGAGAGCAACCGCTCGACCGTCTTTTCGCGACCGATGCGCTCGACTTCCGTGTCGTAGAGGAACTCGATCCCCATGCCGGCGGGGTTCGCCTTGCTGGCCTCTTCCGTTGCGGTGATCCACATGACCTTGCCGCGCAGGCGGAGTGGTTCGGCGACACTCGGCACCGTCAGCGCGAACACGAACTCGGTGCCGATGGCGAGCGGGCGCTCGGTCGCGATGAAAGTTCCGCCGCGGGAGATGTTCTTCGTGTAGTCGGCGAAGAACGTGTTGAGCCGCTTGTACTCGACGCGGAGTTCGATGGGCGCACGATCGTGACGACGCCGGTTCGAAGGCGGGGGCTCGTCGTCGCTCATCGCAAGAGCGTAATCGGGGCCAGGGGGCCCGGCCAAGCCGACGGCCGGACCCTTCAGGGTGAGCCGCCCGGAACGAGCCTTCCAACCGGGGCTCGACCCCCGCGGAACGCCCGCTCACCCGTGGTATGGGAAGCGAGGTGCGCGATCCCTACCAGACCCTCGAGGTCACCAGGAACGCGAGCGAGTCGGAGATCCGATCGTCCTTTCGGCGCCTGGCCGCCAAGTACCACCCGGACAAGAACCCGGACGACGAAGTCGCACAGGCACACTTCAAGGAGGTCAACGCCGCCTTCCAGATCCTGAGTGACCCCCACAAGCGCGCCGTGCTCGATCGTCAGGGCCCCCGCGCCTTCGACCCCGGCGCACCACCCGTAGGCGTGGATCTCGGCGGCATCGACGGTCTCTTCGGAGACCTGCTGAACGCCATCGGCATCAAGACGGGGGATCGCGGCGATCTGAAGCAGAAGGTCGTCTTGTCCTTCGAGGAAGCCGCCCTCGGCTGCGAGAAGCAGATCACCTACGCTCGCGCGGACGTGTGCCGCACCTGCAACGGTCGCGGCGCTCCCAGGGGCACCCTCGTGAGCTGGTGCACGGCGTGCCAGGGGCGAGGGCGGATCCGTTTCCAGCAGGGGGTCCTTCCCTTCGCCATCGACCGCGGCTGCTCCACGTGTCGCGGTACGGGGCAGATACCGAAGGTACCCTGCGACGCGTGCGGCGGAGCTGGCATCACCAAGGCCGAGCGGACAATCGAGATCAGCCTCCCCCCGGGCATCGAGTCGGGTGCAACGCGTACCATCGACGGCGCAGGGAACCGGCTCCGCCCGGAGAAGCCGGCGGGGGCCCTCGAGCTGGTGGTCGAGGTGAAGGAGCACCCGTTCTTCACCCGGCGTGGCCAGGATCTTCACTGCTCCGCCCCGGTCACGTTCGCGCAGGCCGCCCTCGGCGGCGAGATCGACGTACCGTCGCTCCAGGGGAAGCTGCGCGTACGCGTCCCGCCGTCGACACAGCCCGGAAGTGTCCTTCGCCTCCGCGGCAAGGGCCTGCCGCACCGCCGCCGGGCTTCCCACGGCGACATGCTGGTCGAGCTCATCGTCGAGGTTCCGACGGCGATCTCGGACCGCGCACGCAAGCTCATCGAGGAGCTGGCCAACGAACTCGGCGAGGAGGTCCAGCCGCAGCAGCGCACCTTCATGGAGAAGCTGCGGAGCCTGTTCGGCTGAAAGCGCACCGCGGTCATGCCGCCCGCCCGCGTCGCCACCGGGACTCCGGGTGAGCTACGCTCCGTCGGGCCGGCGCGGGTCACCGCCCGCGGGCTCGCGAGGGACCATGACGGATCGAAAAATCGGAATGCTCGGGGCCGGCAACATGGCCGGAGCCCTCATCAGAGGCATGCTGGCATCGAGGACCGTGGGCGCAGACCGGATCGGCGCGACCGATGTCCGTCCGGAGCGACTGGAGACGCTGGTGAAGGAGCACGGCGTTCGGTCGTTCGGCCACGACAACGACGCGCTCGTGAAATGGGCCGACGTCGTCTTTCTCGCGGTGAAGCCACAGGTGGTGGACCGCGTCCTGCAGCAGAGCAAGGACGCCTTCGATCCGGCGACGCTGGTCGTTTCCATCGCCGCAGGGGTCCCCATCAGATTCCTGGAGGCGCGCCTGCCGGCGGGTGTGCGCGTCATCAGGACGATGCCCAACACCGCAGCCATCGTGCTCGCGGGGGCGACGGCGATCTCCAGGGGATCTCACGCGAGCGACGAGGACGTACAGATCGCCCGGTCGCTCTTCGACGGCGTGGGCCGCACCGTGGTCCTCGACGAATCGCTGCTCGACGCGGTCACGGGCCTCTCGGGGAGCGGTCCGGCGTACGTCATGGTCATCATCGAGGCGCTCGCGGACGGCGGCGTGAAGGTCGGCCTCCACCGCGACACGGCGCTGCTCCTGGCCGCGCAGACGGTCTACGGATCGGCCAAGCTACTGCTGGAGACCGGCGAGCACCCAGGTCGGTTGAAGGACATGGTGACCAGCCCCGGCGGCACGGCCATCGCCGGCCTGCACACGCTGGAATCGGGCGGGCTGCGCAGGACGCTCATCGACGCCGTGGACTGCGCGACCCGCCGCGCGGAAGAGCTGGGCCGGACGATGACGGACGCCTAGTCCGACCGTCACTCCGTCCACTCGACGTCGGCGGCGCCCATCGTTCGGTAGCGCGAGTCGATCTCGTCCATCAGCTCGAGCCACCAGCTCTCCATCTTCGGTCCGCTGGTCCTGACGCTGTCCGTGAAGAACGTCCCACGGACACACTCGGACTCGCCATCGGTGCCGGAGCCTGGCCGGCAACGACCGTCGACGAACACGAGGAGCGCCTTGGGCAAGCGCGTGGCCGACGAATCCGCCGAGCTGTTCATCCAGTTGTTGAGGAACAAGAGCGACGCCTTCAGGTCCTCGGGCGTCTGGCCGTACCCGTGGAGCATGTAGATCACCGGATAGCGCTTCTCGCGGGCGCCGATGTGACCGTACCCCGGCGGAAAGCTGACCGAAACGGGTCCGCTGCGTCCTCGCGAATCCTCGAAGGTGAAGTCGCACGCCCCGTTGATGACGCAGTTCTCCAGATCCGGATTCGGGTCGGTGCTCGAGGCGTCGTCGAGCGTCTTCGGCGCATCCGGCCACCGCGAGCCAATGTAGTAGAGCGCCGCCTGCAGGCGGCCGACGATCTGATCGGCCGGCCCGACGTGCTGTCCGTTGCCCTTCTGCACCTCCTTGTCCGTCGGGTCGATGGCGCCGTAGCGATAGAACACGCCACCGGGTACGTCGTCCCACGCGACGTTCCCCGCGATGAATGACGTCGGCGACGCGGGATCCTGCCCGGGAAGCTGGTGCGTCCCGTTGTAGTAGTGCACGTTGCGACCCCGCGCGCCCCAGGCCCCGATGAGTGCCTGCGCGTCCACGGAGAAGTTGAAGAGGTCGCGAGTGCCGCCGTCCGTCCACAGGTCGACTCGCGAGAGGGCAGCGTCGTCGAGCGGCGTCGGCGCGGTGCCCCAGGCTTGCTGCTCGATGACGGTGCGCGTGTCCCGCTCGAGGAACGTCTGCAGCCCGAGCGCCTGGTCGAACTTACCGTTGCCCTCGCCCACGTCGAACGGACTCGACGCAGTGCCGTCCACACCGTCGAGCCCGAAGTCGTCGAACGGCTCGCCAGCGTCGTAGCGGAGGTTGTTCTCCGTACCGGACGGGTTGTACTGAGGGTGCCAGTCGTCGCCCGCGGGGTCCTCGTTCGTGCCGGCCCGGTAGCCCGGCTCCGCCGTGCTCGCGACGCCGTCGGTGCCGTGATCACGATACGGCTCGTGACCGGAACGGATGATCGGCTCGTTCTCGTCGCGGACTCCGTCGCGGTCATAGTCCACGGCGAGGCCCACCTCGAGCGGAACGCGCTCGAAGCCTTCCTTCCAGGTGTTCGCGTAGGGCGAGAGGGTGTCGTCCTGCGGCGTGCCGTCGCAGACGCTGATCACCGGGAACGACCCATCGGGGTTGAACTCGTCGTCGTAGTAGCCCGTCAGCACGAGGCGGTTGGCGGGGTCACACCGCTCCGCCGGGCACTCGTCGAAGGTCTGCTTCTGCCGGGTCTCGTCGGGGTGGCCCGCAATCGGATCGACCCACGCCAGGCACTCCTTCGTCGTGCGGTTCCCGACCACCGACGGGTGATCGACGGGGACCCCCAGGGGAAGATGCTCGTTTCCAGGCGTCGCCGGGTAGTTCGGATTACCGAACATGAGCGCCAGATCGCGGAAGATCTGTACGTACTCCGCGCGGTCGAAGGAGCCTCCGTTGCCTTCCTTCGGAAACTCGTACCACCACTGATTGAACGACGAGGGGTGCTCGTACGGGAGGGTCGGCGTGCGCAGCGGCGCGGTGGAGGCGGGCGGCGTGCCCCCCGAGACGGGAAGGAAGCCACCGACGTGGTTGCGCTGGATGTGCCCGATCATCCACGTCCAGTCCACGGGGCCGCCGAGCGCTGCGACGACGTCGAAGCGCTCGTGGTGCCTCATGCCCACCATGGCGGCGCCCCCGCCGCCCATCGACACGCCGATGACCGCGCGATGGCGCAGCTTGCGCGTCCGCGTCGCCGTACCAGCGTCCTCTCGCACCACGGCCTGGTAGGTGCCGAGCCACGGCGCGAGAAACTCGAGGCGCCACCCTCCAGCGTCCTCCACGATGCGCGGGTTGGTGACGCCCACCGTCCGCGGCGCGCTCGCGCGGGGCCCGGTGTAGCTCACGGCAACGTGGCGCAGGCGAGCCGCGTCGGGCAGCGCCGCAGGGTTGATGGGCACGGAGAACGGGATGTCTCGCTGATGCATCAGGGGCGCAGGACCGAACGCGATGGCAGGACCGAGGGCCGCGAAGCCCTCGGGAAGCTGGTCGGGCGCGCAGTCGATGGTCGCGTCGAAGGGATCGGCATGCCAGAGAAAGCTCCCCGCGTTCGGCTTGGTCGCTCCTGCCTGAAGGGCGACGGACGCCCCGGCGAGCCCGCCCGTTCCGCTCAGCGTCATCCCGTCGCCGACCCGACCCGATGCGCTGCCGGAGCACGCCGGAACGGCCGCGGCCGAGACGCGCACCGAGATGTCCGCCGTCGCGTCGGTACCATCCCCGCGCGGGAAGGTCGCCGTGATCACCGCCGTTCCCTCGGCCACACCCGTCACGTCGACGTCCACGGTCGGTGTCAGCAGGTCCACACGCTGGGCCGCGGGTGCTCCTGCGACGGACTCGTCGGACGTCGTGAACGTGACGTGACCGATCTTGCAGACGTCCGGGTCGAGCGTCACCTTCACGCGCCGCGTCCTGCCGACGGCGACGACCACGGCCGCAGGACTCGATCGCAGGCGGATGACGGTCGGGTCGGGATCGAAGCAGGCCTCGCCGGCTGCGGGCACCGGATTGGGCTTGCCCGCATCGTGCTCGGGCGCGTCGGACTTCGGCTTGCTCTTCTCGTCCGAAGAGCAGCTCCACGCGGCGCCCAAACCCATCGCGGCGAGAACCGCAGCTCGCGAGACCCGACCCACGACGTGGAAGCGCATGTGAAGACTCCTCGAGCCCGACGAGATGTCGGGGAAAACCCTAGCGTGGGATGAGGCTAGCTCGGAGAGCCCATGGTGTCAGCGCAACGGCCTGCAACGCGCGCCCTCGCACTCGGCTCACACGCCGGATCCAGCCATTTTTTCGGTGATTCGTGCGGACTCTCCGCCAACGCGCACCGAAAAAAGAAGTGTCCGCGTAGAGGGGCCGGGGGGGACAGCCTCACTCCACGCGGACGCGCGGTGAACTAGCAGTCGGCGATCCAAAAAGCAAATGTGCATCGCACGCAGTGGTCGAAGCAGCGTCGCGAAGACACGATCCGTCATCCGCCGCGGATCGTGCCACGGCGCAGGCACGACACCATCAGTGAACGCAGCGTAGTTTGGTTCGCGCCCCCTCCGAGGCCACGATCAGCGGCGACGACGCCTTCGGCGCGCTCGGCAAGGGCGCGGCGGTCATCGCGGCTCGTACGTCGCCATCCACGCGGGCCGCCAGCGCATCGACGCAGAGTCCGCGGCGACTGGCGATGAGACGCACTTGCACGTCGTGCAGCCCCGTCCCGTGGCGCTCTGGAACGACGTCGAGGTAGGGCTCGATCGGAGCACGGCCGACGAGGACCCAGCCTTCCTCGTCGCTCGTGCACGGCGCGGGCGTCGGGCCGAGCGTTCCCGGTGCGAGCACGAGAGGCGCGTGGGCGGCACCCGAGCGGGCATCGAGCGGAAAGACGTACCAGGACGTCGCGGCGCCGTGCAGCTGCGCGTCCACGACCCATAGCCCGACCGCGTCTCCACGAGCGCTGCGCACGAGCCGGACCGAGCTGGAGCCCACCGGCTGGCGTGTGTACTCGTGAAAGAGGCGCGCCTCCGCGTTCTCGACGACGAAGACGCGAAACGTCCGCGGACCTGCCGATGCGCCGATGAACCATCCCCGATCCGTCTTCGCGACACCGGCGATCCCCTGGCTCTCCCAGGCGCCAGGGAGCGTCACGGGTACGATGGCGCGGTCCTCCTCGAGCAGGTGCAGCTCCGGAGGGACCCCGCGGGTGAGCATCGCGAGTACGCCCGCGCGGTCGGACGCGTCGAAGTCGGCTGCCCAGGACACCGGGAACGTGCTCGAGGGGTGCTGACCGAAGCGCTGGCCCGCGGCCACGGCGTCGGCCCACGGCGAGCGAGACGGTAGCGTCGACCACACGGCGCCCCGGGCCACGAACCGATCGACGCCACGCACGAGGAAGCGACCGGTGCGTGACCATTCCGCGCCCCGTGGTCCCCACGCGTAGCCTCGCACGCGCGCCACGTGTCCGTCCGTCCCGGCGTCGAAGCGGGCGTCGTCCTCGGCGAGCGCGGGGGGCGCCAGACCGGCGAAGGGCAGCCAGCTCGCCGTCGCAGGCGAGACGCCGCGCACGGGCGGCCGCGCGAACGGCGAGGGCCGTCTGACGGTGGCGGGAGCCGCGCTCCGCGTCGGCCCCTCGTGAGGCGCCGTCTCGCCGGTGCTCGAGCACCGAAACTGCCAGCGCCCTCCACGCGGCAAGCCTGATGCCGCGGGCTTCGGATCGGGGGCCGAAGCGAGCGGCTGCTGGGTCTTGCCGTCGGACCATCCCACGCGCAGCCACGTCCCGGCGAGGCAGCCCACGGGCGAGCATCCACGCTCTTCGCGGGCCCGGGCGCCACCCTTCGCCGGCAGACCCCCGCCCCTCTCCGCGAGGCCCGGCGGGACCTCGACCTCGGCCCAGTCGAAGCCACCGTTCGTGGTCTCCAGGGCGAGACCGGGGCGGCCGATCGCGAGCGCGAAAGGGCCCGATACGAGCGTGCGGTCGATGTCGTCCTGCATCGCGCCGACGCGCACCACCCCGTCGAGACCAACCGCGACGCCCACGAACGGTCCTGCCGCCGCGACCCAGCCCTTGAGCTCACGCCCCTCCTGAACGAATCCATCCAGCCAGAGACCCTTCCTCAGCAGCGCGCGGGCGGGCTCTTCGAGGGTCTTCGGGAGCGAGAGCGGAACGCTCTTCGTCGCTCCGTCGCGAGCCACGATAGTCAGTCGTCCGCGGACGCCACCGCGAGGCGGGACGATCACGACGGCGCGGCCGTCGTCGAGGGCCACCACGCGTTCGGCGCCGAGATCGCCGCGCAAGGCGACCTCCCTGAGCTCCCCCGAAGGACTCCGGATGCAGTACGTACGAGCGAGGTTCGCGTCGGCCGCTGCCTGACACGGACCGCGGACGACCAGCGCTCCGTTGTCCGACGCGGCGACGTAACGCGGACCGTCGAACGACAGCACGGGGCGCAGGGAGTCGTTCGCGTGAAGCTCGTAGACGACGGTCGCCCCTTGCGCCTTCCCGCACACGAAACCGATGCCCGACCCGACCCGCGCCGCATGGCACTCGCCGCCCGGGTAGGCGCCCTCGATCCGCGAAACGACCTTCCCGTCCGAGACGCGCACGCGGGACAGCGCGCCTCCTTCGGCAACGACGGCGGTGGAGGCATCGACGGGAAAGCCGTGCAGCACCGCGCTGGCGAGCGGAAGGCGTCCGGCGAGGAGTCCCGCGACGGCCCCGGGCACGACGCGGTCGCCGGGAGCCTCGGCGAAACCGGCGGGCGCGAGCCTGGGCCGCGCCGGCGCGAACAGCAGGTCGGCGGAGCCGCTCCTCGCGCGTCCGCTGAGGCGGCCGCTCGCGTCCAGCTCCAGGACGCCGACGTCCGTGTGGAGCGTCAACGAGTCACCCTCGAGGGCGACGTGGGGAGGGACCGTGCGAACGCCTGCGGGATGCCAGCTCGCCCCTGCATCGAAGGTGATCAGAACACCGCGGTAGTCGGCCTCGACGGCGGCGAGCCACTCGTCGGCGAACGCCATGGCGCCGAAGGCGGGCGACGCGGGGAGCGCACCGACGTCGAGCACGGCGCCGGTACGGGCATCCAGGGCGAGGAGATCCCCTGACGATTCGCCGACGGCGTAGAGGCGGTCGAACCCCGCGACGACGGCCCGAACGTCGCTTCCGAGGCGCGCGAGCGGTGCGAGCTTTCCGGTCCAGTGCTCGCTGCGCCAGATGCGCGTCGTGGAGCCGCCACTGGTGTGGAACACCCACCCGCCACCCAGTCTGGCGGGCAGCTCCAGAGGCACGATGGCGCGGCCGGCCGGGAACAGCTCTTCGGCGTACTCCACGACTCCGTCGCGGCGAACGATCAGCCTGACGTCGTCCACCACGAGCAGGCGCGACCCGTCGGGCTGCGTGCTCGAGAAGCCGACCCCCTCGTCTCGCGGAAGCGCGAGGAGGCGCGCCGGAGAGATGCGTCGCGGAGGCTTCACGACCTTCGCGGAGGGAGCGGAAGAGGGCGCAGTGGACCAGGACACCTGCGTGGGCGCGCACGCCACCGCGAGGAGCGCTGCGCCGGCGCACGACCGCTGGAACGGAGCTCGCATCGACGCCCGCGAATCTAGTACCGCGCACCCGAAGTTCCCAGCCGGGTCCGAGCCGCGTCACCGCTCCGGGCGCCGGAGTGGCACCGCGCCGGCGGAACTCGTTCGGGTTGCGCGCAGAGTGGCCTCGGGCATAGCTTGCGCCGAGGAGCCACCCCATGAGTCGCGTCGTCGCAGTCGTCGGAGCCACGGGAGCCGTCGGTCGGGAAATGATACGGACCCTCGAGCGCCGGAAGTTCCCGCTGTCGAGGCTCGTGGCGCTGGCCAGCGAGCGCTCGGCGGGTACGGAGCTCGACTTCGCCGGCGGGCGGGTCCGGGTGGAGAAGCTCGGCCCCGACTCCTTCGTGGGGGTGGACATTGCGCTCTTCAGCTGCGGCGCGGGCCCGTCCAGGGAGCTCGCCCCGTCCGCGGCGAAGGCGGGCGCCGTGGTCATCGACAATTCGAGCGCGTGGCGAATGGACCCGGACTGCCCGCTGGTCGTTCCCGAGGTGAACCCCGAGGCCGCCAGGGTTCGACCCAAGGGCATCATCGCCAACCCCAACTGCAGCACGATCCAGATGGTCGTGGCGCTCAAGCCCCTCCACGACGCGGCGCGGCTGCGACACGTCGTCGTGTCGACGTATCAGGCGACCAGCGGCAAGGGGCAGAAGGGCGCGGACGAACTCCGCGCGCAGATCGCCGCCGTTGGCGCGGGACGTCCCGCGGTGGTCTCGGCGTTTCCGGCGCAGATCGCCATGAACGTCCTGTCCGACTGGAAACCCGCGGACGACGGCGCGCACTCCGAGGAAGAGCTGAAGATGATCAACGAGACGCGGAAGATCCTCGGGGACGACACCATCGGCGTCACGCCCACCTGCGTTCGAGTCCCCGTGATCACCGGTCACTCCGAGGCCATTCACGCTCAGTTCCACCGTCCGCTCTCCGCGAGGGAGGCCCGCGAGCTGCTCTCGAAGGCTCCGGGCGTCGTCCTGGGACCTGCCGCGTACGGCCCCGGGGCGGAGCCAAAGCCCCTCGACGCCGCGGACACGGACCCGGTCTACGTCGGACGGATTCGCGACGACCTGGCGATCCCGGGCGCGATCAACCTCTGGGTCGTCTCGGACAACCTGCGCAAGGGCGCCGCCCTAAACGCCGTTCAGATCGCAGAGCTTCTCTGACACATGGAGACG
Source organism: uncultured Polyangiaceae bacterium (assembly GCA_964487605.1). Classification (GTDB taxonomy): domain Bacteria; phylum Myxococcota_A; class Polyangia; order Polyangiales; family Polyangiaceae; genus JAJDAH01. The sequence continues at coordinate 34,493 of CAZARU010000014.1, forward strand.
ACCGCCACGCGCCGGCCCGTCGCTCCCGAGGCGGAAGAGATCCTGGGGCTCTACTTCCCCGTTCTCGATCACGGGTTCGTCGCGCTCGTCGACTACATGGGCACGGACGAGTGCATCGAGCGCGCCGCGCGCGTGAGCTACGGCTACGGTACACGCAAGAAGAACCTGACGCGCGGACTCCTGCGCTACCTGCGCCGGCACCTGCACACGACGCCGAGCGAGATGGTCGAACTGAAGTTCCACTGCTGCATGCCCATGTTCGTGGCACGGCAGTGGATCCGTCATCGCACCGCGAACGTGAACGAGTACAGCGGTCGCTACTCACTCATGCCGATGCTGTTCTACACGCCTCCCCGTGAGCAGCTGCAGACACAGAGCCAGCAGAACAACCAGGGGCGAAGCGGCGCGAGCGTCACCGACGAGCAGTACGCCGAGGCCGTGGAGCGCTGGAACGCCGTTCGCGAGGCCAGCGCCTCGGCCTACGAGTGGATGACGGCAGAGGCCATCGCGCGGGAACTCGCGCGCATCGACCTGCCGCTCTCGACCTACACGCAGTGGTACTGGAAGGTGGACCTGCACAACCTGCTGCACTTCCTCTCGCTCCGCGTCGATCCGCACGCGCAGTGGGAGATAAGGGAGTTCGGGCGCGTGATGGCCGGCATGCTCAAGCGCGTGGCGCCTCTGAGCTACGAAGCGTGGATCGACTACGACGTGTGCGGTGCTCGAATGAGCCACGCAGAGCTGCAGGCGGTACGACGGCTGGTCACCACGTCGGACGGCGGCCTGCAGGCACGCCCGGCGTCGCTGTCGGCGTCGGAGCTGGACGCGCTGGGCCTGAGCGCGCGCGAGCAGCGCGAGCTGGCCGAGAAGCTCGCACCTCGGGACCGCCCGGAGTTCGACCTGCCGGCGAGCCTGGGCAGGCCCGGAGCTTGGTTCGCGGAGCGCTTCGCCGCCGCGGTGCCGAAGGCCGACCGACGACCCGAGGACTGAATCCGGCGGTCACCCTGGCGGCCCTGGCGCCGTGGCTCTAGGTTTCGAGGCATGACGCTGGCCTCGGCGACCGACCCGGCGCTCTCCGCGCTCGACCTCGACGCGGAAATCCGCCGGCTGAAGCGCGAGCGAAACGCCGTGCTCCTGGCCCACTACTATCAGGAGAGCGACATCCAGGATGTCGCGGACTTCATCGGAGACTCGCTGCAGCTGGCGCAGGAGGCCAAGCGGACGAACGCCGACGTCATCCTCTTCGCCGGAGTTCACTTCATGGCCGAGACGGCGAAGATCCTGAACCCCGAGCGCGTCGTGCTGGTCCCCGACATGGCAGCGGGCTGCTCCCTCGCCGACGGTTGCCGGGTCGAGAGCTTTCGTGCCTGGAAGGCGCGGTTCGCGAGCAACGCGGTGGCCATCTCGTACATCAACTGCTCCGCGGCCGTGAAGGCCGAGAGCGACATCATCTGCACCTCGGCGAACGCGAAGCGGATCGTGGAGTCCGTACCCGCGAGTCGCCAGGTGCTGTTCGCCCCGGACAAGAACCTGGGCCGCTGGCTCATCAAGGAGACGGGCCGCGACCTCGCGCTCTACCCTGCCACGTGCATCGTCCACGAGACCTTCAGTCAGCGAAAGCTCGTCGCGCTCAAGACCGCGCACCCCGAGGCGAAGATCATCGCGCATCCCGAGTGCGACTCCGCTCTCCTCGCCCTGGCGGATTTCGTCGGGTCCACGTCGAAGCTCCTCGACTACGTCGGCACCGATTCTGCGCGGAGCTACATCGTCGCGACGGAGTCCGGCATCCTGCACCAGATGAGGAAGCGGGCGCCGGACAAGGAGCTGATCGCCGCCCCGCCGGAAGGCAACTGCGCGTGCAACGAGTGCCCGTTCATGCGCCTCAACACGCCGGAGAAGGTCTACCTGGCGCTCCGCGATCTCGCGCCGCGCCTGGAGATGGACGAAGACCTCCGCCTGCGCGCGAAGAAGCCCATCGACCGGATGCTCGAGCTGAGCTGAAAACCCGGCGGCGGCCCGCGCGGCCGACCTCCGGTGGCTCAGTCCCGCTTCTTCCCGGGAAGGCGTCCGAAGGTCTGCAGCGCGAGATCCTTCAGGTCACCGCACGCCTCGGCGCCGAGACTCTCCTTCTCCAGCGGATCCTTCGCCAGGTCGTAGCACTTCCAGCTCGCGTCCCAGGACCGGGCTTCGAGCTTCATCGTGCCTCGCATGTAGCCCCAGTTCTCGAAGGCGCAGCTCCACACCCCCGCGCAGTTGGTCAGGGGCATGGCGCGCGGGTTCGCCTTCGCGCGGAGCAGGCTCTCTCCGAGCATCCGGTCTCGGTACGGATCGAGGGCGCGATCCACCCAGACGCCCATCAGATCCATGACGGTGGCCGAGAGGTCCGCGTGGAACACGTACCTGTCGCCCTGCCGACGGAGATTCATCGCCTCTTCGTCGGTGAGCGTTCCGGGCGGCGCGTCGATCCAGCCGGGAACGTGGATCTCCTCGTCGAGCACGCTGAACGTGTGACCCATCTGCCCGTGCTCGCGGAACGCCTCGGCGTGATCGCTCGTGTAGACGACGACCGTGCGCCGCCCCGCATCGGAGGATCGCAGATGGGAGAGCATGGCGGCGACGTGCAGGTCCTGCTGGTGGACCGAGTTCTGATACTGGTTGAAGAAGTGGGCGTTGTCCTCGGGCGCCTTGCTCGTCGTGGCAGGCTGAAAGGGCTGTGGCAGGTCGTCCCGCACCCAGTACGGGTAGTGGACGTTGGACAGCTGAACGACGGCGAGGAACGGTTCGCGCAGCTCGCCGATCTCGCGATTGACGTGAGCGGCGAGGAGATCCTCGGGGGCTCCCATGTCGAGGTCGCACGTCGGGTCCAGATCGGTCGCGCTGACGAACTTCGAAACGCCCAGGTTCTTCACCCAGAGGCGCGCGTTGCCGAACATCATGTTCTGACTCGTCCAGAACGCCGTGTCCCATCCTGCCGCCCGGGCGTAATCGAACACCAGCGGCCACGTGTGCAGGACGTCCCGCGACTCGTGAGGCCCCACGCCGGCCCACAGCACCGCCAGCGAGATGGCGGTGGACGACGCCTGGGAGCGAAGCTGCCGGAGTGGGAACCGGTTCGGGGCGAGGCGGTTCGTGTACTCCGTACGGCGACACGTGGCCTCGTAGTCGATGCACGCGGCGTCTGCGCGGACGCTCTCCAGGATCACGAGGACGACGTTGCGCGGGCGTGGCGGCCGCGACCCGATGGCGGCGACCGGGAGCGACTCACGGACTCGTGGTCGAAGCTGGTTCGATTGATCCGTGAAGCCGAGCTGCGTGCGCGCCAACCCGCCGACGGCGTGCAGGTACAGCATGTCGGGCAGGGACGCCTGGAGGTGGCGATGCTGGGTCGGAATGAAGAACGAAGCCAGCAGCCCGAGCGGCGCTAGAATCGACGCCACGAGCGCGCGCAAGGGTCTCGGTCGCAGGACGCGTCTGCCGGCGACGACCAGAAGCAGCGCGAAGGCTCCGGGGACCGCCTTCGCCTTCAGGTAGTTTCCCGCGTCGGCGAAGAGCTGGTTCACCACGCTGTCCATGAAGTTCGAGGCGAACAGCGACACGTCGACGTTGAGGTAGGCGTTGTACTGCTCGTAGAAGTACGCCTGCCCTCCGAACGCGAAGGACGCCGCGACGACGAACAGCCCGCCCGAGATCCAGCGGCCCACGCCGCGACGGCGCGAGGCCGCGTAGAGGAGCAACCCCCAGACGAACGCGCTCTCGAGGACCGAGCCCGCGTACGTCCACCGGTAGTAGGGCTCGAGCGCCAACAGCCTGTCCGAACGCCGGGCGAAGTCGGTCCCCACGGCGGCAAGAACGGGAACCAGCAGCACCAGCCAGCCCAGGCGGCGTCGCCAGAGGACGACAGCGCGCAGCCGCCGAAGCGGTCCGCCGCCGGAAGTCCCCGACGGTTCGGAGGGTCGCGCCGCGACGAGCGCGTCGTTGGTCACGTGCAAGGCCGCGAAACCTTATCCGCGCCCGAGCGACGGTCAAACTCAGACCTCGGTCATGGCACTGGTGAGGAGGTAGTTGGCGACGAGAATGGCGACGGCGCTCTGTACCACGGCGCGCGTGGTCGCCAGCCCCACGCCTCGCGCTCCCCCGGACGCGTGAAAGCCCTGCGCGCAGGAGATGGCGGCGATGAGGAACCCGAAGACCGCCGACTTCACGAGCCCCATGCGAAAGTCCGCGACGCCGGCGTACTGGTCGATGCGCGCCAGGAACACGCCCGGATCGACCCCCAGGCCCTGAACCGCCACGACCCAGGCGCCAGCCATTCCCACGCACGTGTAGAGGATGCCGAGCAGCGGTACCATGACCACCGAAGCCACCAGGCGCGGCGAGAGGAGGTACTGCACCGGGCTGACCGCCATGGTCGTCAGCGCGTCGATCTGCTCGGTGACCCGCATGTTGCCGAGCTCTGCCGCCATGGCGCTACCTGCGCGCGCGGTGACCATGAGCGACGCGAACACCGGGCTGATCTCCCTTGCCAGCGAGATCGCCACGATCGCGCCCACGCTGCCCTCGGCGCTGAACTGACGGAGGCTGTGCACCGTCTGGAGCGCCAGCACCATCCCGCTGAAGACCCCGGTGAGCGACACGATGAAGATCGACTGTACGCCGATGAACTCCATCATCGAGAACAGCTGCCCGAGGCGATACGGGGGACGGATGGCCCATACGAGCGTTCGCCACGTGAGCACGAGCACCACTCCCACCGCGTCGAAGAAGTCGAAGACCGGTGCGGTCACACCCGCGAGGAGCCCCGCCACACCGCGTCGTTCCGCTTCCACGGACCGGTTCTAGAGGTCCGCCGGAGCGTGGGCAAGGGGAAGCCGCGTCAATCGCCGACGCCCGGCTCGGCCGCGCAAGCTCGCTCGAACCACCGTTGCGACCTCGCTCCCGTCGCCGACACACGGGCACGGCGAGGAGCCACCGCGAGCTGCACGACGAGGCCATCGCCACCGAGCACGCGCAGATGGTCGAGCCCCCACTCCACGACGACGACCCGCCCCTCGCGGCGCAGGGCGTCCACGCCGAGGGCGGCGACCTCGTCCTCGTTCCGGATCCGGTAGACGTCGGCGTGGGCGATGGGCGGCACGAGCGGGTACTCGTTCACGAGCGTGAACGTCGGGCTCGTGACTCGTTCGACCGCGGGGAGGCCTCTTGCCCGCAGAAAGCCCCGCGCGAGGAACGTCTTTCCCGCGCCGAGAGGTCCTTCGAGCACGAGCAGATCACCCGCCACGGCGTGGGAGGCGAGTCGGCGAGCCAGGCGGAGCGTCGCGCGCCGACTGGGAAGATCGATCTCGACCACGGCCGTCATCGATCCACCGTTCGGAGCGTCCGCGAGAGTGTGCGCGCGCCAGAGAACCCCTTGGCCTCCGTGGACCAGAGGTCGGCGGTCACCGCCGAGAGCTGCCGCGCGGCTCGGCGATGCAGCTCCGCGACCTCCTTCGCGTCGCTCACGCGCGTGAGCGGGAAATCGGCGAGCGCTGCGGCGGCGAGCCGGGCCACGTCGTGTCCGAGGGTCTCGGACCAGGTGGGGGCACCGTAGCGTTCCGCCCAGCGCGTCAGCTCGTCGGGCGCCGGCGCGCGACGACGGAACGGGAAGGCCCCCGCTCCGACGGCGACCAGCGGCAGCGAGACGCGCGGCGAAGCCACGAGCGAAGCTGCATCCAGGCCGAGCGCGAACATGGCGGAGTATCCGGACGCTTGAGCCTCCCGCAGCACGTCGGAGGCGCACTCCGCGTCTGCCGTCACCAGGACGGCGTCCACGCGCCGTCGCTTCCACTCGACGAAAGGGAATCTCGAGCGAGCCGCCGCCGCCGGTCCTGCGAGGCACGCCGCGTCCGCGGCACCGAGGACTGGAACGTCGTCGAAGCCCCGCTGCGCGAGCGCCTGCCGCAGCGTGTCGTCCGCGGCCGCGCGAGACTCTCCCACCGCGAAAGCGAACTCGCGGTCGGGCTCGAGACCGGAGGGATCGCCGACGATGACGACGGGGATGGCGACCGCCTCGGCGTGGGCTGCGGCACGAGCACGCGTGGCGTCGTCCATGCCGGCGACGAGGATGCTCGCACCCTCCCCTGCGAGCTCGGCGAGCCCGCGCTCGAGACCGCTCGAGTCGTCGCGGATCACCAGCTTGACGGCGTCGGCGCGCGCCGCGCTGGCCGGAAGACCCAGCGCGCGCGACATCCCCGCGGCCACCTCCGCCGACCGCCGCCGTGCAGCGTCGGTGGACAGCGTGAGCAGCAGCCCCACGGTGCGCCCCGCGATGCTGGGCTGCACGCCTCCCCCGGTGGAGAGCCGCGCGAGACGACGCCCCAGGTCGCTCGAGTGGATTCGCGGGGGGCCGGATTCCAGGAGTCGGCTCGCGAGGCTCGGATCGCCCCGGTCGAGCGCGTCGGTGGCGAGCATCCGCCAGCTCGCCTTCCGCATCCACTCGCGCGCGCGACCGATCGACGACTCGTCGCGCGCCGTTCGCTTCGACGCGGCGTCGAGGCTGACGAGCGAGCGCTCGAGGGCGTCGCGCGGCACTCGGAGGAGCTGGGCCTCCACGGCCGCGGTGACGAGCTCGCGGTCGTGCTCGTCGGCGTGCGCCAGCCACGCGATCATGTGAGTGACGGCCTCGTCCCATCTGGATGCGGCCAGCGCCGCCAGGACGATCTGCTCGCCGAAGAGCCGGCGGTCCTCGGCATCGACCACCTTGCCGACGAGCGGTCTGAGTCGCGCCAGCGCAGCTTCGGCCCTTCCCTGTCGGACGAGCACGGCGGCTTCGACGATGACCGCGGCGTCCCGCGCGACTCCGTTCGGGCCGCTCGCCGTCTGCCTCGCGAGTTCCCGGGCGCCGGCGACGTCTCCCTGCTGTGCTCGCAGCCACGCCAGGAGCACGCGGGCACCGCGCGCGCGTCGGTCACCGGCGTGCTGCGCGACGAACGCGCGCAGATCCGCCTCGAGGGGCCCTCGCCGTTCGGGCGGGAGCGCGAGCCATCTGCGCTCGAGCGAGCGAAACTGCCGCTGCGCAGCCGCGGACTGGGCGAGCGCCGGTTCGGGGCGGACAGAGCGCTTGTCGGCGCCACCGCAGCCGAGGGCCGCGATGCCCGCGAGCAGGACGAAGACGGAGAGCGCGCGGCTTGACGGAGCGACCCCGTTCCCGTATCCCCGCGCGCGGGTTGGTTCGCTCGTCGTCGCGGGCTTCGGCCCGAGGTGACGCTTGTTCCGAGAGCAGTCCATCGCGCGGTCGTCGGCACCCACGGCGTTCATCGCCCGCCGATTGTTCTCCATCGCGGGCGTGGTCCCCATCGGTGCGTTCCTGGTGATCCACCTCCTGACGTACGCGCGGGCCCTGGGGGGTCGGGCTTCACTCGAGGAGGCGTTGGACCGCCGCATGAACACACCCTACCTCGTGTTGGGCGAGGTGGGCCTCCTGTACCTCCCGCTGCTGTACCACGCCGCCTACGGGATCAAGATCGCCCTCGAAGGACGCCCGAACGTCGGTGCGTACGGCCACTCTCGCAACTGGGCCTACGTGCTCCAGAGAGTCACCGGGGTCATCGCCCTGATCTACATCGCGGTGCACTTCTGGCAGTTCCGGCTGCAGATGCTGCTCGGCCGCATGGTCCTCGACGACCTGTATCCGAAGCTCTGTGCCTCGCTGTCGTCCACGTCCACGGCCGGCATACCGCTGGTCGCGATCGGGACGCTGCTGGGCATCGCAGCGTGCGTGTTTCACCTGGCGAACGGTCTCTGGGGGTTCTGCGTGACGTGGGGCATCACGGTTTCTCGCAGCGCGCAGCGCATCGCTGGCGGGGTCTGTGGAGCGCTCGGCGTGCTCCTGTTCCTCGTCGCGGCGCACACGGTCATCTACTTCGCGACCGGAGCCGCCCTGTTCGACGTGGGCGGCCGCCGCGCGGGGACCTCGATGAGCTGCAAGGACCAGTCGGCAACGTCGGGGGTTTCCGAAGGCCGGACCGAGTGGGCGCGCAGGTGAAGGCGGCGCGCGCCAGAGCGCGACGAGTCATCGTCGTGGGAAGCGGTGCCGCGGGTGCAGCGGCGGCGATCCGACTCTGCGAACTCGGCGTGCCCGTCACGCTGGTCTGCCTCGAGGGAGTGGGCGTGTCCGAGTCGGCCCTGGAGACCGGAGGGATCGACGCGGGCTCGGATGACGACGAGGTGGCGCATCACGTGGAGGACACCCTGAACGCCGCAGGCGGCCTCGCTCACCGAGCGCCGGTCGTCGAGCTGGCACGTTCGGCTCCGCGCGTGCTCGGGATGCTCGAGCGCATCGGAGTACCGTTCGAGCGCACGCGCGGAGGCGGCATCGCGCGGCACCGGGGCGAAGGCGCGTCCGAGGCACGAACGGCGTACGCCGGCGCTGCCACGGGGAGCCTGGTCGTGCGCGCCCTCGGAGCGCAGCTCGCACGCTGGAGCGCCGCAGACGTGACCACCCCGCAGGGCGGCATCGCCGCGGGAGAGCGGATGCTACGCCTGGCGAGTCACCGCGACTTCGTGTCCCTCGTCCTGGACGACGCCGGTGCGGCCGTCGGCGTCGTCGTGCAGGACACGCGCACCATGGCGTTCGAGGCGCTCACGGCAGACGCCGTGTGCCTGGCCACCGGCGGATTCGGCGCACTCTTCGCCGAATCCACGGGGTCGGCAGAGGCGACCGGTGCACCCATCGCCGCGGTTGCTCGACAGGGAGCCGCACTCGCGAACCCGGAGCTCGTGCAGCTGCACCCCACGACGTTCCTGACCGCGGCGAAGCGACGCGTCGTGTCCGAGCGAGCCCGCAGCGCGGGCGCGCGGGTGTGGACGGCAAAGGGCGCGGACGACGCACGGCGCGCGCGGGAGATCGCGGAGCGCGAGCGTGACTACCTGTTCGAGCGGACCTCGCCGAGCCTGGCCAACCTGCTCGCGAGCCGAGACGCCATCGGGCCGCTCGTCGCCTCGCTCGAGCGGAACCACGCCGCCTACGTGGACCTGCGCCACCTGCCCCAGGCCGAGGCCGCGCGGGTGCTGGGTCCTTCCGGCGAGGCGTACGCGCGCGCGATTGGTGACGACCCCCGGGGCCTGGTTCGCGTCGTCCCGGCAGTTCACCGGTGTCTGGGAGGCCTGTGGGTCGACTTCGAGGTCGCTCCCGACGGCCGTCTCGCCAGTGGGAGCGTGCGCAACCAGGCGACGACGGTGCCGGGGCTCTACGCCGCCGGGGACTGCGAGTATTCGATGCACGGCGGCTGCGGGCTCGCAGGCAACGCCCTGTCCGGAGCGATCGTCGCGGGGACGCGGGCCGCGGAGTCCATCGCCATCCGCCAGACCGCGCTGGTGCGCAGCGCCTTCGACCTGCCGAGTTCGGTGTTCGAGAAGGCACAGGCGGCCGCCGAGGCGGACGCGGAGGCGCTCGCCAAGGCCCACGGGGCCGGAGACGGCGAGAACGCGAGGCAACTGCACGACGAACTGGCGGAGGTCATGTTCCGGCACGCCGCGCTCCCCACGGCGGGACGCGAGGTGGACGACGCCGTGGGCGCCCTCGAAGCGTTGCGCGAGCGTGCGGCCAAGGCGCGAAACCCGGACACCAGCCCGACGAGCAACGACGAGATCCGGTTCCTTCGGCACTTGACCGCAATGCTCGACCTCGCAGGCGCCGTCCTCACCGGGCGGCGCGAACGCGCCCGTGAGGCGGAACCTCGGACCATGTTGATGGTTCACGAGGCCGGCGCCTTCGTCGCAACGGATCGCGTCACGTACCGTTCGGGCACGGCGACACTGTCCATCACGCGCGCCGTGACCACCGCACGAGCCGAATCGGAAGCGAGCCACTGAGGACGGGATGCCGAACGAAGCCACCGAGACGCCCGAAGCTGCCGCAGCCCCCCCCGCCGAGGCCAGGGCGGCGGCACGGCGTGTCGTGGATGAGCCGAAGGTGAGGCTCCGAGTTCGTCGGCAGGACCGGTCCGATCGGCCGGAGACGCGGCGCACGGAGGAGTTCGAAGTCGACGGGCGAGCCGGAATGACGGTGCTGGACGCCCTGGCGGCGCTGCGTCGGAGCCCGACGACCGCGGACGGCCGCGCCGTGGCCCCGGTGGCGTTCGAGGGAAGCTGTCGCGAGGGCACGTGCGGTGGCTGCACGATGCTCATCGGCGGAGTGGCGCGGCTCGCGTGCACGACGCTGGTTCGGGACGCGAGCCGCAACGGCAAGCCCATCGTGGTCGCGCCGCTGAGCAGGTTTCCCGTCGTGCGCGACCTCATCGTGGATCGCGCGCGATTCGAAGAGTCCGTGGCGCGGGTCGGCGGCTTCATCGTCGCTGACGACCGCGGCGCGTCTCCCGCGCCGACCGCCCGGGTCAACGCACTTCGGTTCGCACTGGCTGCGTGCAACGGATGCGGCGCTTGCCTCGAGGCGTGCCCGCAGTGGGGCGAACACTCGGACTTCGTGGGACCCGCGGCTCTGGCTGCCGCGCGCTCTGCCAATCTCCACCCGGTGGGCGCCCTCGATCGGGACGCGCGTCTCGACGCGGTCATGCAGCCCGGCGGCGTGTCCGACTGCGGAAAGGCGCAGAGCTGCGTGGAGGTGTGCCCGTCCGGCGTTCCGCTCACCGAGGCGATGGGCGACCTGGCGCGCGACGTGACGCTCCGCTGGCTCTTCGGGCGCTGAGCGCGTCGCCCGGCCGGAGCTCTTGCGCTAGGCTCCCGCGTCGTGCGGGTGCTCGCGGCCGTCCTCGCTTGGTCGAGCTGGGAGCTTTGCGCCTGCGTGGTCCCCGAGGGGCTGCGCCCCGTCGCGGTCGCGTCCCCCGGCCCCTCGACCACGTCCGCCGACGGCAGCGCGCCCGAAAGCCTCGAGGCCCACTCAAGCCCTGCCCCACGTGGCTCGACCTACTCGTCGGGCGATGGCGAGCCGAGCGGTGGGCGGGCGACGGGCGGCGGGCGGCGGCGACCCTGCATGTTCGATCCATCGAACGCGACGTATCGCGAGTGCGCCCACCCCAGCATGGGACGCTGTCATCACTACACCACCACCTGCGAGCCCGACTGCATGTGGAACCCCAAGGAGAGCAGGCACCAGCGCTGCGCCCACCCCAGCATGGGACGCTGTCATCACTACACCACCACCTGCGAGCCCGACTGCATGTGGAACCCCAAGGAGAGCAAGCACCAGCGTTGCGCCCACCCCAGCATGGGCGCGTGCCACCACTTCACGACGACGTGCGAGCCGTGAGCGTCCGGTGCAGCGTGTGAGCGTGCCGCCGACGGCACGCTGGCCGGGCGTCGCCGCGATCCTGTTCGTCGGCTGCGCCCCGGCGCGCGGACCCGCGGACGCGGCGGAGCTGGCCGCATTGCGCTCCGATCCGAGGGCCCTCGTCGAGGAGGTGGCGCGCATCCGCGGACTCGAGGACAGCCGCAAGACGCGCGTCGTGTTCGACGACGAACCGGAATTCGCTCGGGCCCTCGATGCGAAAGTGAAGGGTGACGCGATCGGTCCAACGTCGTCCGACACGGCCGCCTTCTTCGCGACGTTCGATCCGCCGTCGGCGCGTGCCAGGCGTGGCTCGTCGATTCACGAGGTGCTGGACGAGCAAGTCGTCGCCTTCTACGACGAGGGCACGCACAGCGTTCACGTGCGTGAAGCCGCGCTGAAGAAGAAGAGCGCCGACGAGCTCAGGTCCGTGCTGGCCCACGAGATCCAGCATTCGCTGCAGACGCAGCACCTCGCGTTCCCCGACCTGGCGAAGGTGCTGGACAAGGACACGCGACTCGCGCTGAACGCCGTCCTCGAGGGGGACGCCATGCTCACCATGCTCGCTCACGCGGCGTTCCGACATCGCGTTCCCGTCAACCGCGCGCTCGCCAGGGCGTCACAGACCGTCGCCGAACGTTCGTTTCGCGACTACGCGAGCGCGAGCGGTACGTCGAGCGTCCTGGACCGAGCCCCATCGCTGGTCCGTGCTCGCCTCGTCTTTCCGTACCTGCAAGGCCTGACGTTCGTGGGTGCGATTCACCGCGCCGGCGGCTTCGACCTGGTCAACCGAGTCTACGCGGCGCCGCCGAGCACCACCGAGCACATCCTGCACCCGGAGAAGTACCTCGCCGGCGAGCCTGCGGTGCCGGTCGAACCGCCGGACGCTCCGGAAGGCATGGAGGTCGTCGCAAGCGGTCGGGTCGGTGAGCTGCAGACGAGGGTCATCCTCTCACGCTGTCTGCCGCACGCGGCGGCGGCGTCGGCCGCGGCCGGCTGGGGGGGCGATGCGTTCACGATCGCCAGGGGCGCTCGAACGGGGCCGGCGCTGGTCTGGGCGACCACCTGGGACGACGAGCGCGAAGCGGGGGAGTTCGAGGCGGCCGCGAGCGAGCTCGTACGCTGCACGCGCGCCGCGGGCGCCGTCGGGCTGCCTCGAGGCGATTCGGTCGTGCGCCGCGGACTCCACGTCGCGGTCGTCCGCGGCACCTCCGAGGGCGGCGAGGCCCTCGCCGTTCAGGCCCTCGCTCGCGTGGGCGAACGCCCCGTCGCCGTCCCTCCGCTCGGTGGCGTCTCCATCCCGCCCATGCGTCGCGCGCGATCGTTTCGCGCCCCCTACGTGGCGCAGGGAACCTGGGTCAACGAAGAGCTCGGGCTGGTGGCCTCGATGCCGCCCGGGTTCGGCGCCGAGATGCCGAACGCGCGGACGGTCCTGTTCACGCGCCGAGAGCCCACGGCGATGATCGCCGGCATCGCCCTGAGCGACCAGGTCGCCAGCGGAGCGACCATCGACGAGCTTCACGCGGAGCTGGCAGCGTCCCTCGAGCAGGTGCTGCGCGGGCGCGAGCTCGAGTATGCGGGAGGCCGCGACGTCTACCTGCCCCACCTGGGACGCGCGGCGGAGCGCGCGTGGTACGTCGCAGGGACCGAGGCGGGGCTGCGCGCGCTGGTCGTACCCGTGTGTGACGGGACGGGGAGCTTCGTGCTGTGGGCCATCTGGGTCGACCGCGACGGGAGCTGGCTCCTCAGCCAGTGGCTCTCGACCGTGCGACCCACGGCCTGGGCCGAGCCGCCGATCTGCGCCGAGCTCAACCCTTGACGTTGCCCGAGCCGAGCTCGGTCAAGGCGCGGTCGAGCGCTGCGACGAGCAACCGCGCATCGATGGCGTCGAACGGGAGAGGGGGCTTGATCTTCAGCACGTTGCGTCGAGGACCGTCACGACTCAGGAGCACGCCCGCGCGTCGGCAGTGCTCCACGACGGAGGCGGCGAGATCCGTCGCCGGAGTCTTCGCTCGGCGATCCGCAACGAGCTCCACGCCGACGTAGAGACCGAGCCCCCTGACGTCACCGATGGTCGGGTGCCGGTCCGCCAGGGCCGCCAGGAGCTCGAGCAGCCCGGCGCCGGTGCGTGCCGCATGCTCGGGCAGCCCCTCGGCCGACAGTGCGTCGAGCACCGCGAGCGCGACGGCGCACGACACGGGATTGCCACCGAAGGTGTTGAAGTACTCCATGCCGTCGGCGAACGCGTCGGCAATGGCTCTCGTCGTCACGACGGCGCCCACGGGGTGCCCGTTGCCCATGGGTTTTCCGAGGGTGACGATGTCGGGCAAAGCGCCCTGCTCCGCGAAAGCCCAGAAGCTCGGACCCACACGGCCGAAGCCGCACTGGACCTCGTCGGCGACCGCGACGCCGCCGGCTTCACGAACCAGCTCGAAGGCGCGAGCCAGGTAGCCCGGCGGAGGGACGACCTGACCGGCGCAGCCCGGTAGCGACTCCGCGAAGAGCGCCGCGATTCCGGCCCCGCCGGCAGCCGCTCGTTCGAGCGCGGCTCGAACGTGATGCTCGGCGAAGGCCGGACCGCCCACGCCTGCGGCGTCGCGATACGGGTCCGGACACGCCGTGACGTGCACCCAAGGTGCCCGCCCGGAGCCGCCCGGACCGTCGAACTTGTACGGCGACAGCTCCACCAGCGACGTCGTGTTGCCGTGATAGGCGTGATCGAGCACCAGGACGTCGCGCCGACCCGTCGCCTTGCGCGCGAGACGCAGCGCCAGCTCGTTCGCCTCGCTCCCGCTGCACACGAAGAAGCAGACCTGCAGGTGATCGGGAAGCTTGGCCAGGAGCCTTTCGGCGAGGCGCAGCACGTTGTCGTGCAGGTACCGGGTGTTCGTGTTCAGGGTCGCCATCTGCTTCGCACCGGCGGCGACGGTGCCGGGGTGGCAGTGCCCGACGTGGCAGACGTTGTTGACGCCATCGAGGCTCGCCCAGCCATGCTCGTCGAAGAGGTACTGCGCAGCGCCTCGCACGACGTGCAGCGGCTCCTCGTAGGACAACCCCAGGTTCGACCCGAGCACCCGACGTCGAGCGGCCGCGAGCTCGGCGGCGGACCTTCGCCGCGTCTGCGAACGTGTCACCCCGCAGTGCGTGCCCACGCGTTCGACGATCTCCGCGGGCGAGATCGCCGCGAGCGTCGAGAGGAGCTCCCAGGCCGGCGCCTCGCTCACGAAGGCGTACTCCGCGGCGTGGTCCTGGCGCGCGGCCAGCGCCGCCGAGACCACGGTCACGGCGGCGCGCATTCGAACCGCATCACCGAACACCTCGATCTCGACGGACGCGAGCGGCGAGACCGAGTGATAGCCGGCCGCGACCTCGGCCAGGGCGTCCACCGGATCGTCGGGCCGATGAAAGGCCGCGTAGGTCGCGGCGATGGCCGGGTCGAACACGCGACACGTCTGAACCATGTCGCCGAAGTCGATGAGGCCGGTGGGAACGCCGTCGGAGACGAGGACGTTGTGGTCGTTCGCATCGCCGTGGACGAGTCCCTGCGGTAGGTCACGGATGCGCGTTGCCACGCTCGCGCGGAACTGCAGCAGCGCCCTCTCGACGAGCGCTCGCCGGGCGGGATCGCCGATGGCGTCGAGCGCGCCCGCAGTCCACTCCGCTCGGCGAAGGTCCCACTGCAACGTCCGGTGGCGCCGCGGGTGCTCGAGCCCATCCAGCCCTGACCCGACTTCGGCGAGCCCTGCCCCGAGTCGGCGCAGCGCCCTGCCGGAGAGACGGCCCTGGACGGCCATGAGCGTGCCCGGGAGGAACGTCACGACGCGTGCAGCACGCTCGCCAAGCGAGCAGGTGACGCGCGCGTGGAGTCGCCCATCGGACGTCGCGACGACCGCGGGGGTCGCGAGCGAGGCGGCACGCGTGGCCAGCCGCGCCAGCGCTGCGCACTCGAGGTCGACGTCGTGGGGGTCGGCGTCCGGGTGGACGAGCTTGAGGACGTAGGATCGCTCTCCGCAGTCGATGGCGAAGTTCTGGTCGGCGTACCCGTCGAGCCTGGCGGCCCGCCCGTCGAGGCCGAAGTGCTCACGTGCGAGGCGAGCAGCCTCCTCGGCACCGACGACACCCCCGGTCGCGGCGATGGCGGGTCCCGTCTGCACGCTCAGGCCCCGCCGACGAGCGCGGCGGCCTGCGCGAAGTCGCCATCCTCGACGGCTCCCTGCTGGACGCACCGGACCTTCCCGGCCGGGTCCAGCAGCACGTGAACGGGAAGCTCCGGATCGGGCGCCACGCCGAGTCGAGGGAGCCAGTCCTCGCGTTCCTTGCCCTCTCTCAGCCAGTAGGACGCGCGCGCGCCCACCGGCGCCGCCAGCAGCGATTCGCGAAGCTGACGCGCGTCGTCGTCGATGGACACGAACGTCAACCTGAACGGCTTGCCCTGGGTCGTCAGCTCGCGCTGCCACGCGATCAGCCGCGGCATCTCTTCCTTGCAGGGCTTGCACCAGGCGGCCCAGAAGTTGATCCACGTCCAGCGGCCACCACCCACCTCGACCGCCTCCGGCAGCGGCGCGGCGTCCGGTGCGTTCACGCGGCCGATGACGGTGTCCGGCACGGACTTGTCGGAGCCGGGGCGCCCCCGCTCGCAGAGCTTGGGGCGGCGCTCCGCTCCGCGCGCGACCGACGCGCCGGGAACGGCGGAAGCCCGCGACGGAGGCGTTGGGGCCGCGCCGGGACTCGCGGCGACGGCCTGGCTGCGCGCGCGCGTCGTCGTGGCGGACGGCTCTGCCTTCTCGCAGCCGAGCATTGCGGCGGCGGAGGTCGCGAGGACGGCGACCATCAGCGCGGAAAGGCAGGGCCGAGGCTCAGAGGTCATAGGCGACAATCCACCCAGGACACGAAGGCGGTCTGGTTGATGGACGCGTCGGTGCACTTCGCGGTGGGCTTCGAGTTGGGCCACTCGCAGAACTCCTTCGGGAGCTGAGCGAACTCCTCCCCGAGCCACAAGAGCCCCACTCTCCGTTCCAGGTCCTGCTCTCCGGTGGACTCCTTCAGGTGGAACATCACGGAGTTCGCACGCCGGTGGGAGAGCGCGCGGTTCTTCGACGAATCTCCCGATTGCGATGCGCGCCCCACGACGAAGAAGTACCGGGCACCCTTGCGGGCGAGCCAGGTTTCGTCGAGGAGCTTCCTGGCGGCGGTGTCGATCTCGTCCCTGCCCGTGTCGAACTTCAGGATGGCACCACGACTCCTGAGGGGCGAGAACAAGGCGTTGAAGTCCTCGTCGTCGATGGAAGCGAAGTTCTTGACGTCCGAAGGCTTGCAGCCACGCCGCGCGTTGCCCTCTCCGAGCAGACCGCAGGAATGCAGGACGCGCTCCAGCACCTCCTTGAACTTCGGCGTGCAGTAGGCCGCTTCCGCGTGGTCGGCCACCGCCACCTTCGGCTTCGCGGCGTCGGGCTCCTCGAGGCGACGCCCCGCCTCCTTCACGCTGGCCCGCACCCCGAACGACGCGGAGGTGATGAGCGCCAGCAGAGTGAAGAGGCCCGCGGCGGCCGGCGCGCGGATCACGGCGTCTCCGTCATCGCAGGACCTCCGGCGCGAGCTGGCCGAGGGTGTAAACGAGACCCAGGTCGGTATCCTCTTCGCACACGCGCGTGGTACCCACGAACATCTGTGGCGTGGAGACCGGGATCGAATTGTCCGTCGCAAAGTGCAGGTGACGGTTGAGTCGTTGCTTGGTTTCCTTCGACGATGCGCACTTCACGAGCTCGTCGCCCCAGCGGCGCCGCACCACCTCCTCGAGGGTGGCGACGTCTTGCTTGCCGGCTCGCGCGAGGACGTCTTGCTCCGCGTAGGCCCACTCCAGCACTTCGAGCGCACGCTCCTTCCCGCACAGCACCGCACGGGAAAGAGCGCAAGCGCCGGGGTGAAAGGCGCGGTCGAGCATCCAGTTGCACTCGCCGTCGAGAGGAAACATCACGAGCGTGACGTCGAGCTTCGGGTAAATGCCCTCCGCCACGAGACGCTCGTGGAACGCCTTGCAGGTCGGGCAGAGAGGATCCTCGAACAGCGTCACGGCCTGCACGGCGCGCGACCCGCCGAAACGAAGGAGCGCACCGTGCTCGTCCGTCGGCTTTCCCAGGGAGCCACAGGTCCGAAGGTGCGCCCGATGGTCCGGGAGGGACTGGGTGTAGGCGATCGCAGGCAAGAGCGTCGTGACGCCGAGCACGACGAGCCACACCAGCGGGAAGACGACGCCGAGGACCGGACGGCCCGTCGGGGCTCGGGCCGGGGCGTCCCAGGGCTCGCCCGGCAGCGTGCCCGACGGACCCGACGCCTCGACCGACCGCCGGATCGTCAGCAGCCCTGCGAGCCCGCCGAGAGCCAGAACGAACGACGCGACGTAGATGCCGACGCACGTCTTGCAGAACGTTCCGAGCTTCGTCAGGGAGATCACGAACATGACGCCCGACGCGACGAGCGGTGAGAACGAAACCACCGCGAAGAAGCCGACGGCCTTCCGGGGCGCCCCCCGCCCGGCCAGCAGCAGGTAGATCGCGAACGCCGCGAAGAACGCGAACGCACCGAGCGCGAACAGCGAGATGGGCACCCCCCCCCAGTACTGCTCCTTCAAGAGTGCCGAGTACGGGCTGTACATCGCCGCGCGACACGCCTCCGCATCGTCGGTGGCCGCAGCGCCGGGCACGAAGCTGCAGTGCAGGTCGTGCAGCTTCCGATCGAGATGCGACGCGTAGTCCGCGGTCGACGTCCACGCGAAGACCAGGCCGAGCACCGCGCCAACCAGCGCGACGCTCGAGGGGATGCGAGAGTTCGAGCCGAACATGGGTTGCGTCTCTCAGGCGCGGACAGAGTGCCCCATGCCGCTCGCACGTCAAGTCTCCCCTTCGTGGTAGTCTCGCAGCTCACGCATGGCGGACGACGAGCGGCCCCTGTCGAAGAACGTGCGCACGAGCCTCGTGGACTCGGGCTGGGAAGGCGGATCCGATGACGCGCTTCCCACGTTCATCGACGAGCCCACCGCGGGCGCGGCGACGTACGCTTTCATTTCCTCGGACGACGAGGCCACGCGGGTCGCGCCGGCGGACTCGGGTGACGAAGCGACGGCGCATGGTGGCGACGAGCGCACGAAGCTGGCCACACCGGGCGCGCGCGCACCGCTACCCCCTTCGGTTCCCGACGACGAGGCCACGTTCGCGAGCGTGCCCGACGATCTGCCGCCGCCACCGCCCAAGCGCGAATCCCACGAACCCGTGAAGGTCAGGCCGCAGCCGGTCACATTCAGAGACGCAGAAGACAGCCTGTTTCGGCCGCACCACCTCCCGCCGCCGGATCGGCGGCACGAGAAGGAAAGCTGGCGTCCGGCCCCGGTCGGGGTGGAGCGCGCGCACCCGCCCCCTCCATCGTTCCCCGCGGCGCCCGCCGTCGCGCCGCCGCCACCACGACGGCCGCCACCTCCGAGCGTTCGGCCGCCGCCACCGAGCCGGCGGCCCCCACCGCCGAGTCAGAGGCCGCCAGCGCCCGAGCGACCGGCACCGGCGAACCAGCGCGCCCTGCCACCACCGACCGGTGCGGGGTCGCTCGCCGCACTCGCTCGCGAGCACGCAACGGACTCGTCACCCGTCGTATCTCCCCGCGCGACGAACGAGCCGACCGCTGGCCTCGACTCCGCGGCGCTAGCACTCGGCGGCGGCGCGATGCCTCCGCCTCCGCCGCTTGCACCGTCCAACGCGGGCGTCGCTCCACCACCGCCGCCGACGGGCGAGTTGCCCACACCGGCGCTCGCGCCGGCCCCGCGCACCGCACCCTCGACATCTGCCGTGCGGACCGAAGCGGTCGAGGTCGAACCCGACGGTCCGGAGTCCCGCTCGCCCGACTCGACCGATCCGCCGGCGCGCCCGCGCCCGTCATTCGCGCCCGAACCCCCCCCGAGCGGAGTGGCCGCGTTCCGCCAGCCGGTCTCCATCGGCGGCTTCAGGATGCCCGTATGGCTGCTCCTCGCCGGAGGAGCTGCCGCGTTCGTCTTCGTGGCGATCGCGGGCACCCTGGTCCTGTCGCTGACAGGCAGCTCGTCGCCCTCGGCGACATCGAAGGAGTCCGAAGCCGCGAGGAGCGCCGTACCGCTTCCCGCCGCGAGCGCGGCACCGCCGACGTCACCCACGGACTCCCCGCGGGGGAGCGAGCCGGAGCCACCGGCGGGAACCGTGGAGGCCGCGGCGCAGGGCGACGCGCAGGCCCTCGCAGCCATCGAAGCGAAGCCCGCCACGAAGCGAACGTTGCAGGAGGTGCTCGCCCTGGGCCAAGGCCGGACCACGGCGAAGCGTTCCGAACTCGCGAAGCTCGGCGACGCGTTGAAGAAGGAGCCGGCGCTGCTCGAGCAAGGCGAAGCTGCCCGTCGGCTCCGGGTCGCGGCCGACGACCGCGACGTCGCCGCGGCGGCCCTCGAGATCATGGCGACGGTCGAGCACGCTTCGGGCCCGGACCTGCTCTACGACGTGTGGATCAGGACGCGCGGAAAAACGGCGACCACCGAGGTCGCCGAAGCGCTGGTCTTCGTCCCTTCGGTCCGCAAGCGTGCCTCGCCAGCCCTGGCCACCGCCTTGGACCTGCGGGCTGCCGAGAGCTGCGAGGAGACTCTGGCCGCGGTGAAGAAGGCCGTGCAGCACGGTGACGGCCGCTCCCTGCTGCTGCTGGGCAGGCTCGCCGGGAAGACGGGTTGCGGGGACAGAAAGACCGAGGACTGCTACCCGTGCCTGCGAGAGGGTGACGCCAAGAACGAACTGCGCGACGCCGTCAAGGCGGTGCGTGGCCGCCCGGCGCCGCGCTTCTGAGGCTTCCCATCCGAGGTGTCATCGGCGCTTCGGGGTGAACGCCATGGGGGCGAACCTCTTGAGCAGCTCCACGACCTGATCGATGCGCTCATCGTCGCGGCGCACGATCTTCTCGAACGCAAGCCCACCGAACAAGGCGAGGATGGCGGTCCAGGCGAGATCGAACACCTCCGAAGCCTCCGGCTGTTCCTTGAAGAACTCGTTGAAGGTGCGATCGACCGACTCGTCGAAGCGACGGTTGAGTTCGATGATCACGTCGCGAAGTTCCGGATCCGTGCGCGCGGCGACGACGAGCTCCATGTAGGCGTAGTAGGTCGGGCCGGACATGATCTTCCAGAGCAAGTCGAGGGCCTCCACCGCGACGTTCGCGTCGGGCGGCAACGACGAGAGCACCGATCGGAACTCGCTGACACGGCGCTCGAACAGATGCTCCATGGCCGCGACGACGAGCTGCGGCTTGTTGCCGAAGTGATGGAGCTGGGCGCCACGCGAAAGGCCAGCCCGGTCGGCGACGACCGTCGTGGTGGTGTTCGCGTAGCCGAGTTCGGCCAGGCACTCGACGGTGACGTCCAGAAGGAGATTGCGCGTCTCGAGCCGTCGCTCCTCCTGGGTCCGCCGACGACGCCGGTTCCCCTTGGGTTGCCCGAGGCCATCTGCCACGGTCGTCAGCCTGCCCGCACGCCGTCCTTGTAGTTCGGAGCGCGCGCACCGCCAACAGAAATGCCCGACGGCCGACCCGCGCGGCACGTTTCATGTCATTCTCGACTTCGATGCCGCAGCGCCGTTCGGCTCACCGACTCCGAGTACCGCGCGCCCGCTCGGGCGAGAGCCGAGCGACGCCCGGCGTCCGCGCGACCGGGCCGTCGCGACGCGGAGCCTCGAGGGAAGACGGACTGCCCCGATGGCGCTGACGGATCTCCTCGGGCGGATTGCGACGCTCTTCACCCACCGCGACCGCCGCGTCTGGGGGACCCAGGGACGAGTCCACGTCGAGATGCGTCGGATCGAGCACGACGAGGTGCGCGAGTTCCGCGCCCGGCTGCACGAAGTCGTCCGAGAGCACCCCAGAATTCAGTGGGTGGAGGTGCTGCCGACGGTTCGGCGAATCATCGTCGCGTTCGAGACCGGCGCGTACACCGTAGAGGAAGTCGTCGCCCTCGTCGAAGAGGCGGAGCGTGCCGCACGCCTTCAGGCCGCGCCGTTCGGCGACGATCGGCGCGAGCACCCCGCCGACGGTGAGCCGGCGCTGCGCGCTTTGGTCGAGCTGACGGGGGACGCCTGGGGCCTCGTGGTCGGAGCCGGCCTGAAGCTCACGCCGCTTCCTGGCGTGCCGTTCGCCGGGAACGTCGCGGCGCTGCTGTCGTTGCTCAAGGGCTCGGACCGACTTCGCCAGGGCCTCGACGAGCGCTACGGCCCCCACACGGTGGACCTGTTCCTGAACCTCGCCGTCGCGGGTGCCCAGGGTGCGGCGCAGCGGCCTCTCAGTTCCTTGGTGGACGTCTCGCTGCGTGTCGCGGCGCTGCGCGAGGCCCTGGCCAGACGTGCGGTGTGGCACGAGCGTGAACCGGAGCTGGCCGGCGCACGCCCCGCAGCGGAGTCCGGCGACCACCGTGTCGAGCCGCGTCCCACACCGCTCCCGGCGGGTCCCATCGAGGAGTACGCGGACCGCGCGTGGGTGGTATCGCTCGCCGGTTTCGGTCTGAGTTTTCTCACCACCCGGAGCTTCCAGCGCGCCACCGCGGCGCTCTACGGAGCCATCCCGAAGCCCGCGCGGTTGGGGCGAGAAGTGTTCTCGAGCGGCCTGTGTCGCGCGCTCGGAGCCCGAGGCATCGTGACGCTGGACGCCGCCGCGCTCCGGCGGCTCGATCGCGTGGACTGCCTGGTCCTGCAGGGCGATCTCGTGCCACGTCAGCGCTTCCTGGTGGCCGACGTCATCGTCGCCAAGGGCGCGAACGGAGACGTGGCCCGGGCGCGAGCGAGCGAGCTGCTCGACCCCGAAGCTCCGCTCGACATTCGCCACGCGGGCGGGTGGACGCTCGGCCCGGTTCGGCGCCTGGAGGCGATCCTCGATCCGAGCCTGGCGAACCGCGTGGCCGAGCTCGGCAACCGCGGCGCCATCGTGCTCGGGTTGGCGCACGAAGGCAGCATGCAGGCCCTGGTGGACGTGGAAGTGACGCCTCAAACGGGCGTCGCCGAGATCGTGAAGGCCGCGCACGACGCACAGATGCACGTCGTGGTGGCGACCAACGACGAGACCGCGCTGGAGGGCATCGAGGCCGACGACATCGTGCCTGGAGGTGCCGCCGTGGTTCGGGGCATTCGGCGACTGCAGCGCGAGGGGCGCGTGGTCGCCTTCGTCGGGACCGGCGGGTCGCCCGGACTTCCCGTCGCGGACGTCGGCTTCGGCCTGTGCCGCGTCGGAGACCCGACTCCGTGGGGCGCGCACTTCCTCTTGCGCCACGACCTGTCCGACGTGCACTTTCTCCTCGAGGCGTGCGCCGCTGCGCGCAAGATCGCCAAGCAGAGCGTGAACATCGCCCTCGCCGCCGCTACCGCCGGGGCGCTCGTGTCGGCGGGCGGCCTGTTGCCGATGAGCTCGACCCGCGTCCTCTTCGTCGTCAACGGCGCAGCGCTCATTTCCATGGCGAACGGGGCGCGCGGGTCGTATCAGATCGCGACCCGCTCGCTCCCCGCACCGCGAGACCCCACACCATGGCATGCGCTCGAGGCCGACGGCGTCCTCGCGCGGCTCGGCGTCACCCGGGACGGTCTGCCTGGACACGACGTCGCGCTGCGCCGGCAACGCAGAGCCGCGCGCCCTTCGGCCCTCGGTGAGCTTTCGAGCGCGATCACGGACGAACTGTTCAACCCGCTCGCGCCGTTGCTAGCGGCCGGCGCCGGGCTGTCCGCCGCCATAGGATCCATGGCCGACGCCGTGATGGTGGGCGGTGTGGTCGGACTGAACGCGATCGTCGGTGGCGTCCAACGTTTCTCCAACGAGCGCGCGGTACGAGCCCTGGCGCAGGAGTCTCGCCGTCCTGCGCGGGTGGTTCGCGGCGGAGCCTCGCGAACGGTGGACGCGGAGGACCTGGTACGGGGAGACCTGGTCGAGCTCGACGCCGGCGACGTGGTGCCTGCCGACTGTCGCATCATCGAAGCAACGTCGCTGGAAGTGGACGCCTCCAGCCTCACCGGGGAATCGCTGCCGGTGAAGAAGGGCGTCGCCGCGTCGTTCGAAGGCAACATCGCCGACAGAAGCTCGATGCTCTACGAGGGGACGTCGCTCGCCGCCGGTCGCGCACGGGCCGTGGTCGTCGCCGTCGGCACGGCCACCGAGGCGCGCCGAACGTCGAACGTCGCCCGAACGGAGCGCCAAGGCGGCGTCGAGCAACGGCTGAGGACTCTGATGACGCTCACCGCTCCCGTCGCCCTCGGCGCGGGCGTCGGCGTCGTGGCGGCGGGGCTCGTGCGCGGACGCAAGCTGTCCGAGGTCGTGGGAAGCGGCGTCAGCCTGGCGGTCGCGGCGGTCCCCGAGGGGCTGCCGCCTCTGGCGACCGCGGCGCAGCTCTCCGCTGCCAAGCGCCTGGCGGTCCGTGGCGCGCTCGTGAAGCACGCGCGCTCCGTAGAGGCCCTGGGACGCGTCGACATCGTCTGTCTCGACAAGACGGGCACCCTCACGAAGGGAAGGATCGCGCTCACGGTCGTCTCGGATGGGCAACACGAGGCGGGCGTGGGCGACCTCGGGCCGACGCACCTGCGCGTGCTAGCCGCCGGCTTGCGGGCGGGCGCGCATACGCGCGTGGCCCGTCGTGCAGAGCCGATGGACGCGGCGCTGCACCGGCGCGCGCGCAAGCTCGGCCTCGGGCCCGACCACGGCGCGCATCAGTGGCGACGAACGAGCGAGATCGCCTTCGAGGCAGGCCGCGGCTACCACGCCGTGCTGGGCGGCGTCGGCGACGGGGCTCTCCTTTCCATCAAGGGGGCCCCGGAGGTCGTGCTCGCGTCGTGCAGCGCCTGGTGGCCCGGCGGCGCCCGAGCGCCCCTCGACGCCGATCGGCGGGAAGCGCTTCGCGCGGAAGCCGACCGACTCGCGCGAAAAGGGCTGCGAGTGGTCGCCGTGGCAGAACGGCAGGACACGGGCGTCGCGTCCATCGACCCGTCGCGGCTGCGCGGCATGGAGTTCCTCGGGTTCCTGGCGTTCCGCGATCCGGTGCGGAAGACCGCGCGGGCGGCGCTCGACGGCCTGCGGCGCGCGGGGGTTTCCGCGGTGATGATCACGGGAGACCATCCCAGCACGGCACAGGCCATCGCCGAGGAGCTGGACCTCCTGCGGGGCCGCAAGGTGATGACGGGCGCGGATCTCGCCCTCTCGACGGAAGAGGAGCTCGACGCCTCGATCTTGGGCGTCGGCGTCTTCGCGCGCGTGACGCCCACCCAGAAGGTGCGCGTGGTGCGCGCGCTGCAGAGAGCTGGACGCGTCGTCGCGATGGCGGGGGACGGCGCGAACGATGCCCCGGCGATCCGCCTGGCCGACGTGGGCATCGCGATCGGCGAGCGCAGCACGGCAGCCGCACGCGGCGCGGCCGACGTCGTCCTCACCGACGAGCGAATCGAGACCCTCGTCGACGCGCTCGTGGAGGGACGCGCCATGTGGGCCTCCGTGCGCGAGGCGCTCGCGATCCTCATCGGCGGCAACCTGGGAGAGATCGGCTACACCCTCGCCGCCGGTCTCGTGGACGGGCGGCCTCCACTCAACGCGCGCCAGCTGCTCCTCGTCAACCTGCTGACGGACGTGGCTCCGGCCATGGCGATAGCGCTCCGTCCGCCGTCGGTCGAGACGCTCGACCAGCTCGCCCGAGAGGGGCCGGATGCCTCGCTGGCCGCGCCACTGAACCGCGCGATCCTGTGGCGCGCCACCATGACCGGCGCGGGCGCCGGCGGCGCATGGATCGTCGGCAAGCTCACGGGTGGCGACGCACGGGCCCGCACGATCGGCCTCGCCGCGCTCGTGGGCACCCAGCTCGGACAAACCCTCGTGTCGGGCGGCGCGAGCCGCCCGGTGATCGTGACCAGCCTGGGTTCGATGGCCCTCCTGTTCAGCGTGATCTCGACGCCTGGCGTGAGCCACTTCTTCGGCTGCCGCCCCATGGGGCCGCTGGCGTGGTCGACCGCGCTCGGGGCGGCGGGCCTCGCGACGTACGCGTCGGTGCGCTTGCCCGGAACGGCGGAACGGTGGACCGAGGCCCTCCGGACGAGGCTCGCGGCAGCCGGCTACACAGGCGTCGTCGAGCCCGCCGAGCGCCTCACCGGCCCGGGCTGATTGCCCGCGCCCCGACACCGAGGCAAGACCGCGTCATGATTTCGGAGACCTTCGACGAGAAGCGATGGCGACCCGTGGAGGGTTTCGCCTTCAGAGACATCACGTACCATCGGGCCATCGATCAGGGGACGGTACGGGTGGCGTTCAATCGCCCCGAGGTACGCAACGCCTTTCGGCCGAGCACGGTGGACGAGCTGTTCGCGGCCCTCGAGCACGCGCGCACCACGTCGGACGTGGGTTGCGTGCTGCTGACCGGCAACGGACCGTCACCCAAGGACGGAGGGTGGGCATTCTGCTCGGGAGGTGACCAGCGCATCCGAGGCAAGGACGGCTACAAGTACGAAGGTGCGGAGGGCCTGGACGCCGGGCGGCTCGGCAGGCTCCACATCCTGGAGGTGCAGCGGCTCATCCGCTTCATGCCGAAGATCGTGGTGGCGGTGGTTCCAGGCTGGGCGGTGGGTGGCGGACACAGTCTGCACGTCGTGTGCGACCTCACCATCGCGAGCAAGGAGCACGCCGTGTTCAAGCAGACGGATCCGGACGTCGCCAGCTTCGACAGTGGCTACGGATCCGCCCTGCTGGCGCGTCAGGTCGGGCAGAAGAAGGCGCGAGAGATCTTCTTCGTCGGGCTCGACTACGACGCCGAGGCGGGTGCGCGCATGGGAATGGTCAACGCCGTCGTGCCGCACCGCGACCTGGAGGCCTTCGCCCTCGATTGGGCGGCGCGGATCAACGCGAAGAGTCCCACGGCCATGCGAATGCTCAAGTTCGGCTTCAACCTGGTGGACGACGGCTTCGTGGGGCAGCAGCTGTTCGCCGGCGAGGCGACGCGGCTAGCCTACGGCACGGACGAGGCCGCCGAGGGGCGCGACGCGTTCCTACAGAAGCGACCTCAGGACTACTCGAGGTTTCCCTGGCACTACTGAGGCGGCCCGCTGCGTTTCCCGACCCCGCGGCGACGCATCGCCGCCGCGCGCGAGCGATCACTCCCAGCCCTCGTCGAGGTCGGACGCCGCTTCCACACTCGGCTCGGTGCGCCGAGGGCTGGCGCCACGAACGGAGCTCGCCGGGCCGGCCGGCGCGGGCGCTCGCTCCGGCCTGGCGACGCGCGCCGAGCTACCGGGGGGCGCGTCACCGTCACCCGCTCCCTCGAGGTCGGACATGTCGAGGGAGAGCGAGTCTCCGCGCCGCGTCACCGGAACCTCTTCCGGGCGCGGCGGGGGCTCGGTGATGGTGTCGTCCGAGCGGTAGGCGTCTGCCGGGATCTTCACCGCCGGCAGCCGGGTGGTGGGCTTCTGGTGCACCGGCTCGCCGCGCAGCGAGCGTGGCGCGAGCAGATCGTCGCTGATGGCGCGGGGCCGCTCGGGGGCGGCACTCTTGCGCAATCGCGCGCGGAGCCACAGCACCGAGCCCGGCTCACGGCTCGACACTTCGAGCGGCGCGATCGACGCGCCGCGGTGATCGACGAACATCGCGAACTCTTCGAACGGCGCCGCGAACCTCAGCGGCGCGTGCAGGCGCGAGAGGGTCACTCCGTCGTCGGTGATGACCTCGATGAGCGTGCCGACGTCGTCGCGTCTCAGTCGCAGCTCGATCTCACCCTCCACCCACTCGCACTCGGCCATCCGCGCGAAGACGAAGAGCACCCGGAAAGCGCCCTGCCGGGGGCGGGAAACCTCCGCCATGCGCTCGACGAGCCGGAACGCGCGCTCGCGCGGGGACTCGGCGGACAGACTCGTGGCCGGCGAGAGCGCGGCGGCGATGGTGTCCTCGTCCACCTCCTGACACGTCGAGAAGTCCGGCGGGTTCATTCGGACCGAGCCATCTTCGCCTCCATTCGCGAAGCGTCAAAGCTGGCGGGCCCGGCGGCTCCCCCACTTATCGATCTGCCCTGAATTTGGCCGGAACTGCACCTGCGTGAGCAAGAGGGGCGCATGAAGTCGAGCCTCATCGCCCTATTCGTCGTCGCTTTCGGCGGCGCGGCCTGTGCATCGAACCCCTCGGTCGCCACGTCGGCGCCGGCCGAGAAGCCGAAGGCGACCACGCCACCCACGAAGACCAGCGCCGCTGCGCCGGTTGCACCGGCCGAGGCGGCGCAAGCGACGGCAGCTCCCGTCGTCGGCGACTACACGGTGCACCGCTTCAGCGGAGCCTACCGCAAGAAGCCGATGTGGCTGAAGGAGCAGCTGGTGGAGCGCGAGGGCGAGGTCTCGACCCTCGAGATCACGGTGGACGAGGAGGGCGCAACTCGTGTTCTGCGCGTGGTCAAGGTGGGCGCCGATACGTTCAGTGTCGTGCGGGTCGACGGCGGCCGATCCGAAGAGCTCGATGCCCGGGACTACGACACGCTGATGGAGACCACGAGCTTCGCAGCCGACACGAACGAGGGCCTCGTGGACACCGAGCCGGTGACGCTGATCGTCGGCGGCCGGGAAATTTCGGGCACGAAGACGCGCTTCAAGGTCACCGTGAACGGCAAGGACGGCATCCTCGCCGTCGTCACGAGCGACGGCATGCCAGGGAGGGACCTGTCGGGTGAACTCACCCTGGGCGACGGAACCGTGGTGTACCGCGCCTCGCTGATCGAGAGCGGCAACGAGGCGCCGTCCTCGAGCTTCGCCTCGCGCTTCTGAGCGGCGCTTCGCGGCACACCGGCGCGCTCCGCGACTCCACCGCGGAGCGCGTCGCGCATTTCGGCGTCCCCGAGGTGCCTCGTCGCGATCGCTCGTCCGGTTCGGCCGGGATCCACCCCGCGACGATCGAGACGGCGGCATCCGGGGCCCGAGCAGATCGGCGCGCGGGCGAGGGCCCGCGCCCAGGGTGCTACACTGCGACGGCTCGCACCCGGAACGCTCACTGGAGGAACCTGGATGACCTTTGCCCCCACCTCGTGGCGCCCAGCAGTTTCGGCGGTCGCCCTCGCAGCGGCGACGCTCGCCGCCCCCCTCGCGTGCGGCAGCGATGCCGAGACCTCGGGTGGCGGCCGGGGCGGATCGTCGGGAAGCGCGGGAACGACGGATGCTGGCCCGGACGGCGCCGGCGCGGCCGGGTTCGGCGGCATCGGGGGTACCTCGGGTGTGGGCGGCACGGGCGGCGCGGACGCGGGCGACGCCGCCGCGTGCGTCCACACCGGACCGCCCGTCGCCGATCCGTCGCTTTTTCCGGTGTGTCCGCTGTGCGACAACGCGCGGTGCGTCCCGTCGAACCTGGTGCCCGCGGAGACGCTCGACCGCCTGGCGGACTGCGCGGACGGGACGAGCAAGTGCGTCCCGGACGACTTCGTCGTCACCGGCGGCAACTTCCTCCTCGAGACGTGCCGATCGTTGAACGACGCCGAAGGGCGGTGCGTGTCCTTGTGCGTTCCGCAGGTCCAGGCACAGGCGGGCTTTCTTCCGACCGCGACGTGCCAGTCCGACGAGCGCTGCGCTCCGTGCTTCGATCCTACGACCGGCGAGAGCACCGGTGCGTGCAACCTCGCCTGTGATCCGGGACCGACGGAGCCGCCCAAGACGTTCACCAAGTGCTGCGGGGGAATCGGGTCGTGTGTGCCCACCTCCGCGGTACCCACGGACCTGCAGTCGAAGCTGGGTGCGGATTCTTGCGTCGGCACCGACGAGCTCTGCGCGCCGGACGACTTCGTCGACCCCACGTTCAAGCCGGCCACCTGCCGCTCCGTGTCGAACGCCGAAGGGCGCTGCATTCCCGCCTGCGTGCCCCAGGTCGCGTCCCAGGCCAGCTTTCTCCCCAAAGACTCCTGCCCCGACGAGCACCTCTGCGCGCCGTGCTTCGATCCCACGACGGGCGAAGACACGGGGAGCTGCACGCTGAACGGCGACATGCCCACCGAACCGCCGGTGACGTTCACCAAGTGCTGCAAGGAGCTCGGCTCCTGCGTTCCCCAGAGCATCGTCCCCACGGCGCAACGGTCGTTCCTGGGCCCGGATACCTGCGCAGGCTCCGGCGAGCTGTGCGCTCCGAACGCGCTCATCGACAGCTCGTTCACCCCACCGCTCTGCACCAGCGTCAACGGCGCCGAGGGACGCTGTCTCCCCGACTGTCTGCCGGCCGTCGCGGCCCAGGCGAGCCAGCTCCCGAAGGACACGTGCGACGACGACCACCTGTGTGCACCGTGCTACGACCCCGTGAGCGCCCAGAGCACGGGCGCGTGCACGCTCAACGGCGACATGCCGATGAACCCGCCCACGACGTTCGACAAGTGCTGCGGCGGTATCGGCTCGTGCGTGCCGACCACCCTCGTTCCCACGGCTCAGCAGGCGCTGCTCGGCACCGACACGTGCGCGGGAACGGGCGTCCTGTGCGCCCCCGACACGCTCACGAGCTCGAGCGCGCAGCCGCCGAGGTGTACGTCCCTCGCGGGCGCAGAGGGTCGCTGCCTGGCCGACTGCATTCCCGCCGTCGCCGCCCAGGCCAGCTTGCTCCCGCGGGACGTCTGCGCCGCGCAGCACCTCTGCGCGCCGTGCTTCGACCCGACCTCGGGGACGGCCACCGGAGCGTGCTCCATCAACGGCGACATGCCGACCGAGCCCCCGGTCACCTTCGACCCCTGCTGCGGTGGCATCGGCTCGTGCGTCCCGCGGACGATCGTGCCGCCCGCGCAGCAATCGCTCCTCGGCACCGACACGTGCACCGGGGCGAGTGATCTCTGCGCACCCAACGAGCTCACGAGTTCTTCGTTCCAGCCGCCTTCTTGCTCGAGCGTCGGCGGCTTCGAGGGACGCTGCTTGCCGGCGTGCCTGCCTCCCGTGGCGGCTCAAGCGGCTCGTCTACCGCGCGACACGTGTGCGGCGACCCACCTGTGTACGCCGTGTTACGACCCCATCTCCGCGGCGGACACCGGAGCGTGCAAGCTCAACGGCGACACGCCCGCAGGCCCCCCGCAGACGTTCGAGAACTGCTGCGGTGGCCTCGGCTCGTGCGTGCCCCCCGCGCTCGTCCCGCCTGCGCAGCAGTCGCTGCTCGGCCGGGACACGTGCAGCGGCACGACGGACCTCTGCGCGCCGGATCAGCTCGCCGATTCGTCCTTCACTCCGCCGTCGTGCTCGTCACTCGGCGGCGTGGAGGGGCGGTGCCTCCCGTCGTGCCTCCCGAGCGTGGCGGCGAGGGCCAGCCAGCTTCCCCGCGGGACGTGCGCGACGGGTCACCTCTGCGCACCCTGCTTCGACCCGATCACGGGCACGAGCACTGGCGCCTGCGGCCTGAACGGCGACGCGCCGGTCAACCCGCCCGTGGTCTTCCAGAAGTGCTGCCCCTTCGGCGGCAGCGACCGCGGTACCTGCATCCCGACGACGGCGCTCACGTCCGGCCAGGTGAGCAGCCTCCCGGTGAACAGCTGCCCGAACGACACCTGGCGGTGCGTGCCGAACCTCAAGGTGAGCGACCCGAGCGCGAAGTTTCCGACGTGCTCGATCCCGAACATCCTCCCCTTCCTTCCGCCGGACCCGGGGGCCTGCGTCCCCGACTGCATCATCACCGATCCGTTGCAGCTGCTCGTGCTGCAGCGGCGCTCCTGCGCAGCCGGCGAGCTCTGCGCCCCCTGCACGAACCCGCTCGGCGGCGGCAGCACGGGCGCGTGCGACTGATGCGGCCGCCGAAGCGACTCCGACGCCGTCAGAGGGTCTTCAGGTACTCGATGACGGCGCGTCGTTCGTCGCTCGTCAGGTGGTCCCCGAAGGTGTGCCCTCGGTTGGACTGGCTGAAGTACGTCGTGTCGTAGATGTACTTCTGCTCCTCGGCAGGTGCCGACGCCTGCGGCCCCGTCTCGAGCCAGGGCCAACCCATGGCGTCCTCGTCGAAGTTCTTGCTGTCGTAGTCGACGCGCTTCCAGTACGTGGGACGCGCCTTGCTGTTCAGCACGAGCTCGACCGTCGGCACGGAGGCGTTGTGCAGGTAGGGGGCCGTCGCCCAGATCCCGTCGAGAGGGGGCGCGACATAGCCGGCGAAAGGATCGTTCGGCTCCATGCGGGTGATCTCCCCGTAGAAGGAGCCGTTGTACCAGTCTACGAGCTCCGGCGCGTGGACCGTACCCGCCTCGGCGACGGCGGGGTCGGTCCCGATGACGTCGAGAGGCAGCAGCAGGTTCGGATAGGTGTCGTCCTCCTCCGTCGCCCCGTAGGTGCCGTGACAGCCGGCGCAGCTCTTCGCGAACACCTTGGAGCCGCGCTCGGCGAGCGCCGCGTCCACCGCGCGAGAGTACTCGGGCGGACGAACGGTCAGGATGAACGCCTGAATGTCCCTGAACATGTCGTCCACCTCGCGCGCGCGCTCGACGGTATCGACGCACACGCTCGTCGCGAGCGCCATGGTCCCGCGATGATCACCCCGTGCCATGCCGTTGTAGAAGAGGGCGTTCTTCTTGTTCGCGCGCCACCAGGGCGGTGGATCGCTCGTCACGCGCGGGTCCTCGATGGGATTGCCATCGTGGTCGCGGACGACGACGGAAGTGACCGGCTCGTCGCTCCACGCCAGGGTGTCGCGGTCGTGGTGCGACATGAGGATGACGGCGAGCATCTCCGCGGGGTTCATGCCGACGGTTCGCATCGCGGTCACCTTGCCGATGACGCGCGCGCGCCCGTACAGCTTGAGCAGGTTGGCCTTCTCGGCCTCCGTGAGGCCCAGGGCGTCGAGCACCGCGTCGGTGAGCGGCAGGCTGGTGTCGCCGCCGAGGGGGCTCGTGAAGTCCGCGGTCGCGTTGCCGAGACCGAGCACGACCTTCCCGTCGAACCGCCCACCGTGACACGAGAGGCAGTTTTGATTGACGACCTCGGCGCCGTCGGGCGACGTGAAGACGTTGAGCGAGTACGGCAGCTCCGCGTTCTTCCCTTCCCGCCCCTCGATGCGATCGTCCTGCGAAGCGCTGCCGAAACCGCCCGCCACGGTGCCGCCGAGCGCGGGGTCGGCGTAGAGCCGGTAGGGGATCCCGCAGGACATGAAGTCGCCGTTCAGCAGCAGATGGCGGCCCCGGACGGCATCACCCACGGATTGCGCTTCCGCGGGCAGGACGGCGCCGTCGTCCCATGGCCCCGGTGACCGCGACGACCCGCCCGGGTCGTCCGTACCGCACGCCGCGACGAGGGCGGCGAGCGCGACCGGGGCGGGCATCGGGACGAGGGCGGAAAGACGGCGTCTCATGGATCTGAGACGCTTTAACATGGCGAGGGGACCCGTGGCGAGGGGCTCCGGAGGACCACTTTCCAGCCCGGTTCGGGGGCCCGTTGCGGTCGGCCGGCGCCGGGGGCCCGCGCATCCCGCGCCGCCCGGTTTCGTTTATCCTGCCCCTTCCCGAAAGACGCGCATGTCGCAGGCGGACAACATCGGCATCCTCGACGCGGCACTCGTCGAGCTGGAGCTCCCGAAGGAGCGCTTCCTGGCGCGGGTGCTCTCGCGAGCCATCTCCGGAAGCTGGCGCGTCTCCGACGACTTCCTGGACTATTTTTCCGCGGCCGAGATCGTCGCAGCGCTGCGCAACGACGCCGACGTTCGCGTTCCGCTGCTCGTCGAGACGGTCGGCCTGCACGCGAAGATTGCGGAGATGAAGAGCGTCGCCGCCGCCGGGGAGGATCTGCAGCTCGCCGTCGAAGCCGGGATCGCGGATGCGCGGTCGATCCTCGCCCTGTTCCCCCTCGCCCTCAGGGTACGACGGCTCGACCAAGGACGCCTCTGGCGCTTCGCCGTGGACGGCGACTGGCTCGAGCGCGCGGACAGCGGATCGGCCGAGCAGCGGCAGCGCGCGGCGGACCGTGTCACTTACGTCGTGGAAGCGGCGGTCGCCGAGGACCTGCTGTCGTCCGGCGACCTGCTCGCCGCCCTCGAACCGACGGAGGTCGCCGACCTCCTCTCGCCACCCGAGTTGCGACGTGCGTTCGCCCACGCGCTCGACGCCGCCAGGCACTCCAAACCGGTGAACGAGGGCGACCTGCTGGGCGACGTCGGTGTGGCCGCGATCGTCGAGCGCGCCTCCCTGCGCGACCTCTGGGTGCGGCTCGTCGTCGAGCGCGTCGCGGAGCCCCTGGGCCTCGCGGAGGAAGGCGACACGGTCGCCAACGCGCCCCGCGCCGTCGCATCGCGTCCCCGCCGCCGCTTCGACACCGAACCCCTCGATCTGCAGCCCGAGGAGCGAACGTCGACGACCGTCGCTCAGGAGCCTCGCACGCTGCCGCGCCACGAACCGCCCGCAGATGACGGCCCGCCGCTGCGTGTTTCCGGGCGCGTGGATGAGCCGTCGGAGCTCCGCCACGCCAGCACGCCGCCACCCGCAGCCAAGGTGGCCAGCACCGCGGCAGTGGCCGAGCGACCCTCGAGCAGTCCGCCAGGTCCGGCGATGGACCCACCGCGACCGAGCGCCACGCCGCCCAGCTCGCTGGCGAGCGCGCGGAGGAGCGTTCCCGCCGCGGCGTCCTCGCCACCGGCATCGCCGCTCCCGGTACCGAGCCGACCGCCCGCGACCTCGGCCGCACCGCCACCGGGGGCTGCGCAGGCGCTGCCGCCCCTGCCGCTCCCCTCACCGAGCACACCGCCGCACGCCGCCGTCGCGCGTCCGAGCGCACCCGTCCCTGCGAGCGTCGTCCCGGCGGTGACTCCGCCGGTGCGCCTCGCGCCGCCACCTCCCGTGGTGCCGTCGTCTCCTCCCTTCGCGCTGCCGCCGCCCCCGGTCCCCGCCGCGCGCAGCGGACTCGTTCCCAAGCGAGAGGAAGAAACGACGCTCGAGGTGTCGGACTCCGAGATCGACGTTTCCTGGGACAACGACACGACCGTCCGCACGCAGCGAGCGCCGGACTCGGTGCCACCGGACCACCGCGCATTTCCGCTCCGGGCGACCCGGTCGGGACCGCCCGGACCCATCTCCGGTCAGCGCGGCCAGCACGAGGCGGACCGCCGCCGCGATGTGGCGGATCGCCTGGCCGCCATCGGACGGCTACCGCCGAACAACGACTACCTCTCGCTGACCATCCTGCGCTCGATCGCCGCGATGTACGACGAGATGAAGACGCGGCGCGGGAACAAGGCACGCGCCCAGGCCATTCGAGACGCGTTCGAGAACCAGGCCCATCTGCGCGCCGGGATGCTCGCGCTGCTCGACCTCTTGAACCCTCGTCTGGCCGACGAGAACCCGGCGCTCCTCGCGGCCGACAACAACGCGCTCATCGCCGCCGTGCTGCAGCAGGAGCGCATGATCTGGGAGCGCTCCAAGCGGGGAGAGTCCACCGGGCTCCCCTCGCGACGCTCGATGCACGTCCCGCCCGCTCGCCCTCCCCGTTCGATGCACTGATGCTCCGTCGCTTCTCCGCACTTTCGTTCGCGCTCGCCTGCGCGTGCGGCTCCGACGGTACCGGGAACGGCCCGGCGGGCAGCGGGGGCTCGGCGGGCGCCGGCGCGTCTCCGGGCGTCACCGTGGGTCCGCTCGACGACGTCACGCTCTACGCGAACTTCGGAGACTCCGTGGGTGCTGGATACAACGCCGACGGCGAGAACGGCGCCAGCGGGCGAGGCTACGCGCGCCTGGTCTTCGAGAACCACCCGGACCACCCGGCCTACGCGACCCACAGCGTGAGGGCGCGGTTCCCGGACGCCACGTTCGCCGACCTGGCGAAGTCCGGTGGCGAGAGCTCGGACGTCGTCGAACAGGTCGCGCTCGCGCCCGAAACCACGGGCGACGCGCTCGCCACCATTTACGTCGGGGGGAACGACTTCAAGGCGGACGTGACCACGCTGCTGGACGCGACGAAGACGCAGAACGTGATCGACACTTGGGTCGCGAACATGACGAAC
The DNA here is from genome assembly GCA_964487605.1 of uncultured Polyangiaceae bacterium. Lineage (GTDB taxonomy): Bacteria > Myxococcota_A > Polyangia > Polyangiales > Polyangiaceae > JAJDAH01. Next base: position 69,702 of record CAZARU010000014.1, read on the forward strand.
AGCGTCCAGCGCCTGAGGACCCTCTACGCCCACCCCGAGGCGGGGCGAGACGTCGTCATCGTCGTGGCGACGATCCACGAACCCACGGACGGCATGCGAATGCTTCCCGCGCAGTTCAGCGAGAACTTCTGCGGCGTCATACAGACGCTGCTGATGCTCGACGAGCCCACCCAGCAGACGGTCTGGAACAACCTCCTGCACTTCAACGACTCGATCCGGCAGTTCGCCGGCGCCCAGGGGCTCCTGGTCCTGGACAGCCAGACGCTCGTGGTCGGACACGGTCTGAACTCGCCCGATTCGGACCGGTGGATCGCGAGCGACTGCACCCACTTCACGAACCTGGGGCACCACGAACTTCGAAGAGAGATCTGGCGACTCGCAACGGGTGAATCCCACTGACGACCGCGCCGGCGGAGCGGACTTGTGGAGCCTTTCGCCCCGTGCGATGAGGAGCACCTCGTGGGAACCGCCGGAGACCGAGAGGCACCGCCGCCGTCGATCGACGGGCACGAGCCCGTCGTCTACAGCCAGCGCGGAAGTCGCAGAACTTTCGCGCGGTACGCCGCCGACGTCGAGGTGGACTTCGGAAGCGAGCACAACTTCTACGCCGGCCTGACCGAGAACCTCTCCGTCGGCGGCCTGTTCATCGCGACCCATCAGTTCAAGAAGGTGGGCGAGCGCGTCGACGTCACGCTTCACCTGCCCGACGGCGGCCCGGAGTCGGCGTGCGTGGCCGAGGTGCGGTGGATCCGCGAGTACTCGGAGACGAGCGACTCTCCTCCCGGCATGGGCGTGCGGTTCCTCGAAATCGAGGACGCGACGATCGAGCGCATCAAGCAGTTCCTCGCCCATCGCGATCCGCTGCTCTGGGACGACTAGGCGCCGGCGGCGCATCGCACCGAAGGATCCGCGGCGGCCGGCCATGCACGGCCGACCATGGCCTCCACCCTGCTCGCCCGCCGATCCTTGCCCGCCATCGCACGCCTGGCCGTACTCGGCCTTTCGACGTTCTGGGCGACCCTCGCCGCTTGCTCCGCGAATGCGGGCGGCCCGACACGCAGCGGACCGGGGGCCGACGGAGCGGGATCGGCCGGGGCAGCGGCCGGCTCCGGCGGGACGACCGGTCAGGAAACCGGCGGCACCTCCACTGGCGGCATGCTGAACCTGGACGCTGCCCTCGGTGACGGCGCGCTGGCCCCCGACGGAGCCTGTGAATCCGTGACGCAGGCGGCGGAGACGTTGCGCCAGCCGGCGGACATCGTCTGGGCCATCGACACCTCGTGCAGCATGGCCACCGAGACCTTCGCCGTGCAGCAGAACATCAACGCCTTCAGCCACATGATCGCCGCGAGCGGGATCGACGTCCGGGTCGTCATGCTCGCCGAGGCGTCGATTTTCGTGGGCTTCCAGGGGATCTGCGTCGCTCCGCCCCTCGGCTCGGGCGCGTGCCCGGCGGACACGAACCTCCCCCGCTACTGGCACCACCCGACCGCCGAGGTGAACAGCAACGACGGCCTGAAGGTGCTGATGGAGACGTTCCCATCCTGGTCGTTCATGCTCCGTCCGGAGGCCACCAAGACCCTCGTGATCGTCACGGACGACGACGCGCTCGAGCCGGGATTCGACGACGCTCGGAAGTTCATCGACGAATTCACCGCGCTGGACCCGATCCTGCAGCAGCCCGACGGCTCCCCCGCCTGGAAGATGTCGGGGATCTACAGCTTCAGCGCCTGCCCGGAGGCGGCGAACGCCGGCGTCGTGTGGAAGGACGTCGTCGACCAGACTGGAGGGATCCACGGCGACCTCTGCCTGCAGAACTTCCCCCCCGTCCTCCACGACCTGGCGAGCGCCATCGTGACCGGGTCTACCCCGATCGCCTGCGAGTGGGGGATCCCGGACCCGGGAGAGGGGAAAACGCTCGACCCCGGTCGGGTGAACGTCCGCTTCGGCAAGGACGGCCTGGCCGAGACCATCTACAACGTCGCGGACCAGGCCGACTGCGACGCCTCCCTCGGAGGCTGGTACTACGACGACCCCACCGCGCCGACGCGAGTCGTGGCCTGCGACGCCACGTGCGACGAGGTCTCGACGACCGAGAACGGCGTGATCGAGATCCTGTTCGGATGCCAGACCGAGCAGATCCCGAAGTAGACGTCGAAGGATCCCCGCGGCGCGGCCATTGACCCGGCACCATGTCGAAGATCTGCATCCAGTGTGACTCGAAGATCGGGGTTTTCCGGACGGCCATCGAGGGCGTCTACTGCAGCGCGGCATGCCGCGACGCGAGCGTGGCCGCCATGGCGCGCCTCGCCGCGATGGCCCCCCCTCCGCCCCCGGCCAACGAGCCCCGAGCGCGGAGCGAGCGCGTCGTGAAGCCCCACGTCCACGCGACCTGCCCGAAGTGCGACCGCGAGTGGGAGGTCCACGCGGGAGCCGGCCCCCTCGGCAGCCACGTGGGCCACTGCAGGTGGTGCGGCTACGGCGCGGCCTTCGTCACCATCGAGCGCTGCACCACGTGCCGCTCCGCATCGGTCGTGATGGCCACCACCGATGAGGGCCGGTGCCCGAGGTGCAAGACCCGCGCGGGCCGTTACCGGCGCCTGACCGGCTGAGCATCACTCTCCCGACCGGTCACGCTGGAATCGACTACGCTCGGCGCGTGGCTCGTTTCGCGCGGTGCGCAGCGCTCGCGGGCATCCTGACGCTGACGCGGGCAGCGGGGGCGACCGACGCTCCCTCCGCGGCGGTCGCAGATGCGCTGAGCACCGAGGGGCCCACCGAGTGCATCTCCCGCGACGCGTTGGCGGAACAGGTCGCCGCGTGGCTCGAACGGCGCGAGATCGACGCGAGGATCACGGTGCAGGTTCGCGTGGACGGGTCGCCGCCGGACGCGATCTCTTTCGTGATCAAGCGCTCCGGCAAGCCGGTGGCCTGGCGGCAGTTCCTGGAGCCACCTCAGAGCTGCGCCGACGCGAAGGCGGCGGTTTCACTCGCGATCGCGCTCGCCATCGACGCGACGATCCTCGAGACGCTGGGTGTCGTCGTGCCTCCGCCCGTCCCCACGCCGACACCGCGGCCGCCGCCACCCCCTCGTCCGCCAGAACCCTCCCCGGCGCCGGTCCCCGAGCCGCCACGGACCCTGGACGCCGGTGGCGCTCTCGAGGGCGGTGCGCTCTTTCGCGTGCTTCCGGCGACGGCGGTGAGCGGATATGGCGGTCTCTGGGTCCGCTGGGGCCTGCTCGAGGTCCGACTGGGCGCCCTCGCCTCGTTCGGAGTGGAGACTCCGCTCGGTCGAGGCACGGTGACGACGTCGCTCGCAGCGACCCGACTCGACGCGTGCTTCGTGCGCGCGTTCGGCGCGGCGTCCTTTCGGAGCTGCGCGGGCGCGGCCACGGGACAGCTCAGCGCCCGCGGCGAGGGGTACGAGGAGTCGCGGGAGACGCTGGTTCGGTGGACGGCCATGGCGCTCCGACTGGGCGCGCGCCTGCCGGTGACCGGCCCGCTCGCGGCCTCGGTGGCCCTCGACGGCTTCTCCCCCGTCGTCCGGCCCCGCCTGGTGGTCGTGGACGCCGGCGGATCCGGCCTGCACGCCGAGCAGACGCCCGCGGCGGGTGGCGCACTCGCCGTCGCGCTCGAGGCGGCATTCCCTTGAGATCGCGCCGGTTTCCGTCGCCGGACCGCTGTTATGCTCGGACGGATGAAGGCGGCGCCGGGGAGCGGCCATGAAGGAGCGCCCGGCCGAAATGTGCCCACCGCCGAGACCCTCGATGCCGCCACCCTGTTCAGACAGCACGCCCAGTTCGTCGCGCGCTTCCTCGCGCGGCACGGTGTGATGGAGCGCGACTTGGACGATCTGGTACAGGAGGTCTTTCTCACCGCGCATCGGCGGGGCGGCTTCGCGCCCGGCGCGGCGCGGCCGACCACGTGGCTTGCCGAGATCGCCGTCCGTGTCGCGTCCACGGCGCGGCGGACGAAGCGACGTCGCCCGGAGGAGCCGAACGACGACGTCATAGCGGCAGCCGTCGGGGCGTCCAACCCCGCGCGAACCGCCGAAGCACGACAGTCGCTCGACCGCGTGCAGCGAGCGCTCGACCAGCTCGAAGACGACAAGCGCTCGGTGTTCGTGCTGTTCGAGCTCGAGGGCGAGCCGTGCGACGCCATCGCCGCCGGCCTCGGCATTCCGACGGGTACGGTCTACTCGCGCCTCCACGCGGCGCGGCGCGCGTTCCGGCAGGCGTACGAGGCCATGTCGGCGGAGCCGGGAGGCGTCGCGTGAGCGATCCGAAGCGCCTGCTGGAAGACGACAGCCTCTCCGAGAGCCTTCGGTCGGACCTCTCGCTCGCCGCGAGCGACCCGGGACCGGCCCTCGACGCGTCTGCGGGCCTCGAGCGCCTGCTCGCTTCCATGGCCGCGCTGCCCCCGGCCAGCGCGGATCCGACGGGTTCCGGAGATGCGAGCGGCGGAGCCGGCGGCCCGGATCTCGGCGGGCTCGAGTCGATCCCTCCGCCGGACGGCGGGGCCACCGCCGCCCTCGCAGTGGAGTCGAGCAGCGCGACCGCCTCCACGGCTCTCGCGCAAGCCGCGGCGTCGACGACGACCGTTGCGGGCACGGCGACCGGCGCAGCAGCGGTCACGGCGCAGGGCGCCGCGGTCGCCGTGACCGCCAAGAGCGGCGCGCTCCTGCTCTTCGGCGGCGGCTCCGTTCTCGTCGGCGCCCTCGTCGCCGGCACGGTCGCGTTGAGCGACGGCACGAGCGCGACGGATCCGCCGCCCGTCACGCCCGTCGCGGCCGTCGCGTCCAGCCTGGCAGCTCCGAAGAACGTCGGTCCTGCGCCCACGCCGAGCGCGGCATCGGGAACTCCCACGGAGCTCGATGCCGGGGCGGCGACCAAGGCGACCGTGGCGACACCCGTCGCGCGACGTCCGATACCTGCTCCGTCGGCGCAGCCCAGCGACAAGCGCGAGCTGATCAAGCGCGAGATCGCCCAGCTCGGCGAGGCGCGCTCCGCGCTCTCCGCCAACCCGGCTCGGGCGCTCGAGCTCGCCGAAGGCGGTCACGTCGAGTTCCGCGGAGGCATGCTGCACCAGGAGCGTGAAGCCGTGGCGATCTTCGCGCTGCAGCAGCTCGGTCGCTCCTCGGCCGCCAAATCCCGCGGTTCCGCGTTCCTGCGCGCCTACCCGGCGGGTCCGTTCAGCGCGCGCGTCCGGGCCATCACCGGCGACGCACCTTGAACCGCTCCGGCGTTCCCGAGGGGCGCGGGGTCGACGGCGGAGGTGGCACGTCTATGCTTGCTCACCGCCGTGGCGCCACGCCCCTTTCGTAGACCGCTCCTCGTCATTTCCGTCGCCTGCGCCGCTGCCGCATGCGTCGACACGGGGACCGTCGGGCGCGAGTCATCGGGCGCGAGCGAATCGGACGCGCCGAACGCGGGAGCGGGCGGGACGGGCGGCGGAGCCGGAGCCGGCGGGACGCTCGACGGCAGCGCGGGAGCTCCGCCCGATGCGTCGATGGACGCGCCAGCCGACGCCCCGTGCTTCGCGGAGCTGCGCCGGCTCGACCGCCCGGCGGTGGACGTGCTCTGGGCCGTCGAAACCGGTGGCCCGCTGACCGGCGTGCTCCCGTTCCTCGAGGCGGAGCTCGGGCCGAGCTTCGTCGGGCGCCTCGACACGAGCCTTCTCGACTGGCGCGTCACGATGATCGCTCAGCGCGGCATGAACGGCGATCGGGTTTGCATCCCGGAGCCCCTGGCGGGGCTCGACTGCGCGTCGGCGCCGCCCAGGTTTCACGCCATCGATTGCGATCTCGGTGGCCCCGACTTCCTCACGTCGCTGGGCGCGATGTACGGAGCGGTCAATCCGTTCACGTGTCGCGGAACGGGTCCCACGCCCTGGAGCGCGCTGGTGCGGTTCGACGCGTACAAAGTGCTGGTCTTCGTCACGGGCGACGAGCCCGGCATCCCGCCGCTCTTCTGGAATGCCACCGCGTTCGACAACTTCCTCCTCGGGGCGAATCCACCCGGGATGTTCGGCTCCGCGGTGTCCCGCCGGTTCGTGGTCCACGGCATCGTGGGGACCGATCTCGGGAGCCCACCCGCGGCTTGTTCGTCGCCGACGCACCGCGCCAACGAACCAGGCCTCGAGTACCTCAAGCTGGCGCAGGCCACGGGCGGCTCCATCGCGTCGATCTGCGATGCGAACTGGCCGGGCATGCTGGACGCCCTGGCCCGGGCCATCATCTCGCGCCACGAGTGCGACTACCCGCTCCCTCGGCGCGAGGACGGCCGCGCGGTGGACCGGGACAGCGTCGCCGTGCGGCTCACGACCGGTGACGCAGGCGGCCCGAGGACCGTGCCACGGGACGAGAGCACGCGGTGCGGATCCGGCGCCGAGGGATGGCAGTTCAACGCGGACGAATCACGCCTGCTCTTCTGCGGCGCCGCCTGCGCCGAGGTGAGCCAGGACCCGACCGCGAGCGTCGAGGTGGAGCTGGGTTGCGCGGGCGGACCGATCTGACCGGACGAAAAATCGCGAGCCGGGTGAAGGCCCACGGGCCGCGCGGCCATGTAGCGGGCACCAGGGCGAGCCGCCGGCCCGCCGAGGAGCCCCCGATGAGCCGACTCGCCACATCCAGCAACGAGAACTCCCACACGCGACGGGCCGCGACGGCCGTCGCGCTCGCCACCCTGGCGATCGGCTGTAGCGCGGCCCCAAGCGACCCGCCTCCGCGTACCTACGGACCCGGCGCGTCGACGGGAGTCGGCGGGGGCAGCGCCGGCATCGACACGGAGCCCCGGGGGCTCGGCAGCGGGTGCGCCTCGGACGTCTACCGCCCCGAGCTGCTCCCGCTCGACCTCTTCGTGATGCTCGACCGGTCGGGCTCCATGCTGGACCTGAACAAGTGGAATGCCGTCTCGGGTGCGATCACGGACTTCATGTCGCTGCCGGATCTCGCGGACTTCGGCATGGGGATCCAGTTCTTCCCCCAGGCGCCGTCCGCGCCTCCGCCGCTCGCCTGCGCCACCGAGGCCGACTGCGGCGCCTACGGCCCCTGCTTCTTCGGAACGTGCATGAGCGCCCTCGGCGGCGGCGACTCGTGCTCGGCCGGGGACTACGCGACGCCCGCCGTACCGATCGCGCCGCTACCCGAAGCCGCAGCGTCCATCTCCAACGCCATCGACGTGCAGGCGCCGAGCGGCTCGACTCCCATGGCTCCCGCCCTCGAAGGCGCCATCGACTACGCGCAGCAGTGGGCCGCGAGCCATCCGGCCCACGCCGTGGCGGTCGTACTCGCCACCGATGGTGAACCCACCGCGTGCAACCCGGGCACCGTCCAGACCGTCGCCGCCCGCGCCGCGGAGGGCTTCGCGCAGAACCCCTCGGTCAAGACCTTCGTCATCGGCATCGGGCAATCGCTCACGAGCCTCAACGAGATCGCCAAGCAGGGCGGCACGGACCAGGCGCTCATCATCTCCGACGCGAACGCGGGGGACGAGTTCTTCGACGCGCTGAACCACATCCGCGGGGGGCTCTCCTGCACGATGAGCATCCCGCTTCCCCCCTCCGGGCAGCCGAATCCGTCCCTCGTGAACGTCGCGTTCACGCCGGATGGTGCGACGCAGGAGGTACTGCCCCGCGTCGGCTCGTCGTTCGAGTGCGGCAGCGACGCCGGCTGGTACTACGACAACCCCACGGCGCCACAGCGCATCGTGCTGTGCCCGTCGAGCTGCAGCGGCATCGACGAAGTGCAAGGGACGATGGAGGTCGTCCTCGGCTGCGACTCGGTGGTCAAGTGACCGCCGTCACGTCGCCGCACGTCGCCGACATCGGCCGCATGGGCTTCATCGTCGAGAGCGCTTCCGGCGCGGCGGGGTAGACTCCGGCCGCGCTCATGATCGACGAGGCGTTCTCGATTCCCGACCTGCTGTCTGCTCGGAACGTCCTGTGCGTGCAGCCGCACTACGACGACAACGACATCGGGGCCGGCGGAACGATTGCGGCGCTGCGCGCGCGTGGTGCCCGCATCACTTACGTCACGGTCACGGACGACCTGGTGGGCGTCGTCGACCCGACCTGGTCGGACGACGAGGCAACGTCACGCCTGCGTGACGACCAGCGGCGCGCCGCCGAGATCCTCGGCGTGGACGACCTGCGCTGGCTCGGCTTCCCGGACGCGGGTCCCTACGACGCGTTCGACCTGCGAACGAAGCTCATCGAGCAGATCCGACGCGTGCGCCCGGACTTCGTCCTCACGTGTGATCCCTGGCTGCCCTACGAGTACCATCGGGACCACGTCGCCTGCGGCCTCGCCGTCGCCGAGGCCGTGAACCTGCAGGCCGGCGTGCGACGCCTCCCGACGACCCCGGAAGTGGACGCGGCCTACGAGCCGTACGAGGTGACCGGGGTCGCGTTCTACTGGACGCGAGCCCCCAACACGGCCGTCGATGTGACCGAGCATCGTGAGAGGAAGCACCACGCGATCGATCAGTACCGAGCTCAGTTCACCGAGGAGGGCATGACGCTGCTCCACGCCCTGCTGGAGAAGAAGGAGCGGGACTGGGCGAAGGGAACGGCGTTCACGCATGGCGAGCGCCTGAAGGTGCTGAGGCCCGCGCACCTGCACTGCAACGTGGACGCCGTGGAAATGTGACCGGCCGGCGGTGGTTCCGCGGTCGCCGTCGATGACGTCGAGTCCGCCGGTGCGCCGGTCACTCGTCAGCGGCCTTCGAAGACAGCGCGGCCTTCACGGCGCCCACCAGCTCGTCGGAGCTCGCGCTCTTCGGGATCCACGCCGCATCGTATCGCTCCGCGACGGCGCGCATCTTCGTCTCGTCGGCGCTGCTGTGGACGATGACCCGAACGGCGTCGAGCGCCGGAAGGTTGCGCATCACGGTCAGCAGGTTCTCGCCCGACAGTCCGGGCATGCTCAGATCGAGCACCACGACGTCGAACTTCCCGGAAGCGACGAGGGGAATGACACTTGACGGTTCGGTGTTCGCCGTCACTTCGAGGCCGGCCTTCTCGAGGCGACGGCGCGTGAGCTCCGCGTACGATGCATCGTCATCGATGATCAGGATGCGCGCCATCGCCGGGGCATGGACTATACCAGGACCCGCCGCGCCGGAACCCACCTCCGGTGCAGCTAGGCCCGACCACCCAGCAGGGGCCGCGCCGTGGTCGCCGAGAGGATCAGGAGGCCGCCCAGCAAGGCGAGCGGCCCCGGTGACTCGCCGTGCACGAGCCAGGCCCACACGGGATTCAGCGCGGGCTCGACCAGCACGAGCAGCGACCCTTCGAGCACCGGCAGCCGACGCAGTCCATACGTGAGCAGGACGTACGCGAGCCCGATCTGGAAGACGCCCAGGTAAGCGAGGACCACCAGCTCCTCGGTGCCGATCGCGGAGACGTCGAGCGAGAACGGCAGGGTCAACGCCACCGCAATGGTGTTGCCCGCGACGACCGCCGGCAGGGCGGCGCCGCCCCCACCGGGGCCCTCGGACCGTTCCAGCCAGCGAAGACCGAGGAGCGTGAACGCCCACGCCACACCCGAGAGCATGGCGAGGACGTTGCCGCGCAGCGGATCGGGAGCCGTGCCTTGGGGCGCCTCGGCGCTGACGAAGAAGAGCGAGAGCCCGACGGCGACGACCCCCATGATCCCGAGGTCCAGACCGCGCACGGGCTCCTTCAGCACCCTGGGCGCCAGAAGCAGGAGGTACAGCGGCGCCGCCGACTGGAGGAAGATGGTGTTTGCCGCAGTCGTCAGCTTGTTCGCCGTGACGAAGAGGACCATGGTCGAAGCGAAAGCGACGCCGACGAGCACCGTCCGCCAGGTCCACGCGCGGCGCGCCGCAGGCAAGAGCACGACGAGCGCGATCGCGGCCACCAGCGAGCGCAGCCCCGCGACCTGCAGGCCCGAAAGCGAGCACGACTTGATCGCCGCGCCTCCGGTCGAGAAGAGGATCGCCGCCGCGACCACTGCGAGGCGATACCGCGCCAGAGACGCCATCGTGCCCGCCGTCAGCTCGCGATCAATGCCAGGAGGTCGTCCCGCAGCTCGCGCGCCGACTGATGGCGGCGGCGCCGGTCCTTCTGCAGCGCCTTCGCGACGATCTTCTCCAGGCGTGCGTCGGCATCCGGCACCACCCGCGAGATCTTCGGAGGCGGATCGTAGAGCTGCGAATTGAGCACGGCCACGACGCTGGGCGCCCGGAACGGCAGGCGACCCGTGGCCATCTCGAACAGCATCACTCCGCAGGAGTACATGTCGGTGGCAGCGTCCGCGGGTTCTGACAGCACCTGCTCCGGCGCCATGAACTCGGGGGTTCCGCACAGGAAACCCGTCCCGGTCGAGTCCGTCGGCGCATCCGGCTCGAGGATCCGCGCCGTGCCGAAGTCGCAGACCTTCACGACGAGCACCGTCTGACCGTCATCGTCGGTTCGCGGCACGACGATGACGTTCTCGGGCTTCATGTCGCGGTGGATGATCCCCTGGTCGTGTGCCGCCGACAGAGCGCCGCAGATCTGCGTCATCAGGTTCACGATCGAACGCAGCGGAAACGGGGCACGCTCGGCAATGAGGTGATGCAACCCCGTCCCCTCCAGGAGTTCCATCGCGATGAACAGGCGACCGCTCGGCTCCTGACCAAAGTCCACGACGCGCGTCACGTTGGGGTGGTCGAGCTTGCTCATGGTGCGCGCTTCTCGCTCGAATCGCCGGATCGCGCGCGCGTCCGCGTCGCGACCACGATGGAGCACCTTCACCGCGACCTGGCTTCCGAGTCCCGTGTGCCGTGCGCGGTACACCTTCCCGCTGCCCCCGCGGCCGATGGCTTCGACGATCTCGTAGCGGCCGGACGCCAGCGTCGTGCCGGTGAGGTCGTCGTGATCGGAGGCGGGCTTCGCCAGGGGGCGCTCTGGCGTGAGGAACTCGGCTCGCTCGTTCGGAGTGTCGAGGGTCGAGAGCGCGCCGAGTTCGATGACGTCGGCGAGGGGAGCGTCGAGGCTGTCGAGCGTCTGCGTCGGTCGAGCTCCACCGACGAGTGGCAGATCCATCACGCGAAAGCTGGCACGCTCACGCCTCTTCCCCGGTTCGGTGGGGTCGCTGGGCGGCGGCGCGTCGATGAGCGCGGCGAGGTGCGCGGCGTGGGCGCCGTCCTTCGGCCGGAGGCGCATGGGAAACATCCCGGCCGTCGGTTCTCCGACGGGCTCCGCAACGACGAGGATGGGCGTGCGCAACCCCGGCGCACGAAGCTCGACGACGTGCTGGCCCGCGGCGCGCGGCGCGCGATCCAGCGGTACCAGCACCACGGCACCGTCGAGCGCCGCCCGGACGAATCCGAACGCCTCCTGCGGATCGAGAAGCGTCGCCGTGTGGACGGGGAGCGAACCGGACACGATCGAATCATCCTAACAGACGTCACAGGCGTCGGAGTGCGCGACCCGACGTCCGCTGGGGATCAGGTCAATGGTAGAGACCGGTCACGAGGAACATCAGCGAGAGCGTCTGTCCACGCGGGTCGTCGGTTTCCAGGTCGCGCGTCACCGTTCCACCGAGGCGCGCGAGCGGACCTATCGACCACTCGCCGCCCACCCAGAAATCGTGGCCGCCCCAGATCACGGCACCGATGCCGTTCGTCTCCTTCTCGGTCTTCTGGTCCTGCACGCCGGCCAACCCGATCGCGCCGCCGAGGTGCCAGCCGCCCTTCGGATCGGGGAAAGCGTCGATGAAGGGCCCGAAGACGACGACGCCGAGATCGCGTGAGCCGACCGAGCGTCCTCGGCTCTCGAAGTCGGCGGCGAAGATCGCGTCGAAGAAGAACGCTCCCCCGAGCGTCAGACCGGGAGTGGGAGATCCTCCGACCAGCAGGTCGAATCCGAAGTCGAAGCTCTCGGTGCTGAGGTCGCCCGTCGCGCGATCTTCGTAGTCGAACGTCGCACTCGTCCAGCCGAATCCGACGCCCCCGCGCACGTAGAAGCCGTCGTGAACGCGGTACGAGCGCGCCACGGGCGCGCTCGGCGCCTCGGGCCTAAGATCGATGGAACCGCGCGAGGGCGCCTGCTCGGGCTCCGCCGCCTCGGCGCGGGCGCTGGTCGCCGTCACCACTGCGGCGAGGATGCTGGTCGAAGCACCCGTCCACCGCACACCGCGCCTCACTCGTCCCCCAGGAGCTGGCGCAGGAGCTCGAAGTTCTCGCGTTCGTCCGGATCGACCTGCCCGTCACTGTAGATCATGGCGCGCGCTGCATCGATGAACACCTGGCGGTGCGCCCGCGGCACCTTCGCCGGATCGACCTCCTCGGGAGAGGGAGCCACGTCCAGCCAGCCTTCGACCTGCTCCGCTTCGTCGGCGTCGAGCTCCAGCTTCTTCACGAGGCGGTGGACGAACGCGCGCTCCTCGTCCTTGATCTCGAGGTCCGCCCACGCGAACGCACAGACGAACTTCAAGAGCAGCAGGCGATCTTCCTTGGAGAGCTCGGTCAGCATGGGCGGGACGGTATCACGGCGTCGGTTGCACCGCCCAGACGCACCGCAGAGCCCTACCACCGGGTCAGACGGGCTTGGCGGCGCGCACGTTCCCGATGGCGACCCGGATGGCGCGCGCCCCGTGCGCGCGCGCGGCGTCGGACCACCCGAGCAAATCGCTCGTCGCGTCCACGACCGCCACCCACGGATCGGCTTCGTTGCGCATCCTCCTGACGGCGATCGCGACGTCGGACACCGCGATGTTCCGGCGTACGTGCCGGGGGAGTCCATTGCGCACCAGCTCTGCGCAGTCCTGGATCGTCTTGTCCAGGCGCTCCGGCGCCGCCGCACGCACCGCCTCGTGCGCCTTCTCGGAAAGGAGCGCCACGCGGGCGATCTGCCGCTCGTTCGAGCCGTCCAGCTCCCACCCCGCCCAGGCCCTGTCGATGCACGCGAGCGTCGATTCGTCGATGTCGATGCGCTGCAGTGCCTCCTGCAGGCCCGCGACCATCCTCTGCGCACGGCTCATCCACTCCGGCGCCGTCGCCGGGAGCATCCCACCGAAGTCCATGGCCTGCAGCGGTCGCGCAGGCGTCCGCGTCCCGAGGGGCGTGACGAACTTCTCGCGGTCGGGGACGCTGCTCGGCGGGATGTTACTCGGACCGCCAGGAATCCCGTCCCACGTGGACGAGACGGCGTCCGATTCCGGCTCGTCCAGCTTCTGAGTGCGATCGAGCCGGCGGGCCACCTTCTCCGACAGCGCGCCAGCCGGCGGCTTCACCGACGAGAGGTCCACGTTGCGGGGCGCCGCAGCGGCCGCCATGGCAACCGGCGAAGCGACCTGCGCGGCAGGGACGCCCGCCGCCTGATGGGCCACGAAGGAGGCGGCGATCGCAGCTTCGGCGCCCAGGGAGTGCTGCGTGGGATCGGTCCCTACCGCGCCCGCCATGACGTCACCCGGCGAGAGCGTCGGCCCCGTCGCGGCGTCACGAAGGGCCCGCGCGAACGGGAGGTGGTCGGTGAGGCCCATCCACTGCTGCGCACCCTCCGGGCAAACGTGGCCCTGGGCGAGATCCCCGCTGCGCACCCAGTGTGCGACGAGCTCCTCTTCGTAAGGCCCCTCGGTCTGGCCGTGGCGGTAGAGGTACCAGCGCGTCACGCCATCTCTTCCGGCGCATTCGGCGCGCAGGGGCCCCTCGAAGTCTCCGTTCGGCGCACGCTGGCCGAATCCTAAGCCATCGTCCCGCGACCGTCATCGCGTGCGTCGGGAGGCGGGTTGCCCCCCCATTCCGCGCGAGTTACCTGGGCCTCCCGGGTCGCCCGCTCGGACTCGACTGGCGCCCGCTGCCCGTTTTCGCCGCGAGCACCGCCCGTGGCGGGAGGCGGCAGCATCGGACGGCCCTCGACACCGCGACGCGCCTGCCCCGCCCCCCGAAGGAAAATCGCGGCCGGATGCAGCAGATTTCGCGGCCGGCGGGGGTGGCTGGCCTTTTTTTCGACGCGCAGGGGTTGGTTCGAGCGGATCGCTTCGCGATACTGACGAGAGTGTCTCCCAGCGCGCGCACGCTCGCGGTCGGCCTCAGCGACGTCGGCACGGTACGGCAGAACAACGAAGACGTTCTGGTGCTGGACGCCGACGCGGGCTTCTTCGTCGTCTGCGACGGCGTGGGAGGGCATCAAGCCGGGGAGGTCGCAGCGCGCATCGCGGCCGACACGGTTTCGTCGCTGATGCGCGCGGGTCTGGGCGAGGTTCGGCTCATCGACACGGACGAGCGGGCGCCGCGCATGATCCGACTGGCCGAAGAGGCGGTGGCGGCCGCGGCTCGCAGCGTCTGGACCGCCAGTCACGAGGACCCCGAACACTTCGGGATGGCGACGACACTCCTGCTTCTGGCCGTCGAGGGGTCCACTGCGGTGATGGGGCACGTCGGCGACAGTCGGCTCTACCTCTGGCGCAAGGGCGAAGTATCGCAGCTCACCATCGACCACACGTTCGTGAACGAGCTGGTGATTGCCGGTGCGCTCGAGCCATCGACGGCGAAGCGGAGCCCGCACCGCAACGTGCTGACGCGGTGCCTCGGGATGACCTCGGACACGGTGGCCGTAGACGTGCTCGCGTTCGACGTCTTCGATGGCGATCGCCTCCTGCTCTGCACCGACGGGCTGAGCGACGTCCTCGAGAGCCCACGAGATCTCGACGCGTACCTCGCGCACGAAGACTTCGAGTCGATTCCCCAGCGACTCGTCGAGCTGGCGAAGCGGCGCGGAAGCAACGACAACATCACCGTTGCGGTCGTCGGCGTCCGGAGCGCGCCGCGTACCGAGCGCACCCAGCGGCGCGAGCGCCACATGGGCGCCCTCGCGAAGACGGCGGTGTGTTCCGACCTCACGCTTCGAGACCGTATGAAGCTTCTCCGGATCGGTCGGGTCGTCACGGTGGAAGCAGGGCGAACCTTCTGCGGAGCAGGGGAGCTCATCCCCGGTCTGTGCATTCTGCTCGAGGGGGCCATCATCGCGGCTGCCCCCGGCGAAACGGTTCGGCAGCTCGGTCCCGGGGCTCACTTCGGCATCGCGGCACTGACCGAGCCGTATCCCGCGCCGAAGCGGTACGATGCCATGCGAAACTCCTTCGTCCTCGTCGTGGACGCCGCGTCGCTCGCTTCCATCGAGAGCGCGAGACCGCAGCTCGCCGTCAAGTTCCTCGCGAACGTCACCCGCGAGCTGCGGCGCGCGCTCATCCCCTGACGGATCCTACGCGCGGTGACGAACGTCGAAGCGCACGACGCGGGGGCCCGGCTCGGACACCGTCGTGATCGGCGAGCCGCCGAACGGCAGGACCACACCCTCCAGCTGCCCGAGCTGATACTCCCACGTCCCGTAGGTCGCGCGAAACTCCACTCGCACCGTGCTCGCGTCCACGGTCTCCGACACTATTTCCCACGGGCCGGGCGCCATCTTCGAGTACGCGAACGGCACCTTGTGGAGCGCCGCACCCGCGTCGCCGACCACGGTGAGCACGACCTTCCCGAGCGTCGAGTCGGCAAACACGCGAAAATCCTCCCTCGCGAGCCGTCGCATGGCCTCGCGCGAGCCCACCCTGGGGAACAGCCTCGTGGACAGCGCCCCGGACAGCCGCGAGTAGTCCGACGAGGGATAGTCCTTGAACGCGACGTAGCGCCCGCCTCGCGGCGGCTCGGTGAGCTCCGGCTCCAGGGCATCCCACTCCGCGGTCAGGCGCTCTGCGAGCCGCGCGAAGAACATCCCTCTCACCCTGAACTCCGGAGGGATGGCCCGCGCGAGTGCGTCGAAGTCGAGATCCCCTGAAAGCTCGTCTTCGAGCGTGAGTTCGCGGGCCAGGATCACCGCTCCAAGCTACACCTCCGGCTGGGCGGGGGTCGACGCCCCGACGGCCCGAGACTACAAACGGCTTCATCTTTCGCCATGACGATCACCATGGTCAAGAAGACGCTCCTCGGGGGGAAACCCTGCAAGAAGTGTCTGCAGGCCGAGGACGTGCTCAAGCGACGCGACCTGTGGGGGCGAATCGACGAGGTGGTCCACGCAGTGGAGGGGGACGACGACTCGCCGGGGATGCAGCTCGCTCGACGCCACGGCATCGAGATTGCGCCGTTCTTCGTCGTTCGGGACGACCAGGGTGAACGCGTCTACGACAGCGTGCTGCGCCTGATGAAGGCCGAGTTCACGGACGGCGATGGGACGGAGCGTTCGATCGATGCCGCGAGCATCGACACCGCCACCCGGGAACTCCAGGGCGCGGAGCCGGAGCGCGTCGTACGGTGGGCGCTCGAGCGCTTCGGCGCCGACTGCGCCATCGCCTTCAGCGGGGCCGAGGACGTCGCGCTCGTGCACATGGCCGCTGCGACCAAGCTGCCGTTCTCGGTGCTGACGCTCGACACCGGGCGACTCCATCCCGAGACCTACCGCTTCATCGAGGATGTCCGTGCTCGTTACGGCCTGGAGCTGCACGTCGCGTTCCCGGCCCCACACGCGGTGGAGGCGCTCGTCCGGAGCAAGGGACTCTTCAGCTTCTACGACGAGGGGCACGGAGAGTGCTGCGGCATTCGCAAGGTGGAGCCGCTTCGCCGCGCGCTCGGCGCGTACCGCGCGTGGATCAACGGGCGCCGCCGCGATCAGAGCCCCACCAGGAGCGACGTCCCCCTGGTCGAACTGGACGACGTGAACGTCGGCAAGTCGGGGCCCCTGCTGAAGCTCAACCCGCTGGCCGCGTGGACGTCGGCCCAGACGTGGGACTACCTGAGGCGCGAAGGCGTGCCGCACAATCCCCTGCACGAGCGCGGCTACCTCTCGATAGGCTGCGCACCCTGCACCCGCGCGACGCTTCCGGGCGAGCACGAGCGCGCCGGCCGATGGTGGTGGGAGGACGCGACCAAGCGCGAGTGCGGCCTCCACCTCCGACCGGAGTGAGGTCTTCGGGTCAGACCTTGGGCTCGGTCCACCAGGGGTAGAAGTCGGGCAGGTCGTCCCGGGCGCTCATCTCGAAGCGTGGCGGTCGCTTCTCGAGAAAGCTCGCGACGCCCTCGTACGCGTCCCGCTGTGCGCCCGCCCACTGGATGCACCGCGAATCGGAGAGGTGAACCGTCTGCGGGTCCGGCACTCCGAGCCCGCGCCAGAGCAAGGCTCGATTCAGCGCGACCGAGACCGCCGACGTGTTGTCGGCGATCTCCCGGGCGATCTCCGTCGCCTTCGCAACGACCCCGCCGGCGGCCACGACGTGGTTGAACAGGCCCGACGCCGCCTCGTCCGAGGCCTTGAACACGCGGCCGGTGAGGCACCACTCCGCCGCCTTCGCGATCCCGACGATGCGCGGGAGGAACCAGGACGAGCACGCCTCGGTCACGATGCCGCGCCGCGCGAAGACGAAGCCGACCTTGGCGTCCTCGCTCACGATGCGGACGTCCATGGGGAGCGTCATGGTGATGCCCACGCCGACGGCGGCGCCGTTGATGGCCGCGATGACGGGCTTTCGGCACCCGAAGATCGCCAGGGCGACCCGCCCGCCTCCGTCGCGGAACCTGGCACCGTGCGCGGCGCCGCGCCTGGCAGAGTCGAACGTCTCGCCGCCGCGCGCGAGGTCGGCGCCCGCGCAGAACGCCCGTCCCTCGCCCGTCACCACGACGGCGCGAACCTCGTCGTCGTCGCTCGCCCTCTCGAAGAGGCTCACGAGCTCCTCCATCATGGTGGGAGTGAAGGCGTTCATCGCCTCGGGTCGATGGAGCGTGATCGTCGCCACTCGCTCGTGCAGGGACCATCGGGTCTGCTGAAGGATCATGGTTTCTCCTCTTCTGGTTTCGGCGAATCGGCACGCGGCGCGAAGAGCTCGAGCCGGAACGGGAACGGGCTGGCGGGCTTGGCAGTCGCGTCCTCTGGCGGGAGCTCCGGGCATGCCTCGGCACCCTTCAGCACCCACGGCGTGGCGACGCGGAAGCCCCTGCCCGCGACGACAGGTTGCCTGCAGTAGCGCGCCCGCAGCACCGCCTCGACCGCCGGCGCGCTCGCGATGCCGTGGCCCGCGAGCTTGGCCGGAATGTCCAGCACCACGCGGGGCGATACGGCGTCGAGCTCGCGCGCCAGCGTGGGCACCGCGTCACGCGCGACGAGCGCGTCGTCACGGCGATGCCAGTACGGCGGCACGATGCCCGCCACCAGGGTCGTGTACGTGTAGCGGCTCGCGGGCGGGCGCCGGCACGTCACGTACAGGTCTCCGTCAAAGCCCCAGACGAAGATGGGATCGGACTCCGAGGGAGCCCACCGGTGCACCGCGTCGCAAAGGGGCTCCGGAGTGGGCGGTGGCCAGAGCCCCGCCGCACGGTCGGCGTCCAGCCCGCGCAGGCGCGCATCGAGCGCCCAACCGACGAATCCGCCGAGCCCCAGCGCGACCAGCGCGTGACGAACGAGCTGCACCCTGGGGTGATCCGCCAGGACGGCGTCGTGTCCGCGCAGGCCGACGAGAAGTGCGAACCACGGGGAGACGACGACGAAGTAGTGTCCCCAGAAGCGCAAGGGGGCGAGCGCCGAAACCAGGGTGACGAGCGCTCCGAGCGCGACGGTCACCTCGAGCCCCTCCTCCGCGTACAGCGCCGCCGCCCGACCGCGACCCAGGCGCGCGAGCGGCGCCAGCGCCTTGGCGAGCGACCACACCAGCACGAGGACCACGGCGATCACCGGGAGCGACTCACGCGTGATCCAGTCGGTCACCACGGCGTTCGTCGACTGCTCGGCGTACGGCCGCATGTAGATCTCGACGTTGTACCCGTAGAACCAGTAGAAGAACGTCCCGAGCTCGCCCGCCGCGGCGTAGCGCCCCAGCACCAGGCCGAGCGGGACCGCGAAGCCGAGGCCCGGGGCGGCGATTCGCCAGCGGCGCGCCGAGCGCTCGAGGAGCTGGTCCGACCGCACGACGGCGATCACCCAGAGCCAGAGCGGCACGAGCACCAGCAGCGCGGTCTGCTTCGCCAGCATCGCCGCGCACGCGAACGCCCCGCCGACCGCCAGATGTTCGATGGACGCGCTGCGCCGCGAGAGGCCGATCGCAGTCGCGAGCAGCGCCAGTACGCTCAGAGGGGCGGCCAGCGTCTCACCGTTCAGCGCGATGCCCGTGCCAGGCTGCAGCACGAAGAGCAGGAAGTACCCGTGAACCAGCGCCGCCACCGCGCCGGCGAGGGGCCGTCGGGCCACGACACCCAGCGCGAAGAGCGCGAGCAGCGTCACGACGCACGAGAGCGCGCTCAGCGCACGCAGGGCGTTCCAGCTGAAGCGCCCGAACCCCAGCTCGAACACCGCCGTCGCCCAGTAGAGGAGCGGGCCACGGTGGCTCGCGCCATCCACGTAGGGGAGCCAGCGACCGTCGATCAGTCGCTCGCCGATCGCGGCGATGTAGCCCTCGTCGAACCCCACGGGCCCGGCATCGGGTCCCATGAAGAAGGCATGCAGGCGCACGCCGTAGACGACGACCACCGACGCGGCGATCGACGCAATCACGAGCTCTGCCCGGCGCATGAGGACGCCGTTCGGCGACGGCGCCTCGAAGTATCCGCCTTCTCGGCGGCACGCAACCGTCGCCGGCACCGTGGCCATGCGTCCGGTACTTGCGCAGCGCCGGCACCGACGGCTAAGTCGTTCGAACGTGGGACGGACGACGTTTTGGGCGATCGCCCTGGTCGCATCGGCGGCAGGCGCCTGCAGCGGGGCCATCGAACGCCCCGCCGCGCCGGGGCCTGCCGCGACCGTGTCGGGTCCGGGCTCTCCGCCGACGGCACCAACCGCGCGCGAGGTCACGATCACGATCGTCGGGACGAACGACGCCCACGGAACGCTCGCCAGGCTGCCCGTGCTTGCCGCCCACGTCCGCGTGCTCCGCGAGGCGCGAAGCCGTGACGGCGGCGCGGTGCTCCTGCTGGACGCCGGGGACGTGCTTCAAGGAACGCTCGAGTCGAACCTCACCGAAGGCGCATCGATGGTCCGCGCGTACGGCGCCCTCGCCTACGACGCGGTGGCGCTCGGCAACCACGAGTTCGACTTCGGTCCCGTCGGGCACGCGGCTCGCGCGCGAAACGCGACGGACGACCCCCAGGGCGCCCTGCGGGCTCGCCTCGCGGAGGCGTCGTTTCCCTGGTTGTCGGCGAACCTCCTGGACACGCGAACGGGGACGCTGCCGGCCTGGACCAACCTCGCACCGTCCGTGCTCGTCGAAGCCGCCGGGGTTCGGGTGGGAGTCATCGGTGGGCTCACGGAAGACACGCCGCACGTCGTCATGGCGGGCAATCTCGACGGCTTGCGCATCACCGCACTCGGCGAGGCCCTCGCGACTGGCAGCGAGCAACTGCGCAGGCGCGGAGCGGAGATCGTCGTCGCGGTGCTCCACGCCGGCGGCGACTGCACTCGCTTCGACGACCCACACGATGCCACGAGCTGCAAGCCGAACCAGGAAATCACGCGCGTGCTCGCTGCGGTCCCCCGGGGCGCGGTGGACGCCGTCGTCGGAGGCCACACGCACCGCGCGATGGCACACTACGTGAACGGCGTGCCGGTCGTCGAAGCGTACGCACGCAGCCGCGCGTTCTCTCGCATCGACCTGCGCTTCGATCGCGAGGCACGCCGTGTCACGGGAACTACCCTCCACCCTCCACGCGACCTCTGCGCGGAGGGCGATCCCGAGGGGCCGTGCTCGGCCGGGACCTACGAGGGAGCGGCGATCCGCCCGGACGACCGTCTGGCGCAGATCATCGCGCCCGACGTCGAGCGCGCGCGCGCCGTCCGCGCCGAGCCCGTCGGGGTGACGTTGCACGCACCGGTGACCGCAGCGTTCGACGGCGAGTCGGCCCTCGGCAACCTGTTCGCCGACGCGCTCCTCGCCGCGGCGCCCTCTGCCGACCTGGCCATCGTCAACGGCGGCAGCCTGAGGCGCGATCTGCCCCCAGGTCCCCTCAGGTACGGAGCGCTCTTCGAGGCGATGCCCTTCGACAACCAGGTCGCCACCGTCCGCCTGCGCGGCAGCGAACTACGCGCGGTGTTCACCGCACACCTCGCGAGCGACGCCCACGGCTTCGCGTCGGTCTCCGGCGCGCGCGTCCTCGCGACGTGCGACGACGGCGCCCTGCGGGTGCGCATCATGCGCGATCGACGAGGCCGCAAGGACCCCACAGACATCCGCGATGCCGACCTCGTGGAGATCGTCACGAGCGACTACCTGGCCGCAGGGGGCGACGGGTTCTTCGCACCCGCGTCGCCGACACCCACGGCGGTGGACCTCGACCGCGGCGTCGGCGTTCGCGGGGTGCTACGACGAGACCTCGCGCGACGCCGGTCGGTGGACCCGGGTACGCGCGGGGGACCGGCGCGGCCGCGCGGGGCGATCCCGAGCACACGGCCCGTCACGTGCCGCGCGTCGACCCCGCGTGTACCGTGACCCTCGCATCGCGACGGTGACGCGGCGTCAGGCCCCGTAGGCGATTTTCAGGAAGTCGGCCTTCGGAACGACGACCGTGGCGCCCACGGCGGGGAGAGCGAACGGCGCGTAGCCACGCCCTCGCCACTCGAGCCACACGATGGAGGGATCGTCGGCGTCCCTGTCGAACCGAACCACGGCCTCAGCCGGACGACCATCCCAGGTCAGCTCGGAGATCGAAACGGTCATGCCGGTGAGGCGCACCTCGTCTCCGAGCTTCATCGGGTGACGCAGGCTGCGGAGCATGCGCTCGCTCGGGCTGATCAGAAAACCGCCGTCCGGGCGGACGCGGAAGGTGCGACGGTCCATCCGCTCGAGGGTCACGTCGGACGTCCCGGTGGCGAGCCAGCGCTGCCGTGCGAACCGCAGCTCGCCGGCGTCGGCGCGCATGATCGGCACGTAGCTCGCGAAGGGGTCTGCGGGGGGGTTCAAGAAGACGAGCGTCTTCTCGGTGATGTCCGGGGTCTTCGGAACGCTGTCGTTCGCGAGGGACAGCATCTCGCGAACGGCCTTGATGCCGCGGGCACGCATGGGGAGCGTGAGCGGCGCTATCACGAAGTGGATGGCGGCGAGCCCGACCGCGGAGAGCGCCGCGACCCGCGGTGACCACGGCGCGATGCCGCGCTGCTTCGCGTCCTCCACGAGCGCGACGAACAGGGTCGCAACGAGCGGCGAGGCGCCGATCGCGACCCAGGTGAGCAGGCGATCGGCCGGGAACGTCGCGCACACGGGGATGCCGGACAGAACGGAGCCGACGACCCAGAACCGCACCACGCGGTCGCGCCTCCAGAGCGGGAGGATCAGATGGGCGGTCAAACCGAGCACGGCCAGCGCGAGGATCATGAGACCGTACTGGATGCCGGGGAGCACGAGCTGCGAGGCGTTCCACACGGCAGCCCACGGCCCCGCGAGCTGCGCGGAGAGCAGGATGGGGAGCCGCTCGAAGACCATGGCGATGAACAGCGCCGGCTCGCGAATGGGATCGACGTACACGCCGGAGCGTTCGACGCCGTAGCCGAATGCGCCGACCGCGAGACGCCAGGCCACGACGATGGCGGCGTACGGAGCCAGACGCGCCAAGCGGCGGCTCCACGGGCCGCGGTCGAGGCACACGGCGTAGGCGAACAGGTAGCCGCACGTGGCGATGGCCCCCTCGCCGGATAGGAGCGCGAGGAGGAACGTCCCGAACGCGATCCACGCTCCGAGGCGATAGCCGTCCGCGCGGTAGCGGTGGAAGTACACGAGGCACCAGACGGACAGCGAGCACGCGATGACGGCGTTGCGATTGGCGATCCAGGCGATGGGCTCGCCGCGCGCGTCGTCCACGGCGTAGGCGAGCACCGCGAGGGCGGCGACCCAGGGCGGTTGCACGAGCCGCCGGTAGAGCGCCGCGAGCCCGGCGAAGCCGAGCCCGAGCCACAGCACGCTCTGCAGGTGCGCGAGCGACTGCCACTTCGGCCAGAGCGCGTGATCGACGAAGTGCGTCAGGGACGAGAGCGGGCGGAAGAACGACAGGCGCGTCTCCGGGTCCGCCCACCACGGAAAGACCCCTTCGTCACGGAGGCTCGCGTTGTTCGCAGGATCGGCGAACCGGAAGAGGTCGAGGGGAGCGCGCACGAACCCCGGGATGGACGACGACTCCTTCAGGATGAGCTGCTGGATGTGATCGTCCGCGCCCAGGCCCGTGTCCAGCGACGCCGCCGATAGCAGCATGCCGAGGGCGACGCACGCCGCGGCCGCGCCCGGACGCGAGAGGACGCGCTTGAGCCAGCCGTAGGGCCGCGACTCGTTCAGACGCACGGCATCGTTCCGCCCGCGCTGGACCGCGCGGCGCTCCGACGACTCCGGGTCGGGCCGCGCTCCACCGCGGACGCTGGTGTCCCGCGCGAACAGGCGTCACGGCGCCAGCGAGTCGCGCTATGCTCCGCTGACGGGCCCCCTTCGCCCGGGCGAGGTACGACCGATGACGACATTCCAGAGCATTCTTATCAAGGGAACCCTCCTGGCAGGAGGCGCGTGCGCGTTGGCCCTCACCGTGAGCTGCGGATCGGAGTCGGCGGCCCAGCAGGGAGCGGGCGCGACGGCCGGAAGCGCAGGCGCGGGGGCGGCAGGCGGAGCGGGACCGGGGGGAGCGGGACCCGGCGGAGCGGGACCCGGCGGCGCAGGACCCGGCGGCGCAGGACCCGGCGGCGCAGGACCCGGCGGCTCGGGTCCGGGTGGCGCGGGCGGCTCGACCATGACCGGTCCCCCCTGCTGCGGCGGCATCGGCCAGTGCGTCGCCTCTGCCATGGTGCCGCCCGACGCCGCGAAGAACCTGAGCCAGGGACACGGCGCGGGCGGCTGACGGTGACCGCCGGGCAAGTTCAGGGAGCCGACCGA
>CAZARU010000015.1:0-87297 GCA_964487605.1 uncultured Polyangiaceae bacterium
CGTCGCCGCGTGGCGCATGCGATCGATCTGGTCGTTGATGATCGCGTCCGTCTCGATGAAGGTATCGGTCGTCGGCAGGTACGCTTCGGGCTGGTAGTAGTCGTAGTAGCTGACGAAGTACGAGACGGCGTTGTTCGGAAACAGGTCGCGCATTTCGCCGTAGAGCTGCGCCGCCAGGGTCTTGTTGGGCGCGATGATGAGCGCGGGGCGTCCATGGCTCGCGATGACGTTCGCGACGGCGAAGGTCTTGCCGCTCCCGGTGATCCCGAGGAGCGTCTGGCAGCGATCGCCCCGCGCCAGTCCGTCGTTCAGCTCCGCTATGGCCCTGGGCTGATCGCCCTTTGGGGTGAACTCGCTTCGAAGCTGGAACTTTCGGGCCACGGTTGGAACCGCGGATCCTCCTTCATGGTCCGGAACGGCGCAAGGCGCTCACGGAAACATCCCCACCTCGGGGAGGCCGAGCGCGTCCGGCCAGCCCTGCGAGACGTTGAGCGCCTGAATCGCCTGGGCCGAGGCGCCGCGCGCGAGGTTGTCGATGGCGCTCATCGCCACGACGACGCGCCCCGCATGGTCGTCGAGCGCGAAGCCCACGTGAGCGCGCGCCGATCCGCGAACCCAGAGCGTGTCCGGCAGGCGCTCGGCCTCCAGCACCGTGACCAGGGAACCGGCGTAGAGCTCCGATGCGACGCGACGGCAATCGTCCGCCGTGATGCCGGGGCGGGCTCTGGCGTACGCGGTCGTCAGGATGCCGCGACTCATCGGCGCGAGATGCGGCGTGAACACGACGCGAACCGGCGCCCCCGCCACCCGCGAGAGCTCCTGCTCGATTTCCGGGCCGTGCCGGTGCTGGCCGGCAACCTTGTACGGGCGAAGCCCCTCCGCCGCCTCGGGAAGGTGCGTGGTCGCGGTGGGCGAGCGACCCGCTCCGCTGACGCCGCTCTTCGAGTCCACGACGATGCCATCGACTTCGACGAGCCCGCCTCCGAGCAGCGGCGCCAGCGCCAGGATGGCACCGGTGGGGTAGCAGCCCGGCGCCGCGATCAGCCGGGCGCCGCGGAGCGCCTCGCGATGGAGCTCCGGGAGGCCGTACACGGCCGTCGGAAGGAGCTGAGGCTCCGGATGCGCACCGTACGTTCGCTCGTAGGTCGCGAGATCTCGCAGGCGGAAGTCCGCGGAGAGATCCACGACCAGGACCCCCGCGCGATGAAGGGCGGCGCCCACTCTCGCGCTCGCCGCGTGGGGCAGCGCCGTGAACGCGACGTCGATGCGCGAGGCCGCCTCCGCCGCGCGGTCCACGTCGAAGGACTCGAGGACCCGATCGCCCAGTCCGGCAACGCCGGTGGTCGAGGGCACGGCGTCGGCCAGTCGCTGCCCGGCCCTGTCCTTGGCGGCGACCAGGCAGAGCTCTAGCGACGGGTGGGCGTGCACGAGGCGCACGAGCTCCGCCCCCGTGTAGCCCGCCGCACCCACGATTCCGACGCGGAGCTTCGCCATCCCGGACGCGTATCACGCCGAGCGAAGGTGGGCGACGATCCCGGTCAGCGCTTGGAGTACTGGAAGCGCTTGCGGGCGCCGGGCTGACCGTACTTCTTGCGCTCCTTCTTGCGAGAGTCCCGCGTGAGGAACCCGGCGCGCTTGAGCGCGGGGCGCCGCTCGGCGTCGCTTCCGACCAGCGCACGGGCAATGCCGTGTCGCAGCGCCTCGGCCTGAGCCGACGCCCCGCCACCGGTCACCGTCGCCTTGACGTCGAACTTGTCTTCGACCTCGAGCAACGCGAGGGACTGGCGCATGATCATGCGGCTGGTCTCGCGAGCGAAGTAGTCGTCCGCCGTGCGCCCGTTGATGGAGAGCTTGCCGGTCCCCGGCGCCAGCCAAACTCGAGCGATGGCGCGCTTGCGCTTCCCGGTGGCGTACGTTGCGGTGGACTCGGCCATGAATTCCTTTTCAGAGGGACAGTGACTGGGGCTTCTGCGCGACGTGCGGATGCTCCGCGCCGCCGTAGATCTTGAGCTTGCCGAGCATCTTCCGGCCCAGGGTGGTCTTGGGGAGCATGCCCCGCACCGCAAGACGAATGGGCACGTCCGGCTTGCGATCCGAGAGCTGGCGGAACGTCGCCGACTTCATGCCACCGGGGTACCCGCTGTACGCGTAGTACATCTTCTTGTCGGGCTTGCCGCCCGTCATCTTCACCTTCGCGGCGTTCACGACGATGACGAAGTCTCCGGTGTCCACGTGGGGCGTGAACGTGGCCTTGTTCTTCCCGCGAAGGATGGTCGCGACCCTGCTGGCGAGCCGCCCGAGCGGCTGGCCGTCTGCGTCCACGACCCACCAGGTGCGTGCGGCGAGGGCCTGGGCTGGCTTGGCGACGTGAGTGGGCACTTCGGCTCCGGTGGGGGACGGCGGCGACCGCCGTAAAAAGGGCGCATCTACTAACTTTCGGCGAGCGGGCCGTCAAGGAGCGCTGGAAATCCGGCGCGAGGCAGCCCTTCCGGCCGAGCGCGGCGGCCTGGCCCGCCGCGGCCTCGGCGCTCCCCACGCGCCGGCCGGACGCCCAGAAACGCCGACGGCTTCCCACCGCCACGCGGGACTATACTTTCCGCTCGGTGCATCCCACGGGCAACGTTCGGGTCGTCGACCGGCTGGTCTCCGACGGCGTCATCACTCCCGAGAAGCGGGAGGCCGCGCTCGCGCATCACGCGCGCATGGGTGGGCGCATCGAGGAGGCCCTGCTCGACACCAACGCGCTCGACGAGGCCGCCCTGCTGAAGTTCATGGCCGCCCTGCACAAGACGCGCTTCGTCTCCACCGAGAAGCTCGCCAAGGCGGACATCGACAAGTTCACGCTGGACAAGGTGCCGAAGAAGCTCGCCGAGCGCGACTCGATCTTCCCCGTCCTGTGGGACCACAAGACCGGCATCTTGAGCGTCGTGTGCGCCGACGTGGACAACGTGGCAGCGCTGCACGAGGTGCAGCTGGCCTCGGGGGCAAAGGAGATCCAGGCCTTCGTCGGAAGGCCGCTCGCCGTCCGCGCCGCGGTGAACAAGGCCTACTCCGGCGACATCCACGCCTTCGCGGTGCTGGATCGCTCTGCCCACGCGCAGTTCACGGCGATGCTCGACGTGTACGAGCGCAACCTGGTGACGGAAGCGGACATGGCGACGGCGCTCGCGGCGGACGAGCGCGGGCGCGAGCGCATGCTCTCGGCCACGGATCTGAAGTCCCAGGGACGCGACGCCGGGACGACCGGGCTCGGTTCGGACGGCTACGTCGAGACGCTGAACGTCCTCGTGAGCCTCATCGAGAACAATCGCCCAGACCTTCGCGGCCACTCGTCCCACGTCGGACGCTTGATGCGGAAGATTGCCGAGCGCATCGGGGTGCCGAACGCGGAGCTCGCCGCGTACACCATCGCGGCGTACGTGCACGACCTGGGCAAGATGAGCGCGTACCACCTCACGAGCCTCAACGTCGCGGAGTACGAGGGGCACCGCACCGCCGCGGAGAAGCTCTACCGCTCACCGCAGCGCCTGATGGAGTCGGTCCGGCTGCCACGCATCGTCGTCAACAGCCTGGAGAGCATGTACGAGCGCTTCGACGGCAAGGGGCTGCCGAACGGGAACTCGGGGAAGGACATCCCGCTCGGAGCGCGGCTGCTCGCCATCTGCGACACGTACGCGGACCTGACGCAGAATCCGCGGAACCCGTACCGCAAGACGCTGCGGCCGGTCCAGGCGTGCGAGGTCCTGGCCCGGTACAAGGGCACGGTCTTCGACCCGAACCTCGTGGACCTGTTCAAGCACACGGTCACTGGGGACGATCTGAAGGCGCGGCTCCTGGCCAACCGCCATCGCGCCCTCATCGTCGATCCGGATCCCGAGGAGACGACCGTGCTCGAGCTCCGGATGATCGAGCAGGGCTTCGAGGTTCAGATCGCCCGCTCCACGGATCAGGCCATGAAGGCGCTGGAGCGCGGCGACATCGAGATCGTCGTCAGCGAGCTCGATGTGAAGCCCGGCGACGGCATTGCCCTGCTCGCCGACGCCCGCAAGCAGGCCTGGGGGCAGAAGTTGCCGTGGATCTTCGTCGCCACCGCGGGCGGTCGAGCGGAGGCGCAGCGCGCATTCGAGTTCGACGCGGCGGACTTCCTCACCAAGCCCGTGGCCGCGGATCTGCTCGTCGCGAAGATGCGGCAGATCATGGAGCGCACGGCGGGCGCCACCGCGCCGCGCGGCGTCTCCGGATCGCTCACCGAGATGGCACTGCCCGACATGGTGCAGGTCCTGTGGCACGGAAGAAAGGGCGGCTCGCTCAAGATCCGCGCAAAGGGCGAAGCGGGCGAGATCCACTTCGTGAACGGAGAGATCTACAACGCGCTCTGGGGCAACCTGCGCGGCGAAGAAGCTTTCTACGCGATGCTGAAGCTGACGGAGGGCGAGTTCTCGCTCGATCCGACGTTCCAGTCGCCGCAGCGCGTCGTGAACGCGAGTCCCGAGGCGCTCTTGCTCGAAGGGATGCGACGCCTGGACGAAGCGGGCCGTTGAAGCAGCGCACGGCATGACCCGCTTTTCCCGCCGTTTTTTCGCTGTGTTAGTCTAGGGGATCTCGGGATGTCGAAGTCGTCGTCCCCTCTGCAGGGCTTCAACAACAACGTGAAGCACCGCGGGCAGATCTTCCACATCCAGACGGAAGACTCCGGTGTGAGGCACCCGCACGTCATCACCCACCTCTTCGCGGACGGCGGGCGCATCGTTCGAAGCAAGAAGACCGACTATTCCGAGCACATCGACCGGCCGGACATGGCGCAGGTGCTGCGAAAGCTCATGAAGGAGCAGCACAAGGCGATGTTCATCTCGCTGCGCTCGGGCGAGTTCGACCACCTCATCGAGGACCTCGTCGGTCCGCCGGGTGCACCCGGCGAGAGCGAGAAGCAGATCCCCGTCGCCCCGCCGGCGCCGCCGCCCGAGGAGGAAGTTCCCCAGCCCCGGCGATCGGCCCCATCGCTCCATCCCGGCCAGCAGATCGACTTCGATTCGATCGAACGGGCCGCCGCCGAAGCCGCCGCCAAGCACGCGCAGGCTCCCAGCCCCACGCCGCCGGCCGTGCGGGGGACCCCCGTTCACGGCACGCCGGCGCTCGACGCGCAAGCGCCGGCTCCCAGCCGACCTCGCAGCGGGCGCTACGCCGCAGCGCGCCCCGCCGCCATCTTCGAAGCCGAGGAGGGGTCCCTCTTCGGTCCCGGCGTCATCAGCGAGAAGTCCCTCGACGAGGTGATCCTGAGCTACCTCTCCGAGGATCTCGAACCTCAGGAGTGAGGCGTACTCTCGCTGCTGGCGATCACGCCGAGGCTCGCGTCTTCCGTTCCGCCATAGGGCTCGGCGAGCCAGGCCTCGACGATCTCGCGCGCGACCTCCGGGCTGGTCGCACGCAGGCTCAAGGCGAGCACGTTGGCGTCGTTCCACTTCCGCGCTCCACGCGCCGTGGGAGCATCACCGCAGAGCGCCGCCCGAGCGCCCGGCACCTTGTTCGCCGCGATGGACACGCCGGTACCGGTCCAGCAGCAGACGATGCCCGAGTCCACGCGCCCCTCGACGACCGCGCGTGCGACGGCGACACCCGTCGTGGCCCACGGCTCGACCTGGGCAGCGGCCGCGCCGAACAGCTCGACGGTGTGACCACCCTCGCGCAGGTGGCGCAAGATCTCGTCCACCAGGTGCGTTTTCTCGTCGGCGCCGAGCGCGAGCTTCACGTGGCGCAGCGTACAGGTCGCCGACCGGAGCGGGAAGCCGTTCGCGGTCGGCTTGACGGGGCCGAGGCCGCCTTGTACGCCACCGGGGTTCGCCGCCGGGTCACGCCCGGGGCGCGAGCGGTGCGGTAGCCAAGCGGTTAGGCAATGGTTTGCAAAACCATCATACGTGGGTTCGAATCCCATCCGCACCTCGAACGGACTTCCGGGACTCGCCTTCGCCTTCAACCGCGACGCATGGGCCAGGTCTCGTGCCACGGTCGCTCGCGCTGGTACTCCAGCGCCACCTGAAGGCACCGCTCGTCGGCCAGGCGCGGGCCCACGAGCTGCATCCCGATGGGCAGGCCGGCGGTGGATACTCCCACGCGCACGGTGGCGCCCGGGTTCCACGAGAGGTTGAACGGAATCGTGAACGACGCGACGCTGGCCGTGCCCTGGCGGCGTCCCTCCGTCTCGGTCGGGAACGGTCCGCGCGCAGCGGGTGGGTCGTAGGGGACCGTGGGCGTGACGAGCAGATCGTAGTCGGAGAACAGATCTGCGACCCAGCGGAGCAGCGTCATCCGCTGCTCCGCGTTCTTCCCCCACCACTCCATCGTCATGTGGCGCGCCATCTGCACGCCCTCCATCAGGCTCTTCATGAACTCGCCCTGCCGCGCCGGCAAGAGGTGCGAGAGGCGAGCGCCGAGCTGCCACGCGCCCACCAGGCCCCACGTCGCTCCGAGCTCGGGCGGCCCCCCCTCGATGCGCGTCACGCGGTGCCCGAGCTTCTCGAGGACCTTCACCGCTTGCTCGACGGCGCTTGCGACGTCCGACTGGACGATTGCGTAGCCCAGGTCCGGCGAGTAGGCGATCTTCAGCCGGTCGAGCGGCCTTCCCAGGGCCTGGGCGTACGAGAACCCGGGATGCGGCAGGCTCCACGGATCGTGGGCGTCGGGCCCGACGACCTGGTCGAGGAAGAGCGCTGCGTCCTCGACGGTCTTGGTCAAGGGACCGTAGGTCGAGGTCACGTCGTAGTCCCAGTGCGTGAACGGGCTGCGTGGAACGCGCCCGAACGTCGGCTTCAACCCGAAGCAGCCGGTGAAGCTCGCCGGGATGCGAATGGAGCCGCCACCGTCGCTCGACGTGACGAGCGGCATCGCTTCGGCGGCGACGAGCGCGGCAGAACCGCCGCTCGAGCCACCCGGCGTGCGCTCGACGTTCCACGGCGATCGCGTCACGCCGTAGACGAGGTTCTTCGTGATCGCGGTGTAGCCGAACTCGGGGGCGTTGGTCTTGCCGAACGTGATGGCACCCGCCGCGCGCAGCCGCGCGACCTGCGTGGAGTCCGCGGTGGCCACGTCGTCCTTGAACGGGAGCGATCCGTGGCTCGTCACGAGCCCCTCGGCGTCCTCCAGGTCCTTCACGCCCAGCGGAATGCCTTCGAGCGCTCGAGCGTCGCCGCGGACGTAACGCGCCTCGGCTTCCCGCGCCTCCGCGAGGAGCGCCTCGGGGTCGCGCCGAGCCACCACCGCGTTCAGGTGGTCGTGGGTCGCATCGACGCGGGCGAGCGTCTCCTTCATGAGATCGACCGGCGACGCGCGCTTCGCCGCCAGGGTGGAGAGCAGGTCCGTCAGGGTGAGATGAAGCAGTTCGGTCATGGCACCTTCAGAGGTAATCGGCCCCGTCCGGACGTGCCTCGAGCTCGTCCACGATCTTGCGAACCTCCTGGGACCGCGAGCGCGGCATCACCAGGAGCGCGTCGTCAGTTTCGATGACGCACAGGTCCTCGACACCGAGCAGCGCGATGACGCGCCGACGGCCGTCCGTGCGCAGATCGCGAACCAGGTTGCCCCTCGCCGCTACCGCGACCGCACCCCCGGCCACGTTGTCCGCGGCGTCGCGGACCGCCAGCTCCCAGGCGCTCTCCCAGCTCCCGATGTCGCTCCAGGCGAAGCTCGCCGGTACCACGTTGATGGGCGATACCTTCTCCATGACCCCGTAGTCGATGCTGATCGACTCGAGAGCCTCGAACACGCTTCGCGTCTCCAGAGCCTCGCGCTCGGGACCGCCCGCGGCCGCCGCGTCGATGCGCGTCAGGCCCTGCGCGAGGCTGGGCATGTGGGACGCCATCGCATCGAGCATGACGTCCGAGCGGAAGAAGAACATGCCGCTGTTCCAGACGTACTGGCCGCTCGCGAGGTACTGCTTCGCGCGGTGCGTGTCCGGCTTCTCGACGAACGCCTTGACGCGGAGCACGCCTTCGCCGACCGGTTCGCCCAGCTTGATGTAGCCGTATCCGGTCTCGGGGCGGGTGGGTGTGACGCCGAGGGTGGTGATGGGGCCCGTCTCCGCCGAGGCGATGGCCCGGGTCATCGCTGCTCGAAACGCCGGCTCGTCGCCGATGTGGTGATCGCTCGGCAAGACGGCGACCACGGAGTCCGGATCGCGACGGCGAATGATCGACGTGGCCCAGCCGATGCAAGCGGCCGTGTTCCTGGCGAGCGGCTCGCCGAGGAACGAGGACGCGGGCAGCCACGGGAGGGCCGCCCGCGTCGCCGCCACGAGGTGCTCGCCCGTGGCGACCAGGATGCGCTCGGGCGGACACAGCGCCTCGATGCGTCGCACGGTGGAGGCGATGAGCGGCTGCTCCGAGCCGGCTAGGGGCAGCAGCTGCTTCGGTCGGTGGCGGCGCGACGCGGGCCAGAATCGCGTGCCGCTGCCGCCGGCCATGATCACCGCGTACGTCTTCGCCACGCCGCCCTGACCTAACCGACGGTCTGCCGCGCTGCAACCGCGAGGGTGAGGAGCGCCACGGGCCCGACCCAGAGCGCGAACCAACTCAACCGGCCACGATCGACCAGGCCGCGCAGGAGCCGGAGCGCGAACGCACCCACGACGAACGCGACACCGGCGCCGGCCAGGGCGACGCCGGCACCCGAGGGATCCGAAAGGAGGTGGCGCGCCTCGAGGAGCGTCGCGCCGAGCACGGCGGGCAGGGACATGAGCATGGAGAGCTCGAACGCGCGATCCGGCCGCACGCCGAGCCAGAGCGCCGCGACGATGGTCGTGCCGCTCCTGGAGATGCCCGGCAAGAGGGCCACCGACTGAGCGACGCCGAGCGCGAGCGCGCCGAGCCACGTGGGGACGGGTCGATCGCTCGCGCGGACGAAGCGCGTGGACACGAGCAGGAGCGTCGTCACGACGAAGCCGCCACCGACGATCGACAAGCTGCCCGACCATCGCTCGATGGCGTCGCGCAGGGCGAGCCCCGCCACGCCCGTCGGCAGCGACGCGAGTCCGACCACGAGCGCGTCCCTCGCGCCCGGGCGTGCGTCCGACGGCGAACGGTCGCGCGCGAACGCGAGGGTGTCCACCACCACCGTGGCGACGCGACGGCGGAGCACGACGATCGTCGCCAGGAGCGTACCGGCGTGCAGCATGACCGAAAGCGTCAGGTTCCCCTCGCGCATCCCGAACAGCCGCTGCCCGAGCGCGACGTGCCCCGAGCTCGACACGGGAAGGAACTCGGTCAGACCCTGGACCGCCCCGAGGATGAGAGCGTCGAGAGTCCCTGCGTCCACGGGTGTTGCTTGTAGCGCGGATCGTCGGCGGTCCGCTCGCGACGCCAGGGCCGGGGCGGATCCTGGGGTGAACGTGCCTTGGCACGCAACCCGCCCGATCCGAGGGCCGACCTGCGAGGCCATGACTTCTCCGCGCTCGCGACGTCCGCGCTGGTCGCTCGCCTTCGCCGCCGCCGCTCTCGCGACCCCGCCCGCGTGCACGGCGGATCGCGCTCCCCGGCCCGGAGCCATCGAGGATGCGAGCGCGCGCGCGACGCCCGGGGACGACACGGAGCGCGACCGCGGTGCTTCGCCGGGTGCAGGCCGCGGGGGAGCCCCGCCCGAGGGCGGGCCGGGCGCTGGGGGGTCGATCGGCCACGAGGCGAGCTCGGACGGTACCCATGACCGAGCCGCGGAGGTGACCGCCGGATCCCCGTCGTCGGGCGGTCGCACGGCCTCGGACGCGGCGCGCGACGACGCCGCGCGCGACGGTGCGGCCGGCTCGGGTCGCGAGGTGCCCACGCACGACTGCCGTGCCCTCGCGCCGCTGACGACCACGTGCGGCATCACGCGACGCGGAACGTCCGGCGTGCTCCTCGAAGGCGACGTCCTGGCGCCCGACGCGGTGTACCTCGGCGGGCACGTGCTCTGGGATGCCTCCGGCGTGATCACCTGCGTCGGGTGCGCGTGCGCCGACCACGCCGCAGCCTCCGACGCCACGAGCGTGACGTGCCCGGCCGCGGCCATCTCCCCGGGCCTCATCAACACCCACGACCACCTCACCCATTCGAACAACGCCCCCGCGAGCCACGAGGGGATCCGCTACCGCCATCGTCACGAGTGGCGCACCGGCGCCCGCGGAAGTCCGCGGCTCACCTTCGAGGGCGGCGCCACCGCGAACGTCGTGCGCGCCGCCGAGCTCCGCTTCGTGATGGGTGGGGCGACGGCGACCGTGGGCGCAGGGTCGCGGCGAGGGCTCCTGCGCAACCTGGACACTGCGACGAACCTCGAAGGCGCCCGCATCGCACCGGCGCGCCCCGAGACGTTTCCCCTCGACGACACGTCCGGCCTGCTGCGCGCCTCGGGGTGCGCCTACGGCGCCGCGCGCACGGTCGCCGCGGACCTGCCCACCGAGGGAGCGTTCGTCGCCCACGTGGCCGAGGGCATCGATGTCGAGGCGCAGAACGAGCTCGAATGCGTGACGGCGCCTCCCGAGGCGGACCTGGTCGGGAGCCGAACGACCCTGGTCCACGCGATGGCGGTGAACGCGAAGGACGCGGCGAGGCTCCGGCACGAGGGCGCCGTGGTGAGCTGGTCGCCGCGGTCGAACGTCGACCTGTACGGCAACACGACTCCCATCACGCTCCTCGATGCGCTGGGCGTCACCGTCGCCCTCGGGACCGACTGGATCGTCACCGGCTCCGCCAACCTGCTGCGCGAGCTCGCGTGCGCGGACTTCCTCAATCGCGAGCGGTTCGATCACGCTCTGTCCGACTTCGCGCTGTGGCAGATGGTGACGACCAACGCCGCCCTCGCCGCCGGCGCGGAGAGCGCGCTGGGAGCCTTGCGCGAGGGCCGCCTCGCCGACGTGGTGGTGTTCGACGCGTCGGAGCGCACCCTGCATCGCGCGGTGATCGGCGCGCAGCCGGCGGACGTGGTGCTGGTCTTGCGTTCGGGCCAGGCGCTGTACGGGAACGCCGACCTCGCCGAGGATCCAGCCTTCGGCGGGCGAGCGTGCGAGCGCCTCGACGTCTGCGGCACCGCCAAGAGCGTGTGCCTCACCGGTGAGTTCGACGTCGCCGTCTCGCTGGCCGCCCTGAGCGCGGCCGCCGAGCCCTTCGCCCCGCTCTTCTCGTGCGAGCCCGCACCCGACGAACCTTCCTGCGTCCCTGCTCGTCCGGGCGAGTACGGTGAACCGAGTCCTCTGGACCTCGACGCCGACGGCGTGGAGGATTCCCGCGACCTCTGCCCGCGCGTCTTCGACCCGCCGCGCCCGCTGGACGGCGACGCGCAGGCGGACGTCGACGCCGACGGGCAGGGTGACGCCTGTGACCGCTGTCCCCTCGATCCCACGGACTGCGCGCCGCCCCTCCGCGACGATCTGGACGGCGACGGAGTGCCCAACGCCGTGGACGTGTGTCCGCGCGTCGCCGACGCGGAGCAGCGCGACGCCGATGGCGACGGCCACGGCGACGCGTGCGACCCGTGCCCCATCGCGAACCCCGGCGTCGTCCCGTGCCGCCTGCCCATCGAGGCTCTCCGCGATCCGAACCACCCGTCGCGTCCCTCCGAGGGGGCCATCGTCACCGTCGAGGGCCTCTGGGTCACTGCGGTCGGCTCAGCGGCGAGCGGAACCCGGGGCTTCTTCGCGCAGCGCGCGTCTCCCGAGCCCTTCGGCGGCATCTTCGTCTACACGGGATCGGCGCCGCCGCCGGTCACCGTCGGCCAGCGTGTGACCGTGACAGGCAGGTACGTGGAGTACTTCGGGCTGACCGAGCTGACGGTGCCGGTCGTCACGGTCGAGGAGACCCTCGCAGCGCTGCCTTTCCCTCCCCTCGTGGTCTCGGACCCCGCGACGATCGCGACCGGTGGCGCGCTCGCGGAAGGGCTCGAGTCGATGCTCGTCGTGGTCCGAAACGTCGTGGTCGTGACGCAGAACCCGGATGCACCCCGGGACTACGACGAGCTCGTCGTCACGGGCGGACTGCGCCTGGACGACGCCCTCTGGCCGGATCTCGACAACACCTTCCCGCCCGGCGCCGCCTTCACGAGCGTCGCGGGCGTCGTCGCGTTCTCCTTCGGCAACGCGAAGCTCCTGCCCCGCGGCCCCGAAGACCTGCTCTGAGCCGATCCCGCGACGACGCAGCGACGACGTGGCACGCTTCGCCCATGTTCGTCTACGACGTCGAGTGCACCTTCACGAACGCGGAGGTCGCCGCCGAATGGCAGCACTGGCTGACTTCGCAGCACCTGCAGGACGTGTGCGCGGCCGGTGCCCAGAGCGCGGAGCTCGTCCGTTTCGACGGTGAGCCGCTGCGCTACGCTACGCGCTATCATTTCGCGTCGCGGGCGGCCTTCGAAACCTACGAGCGGGAACACGCGCCGCGCCTGCGGGCCGAAGGCCTGGAGCGGTTTCCGCTGGAGCGCGGGCTCAGCTACTCGCGCAGGACCGGCACCCCCGTCGCGACGCGGTGAGCGGTGCCGGGTGTCACGACCCGCTCGCGTGTTTCGGGTCGGCCAAAGCTTCGCGGGACTCGAGGCGAAGCTTGCCGATCACCCGGCGGCGCGTGAGGTCGATGACCGTGACCCGATGGTCCCCGACGTCCAGGCGGTCTCCGGCGCGGGGGAGCCTTCCCAGCTTGGTCATCAGGAATCCACCGAGCGTGTTCTCCTGCGCGCCCGTAGTGTCCAGGCCGAACACCTCCGCGGCTTCGGGAAGCGCGAGCCCACCGTGCGTCTCGAACACGCCAGGCCCAACCTGAACCACCGCCGCAACCGGCTCGTCGAACTCGTCGACGATCGGTCCCACGACCTCCTCGATGGCGTCCTCGAGAAACAGCATGCCCGTGACGGTTCCATGCTCGTCCACGACGAGCGCCGCGTGATTGCCGGACCGCTGCAGCTTCGACGTCGCGACCGACAGCTTCTGCGTCTCCGGCACGAAGACCGGGTCGCGCGACAGGGCGCGCAGATCGAGCGCCTTTCCGTCGATGAGGACGCCCAGGACGTCCTTGCTGTGGACGATGCCGATCACCGTGTCGAGGTCCCGCTCGCACAGAGGGAACCTGGTGTGCCCGGTGTTCCGGACCTTTTCCATGGCGGCCTGCTCACCGTCGTCGAGAGACAGGTACGTCACCTCGACGCGCGGCACCAGGACGTGCCGCACCTCCATCTCGGCGACGCGAAACACGTTGTCCGCGATCTCACGAGCACGCTCCGAGATGTGGCCGGCGCGCGCCGACACGCTCAGCGCCATGCGAAGCTCGCGAGACGTCGGAATCGTCTCGTGACCACCGCTCTGGTCCAGACCGAGTGCACGGAGGATGCCGTTCGAGACCGAGTTGATGAACCAGATGAACGGCCAGAACACGGCGATGAAGATGCGCAGGGGGATTGCCGAGAAGAGGGCTGCGGATTCGGAGCGGCGAAGCGCCCACATCTTCGGCGCCTGCTCGCCGAGCGTCATGTGAAGCACCGTGATCGTCGAAAAGGCGATGACGAGCGCGACCGCTCGCATGACGGGACTGTCCGGCTGAACGTCCACACCGAGCGCGCCCGCCAGCGTGACGATCAGGTAGGCTACCGCCGGCTCGCCCAGTGCGCCCAGCGCGAGACTCGCCAGCGTGATGCCGAGCTGGCACGCGGAGAGGTACGTGTCGAGATGGTCCAAAATGCCGCGCGTGATCCGCGCGGTGAAGCGACCGCGCTCGGCCAGCTCGTCGATGCGAACGCGGCGCACCTTGACGAACGCGAACTCCGCCGCGACGAAGAATCCGTTGAGGAACACGAGGAGGAGGGTCGCGCCGAGGCGCCAGGCGATGCCTCCCCAGTCCAAGGCCTGCTCCGATGGCATGTGGATCGCAGGCGACGACGCTTGCGTCGACGCCGGGGCCGAGTGTAATCAAAAAAGGCGCGCGAGTACGCCGTGGGACGCATCCCCCGGCGGCGACTCGCCAAGCGGCCAGCCGCGCCCGCTCCCGCCTCGCCCCCCATGGTCCCCGTGAAAAAGACCCGCGTCCCCATCGGCTGGGCGGAGTACGTGGACCTCCCCATCTGGGGCATCCGCCGCATCAAGGCGAAGGCCGACACGGGCGCACGGTCGAGCGCGCTGCACGTCGAGAACGTGTCGATTCTCCCGGGGAATCGGGTGCACTTCGAGGTTCGGCTCCGCCGCAAGAACCGGGACAAGCGCGTCGCCGTCGAGGCGCCCATCGTCCGGCGCGGTCGCGTGAAGCCCAGCAGCGGCGTGTCCGAGGCGCGGATCTTCGTCCGTACCACGCTGCGCATCGGAGAGGTCGAGGAGGACATCGAGGTGAGCCTCGTCGACCGCGAGAACATGATCTTCCGGATGCTCCTGGGGCGCGAGGCGCTGGGAAAACGGTTCCTGGTGGACCCCCGCCGTCGCTACCGGTTGACGACCCCCCTCCGGACCGCAGGACACTCCCAGCACGCGCCTGCCGACGGCGCGCCCAGAAAGAAGAAGAAGAAGCGAAGGAGAACCGTGCAGTGAAGATCGGCATCTTGTCGCGCAGCCCGCGCGCGTACAGCACACGGCGCCTGAAGGAGGCGTGCCTGCGCCGGGGCCACAAGACCATGGTCCTGAACACCGTCCGTTTCACGATGCTGATCGAAGAGCGTCGTCCTCGCCTGTTCTACAAGAACCGACCCTTGACCACGTACGACGCGGTCGTCCCGCGCATTGGCGCCTCGATCACGCTCTATGGCACGGCGGTCGTCCGCCAGTTCGAGCAGATGGGCGTCTACGTGCTGAACAGCGCCAACGCCATCGTGGTCTCGCGCGACAAGCTCCGATCGACCCAGATGCTGTCGCGCCACAACGTGGGCATCGCGACCACCGCATTCGTCCACGACCGCCACTCCGTGATGCCGGCCCTCGGCCTGCTGGGCGGCGCGCCGGTGATCATCAAGCTGCTGCAGGGCACCCAGGGCATCGGCGTGATCCTGGCAGACACTCAGAAGATCGCCGAAGCCATCGTCGAGACGCTCCAGAGCGCGCACCAGCAGGTGCTGATGCAGAAGTTCGTCAAGGAGAGCAAGGGGCGCGACCTGCGCGCGTTCGTCGTCGGGCACCGCGTCGTCGCGGCCATGCGTCGTGTCGCCACCGGAGACGAGTTCCGCAGCAACGTGCATCGCGGTGGCCGCGCCGAGCGCGTGGATCTGGACCCCGAGTACGAGCGAACCGCGATCAACGCAGCCCAGATCATGGGGCTCCAGGTTGCCGGTGTGGACATGCTCGAAGGCGCCGATGGCCCCAAGATCATGGAGGTGAACTCCTCACCCGGCCTCGAGGGCATCGAGCGAGCGACGGGAATCGACGTCGCGGACGCCATCGTGTCGCACCTCGAGCAGCAGGTCTCCTTCCCCGAGCTGGACCTTCGCCAGCGCCTCACCCTGAGCGCCGGCTACCGCGTGGCCGAGGTGCCCCTGACGGACAAGAGCGCGCTCGTGCGAAAGACGCTCAGGGAGTGCGGCCTGCGCGAGCTGGACGTGCAGGTCCTCAGCATCAGCCGCGGTGGCCTGATGATCCCGAATCCGCGCGGCGACCGCGAGCTCCTGCCCGGAGACACGCTGCTCTGCTACGGGAAGGAGATGACGCTGCGGGGCCTCCTGCCCACGCCGACTGCGAAGAAGAAGAAGAAGAAGAAGCGTACGGAATCCGCCCTCGCCGATGGCGAAGACGCGAGCTGAAGCCGCGGTCGCGTCGCGGGCTCAGTTCAGCGTTCCGTCCGTCCGCATGCTGGCGCCCGGCGCGCTGCCGGACCGGGGCGCCTCCCTCGGCGCGGTGGCGGCCAGCACCTCATCGTCCATGGTGCCCGCCAGCGTCTTTCTCCACATCTCGAAGTCGGCGCGCAGCGCCCAGAGCGGCCTGGCCGTCACGGGACGGTTGCCCTCGAACAGGAAGTGCGAGAGCACCGCGGGCACGCCGGCAACGAGCGGAGCGGCGAGCAGGAGCCACTTCTTCGGGGTGACGACTCCGGCGCAGGCCAGCACGAGACCGGCGCTGAACGCCGCGAAGTGGACCCGTCGCGTCGACTTCTTCGTGTGGGCTCGCACGTAGTGAAGCCAGAACTCTTCGTACGACTCGAAATGCTCCGTCACGATGCCTCCTCTGTCCGCCCGAGCGCTTCATGCACCAGGCGCTCCAGTTCCTTCTCCCGAACGACGCGCGTCTTCACGGCCACGACACGCCCCTCGCGATCGACCACGACGAGCGTCGGCAGCTCCCTGACGCCGAACGACGTCGCGACGACGCCGCCAGCATCGTGGAGCGACGTGTACGAGAGGTTGGCGGTCTTCGCGAAGTCGAGGGCGTTGCCCTGGTCGTCGTTCGTGTTCACGCCGATGACGACCACGCGAGACGAGCCGAACCGGCGAGCAACGCCGTCCAGAATCGGCGCCTGGGCGCGACAGGGGGCGCACCAGCTGGCCCAGAAGTCGACGAGAACGGCCTTGCCCCGCTGGTCCGAGAGCTTCATCCGGTTCCCGGGTTCACCGTTGTGGATTACCGGAAGGGCGAAGTCGGGCGCCGCGCCGCCCACGAGCGCGCTCTTGGCAGGCTTGGCGTAGGGGAGCACGACGGCGCCGAAGAACGCCGCCACGCCGAGCACGAGCCCGGCGGTGACCCACGCCTGCCGTGGATCGTGTGCCTTCTGGCCTTTCTGCATGGGGTGCGGTGCCGGGCGTCGTCAGGCTTCGTTCCGTGATCCGGAGCCGGCGTTTCGTCCGGACCTGGGTTTACCCGACGAAGGGGGCGCCCGCCAGTCGCCCGCGTCCCTTCCGACGGCGTCGAGGTCGGGCAACCGCACGCGCATGGTCGCCCCGCTGCCCTCTCCGGCGACCGCGGTGATCGTTCCGCCATGCTCGACGATGATCTTCTTCACGATGGCCAGGCCGAGGCCGGTGCCGTAGGACTTCGTGGTCACGTAAGGGTCGAAGATCGCACCCCGCAGGTCCTCCGGAATGCCTGGACCATCGTCCACGACGTCGAGCACGACGGCGTCGGCCTCGCGGTACAGGTGCACCACGACGGAGCCTCGCTCCCGATGGGCACCGCCGATGGCCTGGGCGGAGTTCCTGACCAGATTCGAAAGCACCCGGCGAAACATCTGTCGGTCCACGTTCGCGTTGGCCGGCTCGGCGTCGATCCGGATCTCGAGGTCCACCTCCACGCCCTCGCTGGCGGCGAGCCTCAGATGCGGCTCCTGATCCCTGACCAGCTCCGCGACGTCGGTGGGCTCGAGCTCTGCGCGCGGCAGCCTCGCGAAGTCCGAAAACTCGGTGACGAGCCGGCGCAGAGTCCCGACCTCGTCCTCCACGACCTCGAGCGTGGTGTCCACGAGGCTCTTGTACGCGGGGTCGCCGCCCTCGTATCGCCGGTGCAGTTCCTGCACGGCGAGCTGGATCGGCGTGAGCGGGTTCTTGATCTCGTGGGCGAGACGCCGTGCCATCTCCTGCCACGCGCCGATGCGCTGGAGGTACTCGATGCGCGCCCGCGTGGACTCCACCTCGCCGAGCATTCGGTTGAACGCTCGCGAAAGATCGGCAATCTCGTCCTCCCCGGTCTCCGGCACGCGCACCGAGAGATCACCGGCACCCACGGTCTTGGTGGCCTCGGCGAGGCGACCGAGGCGCGACGACACGCCCCGCGCCAGGAAGGCACCCACGCCGATCGCGGCGAGCACCGTGATGCCGAGCAGGAGCGCGAACGCGTTGAGGTAAGCGTCTTCCACGCTCCGCTTCTGGACACGCTTGTACGTGTCGATGAAGTGGCTCATCTCCTCCAGCTCGGTGAATCGCGCCTTGTCCGTCGCGAAGACCGCGACGATGCGCTCGCCCTCCTCGTCGGCGTCGTCTGCGCCGGAGAGCGACTTCATGACCTCGAGCTGGTGCTCGCGCTCGGGATCGAGGGGCGCGGCGCGCCGCCGCGAACACAGCTCGTTACCGTCGGAGTCCAGCACCGACAGCGAGACGAGAGACGCCTGCTCCTCGAAGGCCGCCTGGAGTTCCTTCCGGCACGCCGCTGCATCACGACCCTTCGCGGCGACGCGCAGCGCTTCACGCATCGCGATGGTGGCGGCCATCGATCGCATGTTGCTCTTCACGGCGCGAGCCAGCTCCTGGTAGACGCCCAGGGACTGATCCAGACGCGCCCCGAGCTCGGGCACGAAGAACCGCTCCGAGCTCTTGTGGATCGCGTCGCGCGCCATGAGCACCGCGACGATGAGCGGTATCAGCGCCGTGAGGACGATGGCGAGCGCGAGACGCCGCCGGATCCGTCCCGACACAGCCATCACACGACCATCTTCCTTCGTCACGACGGGAGCTCTCACGACGGTCCGCGCGCGCGGCCGAGCCAGCGCAGCAGCTCCATCGGGTCGAAGCCGAGCACTTCGACGAGATCCCGGTCGCCGAGGGCCGTCTTCCGGACGCGGTCGAAGGCCGGCCCGAGCGGACCATGACGAGAGAGCAGCGAGGCGCCGCCCATTCGATCCGCGAGGTCCTTGAGGGTGCTCCACGCGACGCGACCCAGGTCCACGCCCAGAGGTATGGCGGCTGCCGGCGACAGCGGTGACAGGACGACGTCACGCGCCGCGACGGCTGCAGCCCACGCACCAGGCGCCGGATCGCTCGCGAGGCGCTGAAACGTCGCGACCTCTCCGAAGCAGCCGAGGGAGAGCGGGCCAACCCGCTCCTCGATGGCCCGTGCGAGATGCCGGTAATCCCGTGACCAGTCGCCCGAGACCAAACCCATCTCACCTCGCAGGTCGGCGGGGCCGACCACTCTGTCGAAGCCGGGCCCCATCCGCCGTACCGCAGCGCAGGTGTGGACCGCGCCTTCGCGGAAGACCCCGATGGCCAGCACTCGCCCGTCGGGACAGATCAGGTCGAGCGCGCGTTCGGCGACGCCGACGGATGGAATCGGCCAGGCCGCCGGGCGCCACGGCCAGACGTCGAGCATCCCGTCGGCCCCGAGCTCGCGAACGAGCGCCGCGAGCAGCAGCATCTGGTCGAGCCAGGCGTCCTCGCGACGGAGCCGCTCCGCGAAGCGCTCGAGGAGCTCTTCGAGAGCGTCCACGTGCAGCCGCGCAGCCCAGGAAGCGCCGAAGCGGTGGGCGAGGCGATCCAGGGCGACGGGCCAGTCGGTGTCCGTCGGGTCGAGCCGCCCCGTCACGGTGCTGACCAGCTTCAGCACGCGTCCGCCATCGACCAGCGCGACGACCCCCCCGCGTCCGTCCCGCGGCGACGGAGCGCGGGGCACGACCTCCGAGAGGCGGACCCAGTCCGCCGTCGTGAAACCCTCGATTGCGACGTCCTTCGTCAGCACCGCGCCGCGAAGCTACCACGCGCGCGGCCCGTGCGGAGGCCCGGGTGGAGCGCACGCGCCGCGGAGGGTATCGTGCGTGATCCAGATGCAGTCCGTATCCCGGGATCGGCCGATGCTGATCTTCGTCAGCGACATCCACTTGACGGACACGTTGCACGGCGGCGCCATCCCCAAGCACGAAATCTTCGAGCGGTTCTGGACGCGGATCCAGGCTGCCCGCGGTCATCGCCCCGCCCACCTCTGCTTCGTCGGCGACCTGTTCGATCTGGTCCGCTCGGCGTCGTGGTTCGAGGGAACGTCACGGCCCTACCACGAAGCCACGCGCTCGGTGACGGACGTCGTCGAGCGCGTCGTCTCGGGAACCCTCGCCCGCGAGGCGCCGTTCTTCGAAGCGATCCGGCGGCGCGTGGAGGGTGGCGAGCTCACCGTGCACTACGCCCTGGGAAACCACGATCGCCTGCTGGCGAAGGCCCCCCGCGCTCGACGCGAGGTCTGGCGTGCGCTGACCGGCCAGGACCGCGACGTGGTCTTCCCCGCCGAGCTCGAGTTCCCCGAGCACGGCGTGCTCGCCTACCACGGTCACCTGGGCGATCCGATCAACGCGAGCCCGGATGGCGAGGCGACGGTGGGAGACGCCATCGGGTCCGAGCTCATCACGCGCTTCCCGCTCGCCATACGCGAGCTCGTCGGCGAGACACCCGCGGACCTCGACGACATCGACGACGTGCGCCCCGTGTACGCGGTGCCGGCATGGGTACGAGAGCTCGGGATTCGGCGCCGCGAGCTGTTGACCCCCATCGCGAAGGGCTGGTCGGCGCTCGTCGAGGACTTCCTCTCGAACCCCTTCGTTCGGCAGTGGATGCGTCGCCAGCACCGGACGCTGGGCCTCGACACGGGCAAGAAGCTCCGGCTTCTGCTCGAACTCTCCACGGGGCGTCTCATGGCGCACACGCACGACCAGCGGCTCACCAAGATCTACAAGGTGATGCAGCAAGCGTTCGACGGACGCATGGCCGCCGCTGCCGGAATGGAGCTGAGCCGACGACCCGGCGGGCTGCGCTACGTCGTGAACGGCCACTCTCATTTCGCGTCCATGGTCCCGCTGGGAAGCATCGGGGGGCGATCGGCCGTCTACTTCAACACGGGCACCTGGCGCACGCTGCACCAGATCGGCCACGACCTCGGCGGTCGGCCCAGCTTCCTGCCCTACGACGCCATGAGCTACCTGGTGTTCTTCCCCGACGGCGACCCCATGGGCCGCGACTACGAGTGGTGGACCGGCGCGATGATCGCGACTCGGCACAGCAGGAGTTGAGGGCGCGATCGCCCTCACGGTAAGGTCGTGGCGTGCCTCTTGCCCCCGAAGCC
Organism: uncultured Polyangiaceae bacterium; assembly: GCA_964487605.1. Taxonomy (GTDB): domain Bacteria; phylum Myxococcota_A; class Polyangia; order Polyangiales; family Polyangiaceae; genus JAJDAH01. The sequence goes on from CAZARU010000015.1 coordinate 20,717, forward strand.
ACGCTCGACCTCATGCGCTTCCTGGACGCGTCACCGACGCCCTACCACGCCGTCGCGGAGGCGACCCGCAGGCTGGAGGCGGCAGGCTTCTCGTGCCTCGACGAGCGTGAGCCCTGGGCGCTCGCCCCGGGAGACCGCCGGTACCTGGTCAAGAGCGGTGGTTCGCTGCTCGCGCTGATCGCCGGGAGCGAGCCGCCCGAACGCGCGGGATTCATCGCCATCGGCGCTCACACGGATTCGCCGAACTTCCGCGTGAAGCCGAAACCCGACGTGAAGGCGTCGGGGTACCGCCAGATCGGCGTCGAGGTCTACGGCGGGGTCCTCCTCTACACGTGGCTGGATCGCGATCTGTCCATCGCCGGGCGCGTGAGCCTCGCCACCGGCGAGACGCGGCTCGTGGACCTCGCGCGCCCCGTCGCTCGAATGCCGAGCCTCGCAATCCACCTGCAGAGGACCGTGAACACCGACGGCCTGATCCTGAACCCGCAGAAGCACACGCTCCCGGTGCTGGCGCTCCTCGAGGGCGAGGGCGCCCACGCGCTCGGCCCCCTCGTGGCCAGCCATCTCGACGTGGACGAAAACGCCATCGTCGGCTTCGACCTCTGCGTGTACGACGTGCAGAAGTCGGCACTGGCCGGCGCCAACGGCGAGCTCCTCGCGTCGGCGCGCCTGGACAACCTGGCGTCGTGCCACGCGGCGCTCACCGCGCTCGTGGGCTCGGGCGAACCGGGTCCGGCGACGCGGATCGTCGCGCTGTGGGACCACGAAGAGGTCGGAAGCCAGAGTGACTCCGGGGCGAAGTCCCGCTTCGTCGCCGGGTCGCTCGCCCGGGTGGCGCGTGCGCTCGGCGGGGGCAGCGACGCCGTGGACCGCGCTTTCGCCCGCTCGCTGCTCGTGTCCGCGGACATGGCCCACGCGGTGCACCCGAGTCACTCCGACAAGCACGATGGCCGCCACGAGCCTGCCCTCGGCAAGGGCCCGGTCGTGAAGGTGAACGCGAACCAGTCCTACGCGACCGACGGGCCGGCAACCGCAGTCTTCGAGCGAGCGTGCCGCGAAGAGGGATTCGCCGCCCAGCGCTTCGTCAGCCGCAACGACCTGCCGTGCGGCAGCACCATCGGCCCGATCTCCGCCGCCCTGATGGGCGTGCGCACGATCGACGTGGGCAACCCGATGCTCGGCATGCACTCCTGTCGAGAGACGGCGGGTACCGCGGACGTGCCCAGGATGATCGCCGTGCTCGGCCGTCTACTCGGCGGCGCGGAGCTGCCGGCGCCATGGGCGTAGCGCCCGTCGCGGCGCCGTCACCGCGCGGCCCAAAGGGAGACTCTCCCGTCGCGGTCGATGGCCGCGAGAGACGCGCCCACCTCGTCGAGCGCGACGTCCTCCACCTGACCGCGCGTATCGAGGGCAAATCGCTTGGGGCCGGCGATCTCCGCGAGCTCGAGCCCGTCGGACCCGCCGCGAACGAGCCACTGGCCGTCGCGAGTGAAGAGCAGGCGCTTCACCCAGTCGCCGTTCTTCATCTTCGCGACCGCCGAAGGCTCGCCGGTCACGGACCACACGGTCGTGAACGCGAGCTCCCCCTCCTCCGCGAGGAGCCTCCCATCCGCGCTCCACGCCAGGGAGTCACTCTCGTTGGCGTGGCGAACGAGGCGATGCGGCTCCGCCGGACGCGAGGTGTCCCACCACCACACCGAGCCCTGAATCCACGCGACGGCGACGCGTGAACCGTCGGCGGTGAGCGCGACGCTCTTGGCGTCGATGGGAGGCCCCGGGACGGGGATCTCGACGTGAGGTGCGCCCGTCAGGGAGTAGATGCGGAGCACGCCGTCCCAGTGCGCCATGGCGACTCGCGGCCACGCGAAAGCGACCGCGGTGCCACGGGTGGAGTGGATCTCCGGGGCCTGCAGGCGCATGCGCTTCCTGGGGTGGTAGATCTCCAGCTTCGACTCGCAGGCGACCACCAGGACGCCGTCGTGGAAACCCAGCCCGCCGCGGAGCAGGTCGGCGCAGCCGTGGACCTCGCCGGCGGGCTTTCCGTTCTCGAGCTCGTAGAAGCGGACGGGGGAGCCGCTCGCCGCCGCCACGAGCCCCACGGATCGACTGACGGCGACGGCGCGACCGAAGCCCCCCGCCAGGGCTTCGAACCGCTTCTCGAGTCGGTCCGCGTTCTGGGCACCGATGGCCGCGGGCAAGGGCCGCGCGCGTGGGGACGCCGCACCTGCGCGCGACTGCGCCATCGCCTGCGGGGAGCCTGCGGCGCACGCCAGCCAGAGCGGTGCGACCAGGCACGCGACACGACACAGCGCCAGGACTCGCACGGCGTTCATGCTAGCGGTGACCGAGGCTGGCGTGCAACGGCGGTCACCCGACGCGAAACATCGCGACGACGGCGATCACCGTGAAGCCGAGCGCGACGCACAGGACGGCGATCCCCACAGCCAGCAGCGTCCCGCCCTGGGCGGGCTTCGAGCGCTCCTCGCTAGACTCCTCCGCGCTCATGCGCTCCAGGTGCGCGGCGATCTGCGCGGCGGAACTGCGGGCGGTGTGCCACAGGCCCAGACCGACGAGCCCGGCCGCCGCCGCGCAGAAGATCACGGCGAGCCAGCGCGCACGGGAGCGCCGCGCCTGATCCAGGGCGTGGGCGGCGACCAGTCCGTCGAGCAGCAGCCGGTCGCGCGGCGCGAACGTCCGTGGCGGCTCGCCGGAGACGTCGCCAAAGAGGGGCCAACCGATGAGCGCCATGGACGCCATGTCGTGCTCCGAGGACACGACCGCCCAGACGGGCGGCTTCATCGGATCGGGGAGCGGATACGTCGCGACGGCGCCGCCGCGGCCGTCGGGCGTGAGCGCCAGCCGACCCCCGCCGAGACGGCCCGACTCCGTCACCAGCGCGAGCCACGCGACATCCCGCTCGATGGGCGAGACCACTCGCAGCTCGCGAGCGGTGATCCGGGCGTCGATCGCGCCCGGTACGATGGGCAACGCGCCCTCGAGCCGCCCTTCGCGCCCGTCGACGGTACGGGCTGTGGCCGTGAACGGCGCGGCGTGGTTGAGCGGCGTGACGTCCACGCGGGCCCGCCCGCCGGCGTCCGTCACGAGTGGCGCCTTCGCGTGGACGGTGCACGCCTCCACCGAGAGCTCGACGCTCGCGCCCTCGATGGGTCCACGCTCGTCGCGCACGTCGAGGACCAGCGCGTCGCGGAACGGAACGGCGAGCGCACCCCGCGCCGGGGCCAGGCGAACCCTGAGCGCGGTGGGCGCGTTCCCCTCGAGCCAGCCCCCGCGGCGCTCCACTCCCTCTCGCCACGCGGCCACGTCCAGGCTCACCTCACCTTCGGCGAGCGGTCGTGAGCGCCCCGCTTCGCCAACGCGCACCGACAGAGGGCCGCGTACCGGTGCGGCGAAGCGCAGATCGGCGAGCGCCTCGCCGCCCTCCGGGTCGCCGGCCCACCGCGCGGTGCGCCCGTCGGTCGTCGTCGCCTCCACCGTCAGCTCGCGAACCGAGGCGACGTCCTCCACCTGACCGATGCGCTCCATGGGAAGCACCCGCCACACCAGGTGCGTCTGTCCTTCGGTCGGGCCGCCCAGGACGCGGGCGCCCACGAACGGCCGCGGCGCCCCCACGACGAAGACCGTGAACGCGACGAAGAGGACCGTCGCGAGCGGGAGCGCGTAGATGAACTTCCTCACCTGCGGGCGAGCTTACTCGGGCCGACGGCCCACGCTCCGTCCGCACCGCCCAGCGGGCGGCGATGGCGACGGCAGGGCTGGCCGACCGGCGCGATCCCCGGTACGAATGGCCCCCTCGGACACTCCGAGCCCCCGCCCGTCGACCCACATGGCCGAATCCAAGAAGAAGAACAGGAAGAAGCGTCCCCCGAAGCAGCGCATGGAGCGGCGCTTCGAGCCCGTGTCCACCAGCACGCCGACCACGACCGCCGCCGCTGGCATGGCGGGCGCCCTCCTGCTCGGCGTCGGCGTCTACGGACAGTGGCTCCGCGACGGCTGGACCCCCGCGGGGCCGCTGGAGCACTCGCAGTGGCTGGTGGCGAGCGGTGCCGCGGTGCTCGCCGGTGCACTCTGGTTCGCGGATGCCGGGGCCCACGCCGTACGCGTCGGAGACGCCGGCATCGCCGTCGAGAAGGGCAGCGACGTGTTGCGCCTCGCGTGGTGCGACCTCGAGTCGCTACGCCTCGAGGGAGGTAGGCTCGTGGCCAAGGGCCCCACGACCCTCTCCATCCCGATCCACGCCCACGCCGCCGCAGTCGCGTCGATCCTGAAGGAGTGCGTGACCCGCGTGCCCGACGTCCTCGACGTGAAGGAGAGCGAACGCAAGAACCTGCCCCAGCCCAGGGGCGACGAGGGCGAGGAGCTCGTCATCGAGGGGATCCAGATCGCCGGGCGCAACTGCGCCCAGAGCGACAAGCCCATCGCGTTCGAGCGAGACGCGCGGCTGTGTCCCAGGTGCGCCCAGGTGTTTCACAAGGACCACGTGCCTCGTGACTGCGTCACCTGCGAGGCACCGCTGGCCGGAAAGGCCGTCGCCCCGTGACGGCTTCTCCGAAAGCGGTGGTGCGTGTCGCCGTGCTCGGCGCGGGCACCATGGGACGCGGCATCGCCCAGCTCTGCGCGCAGCGGGGCCTCGACACGCACCTGTACGACGTCGAGAAGGAGCAGCTGAAGCGGGCGATCATGGCGGTCACCGGGACCCTGGAGAACCTCGCCTCGAAGGAGAAGATCACCTGCGCCGAGAAGGACGCCGCCCTGGGACGGCTGTCCACGGGAACGGACCTGGCGAAGGTGTGCCGAGACGTGGATCTCGTCGTCGAGGCCGCCCCCGAGTCCATGGACCTGAAGGCGGAGCTCTTCGCCAAGGTGAAGAAGCACGCGCCCAGAGACGCCGTGCTCGCCACGAACACCTCCAGCCTGTCGATCACCGAGCTGGCGCGGAAGGTGGAGGCGACCGACCGGGTCATCGGACTGCACTTCTTCAATCCGCCGCCGGTGATGCCGCTGCTGGAGGTCGTGCGTGGCCTGTCCACCCCCGACGCGCTCGTCGATCACGCGCTCGGGTTCGCCGCGCAGCTCGGCAAGGAGCCCATCGTCGTCAACGACTTCCCGGGTTTCGCGTCGAGCCGTCTCGGAGTAGCGCTGGGCGCAGAGGCGATGCGCATGCTCGAGCAGGGCGTCGCCCGCGCGACCGACATCGACAAGGCGATGGAGCTCGGTTACCGCCACCCCATGGGACCGCTCAAGCTGACGGATCTCGTCGGCCTCGACGTGCGACTCGCGATCCTGGAGCACCTGCACCGCGAGATCGGCGAGCAGTTTCGCCCACCGACGATCCTGCGGCAGATGGTGCGCGCCGGACGCCTGGGCAAGAAGACGCGTCTCGGGTTCTATCGGTGGACCGACGACGGCCCCGTGCCCGTCGACGACCCGCCCGAGACCTGAGCGTGATCCCCCAGGACACGGGCCAGACGAAGGGGTACACCCTGCTGTCGTACGTCGAGCCCATCCGGCGCGAGCGCACCGAGCTCTGGCAGCGCATGGAGGGCGCCATGTCGGACGACGCGCGCGCGTTCTTTCGCGGCACCATCTTCGCGAACAACTGGTACCCGAGGACGCGAACCCACGAGCTGCTGACGGCCTTCCACGAGAGCGTGAGCGGCGAGGAGCGGGAGTTCCGCGAGCTCGGCGCCATGTCGGCGCGCTACCAGGTCCACGTCATCTACCGGATGTTCCTCAAGTTCGCGACTCCCGCGTTCGTGTTCCGACGCGCCTCGAGCCTGTGGCAGCGGCAGTCCACGGTGGGCTCCTTCGACGTCGCAGAGGACCACGACGATCACCTCGTGGGCATCCTCGAGGATCCGTGCCTACCCGTCGGCGTGGCGCCGCTCATCGCAGGCTGGAGCGATACCATCGTCGCCATGCTCGGGCGAACCCCCTACCCCACGACGTTCGAGCAGGTGGGTCCCACGCGGTGGCGATTCCGCGTGAGCTGGATCCAGCGCTGATCAAGCGCGCTCGAAGATCGTCGCGATGCCCTGACCGACGCCGATGCAGAGCGCGGCCATGCCGATGCGCGCCCTGGGATCCCCCTTCATCGCGTGGAGCAGCGTTCCCGCTATCCGCGCGCCCGAACAGCCGATGGGATGTCCCAGGCAGATGGCGCCGCCGCGGACGTTGACCTTCGCCGGGTCCAGGTCGAGGCCTCGGACGCACGCGATGCTCTGCGACGCGAACGCCTCGTTGAGCTCCACGAGATCGAGGTTGGGCGCCCGCAGACCCGCCCGGGCCAGCGCCTTCCTCCCCGCGGGGATGGGGCCCTCTCCCATGTAGCTCGGATCGACACCGGCAGTCGCGGAGAGCACCCAGCGCAGCACGGGCGTCACCCCCAGCTCCTGAACGACCCGCTCGCTCGCGAGGAGGACCGCAGCGGACCCGTCGTTCAGCGGCGACGAGTTCCCCGCGGTGACCGTGCCTCCTTGCCGGAACACCGCCGGGAGCTTCGCCAGGCGCTCGAGCGTCGTGTCCGGGCGTGGCGACTCGTCGCGGGAGAACGTGATCGGGTCCCCCTTTCGCACGGGGAGCGCCAGCGGCACGACCTCGTCCTTGAAGAGTCCGGCCTCCCACGCCGCAATGCCCTTCCTGTGCGAATCGAGCGCGAACTGATCCTGTTCCTCCCGCGTGATGCCGAACTTCTTGGCGACGTTCTCGGCCGTCTCGCCCATCCCGAGCAGCTCGAAGCGCTCGGCCATCTTGGGGTTCGGGTACCGCCACCCGAGCGTCGTGTCGTAGAGGACCGGCGTCTCGCGCGGGTAGGCGCTCTCCGGCTTCGGCATCGAGTACGGGGCGCGCGTCATGCTCTCGACGCCCCCGGCGATCGCGACGTCTGCCTCACCGAGGGCGATCATGCGCGCGGCGTCGTTCAGCGCCTCGAGACCCGAACCGCACAGTCGGTTCACGGTCACGGCGGGGACCTCGTAGGGCAGGCCGGCCAGGAGCAGCCCCATTCGAGCGACGTTGCGATTGTCTTCGCCGGCCTGGTTCGTGGAGCCGAACACGACCTGATCCAGTCGCTCGCAGAGGCGCGGATGGCGCTGGACGAGCGCGGCGATGACGTGCGCGGCCAGATCGTCCGAGCGGACCTTCGCGAGCGCACCGCCGTACTTCCCGATGGGTGAGCGCACGGCGTCGATGAGGAACACGGTGTTCGGAGACATGGCGCGAGCATAGCGGCCGAGCCGAGCCGCGTCGATCGCGGCGGCCTTCTTCGCGCCCGTGGACCCTGATAGCGTCGGTGACCGATGCCGGCCCACGTGCTTCCACCGCCACCCGGGTCCTGGCCCTATCACCGCCCAGGAACGGCGCTGACGTTTCCCCGCGACGAGGGATGGCACCAGGCCCACTTCGGTCGCGCGAGCCCCGTGCCGGGCATGGAGTGGGTCTACCTGAACGGGCACGTCGACGCCCTGGACGGTTCGGGACGAACGTTCGTCGTCTTTGCCGCGTACTTCACGCAGAACCTGCGATTCCTGGTCATCCGTGCCTTCGATGCGACCGACACGCTGCTCGGCGTGTGGACGGGAACGGCGATGGGAAGCCTGCGGCCGTCGCGAACGCGCCTCGATCTCGAGTTCCGGCACGACGGCGGGACGGACACCTGGCGAGGCGATGCCGCGATGCCCTTCCGGTCGACGCTGCACGCGACGGACGACGCGAAGAAGTTCCAGATGGACCTGGACCTGGTGCCGAAGAAGGCACCCTACGAGGTCGGCGGCACGGGGCACATGCCGTTCGGGCGAAGAGGCGACTTCTTCTACTACTCGCTGTCGCGCCTCGACCTGTCCGGCTCGCTGTGGTTGGTGTGGCCGGACGGCCGCGAGGAAGACGTTCCCGTGAAGGGCGTCGGCTGGTTCGATCATCAGTGGGGCGATTTCTTCGTGACGCCCATCCGCAACCCCTGGCTGGAGGAGTACGAGTGGATGAGCATCCAGCTCGACACCGAGGACGAGGTCATGCTGACCACGGTCTGGGAGCGAGACGGAACCACGCCGAGCCTCGCGGCCTACGGCGGGGCGGGCCTCATCCAGCGCGACGGCACCCTCGGCAGCCTCGTGGGCGCGCACCGCTGGACCCGCCGGTCGTTCTGGGAATCGCCGGACACGGGCGACGTCTACTCCGCGCGCTGGCGCTTCGACGCTCCCGAGTGGGACATGCACCTCGACATCGTCCCGCGCGAGAAGGATCAGCTGACGCCGCTCGTGGACGAGTCACCGCTGACCGCCCGCGGGCTCGCCAGCCGCCTGGCCATGGGTCCGGCGAACTGGCTCGGGAGCTTCTGGGAAGGGAGCTGTCGCGTCACGGGTTCGTTCCGGGGCGCGCCGGTGAAGGGCGTGGCCTTCGCCGAGCTGATCAAGCGCTTCGAGGCGCCGAAGTTTCGAATCGTCGAGGAACGGGACGAACCGAACCTCGTCGTCTTGCGCTGGCGGGTGGAGAACCCCGACGAGCAGGTGGAGCTCCGCCACCACGTGTTCGTCGAACGCGCGGACGGCACGGTGCTGCAGCAGGCCGGCGACCTCGACGTTCCGGTGTTCGTCCTGGACGACCCGCTCCTGCCGCGGGGCGAGCCGCTCACCGTACGGGTCCGCGCCGCGTCGATGGACGGTGCCATCTCGTCGACACGTACCATCGGCGTGACGCTCTAGTCGCGCTTCATGAGCTCCGTGGACGCGCGGCGGTCGGCCTCGCTGAAGGCCTCGATGACCTTGGTCAGCATCTCGAAGCTGCGCGTCGCGGTCATGATGCCGTTCATCGACTTGATGGCGCCGGTGTTGGACTGCTCGAGCGCGCCCATGGCCAGGTCCGGCGTGACGGCGACGGGCCGACCCGTCGCGCGGAGCAGCACGTTGCCGTCCTTCTCGAGGCCCGCGCCGCCGGGGAACTTCACAACGAGCAGCTTCCCGCCCGTGTCCACGCCGTCCGCGACGACCGAACCGTCGGCGGAGATGGCGACCACCTTCGCGTCTCGAGGAACCGTGATCGGCCGACGCGCGGGGTTCAGGTAGGGGTCGCCGTCGCTCGTGGTCAGTACCCCGTCGGCGCGCATCCGGATGGCGCCGGCTCGGGTGTAGCGCTCGCCGGCGGTAGAGGACACGGTGAAGAACCCCTCGCCCTTGATGGCGACGTCGAGGCGACGGTCGGTGACGACGACGGGGCCCGGCGCGAGGTTCGGCTCCACCGTGCCGACCGTGGCGAACTTCAGGGACCGGGTCGCGAAGTTGCCCTCGGCCGTGGCCAGGCGCTGTCGGAACACCATCTGGTCGGAGCGGAACCCCGCCGTGCCGGCGTTGGCGACGTTGTTCGCGGCGACGTCCAGGGCCGTGATCTGCCCGGCGGCACCGGAAGCGGCGGCCCATATGCCTGCGCTCATGCGCGGGGCAGGCTGCAACTGCGGTGCCAGCCCCGCCGGCGGCGTTTCGTCGCGGCCGCGACGCGGACCGGGGCCGGCGCCGCCACGGCGCTGACGGGGCCCCGCGCGCGCCACCGCCATGGCGTTGTCGCCGGCCGACCCCGCCCGGCGCGCCGAAGAGAGTCGCGCCCGTGGCGCGTCGGCGGGTCGTCGTTCTGGGGGGAGGCCTCGCCGCGCTCTCGGCGGGGATTCACCTGCTCGACCAGGGCGGCTCGGCGCGCTTCGAGGTGAAGCTCGTCTGCATGGAGCACCGCCTGGGCGGCAAGGCGGCGAGCTGGCGGTTGCCGACGCCAGCCGGCGCACCGAGCCGCTACATGGAGGTCGGGTTCCACGCCGTCTTCGGTTACTACGACCGGCTGCGGAAGATGTTGCGAGCGGTGAATCGCCGGGTCTCCGATCCGCGGTGGTTTCGGCCGAACGGCGGCGTCCACCGGATGTACGAGGCGGGGAGCGTGCGCGCGGTCAATCGCCTCGATCTCCCCTCGGGTGTCCTCGACGTGGGCGCCCTCGCGAACTCCGGCCTCCTGTCGTACCGCGGCATGAATGCGTTCGAGAAGGGCGCCGCGGGACTCTGGCTCGCCCGGATGGGCTCACGCCTCCTGGGCGGACCGGTGGACGCGGCCATCGACGAGGTTCCCTTCACCGAGTACTGCATCGAGCAGGGCCTCTTGCCGGAGCTCACGAAGAAGAGCTGGTTCCGGTACATCCTCGACCTCGCGTTCAACTACCCGCACGCCGGCTCGGCGTACGTGGGCATGGCCGGCTTCAAGAAGCTCGCCGGTCCCGCGAACAGCACGGTGTACTACTTCAACGGCGCGACCAGCGAAGTCATGATTGCACCGCTGGTGGAGCGGTTCCTGGCGCTCGGCGGCTCCATCGAGTTCTGCACCAAGGCCACCCGCGTCGAGCTCGATCCGGCCACGAGCTCCCTCGAGCGGATCGAGACGCGACCCATGGCCACGGCGGTTCCCATCGCGGGAGTGACGGATCGCGTGGACGTCGTGCCCATCGGAGGCACCTACCCGCTGGACGAGAACCCCTACCCGCCTCCCGGCGATCCGCAGCCCCCCGCCGCGTCACCGACACGGACGCTGCGGCGCGGAACGGACTTCGACGACGTCGTGTGGACGCTGCCCGTAGAGTCCACCAAGGCGCTGCTCGCCACGACGAGTGATCCGGCGGCCCACGTTCACGCGTTCGACCAGCTCGCGAACATCTTCTCGCTGCACACCATCGCTCCGATCTCCGGTCGCATCTGGACGCCCGAGAAGCTGGTCCCGCCGACGTTCGACACGGTGGTGATGGGCACCCCGCAGCCCGCCGCGACGATCATGGACTACGCGAACCGAGTCGACGAGCTTCGCCGCGGGCCGTTCGGATCGGTCATCGAGTTCGAAGGCCAGGAGGGGGTCCACGGCGGCCTCACGGACCGCCAGATCATGACGGGCCTCCTCGACGACTTCGTGAAGCTGCCCTTCGTGAACGCGAGCCGCGTGCGCGCGGCGGACATCCTGAACCAGACGAACGGTCACCATCACGACTTTCGGCGCAACACCGCGCACCACATGCGCTACCTGCTCATGACGCCGGGCCACTGGAAGTACCGCCCCGATCAGGACCGCTGCCCCTACGACAACCTGGTCTTCGCCGGTGACTGGGTGAAGACGACCCAGGAGACGGCCAGCATGGAAGCCGCCGTGCGCTCGGGGCACGTCGCGGCGAACCTCCTGCGCCGACGCGCGGGCGTGGCGACGGCGGACTGAACCAGCCGCGCCGGTCCGGGCTCGTCAGCGCTGCCTACCGCACCTGCAGCGTCATCTGCGGCAGCGCCACCGCCCGGATGGCCTTCACGCTCGGTGCCGGCTCGGGCACCAGGAGGGCGCCGGCGGGCTCCTCGCTGAACGGGAACCAGTGGCCCACGAGCGTACCCGTGGCGGTCCCCGTCGCGTCGTACTGGGTCACCTCGCGCGTCTCGCCGCCGGGTGGCTGCGTCATCGTGACGCTCTCGCCCCACGTCACCGAGCCGTCCAGCTCCACCAGCACCTTGCGCCACCGCTTCGGCGGCCCCTGCACGATCTTGTACGTCGCGTTCACGTACGCGATGCGGTTGTAGAGCTTCTGGTAGTTGTAGTCGCTGATCCAGCTCGGGTTGCAGTAGCTCATGAAGTCGGTGAACTCGCTGGGGCTCTTCACCGTCTCCGTCCAGCGGCTGTAGCCCCAGGAGCCGATCTTCGCGCCGGCGTGCGGGAAGTACCCGCCGCTCACGCCGCACGGCGCGTGCGGGCGGCCCAGCGTGTGCCCGACTTCGTGGACGTAGGTCCAGCCGTTCGTGTCACCGCCCTGGAAGCCGACGCCCACCGAGCATCGCCCCCAGTTGCCGTCCGCGTCCGGCACGTTGCCGAGCCCGACGATGCCCCCGCCGTACTGACCCCAGCCGGTCGCCATGGCCATGATGCCGTAGTAGTACTCGGTGCGCTCGGCTCCGTCGCTCTGTCGAAGGTTGCAGAGCGTGTCGAGCCAGCCCGACCAGCCGTTGTTCCCATCCACCGAAGACGAGTAGTCGACGGGCTCCCGCAGCTTCAGGTCGATCTCGCCCACCGGGAACGTCGTCATCATGATGTTGAAGTACCGCTCCATCTGCTCCGCGCTCACGTCGGGCAGGCGGCCCGAGCCGTCGGCGTTGTAGCGAAACGGAACGATCGTCACCTTGAACTTTCCCGGGTCGGGCGCCGGAGCGAGATCGTAGAGTTCCCCTTCGGCCGCGGGCCACCGACTTTGCGGGTCGGCCGCCGCACCGCCGCCGGCGCCGGGCTGCGCCTCGTGGAGCGAGACGGCGAGCTTCACGTCGGGCGTGATCTCGTCTCGCGACACGTCGAAGTTGAACGTGCTCTCCAGATCGCCGTTCGTGGACGCGACGGTGATGGTCTTGGTGATCCCCTTCGAGCGCACGTTGGTCGACGCGGACTGGAGCTCCAGCTTGGCCGTGATGGCGCGTGGCGCGTAGCCGGGCAACGGTTCGACGAAGACGCGAATCAGGGTACGACGACCGGCGACGATGGGGGCGTTGCGCTCCGCGGTATTCGGCGAGCCGTCCACCATGAGGCTCACCTTCACGGTCTGGAACGTGGCGACCTCCTTCAGGCGAATGCCCGCGGCCAGCTCGGTCGTGGGCGGCGGATCGGCATTCGGGGGCTCGCTGCCCGTGGTCCCGCCCGTGCCGCCGATGCCCGTACCGCCGACGCCCGCGCCACCGCCGACGCCCGCGCCACCCCCAGCGCCGCTTCCGCCGGCCCCGCCCTGGCCGCCCGCGCACGCACCGCAGCCGAACGTCGAGACGTTCGCGACGCAGTCCTCGTCCCACTTCTCCGAGCAGCAGTAGGCGTCCTGCCCGCACACGCACGCCTGCACGCCGGGATCGACGCAACCGGGCGTCCCTGCGGTGACGCAGCAATCCTGGGGGCCGCCGCCGGTGCCGCCGGTACCGCCCGTGGATCCGCCGGCGCCGCCCGGGTCGCCACCCGTCCCGCCGGGGCCGCCGCCGCTGCCGCCCGCCCACGTGCTCCCGCCGGCCGAGGTGGTGCCGCCGGCGCCGAGCCCACAGCCGATGCACGCGCCGTAACCGGAGCCGTCGCCGACGCAGATCTGAATGCCGGTCCCGCCCGCGACGCAGTCGCAGCTCACCTGCTGGCCGGGGACGCAGCTCGGGACACCGCTGGAGCCGCTCTGCCTCCCCTGTTCACCGCCGCCGCAGGCGGCCAGGAAGAACCCGAAACAGGACGTACCGATGAGAGCTGCGCGCATGACTGCCTCCGAAGCGATAAGAAGAACGACAAGAAGGCCTCCTTCTTGGTGGAGTCCGGCCGGGAAGCCAACCGGCGCGGACACGACGCGGGACCCGTTTCGGTCACCGTGGAACCTTCCACGGCTCGCCGGGAAGGCGGCCGGTGGACATCCCCCGTTGGCCACGCTACGGCGCGCACCTGAAAAGACCGGCGACAGCGCCGCCAGAAGTCCCGAGGGATCCCATGTCCGAACCGCAGTTCCCCCCCATCCAGATCGCCGGCCAGGGAGATCTGTACGCCAGGCTCCACACCACCCAGGGCGTCGTGATCATCCGCCTGGAGGAGCAGCGCACGCCACGGACCGTCGCCAGCTTCGTGGGCCTCGCCACGGGCGCCACGGACTGGAAGGACCCCAAGACGGGAGAGAGCCGCGCCGGGACGCCCATGTACGACGGCATCCGCTTTCACCGCGTGATCCCCGGTTTCATGGTGCAGGTGGGCGACCCGCTGACGCACCACGCCGACATGAAGGGGCGCTGGGGCACCGGCGGCCCCGGCTACCGCTTCGGCGACGAGTTTCACCCGGAGCTGCGCCACGATCGCCCCGGCGTACTGTCGATGGCCAACTCGGGCCCCGGCACCAACGGGTCGCAGTTCTTCATCACCGAGGGCCCCACGCCCCACCTCGACAAGAAGCACTCCGTGTTCGGCTTCGTCGTCGTCGGCCAAGACGTCATCAAGAAGATCGCCGGCGTTCCCCGTGACGGCCGCGACTGCCCGCGCGAGGACCAGAAGGTCGAGCGCGTGGAGATCTTCCGGAGCGCCACGGCGCCCACGGCATGAAGCGCCTGGCCGCGTTGCTCGTCGTCGTCGCGGGCGTCACCGGTTCGCTCGCGTCGGGCTGCGGCAGCGCCGAGAACGACAGCCACAGCGCGAACCGCGCCGAGTGCAAGCCGTTCGAGTTCGTCGTGACCGACACCTCGTGCGGCCGCGGGTGCCCGCACATCGAGTGCACGTGCTCGACCGGCGGCAACCGGACCCTCGGCGGCTGCACGCGCGACGGCTGCCTCGTGAGGGCCAACTGCACGTCCGTCTGCGAGGCGCCGTCGATCGACGACGCCCTCGCTTGCCTGGACACCTACTCGCTGGCGGAGTGACCCGGAGTCACGCCTTCGCCAGCAGGACGGCGTAGGCGCCGTCGCCGCCGTCCCCCGTCTCGACGGGCAGCCCTCGGCGCGACCAGCCCGGCTCGAGCTGGCCGAACGCGTCGCGGCAGCCGTCCCAACCCGTGCGCAGCTCGACGAGCCCAGAAAAGCCCAGACGCGAGAGCTCGGCGCACGCTCGCTGCGACCGAGCTCCCGTCTTGCAGCCGACGACGATGGCGGCGTCCTTCGCGAGAACGGCCGCCGCGACGCGACCGAAGTCCGCGTTCGGCACCATGCCGCCGGGACCGCTCACCATCACGGGGACGTTCAGGGCGCCGGGCACGTGGCCGGCCTCGAACTCGGCGACGGTGCGCACGTCCAGGTAGCGATGCCCGTCGTCGAGGAACGACTTCGCCTCGTCCACGCTGACTCGGCTCACGCCGCCGGCGTCCATTCCGCCGTGCATAGCACCGGTCCGAGGCCGGCGAGAGAGTCTTCGTGACGGGCGCGCCACCGCGCTAGGCTCCGCCGCCGCAGAAGATGAAGGACCCTCCCGCCCTTCGACTCGTCCCGCTCGGCGGCCTGGGCGAGATCGGCATGAACTGCCTGGCCCTCGAGCAGGACGGCGCCGTGCTCCTGGTCGATTGCGGCACGACCTTCCCCGCCGACGACCACGGCATCGACGTGATCCATCCGTCCTTCGAGTGGCTGAAGACCCGGGCCGAGCAGGTGGCGGGGGTGTTCATCACGCACGGCCACGAGGATCACATCGGCGCGCTGCCGTACCTCCTGCGCGACCTCGACGTGCCCGTGTGGGGCCCCGCCCACGCCCTGGCCTCGGCGTGGCGTCGGCTGGAGGAGCACGGCTTCTCGCGCGACGACGTCACCGCCGTGTCGACCACTCCGGGTCGCACCTACCACGTCGGTCCCTTCACGGTGGAGCCCATCCGGGTGTCGCACTCGATCGTCGAAGCGACGGCGCTGGCCATCCGGACCGCGTGCGGTACCGTCGTGCACACGGGCGACTTCAAGCTCGACCCGTCGCCGCTCGACGGCGAGCCGACCGACGAAGCTCGCCTCGGGCAGCTCGGCGACGAGGGCGTCGCGCTCCTGCTCAGCGACAGCACGAACGTGGACTCCCCGGGCCACGCAGGCTCCGAGAGCACGGTGGCGGACGAGCTCGAAAGGCTCGTGGAAGCCGCTCCCGAGCGCGTCGTCATCTCGCTCTTCGCGAGCAACGTCCAGCGCCTGATCGCCATCGGCCGCGTCGCGAAGAAGACCCGGCGCCGGATCTGTCTTCTGGGCAGGAGCCTCGTGGCCCAGCACGACATCGCGACACGGCTCGGACATCTCGACTGGCCCTCGGGGCTGCTGATCGCGCCCGAGGACGTCGCCGGCATGCCGCGTCGCGACGTGCTCGTCCTCGCCGGGGGAACCCAGGGCGAGCCGCGCGCCTCCCTGACGCGCATCGCGCGCCGCGAGCACGGCCGCGTGACGCTCGAGCGCGGCGACACGGTGATCCTCTCCAGCCGCATCATCCCGGGGAACGACCGACCCGTCTTCGACGTCATCTCGAACCTGCTCCGACAGGGCGTGACGCTCCACACGCGCGTCACCGATCCGGCCGTGCACGTCAGCGGTCACGCCCACCGCGGAGACCAGGAGCGCATGATCGAGCTCCTGCGCCCGCGTGCGTTCCTCCCCGTCCACGGAACCCTGCACCACCTGCTGCGCCACGCCGAGCTCGCGCGGGACCTCGGCGTGGAAAGCGTGCTCGCGGTGGAGAACGGTACGGCGGTCCGCTTCGACGGTGCACGGCTCGCTCGCGACGGCACCGTGCCGCACGGACGCGTGAGCATCGCTCAGGGCGGTGAGACGCTGGGTCCGGGCGAGCTGGTCGAGCGTACCGACCTGGGCAGGGCCGGTATCGCCGTCGTGTCCGTGGTGCTCCGCGGCGGCGACATCGACGCGGGCCCCCTCGTGACGACGCGGGGCGTCCCCGGTGTGGACGGCGACGCCGGCGCCCATCGTGCCGTCGCCCTCGAGATCGCCCGCGCGTGGGGCCGCCATCGCTCCCGCCGGGCTTCGGGCGACCTGATCGACGTGATGCGCAAGGCGGCGCGCCGCGAGCTCGAGCGGCTGAGCCGCACGACTCCGGTCGTCGAGGTGCACGTCATCGACGAGGGGTGAGCGGGCGGCCGGGAAACCGAGATCCGCCTCGGGCGCGTCACGCCCCCACAGCCACCGCCCTGGCCCGCCTCGCGCTCAGAACACGGGCACGTAGTTCGCGCACGCGTCTTCGAGGACGGGCAGCGCTTCCGCGAAGAACCCGTCGTAGGTCGGCGCGCAGACGTCACCGACGAAGCCGTTGTCGCCGAAGCGGTTGGCGAACCCGAGAAGCTTGCTGGCGACCTGCGCGCCGCACGGGTTGCCGGCCTTCCGCCCGAGGAGCGAGAGGACCACGATGTTCTGGATCACGCCCGAGCGCTTCTGCACGAGCTCGTCGCGCCAGGCGTCCGGAGTGCCCCCGGAGCCCCACGTCTGGCAGGTCGTGCCCGGGTCGGCGGGGTCGCCGTCGCAGACGTCGGGCACGTCGTCCTCGTCCGTGACGATGACGACGACGAGCAGCGAGTCCGGCCGCAGGAAGCCCGCGTTGCACTGCCCCGGAGCGTTGCGCGCCGGGTCCGCGGCGTCGAGCACGGCGCGGGCAGCGCGCTCGTCGTCCGCGCCCGCGATGCCGACCTGTGCGATGCACGCGAACTTCTGATCGAGCGCGGCGTCCGTCCCGTCGATCCACGACTGGCCCGCGGGGAGTCCGCAGTCCATGTTCGACGACTCGAGGCCGCCCGTGCGTCGGACGAGATCGCCAATCTTGGTGCACGCGGGGTCGTTGAAGCCGTAGGCGTCCGTCGTGACGACGCCCACGTGGTAGCTCTCCGCGTTCGAGAGCTGCGCCTTCATCGCGCTCACGAATCCCGGAAAGCTCGCGATGAGGCTCTGCTGCTGGTCGGCCATGCTCGCGGAGTCGTCGATCACGAACAGGACGTCGACCTTCTTGCAGTCGTCGCTCGTCGCGCCGTCACCGAGGGCGGCGTCTATCGAGATCCCGGTGCCGCTCGAACCGCCGACGCCGGTGGTTCCGCCCGCGCCCGTCGCGCCCGCGCCGGGTGACCCCCCGGGGCTCGAGTTCGCGGCGCTGCAGGCCATGACGGTCGAGATCAGCGCGGCGAGCACGGAGCGAGCGGTCACGAGGGCGCCTTGGTATCGCGGGCCCCGTGCGGCGCGCAAGGAGGGCCTCCCTCCCACGGTCCGGGCGCTCTCGGACGCGACCCGTAGACACGTCGCAGGGCCGCCTGGGCGACCCCGCGACGGCGTCGCTGCGTCAATCGGCCGGCGCGTCCGACGCGGACGAGTCGGTGCTCGCGTCACCCGAGGCGCCCGCGGCTCCGCCATCCGGGGGAGGCCCGGGAGGAGTGCAGTTCGGAATCACGCCGTTGTCCGCGGGCGCCAGCGTGGTGAGGAAGTTTCCGATGTCGGTCGCGTCCTCGTCCGTCAGGCCACCGAACGCCGCCATGGGCCCCGCGGGCATCGGCGGACAGAGCGGGACGCCGTCCTTGTCGATCCCGTCCTTGAGCGCGTTGCGGACGGCCAGCGCCGTCCAGCCCTGCAGCCCGTTCGCGTGGGGCGTGAGGTTCCGGGTGAAGATCTCGGCGGGGAACGGGGGCGAGGGCACGCCGATGAGCGCCGCCGGGAAGCTCTTGTTGCCCTGGAAGAGCTTCGTCGTGTCGATGGGGACCATCGAGCCGGGTGCGGAGTCTTCCGTGTGGCACTCCATGCACACGCCGATCTGCCCGGCCAGGTACCGGCCGCGAACCGCGCTGTCGTAGTTCGGGTCGGTCGTCGCCAGCGTCGTCTTCGGGATCGCGGCCTCTGGCACCGGCATGGCCGGCGTGGTGAAAGGGAACCCGAGATCCTGACGCGCCGGAACGTCGTTGTCGATCGCCGGGACGGTGCGCAGGTAGGCGACAATCGCGTCGGCGTCCTGGGCCGTCATGTTGTACAGCACGTAGTACGGCATCATGGGAAACAGGGCGCCGGCACGCTTGGAGTTGCCGTTCAGGAACGCGTCCTTGATCTCCGCATCCGTCCACGCCCCGATCCCCGTCGTCATGTCCTGGGTGATGTTCCGGGCGTAGACCATCCCCTTCGTGTCGTCCCCCGGGTCGATGTCCGCGAAGGGCGTACCCGCTAGGAACATCGTCGCATCGAGCGAGCCGTCGGGGTTGCGCGGGGTGTGGCAGTCCGGACAGACCGCAACGTGATTGACGAGGTAGGCGCCGCGCGCCACGAGATCGATCCCGCCATCCGTGCCGGCGGCGCCCGCCGATCCCGCCATGCCGGCGCTGCCGCTCATTCCGGCGCTGCCGCCCGTGGCACCGGTACCCGCGGACCCACCGCTTCCGGAGCTCCCGCCGGTCCCGCCGGTGCCGCCGCTCGCGCCCGAGCCCGCCGTCCCGGCGCTCCCGCCGGTCCCGCCGCTTCCACCGCCCCCGCCCTTCTTCTCGTCATCCCCACAGGCGGCGGCGGTCGCCGCCACGAGCACGCTCATCGCGAGCAACGTCGTCGAGTGTCTCATTCTGATTCTCTCCCGTCCGTGCGCGTCCCCGGCTCCGGAAACGCCGACTCCAATCGAAGCGCAGGAGCCTAGCGAATACGAACGGCAATGTCACGAGCAGCGAGCCAGGGGCGCCACGCGCGCCGCGACGCCCCTGCAACTTGCACGAGCATCCGTCGGCGCGATCACCGTGACTCGGAGCGCTCGCGTCCACCGAGGCGTCGGCCGGGGCGCCCCCCGCACCCGCGTCGGCGACCATGGCGTCGCGCGTGGGCTCGGAGGGCGGGGCGTCGATCGTCACGGTGCCGGTGGCGGTCGCCGCGAAATGAGGCGGCGCGCGGTCGTACTTCTCCCAGAGGGCGTACATCCTCGCGCCGGCGTCGTCCGTGAAGTTCGCGTCACGGAGTGACTCGACGTACTCGCGCGACGTGGTCTGGTAGACGAAGCGAGCGCTCACGTGGAGCGCGCCACGCGCTTCGCCGGGCAGCGCGACCGTGTACTCGGCGTCGTCCCAGTGGGCGAGCACCGGCTCGCCGGCATCGGTGGTCGAGACCGTCGGGTACGAGCGACCCACGGGAACGGTGTCGGCCGCCGGGACGAATCCCCTCGGAGGGACACGCGTGTCCTGCAGTAGCTCGTCCTGCAGGATGAAGTGGAACCCCTCCGTCCCCTGGGCGGCCATCCGCACCTCGTAGGTGCGGAGCTGCGGGTCGTCGGCGCGCGTCGCCGTGGCGAGGTCGTACGCCCCCGAGTGGAGGAGGGAAGCGCCGGCGTCGTCGGTCACCGTCACCTCCAGCCACGCACGGCGCCCCTCCGGGTAACCGGTGGGCAGCTTGTGACCGGTCAAATTCGTCAGGCGCACACCGAAGCGAAGCTCCTCCCCGGGCTTCGCCGACTCCGGCAGCGCCAGGGAGACCGCCGCGGACGCGTCGAGCATCTTCTCGGCGTTCGCGGCCGTCTGCTCGTACGCGGCCTGCCGGTTCAGCTCGGGATACTCACCTGCGAGGACCAGGGGCATCCAGTAGTTGCCACCCGCGAGCTCGTGACGATGCACGTCACGCTCGGGCATCCCCGGTGCGCCGCACGCGAAGCCTCGCTCGGCCGGCAGGTGGCAGCGCTGGCAGGTGGTCCCCTCGGCAGAGAAGGCGCTCGCCGCCCACTCCGTGTACGTGCGCTCGATGGCGAACCCATCGCGGAACGGGTTCGAAACGTCGTGGCAGAGACCGCAGAGTCGCGAGTCCTCGAAGTAGGCCGAGAACTCCCACTCGTGGGGCGCCAGCGAATCGGCGATGGGCCCGCGCCTGACGAAGTCATCGGCAACCTGGTACTGACCGGTCCCGATGTACGGCGTTCCCGTGGGTCCCATGTTCAGGCGATGGCAGAAATCGCACTGCACGCTCTCGAAGTCGTCGGGCTCGAGGCGGGAAATCAGGGGCGGTGTGGATCGACCGCCGAGCCAGGCTCTGGGCGCATGACAGCGGATGCAGATCTCGCCGGAACCGGGGATATCCTGATTCGCGACGGTGAGCGCCGCCTGGAAGAGCGGATCGCGCGCGGCGTTCGCCATCATGGTTCCCATCCACGTGTCGTTCGCCGCGTAGGTCGCGTGGGACGAGTGGCAACCCGCGCACACGGAGGGGTGACGCAGGGGTTGCGTCAGCTCGTTCGGTTGCGTGCCGGGAAGGAAACTGGGCGAGTCGGTGGTCGCATCTCCGCCGTCGGCGAGCGCCGCCGGCGCAGCGGCCAGGAGCACCGCCATGACCGCGGCAAGACGCCGAAACTTCGCGCTGGCCAGCATCCGCCAGATCTCGCACGGACGGTCCCGCACGAGAACCCCGCTCAGCGAGTGGCTTCGCTCGCCCTTGCCCCGCGCACGCGGTTCAGGCGACCTTTGCGCCGGTGACGACAGTTCTTCGCTTCGAAGCCCTCGGCGTCGTCGTGGCGCTGTTCCTGGCCGCCTGCGACCGGGGCACCCCGGAGCGCAGCGTCACCGAGAAGAAGCCGGCCGCGGCCGCCTCGGCGGCGCCTGCGGCACCCGCCCCGGTCATCGACTCCGTGGCGGCACGCTTCGGCGACACGAAGCGGATCGTGGCCATCGGCGACGTCCACGGCGATCTCGACGGCCTTCGACGCGCGCTGCGCCTCGCGGGCGCCATCGACGTCGAGGACGACTGGATCGGCGGCGAGCTCGTCGTCGTGCAGACGGGCGATCAGCTCGACCGCGGGGACCAGGAGCGCGGCATCCTCGATCTCCTGGCCAAGCTGGAGGAGCAGGCCGCCAAGGCAGGCGGCGCGCTGCACGTCCTGAACGGCAACCACGAGGTCATGAACGTGCAGGGCGACTTCCGATACGTCACGCCCGGCGGCTTCTCCGAGTTCCGAGACGTGACCGGCGGCAGCCCGGACGTCACGCGCATGCCCAGCGTCGCGCAGGGCCGGGCAGCGGCGTTCTTCCCTCGCGGGCGCTACGCGAAGCAGCTCGGGGCGCGGAACACGGTGGTCACGGTCGGCGACACCGTGTTCGCCCACGGCGGCGTGCTGCCGAAGCACGTGGAGTACGGGATCACTCGCTTGAACTCGGAGGTACGCGCGTGGATGAACGGTACCCGCGCGGAGCCCCCCGCCGTCGTGGTCGCCGAGGACGGCCCCATCTGGACGCGGTTCTACTCGGAGCCCGAGACCGCCGAGGCCCACTGCCAGGTCCTGCGGCGCACCCTCGACATGATGCGCGCCGACCGCCTGGTGGTCGGGCACACGACGCAGAAGGACGGCATCACGTCGGCCTGCGACGGGAAGGTGTGGCGCATCGACGTCGGCATTGCCAGGTACTACGGCAGCCGCATCGAAGCGCTCGAGCTCGTTCGCAAGGAGACGCTGGTCGAGCACGCGGGGACCAAGATCCCGAAGGCCGACACCCGGATCGGGATCTTGCGCGAGAAGGCCCGCTGAGCCAGCGTCAGCGCGGTGCCGCGGCGGACCCCTCGGCGCGCGCTCGCCGCGCGCGATCGTGATCCCCGGCGCCGCGTCGCACGATGTCGGCGTCGCGCGCCGCGCGCACCGCAGTCTCTTCGAGGCTCGCCGTGAAGAGGGTCAGCCCCCAGATCCCGTTCTCGCGCCGGCGAAACGGGTAGCGCGTCCCTCGCACCGTCTCCACCGTGGCGCGCTCACCGCTGACCTCCACCCGCGCCACCCCGGAGAGGTCGCGCCGCAGGTAGTCCACCCAGCCGTGCTTTCTCGCAAGGTGCGCGAAGACGCCCGAGCCATCTCGAGCCTCCGCCTCGGCGCGGTACTCTTCGCCCAGGGAAGTCCGCTCCGGCTCCGGGTAGCTCGCGAGCACCAGGTCGCGTGCCTCCCGACGGTACCGCCCGATCGTGAAGCAGGCGTGCTGCGCCCGCGTCTCGGTGTAGGCGAAGAAGGCCTCCGGCGCGTCGCGATTGACCGCGCTCATCACGCGCAGGTACGCGCCCTCGGGCGTCGTATCGCGCGGGTACCGCAGCCAGGCCCACCCGAAGCCACCGCCGAGCGTGACCACGCCGATCCCCGTGAAGAGGAGCAGAGCACGCCGACGCGTCATCGCGCGGACTTACCCAAGAACACCCGGTACGGCAAACGGCGCTCGTCCGCGCACGGTGGTCGGCGACTGTCGCCCGGCGCCCTTTCGCGCTAGGTCCGTGTCCGCATGTGGCAGGGCCGAAGCGTCGCGGTCGTCGTTCCGGCTCACCAGGAAGAGCGCCGCATCGGCGGTGTGCTCGCCGGGCTGCCCGCATGGATCGACGTCGCCGTGGTCGTCGACGACGCGAGCACCGACGAGACTCGTCTCCGCGCGCTCGAGGCAGGCGACCCGCGCGTGACGGTCGTGACGCACGAGGTGAACCGGGGCGTCGGCGCCGCAATCGCCACCGGGTACCGCGCCGCCCTCGCCCGAGGCGCCGACGTGCTCGTGGTGATGGCGGGCGACGGCCAGATGGACCCGGCAGATCTGGCGAACCTGGTCACCCCCGTCGCGAACGGCGACGCGGACTATGCCAAGGGCAACCGGATGACGCACCCGGAGCGCCGAAACATGCCGCTCGGGCGGCGCGTCGCGGGCCGCGCCCTCGGTCTCGTGACCAGCGCCGTCACGGGCTACGCCGTGCTCGACCCGCAGTGCGGCTACACGGCCCTGTCGTCTCGCGCGGCTCGCACCATCGACTGGGACGACCTGTGGCCGCGCTACGGATACCCCAACGACCTGCTCGCGCTGCTGGCGATGGGGGATCACCGGGTCGTCGAGGTCCCGGTGCGCCCGGTTTACGCCGGTGAGGCCAGCGGCGTTCGACCGTGGCACGTCTTCGTCGTGATGGGGCTGCTCGGTCGGCGAACGCTCGGCGCGCGCCGAGCGCGCCGAGCGCGCCGAGCGCGCCGAGCGACCGGGGCCGGCATGGCGTGAACGGCGTCGTGCGCCGTCACGCTTCGAGCGCGCGCGCGACGATGTCGTCCGCCCAGCGCAGCGCGTGGTCCAGATCGAAGCACGCGTGGATCTCGTCGGCGCCGAGCTTCGCCGAGACGTCCGGATCGGCGAGCAGGAACTGCTCGAAGTCGCCTTCGCCGGCAAATGCTCTCATCGCGTTGCGCTGCACCAGCTCGTACGCGGCCTGCCGCGCGAGTCCCTTCCCCACGAGCGCGAGCATCACGGCCTCGCTGAAGTAGAGGCCGCCCGTGCGCTCCAGGTTGGCGCGCATCGCCTCGGGATAGACGACCAGTCCCTCCGCCAGGCCCGCAGCGCGGTCGAGCATGAACGCGAGGGTGGTCGTCGCGTCCGGCGCCAGCATGCGCTCGACCGACGAGTGCGAGATGTCACGCTCGTGCCACAGGGCCACGTTCTCGAGAGCCGGCACCACGGCCGCTCGCACCATGCGCGCGAGCCCGCAGAGGTTCTCGCTGAGGATGGGGTTGCGCTTGTGGGGCATCGCGCTCGACCCCTTCTGGCCTTTCTGGAATCTCTCCTCGGCCTCGCCCACCTCGGTCCGCTGCCAGTGCCGCACGTTCGTCGCGAAGCGCTCGATGGCCGCCGCGTAGAGCGCCATGGCCGAGAAGAGCGACGCATGCCGATCTCGCGCCACCACCTGGGTCGCCACCGTCTCGGCGCGCAGCCCGAGGGCCGAGAGCGCCCTGGCTTCCACGTCGGGCGAGAGGTGCGCGTAGGTGCCCACGGCACCCGCAATCTTGCCGACCGCGACGTCGCCCGCGGCGGCCTCGAGCCGCGCGTGGGCCCGCTTGGCCTCCGCGACGTGCCCGGCGAGCACGACGCCGAACGTCGTGGGTTCGGCGTGAATCCCGTGGGAACGCCCGATGATGGGCGTGCGGGCGTGCTCCTTCGCGCGCACCGACAGCGCGGCGACGTACCGACCACTGCGCTCGCACAGGCTCTGCGCAGCTCGCCACAGCAGGATCGCGAAGCTCGTGTCGAGGACGTCGTTCGACGTCATGCCGCGGTGCAGCCAGCGCGCAGGGGGCCCCGCCAGCTGCTCCACGTGCGTGAGGAACGCGATCACGTCGTGGCGCGTCGTCTTCTCGATGTCCTCGATGGCTGCGGCGTTCGGCACGAGGTTCATGGCGCGCAGCGCGCCGCCGGTCCCTCGCGGTACGAGGCCCTCGTCCTCCATGGCCTCGCACGCGGCGAGCTCGACCTCGAGCCAGGTCGCGTAGCGCGTGGCGTCCGACCAGAGCGCGGCGAAGTCCGCCGGCGTGTAGCGGGGAATCATCGCGGAAGGACCCTAGTCGAGATGCCCACGCGCGCGAACCCACCCGGCGAAAAAATGCGCGATCACCGGCGCAGCACGGTCGTCCCCGGCAGGCGAAGCACCTCCGCGGGAACCTCCAGCGTCGGCTCGAACCGGCAGCTCATGGTGCGGTACTCCGCGATGCGCCGCCCCTCTTCCTCGCGACCCCACCGGAAGAGCCACGCGCGCTCGAGGTCGTCCAGGGGCACCAGGGCCCGCTCCTCGGCAGAGAACGTCTCCGTGGGCACGGTGACGGCGTCGAACGTCGCCACGCAGGGATCCGAAGGCGTACCGTGCAGGACGGCACCGTCGGTCAGCATGACCCGCAGCGGCTCGTTGGCGTCCGTCACGACCATCGGATGCCGTGTGCCGGGGAGGTGCGGCGAGACCACGCGCGGCGTGGACGTGCGGCGCGCCGCAGGGCACGGCGACGGACGATCGCCGAGCGCCCTGGGCGTCGGGATGGCGACGGGGAGCATCGCGCCGCGCGCCGTGAAGGGGATGAACGTCCCCTCCGCCTCTTCGCCGAGCGCGCTCCAGCGCGCGACGTGGAGACCAGCGGTCTTCCCCAGGTAGGCCACCCTGAACGACTGGCGGAGACCGAAGCGCTCCGGGCGCAGGACGCCGACCGCCGAGGCGTCGAACGTCCAGTCCTCGCCCGACGATTGCGCCCGCACGATCGCCGACCCGCGCCCCACCACGCGAACCGGCACGGCGACACCCGCGACCCGCGTGATGTCGCTGAAGTCCACGTCCACGGGCCCGGCGGGCCAAGGGACCGGCCGCAGCGACGTGCTCCTCGTGCCGTCCAGGAAATGGGTGGCCTGGGCGTCCCGCGCGTGAGCGTGAAGCCGCACGTGCACGCCGCCGGGCGCGATGCTGAGGAGATTCGGCTGCGCACGGCGGCTGCGCTCGCCCGCGGCCTCGTAGTCACCCGGTTGATACGCGCCGCCGCGAGCGATGCGCGCACGCTCCACGACGCCGTCGATGCGATTGTCCCACGCCACCTCGACGTCGGAGATCTCCGCGCGGGTCGTCGGCAGCGGGTAGCGCAGCACGGCGCCACCCTCTATCTGGCTCTCGTACGTGAACGCGAAGGTCTCCGCATTCGCGATGGGTGGCAGCAGCTCGTGGCGCTCGACGCGAACCCGGGCGCCCTGCACGCCGTGGAACGTCACCGCCGTCGCCTCGGACGGACGGACCTCCGCCTCGAACCACGCGACGTTGCCGAGGGCCGCCGTCCGCGCGTCCGGGAGCGCGCCCAGCGCGCCGATCCGCGTCCATGCCGATCCGTCGAGGGAGCACGCGATGGGCGTTCGAACGCGTCGATCGTGGAGCTCGGTCGCGGCCTCCGGCGGCGCCATCCCGGGCGCGCCGAGCTCCGCCTGCCCGCGCCAGCCCGAGCGCGTCAGCTCGTCGCCCACGACGCACCCGACCCTCGTGCAGGAGAGCTCGAAGGCGCAGCCGTCGTCTTCGCCGCAGGGAGAGACCGGCAGGGCGCCCACGGAGGCCCAGCTCGCTCCGCCGTCGAGGGACTCCCACGCCTGCCGCGTCGAACCGTGGACCGCCAGGGCGTGCAGCCCGACGGCGCTCACGCGGGCGCCTGGCGCGGGACTCGGCGAAATCGCGAGGACGCGCCCTCCTTCGTCCGTGACGACGATCTGCCACTCGTCGTCGCGCTCGAGCACGACGGCCAGTGACCCGTCCTCGGACGCACCGAGCGCGGCGACCCGCACGTCCGCCTTGCGAACGTCCCACGGGCGCAGCACCTCCTCGTCCTGGGACGGCAGCTCGACGCGGTCGATGTCGCGGGCTGCGAACGTCTTGCCCCCGTCGCGCGACACGAAGACGGCCAGCGCGTCGTTCTTCGTCCGACGCCCCACGGCGTAGATGATGCGCCCATCCGCGGAGATCCCGAGAGCGTCGGCGCCGTCGCGGAGCGCCGGCGTCACGGCCGGCGCGAACTCGAACTCTCCCTCGGCGCGTTTCGCCTCACGCTTCGGCGGCGCGTCGTCGTCGCGGCGCGCGCGCTCGATCCGCGGACGCCGATACAGCACGCCCCGCGCTCGACATCCGCGAGCCGGTGCGACGCAGACACCCGTGACGACGAGGCCGCCGTCGGGCCCGACGACCATCTCGAAGGAGCCAGGGTGCGCGTAGGCGGTCAGCGAGTCCTTCTGGAACGTCCTGCCCTCGTCCTCGCTGCGGAAGAACTCCACCTCCATGGACTCCGCCGCGATGGTGCGCCCGCAGGCCACGTGGAGGTGGCGGCCATACCCCGCCACGCGCGCGACGTCGCACCTGGACGAGAGGGCGAGGCGCTTCTCCTGGAGCGGCCCGGCGAGCGGCCCGGCAAACATCGTCCAACCCGAAGGGCTCTTGGCAGACTTCCCGAGCTCCACGTAGCGCGCACCGATGACCGTCGCCGCGCCCGTGACCAGCGCGGCGGCGTTCGCCCCGCGTGGGATCTTCGCGCCCAGGTCGAAGCGCGTCGAGCGGGACGGGGTGCCTCCCTGGGTCACACCTGCGGGGGTCCAGGTCGCGACGCCGGTGGGGGTGCTGATGGCGATCCCGGAAGCGGCCGTGTCGAGCGCCACGGCACCCATCGGTGGCGTGTCCACGCGCGCCCACGTCGCGCCGGCGTCCGTCGTGCGGTAGAGCGCCTCCGGCACGGCGAGCGCCAGGCCGCTTCCCGTTCCGTCCCGCAGCATCGCCACGTCGGAGAAGGTCTCCTCGGGGCCCACGGTGTGCCACACGGCACCACCATCGCTCCCTCGGGCGAGGCGTCCGTCGTGCCGTATCGCAACGATGGCGTCGCCGGCACCCGCCACCACCGCCAGGCGGTCCACGGGCGCCGACGAACGAACGAACGCCCCGAGCGGCTCGGACGCCTCGTACGAGGTTCCGCTCGATCCGACGAAGAGCCAGCCGTCGGGTGTGCGAGTGACGGAGACGATGTCTTCGGGCGCCGAGACTGCCGCGGCGCGCGCCCAGCCGTCCTCGACGAGCCACCGCTCGCCACGAGCGCCCGCGTACAGCACCGTTCCGGCACCGGCGTCGAGCTTCACGCGCAGGGCCGCTGGTTGGCGCGGGTGATAGCGCCACGTCGCCGGAGACTCGTAAGGCGAACGCGCCGAGACGGCGTCGAGGAGCGAGACGCGACGGCCGGCCGGCGGAGGCACGGCGCTGCACGCCGCCACGACCGCGACGAACGCCAAGCTCGCGGCGCGCTGGCGTGGCGGCGTGCTCATGGGGTCATGGTAATCGTGGCGCGGCGCGCGGTCGATGCGTCACGCCGCGCGCAGCACCACCACGACGACCTCCGGCGGGATGCCGAGGCGCATGGGAGGTCCGCTCGTTCCGAGCCCCGCGTTGACGACGAGCGTGCTGTCGCCGATGCGATGGGTACCTCGCGGCCGCTCGCCCGAGAACGCTGCGACGTTGAGCACGTCGTGCAGCGGCGGAAGGCCGACCTGTCCGCCGTGCGTGTGACCACTGAGCACCAGATCCGCACCCAGCGCCGCGGCCTCGTCGAACACCACGGGGTAGTGCGAGAGGAGCACGACGGGCACGCCGGACGCGATCCCCGCCAGCGTCGCGCGGAGGTCGTCTCGCTCGGTGAAGCGATCACCCAGCCCGGCGAACACGACGCTGTCCGACCCGCGGGTCACCGCGTGCCGTTCGTTGCGCAGCACGACGACTCGCGCGTCGCGCAGGTGCCCCACCAGCGCCTCCTCGTTCCACTGGTCGTGGTTCCCCATGACGGCGAGGGTCCCCTCGCGCCCCTCGAGGCGGGACAGCGCGGCGGCCACGGCCGCGTACCAGTGGTCGCCGGTCGTGACGAGGTCGCCGGTCACCGCGACGAGGTCCGGCCGCTGCGCGTTGGCCAGGGCGATCCACTCCTCGGCGCGACGCTGGTCGTCGAAGCCGCCCACGTGCAGGTCGGTGAGGTGCACGATGCGAAAGCCGTCGAACGCCGGCGCCAGGCCGACGACGGGCACCTCGTGGTGGACGACCCGCACCAGGCGGCGACGAACCCAGACGCTCCACGCCGAGAGCACGATCCCACCCGCATACGCGACCAGCGCGGCCAGGCTCGGCGAAGCGACCGGACTCCCCAGGCCCACGACGACCCCACCGACGAAGATCGGCAGCACGAGGAACGAGGCGAACACGCACGCGCCCCAGTGAACGAAGACGGGTTCGTCCACGAGGTGCACGACCCACCGTGGCCGGGCGGGGTCGCCCGCGATGGCGTGAAACCGGAGGGACGTTCCCGCGAGGGCGACCGCCGCGACGGCGAGGGCGAGAGGAGTGGACAGCCAGTGGGCCGCGCCGAGGGCGACCACGCCGTGGACGCCCGCGGTGATGCCGTGAACCATCCACAGGACCGAGCGACGGCGCCGCGCCACTCGGAAGCCTGCCCGGATCAGCCGACGAGCTGCAGGACCTTCGCCTTGGTCGTCAGCCCGACGTGCTGCGCGGCGCGCTGCCCGGCCTTGAAGACCATGAGCGTGGGCACGCCGCGCACGCCGAACTTACCCGCCGTGACGGGCGAATCGTCGATGTCGAGCTTTCCGACCTTCACCTTGCCCACCAGCTCCTCTGCGACCTGATCGACGATGGGGGCGAGCGCCTTGCACGGGCCACACCACGTGGCGGTGAAGTCGACGAGCACCGGTACGTCGCTCTTCAACACTTCGTCGTCGAAGTTGAGGTCGTTGAACACCTTCACGTTCTCGGATGCCATGCGTCACCTTGGGGCTGTCGGCGTTGGGACGCAGACCATAGTGCCTCGGCCTGGAAGGTCAATGCGGTGGCGGATTCCGTGGAGCCGGACGCCCCGCCCGACACCAGGACGGCGACCCCCGGGGTTCGCTGGTAGAGTCCGTGCGCCATGCTGATTCTCATGAAGCCCAACGCGACTCCGGAGGAGATCGAAGCCGTCTCCGAGCGCATTCGCGAGCTCGGTCTGGGCCCGCACCCCATCCCAGGCGCGCAGCGCGTCGCCATCGGCATCACCGGGAACAAGGGCGGTCTCGACCCCGGGCTGTTCAACCGCCTCCCTGGCGTCTCCGACGCCGTCTCGGTCAGCAAGCCGTACAAGCTGGTCAGCCGCGAGGTGAAGCCGGACGACACCGTGGTCGAGGTCGGCGGCGTGCGGCTCGGCGGCGGCCAGCTCACGGTGATCGCGGGGCCGTGCTCCGTCGAGCACCGCGAACAGGTCCTCAGCACCGCCGACCTCGTCGCATCCAAGGGAGCCGCGATCCTCCGCGGCGGCGCCTTCAAGCCCCGGACCAGCCCCTACGACTTCCAGGGGCTGCGCGAGGACGGGCTTCAGCTCCTCGCCGAGGCCCGTGACCGTACGGGACTTCCCATCATCACCGAGGTGAAGGACACCGACACCGTCCCACTGGTGGCCAAGTACGCCGACATCCTCCAGGTGGGCGCGCGCAACATGCAGAACTTCACGCTCCTGGAGGCGCTGGGAGCGCTGGGCAAGCCCGTCATGCTCAAGCGGGGCATGAGCGCCACCGTGAAGGAGTGGCTGATGGCCGCCGAGTACATCGTGTCGCGCGGCAACTACCAGGTCATCCTGTGCGAGCGCGGGATCCGGACGTTCGAGACGACGACGCGCAACACCCTCGATCTCGGCATCGTGCCGCTCCTGCGGGAGATGACGCATCTGCCCATCGTCGTGGACCCGTCGCATGGCACCGGTGTCGCGAAAGCGGTGACGCCGATGGCCCGAGCTGCGGTGGCCACGGGGGTGGACGGCGTGATGGTCGAGGTGCACCCCGAACCCTCCAAGGCGCTGAGCGATGGCCCCCAGGCACTGACCTTCGACGCCTTCGAGCAGCTGATGGACGAGCTCGGACGCATCGCCAGCGCCGTGGGGCAGCGCATCGAGGCGCCCCCCGCCGGCCGGCGCTCCCTGGCGGGGTGACGCCTTGGATCGTGCCGAGGCCAGCGCGGTCGCCGCGACGGACGGCAGGGACGGCTGGGAAGACGACCTCTCGCCGGGCGTCGTGGTGGAGCTGCTCGAGCCGATGGTCGGCGACGCGCGGCGGCGTCGCATCCAGGAGGTCGCCGGACGACGTCTCGACTCCGTCGCCGTCGTCATGGACGCCCCGCACGATCCTCACAACGGCGCGGCCGTCATCCGCTCCTGCGACGCCTTCGGCGTGTCGCGGCTTCACGTCGTGGAGCGCTCGGAGGCGTTCCTGGTCGCTTCGGGCGTCACGAAGGGAACCGACCGGTGGGTGGAGGTCGTCCGTCACGGGGGCGACGCGACGGTGGTGCAGACCGCGCACGCCGCGGACCACGCGCTGGTGACGACGCACCCCGAGGGCCGGCTGGCACCGGAGGATCTCGCGACGCTCCCGCGTCTCACGCTGGTCCTCGGGAACGAGCACCAGGGGATCTCGGCGGAGCTCGCCGGCGCGGCGCGCGCGTCGGTCCGGGTTCCCATGCGCGGCTTCGTCGAGAGTCTGAACGTCAGCGTCGCGGCCGCGATTCTGCTCTACGCAGCGACGCGCGGAAGGCCCGGCGACCTGTCCCCCGAGCGACGACAGCTCCTCTACGCGCGCGGACTGTTCCGGTCGGTGCCCCGGGCCGCCGAGGTGCTCGACGGTTTTCGCGCGCGCGGCGCGCGGTGATCCGTCCGCGCACCTCGACGCAAAGTGGGCGACCCGTCGGTGCAGAGCGGGGGTCGAAACCGAGCTCCGCGCCCTGCCGAGCCGATGGCTCGGAGGCGCCCCGGGGCGCCCGGCCCTGGAGAGTCCGCCTTTTTGGGTGGATCACGTCGCGAAGCGGTGACACTCGCGGCCGCCTGTACTAGCGTCCGCGCCCGTTCCCATGGCCAGCGTCGACAGGGGCGACAGCATCATCGGTCCGACGACCCGCATCGTCGGAAACGTCTCCGGCAAAGGCGGAATCCGCGTCGAAGGCGTGGTGGAGGGAGACGTCCGCGTGGACGGCCCGAGCTCGGTCGCCGCAGGCGCCAAGGTCGGCGGCGTCTTCCATGCCGAGTCCCTGGACCTCGCCGGCACGCTCGGTGGGGACGCGGTCGTCAGCGGGACCATACGCATCCGCTCCACCGCGGTCGTGCATGGTCAGATGAAGGCCAGCGAAGTTTCCATCGAAGAGGGGGCCCGTGTGAGCGTCACGCTCGACACGGACTTCGACGACGATTTCTAGGCGGGACGCGGAGAGCTGAGATGGCAGGTACGGTGTTCGCAGCAGGGCTGACGGTCGAGGGGGAGGTCTCCAGCGAAGAGGAAGTCGTGGTGAACGGCAAGCTCCGGGGGAGCCTGAGCTGCACCGACGTGGTGACCGTCGGCGCGGAAGGACGGGTCGAGGCCGACGTGGAAGCGTCGTCCCTCAGCGTCGCGGGCGAGGTGACCGGCAACGTGGACGCGCGGCAGCGCGTGGACATCCAGGCCGGCGGGCGCCTCATCGGCGACGTGAAGTCCGCTCGCCTCACCATCGCCGACGGCGCCTCCTTCAAGGGCAACGTCGAGATGGACGTGTGAAGAGATGGCCGCCACCACTTCCATCATCGGCCAGACGACGTCCATCCGGGGCAACCTGAACGGCGAGGGCTCCCTCGAGGTTCGCGGCCGGGTGGAGGGAGACATCGAGGTCGAGGGAGACGTCGTACTGTTCGACGGCGCCGTGATCCTCGGCAACGTCACGGGCGCTCACCTGACGATCCGCGGCAGTGTCCGGGGAAACCTCCGCGGCTCCGGTAGCGTCGTGATCGAGAACGGCGCGAAGGTCGCCGGTGACCTCTCGGGCGCCCGCGTCGGCATCGCCGAGGGCGCGCTCGTCCGCGGCCGCGTGCACACCGACGGCGAACCCGACCCGGCCAAGAAGAGCGGAAAGGCCAGCGCCGCCCACGCCAGCAGCGCGCCGAAGAAGCGCGGCGGCAAGGCGCGAGGTGAGTCGAAGGCGAAGGCCCCATCGAAGCGCCCGGCGCCGGCGCCGACGCCCGCAGAGAAGACGGCTGCGACCGCCCGCCGCGCACCGCCCCCGCCGGTCGTCCCCGCACTCCGCGGAAAGCGCCGCGCGAAGAAGAAGGCCCGCCGGCGGTGATCGACCCGGTCAAGCGCGAGCGGCTGGTGGAGCTGCTGCGCGAGCGGAGCTTCGAGAGAAAGCGCGTCACCCTCGCCTCCGGGCGCGAGAGCGACTTCTTCATCGACTGCAAGCAGACGATCCTCACCGCCGAGGGCCACGCGCTGGTGGGTGAGCTCATGCTCTCGCAGCTGGAAGACCTCCCGGCGTGCGACGCCGTGGGTGGCGTCGAGCTGGGGGGATGCCCTCTGGCGAGCGCGGTGTCCCTCGTGAGCTTCCAGAAGGGCAGGAGCCTGCCGGCGCTCTACGTGCGCAAGCAGCTGAAGGACCACGGCAGCAAGCGGCTCGTCGAGGGCGACAAGAGCCTCTTTCCGGGAATGCGCGTCGTGATGCTGGAGGACGTCGTGACCACCGGGGGATCGTCGCGGAAGGCCGCCGAGCTCCTGCGCGCCTCGGGCGCCGAGGTGGTGGCCGTCGCGGCGCTCGTGGATCGACTGGAAGGCGGCGCGGAGGCGCTGCGGGACGCGGGCTTGGCGTTTTCGGCGCTGTGCACCCGCGCCGACTTCATGGGCTGACGCACACCCCGCGAAGCGATAGCCTGGCTTCGCCGTGACGATGCGCCGCTCACTCGCCGCCGCCTTGCTCGCGCTGGTGACGCCCGGCGTCGCGCTCGCCGCCGAGGGCGGGCCGTCGCAGCAGGAGGTCGAGGCGTGGCTCGACGCCCGCGCGGTGACGTCGGGCCGCACGCTGGGCGCGCCGGACACCGTCGAGGAGGCGCCACCTCCCCCGCCCCACCACCGCGGGCTCGTCGTCGAGGGCAACGTCGGCGTGCTCGGGCACGTGGGGCCCATGAAGCACGTCTCGCCCACCGCACCCTGGTTCCACGCGCTGGTCGGGTACGAGGTGTTCGACTTCGCGATGCTGCTCGTGGAGGGCGACGTCGCCTTCACGGACACGTCCTACGCGAACCCGCCTCCACAGCCCCGGACGTACGCGCTCTGGGGGCTCGGCGGAGGCGTGCGCTTCACGGTCCGTCCCTTCGACCGCTTCGGGATGTTCGTACAGGGCAGCATCGGCGCCGCGCGCGTGACCGAAGACGTCCTCGGGATTTACGGCTACCAGAGCGCCGACGAGGTCAATCCGTTCTTCGGCGCCACCGCAGGCCTCGAGTGGTACCAGGTGAGCCCGCACCTGGCCCTGGCGCTCCACGGTGGCGTGCGAAACTACGCGGACACGTTCGACCGCGTGAGCAGCTCCGAGACGCCGCTGGCGTGGCTCGGATCCATCGCGATTCGCTACGCGTTCTGACGCGCCGGCACTCCACGGGGCGGCTCGCGACAAGATGACAGGCGGCGGGGAGCGGCGGCGAGCCCAGCTGTCGGTCTTTCCGCCGAACTCCTGCGTCCTCCGCGCTGGCACGCCACTTGTAAGGGAACCGTCCATGACCGCGCGGCGTCACGACGAGTCCCCGGGCACCGGGAACAACCGGCGCGGCGCGACGGTTGTCCGGCCCAGAGCTGCGGCGAGCCCACCACGGCCCGCCGCTCCGGATCCGGGGAGCTGACCCCGGCGGCGCGAGAGGAGAGAAGCGGAGCGGAAGCAGAGACCCGAGCCCACCACCACCGAACGGACGCGACCAACCCACCGCCAAGGAGGTGCAAGAGAGCAGAGGAAAGACGAGAGGACGACGTACGAACGCGCGGCGCCGCGCACCTCCCACGCGGCGCCCGCGCGTTTCGTCTTTTCCGATCGGGCGCTTGGGCGTTTCCGGGAAGACCCCGGGAGGGCGATCACACCAGCGGCTCGACGCGCCCGGCGAGGCACTTCAGGTAGCGCCCTTCGGGGTGCCCCACGGCGATCGGATGATCGATGGCGTGCCCCGTATCGTACCCGATGCGCACCACGCACCTGGCACGGCGCGCCGCCTCGGCAAGCGCTTCACGAAACGCCGGCGGGGCGACCTGCGCGGTACAGCTCGCGGTGACGAGCCATCCACCCGGCGCGACGACACCGAGCGCCAGCGTGTTCACGCGCACGTACGAATCGAGCGCCGCGTCGAGCTGGTCGCGACTTCGGGCGAAGCTCGGGGGATCGCACACGACCACGTGGAACTTCCGGCCGCCCTGGCGCGCGGCCGTCAGCCACTCGAACGCGTCGGCGACGATCGCCTCGTGGCGTGACTCGTCCAGGCCGTTGAGACGCACGTTGGGCAGCACCTCCGCCACCGCGTCCGCGGCGGAATCGACGCTCGTGACGCTCGCCGCCCCCCCTCGCGCCGCGTACACCGAGAACCCTCCCGTGTACGCGAACACGTTCGCGACGCGCTTGCCGGCGGCCAGGTGCTCGACGAAGCGGCGGTTCTCACGCTGGTCCAGGAACATGCCCGTCTTCTGGCCGCGCCGCAGGCTCACCCTGAACGACAGCCCGTGCTCCCGAACGACGAGCGGATCGGGCGGTTCGCGACCGGCGGCCAGCGCGGCCGGCTCACCCGCGCGCCGGACGAGCACGCCCGACAGCGCGTCGGCGCGCTCGAGCGCCCCGACGACGTGCGGCACCAGCTGCTGCGCCGCATCGGCGTAGGTCGCCACGACGGCCCACCCGTCGTAGCGATCGACCACGACGGCGGGCATGCCGTCCCCTTCGCCGGCGATCCACCGATAGGCCGTGGTGTCCGAGCGCCGCACGGGCTCTCGCAGCGCGAGCGCTGCGGACACCCTGTCGTCGAACCAGGCGCCGTCGGGCACGCCGCCGCGCGAGAAGATGCGAAGCGCCAGCGCCGAGCTTTCGTCCCAGAGCGCGTAGGCCGTGTAGTGGCCGGCCTTCACGCGGACGAAGGTGCCACTCGGGGCCGAGAACCCGGGCGGTACGTGGTCGCGGTACACCCAGGGATGTCCCAGCGCGAGGGACGCCTCGAGGAACCGCGGCAGCTCGATCGTCACGCCTGCGTCCGCGCGGGAGCCCTCGCGCGGCGCGCGCGATCGGCGGACGCGACGGTCGCGCTTCAAGGCGCCCTCGTCACTTCGTCGCCGCGATCTTCTTGCCGGCCAGCTCGCGCGCGGGGTGTCCTTCGGGAGCCTCGTCGAGGAAGCGCTGCAGGTAGGGCTTGGCCTCGGCGGGGCGCTGCAGGAAGTCGGCGTAGAGCAGGCCCATGTTCAGGTTCGCGGCGACGTTGCCGGACTCCTCCGCGAGCACCTCCCGGAGCAAGCGCTCGGCCTCCTGCCACGGGCCCGGCGCGTCGCGCTTGCCCAGGCCGCGAAGTGCGGCAGCGAGGCCGATCTTGGCGTCCAGATCATTCGGCTTGGAGGCGAGCACGCTGCGGAACTCGGGCACCGCTCGGTCGTAGACGCCCGCCTGCAGGAGCACCGTTCCGACGTTGAGCCGAGCGGTCGTGTCCTGCGGATCGAGCTCGCTCGCCTTGGCGAAGTGCTGGAACGCGATGGCGTCGTCGCCGCGCGCCAGGGCGACCAGTCCCGCCGTTCGCTCCGCGATGGCGCTCTTCTCGGCCACCTTCAGCGACTCCGAGCTCAGCAGCTCCGCGGTATCCGACTCGCCCTTGGCGAGGTGCGAGAGCGCGAGCTCGGCCAGCGCATTCGGGTCGCTCGCGCGGCGCACGAGCACTTCGCGGGCGTGCTCGATGGCGCGCTCGAGGGCGCCACTCTCACGCAGGGCGCTCACGAGCGCGACGCGCGCCGCGATGGACTTGGGGTGCGCGGTGACGAAGGGCTCGAGATCCCGGGCTGCCGCGTCCGGATCGCCGCGACGACGCCGGATCTCACCCAGGGCGACGGCGACGTCCTCGGCGTTGGGCGCGAGCTTGGCGGCGGCGATCAGCTCCACCTCCGCGTCGGCCAGCTTGCCCGCCTCGGCCAGCAGGATGCCGAGGTTGTAGCGCGCCTCCCACAGGTTCGGGTCCGAGCGGAGGGCCTCGCGATGCAGCTCGATGGCGCGGTCGCGACCGCCGACGTCCCCCGCGACACCGACGCCCTGCACCATCTTCGACAGCGCCTCCGGGTTCGCGGGAGGGAGCCTGGGCGCGCGAGGCTGCTCGGCCGCACCGCCGCACCCCGTCACGAGCAGCGCGATCGTCACCAGGCGGGCGAAGCGGCTCACCGTCCGCCTCCCTTCGCTGGCCTGGGCTTCGACTTCTGCGCGGCCTCCTTGGCCTCGGCCTCGGTCTTGGGCGCGGCGTCGCCCTTCGGCGCGGAACTCCCTTCCGGCGTGGCGCCGTCACCCTTGGCCTTCGCGTCGGCGTCCTTCGCGGGCGGCGCGGGAGTCGAGGAGGCCACCGCCGGCTGCTCCTGGTTCGGCAGCGGGATGAAGTACGGCGTGCTGCGCCCGTCCTTGCTCCGCCGCGGACCGTCAATCAAGGGCGGGAGCGGCGACGGCCCCCGCGACCGGAGCGCGAAGCCCGTCTCGTTCATGGGCGCGTACAGCTCGGGGCTCAACCTGCCGAGCGCCGTACGCATCTTCGCCGTCCACGAGTTGAAGATGCCGAGTTCGACGGCCTTCAACCAGCCGCTCTCGTACGCCTCGATGCTCCGTTCCTCGATCGGCACCACGAACTCGTCGATCTGCTGCGAGTAGAGCGTCTTCTGCTCGGCGGACAGGCTGTCCGGTGGCGGCGAGTTGATGAGCGCCTGGGCGAACGACTCGTAGGTGAAGCCGATCTGGTACAGGGCCGCGGTGGTCCATTCCGCAACCCCCATCTCCGCCGTCTCGAGGAACGCGTCCGCTGCCTTCTTCAGGAGCTCGCTCTTCTTCTTCAGGCGTGATTTGAGCTGATCGACGTCCCCTTCGATCTTCACGCCCTCGTACTCCGCCAGGACGCGCTCCCCTTGCATGTAGCGGGCCTTCGCCGCGAAGTACTTCCCGTCGTCGTCGAGCCGCCCCTTGTTCTGCTTGCCTTCCTTGACGGCGCCCGCGAGCGCCGTTCCCACGCCCTTCTCGTCACCGAGCTCCACCCGCACCGTGGCGAGCCGCACCAGGGACTCCACCCGGCTGGAGGCCGTCTTGGCCGTGTGGGAGTACGTCCCGTAGAGGCGCTCTGCGTCCTTCCACTTGCCCGCTTTCTCGTGGGCCTTGCCCATCAGGAACGTCACCTCGTCGGCCGCTTCGTCGCGAGGGTACCGCTTCTTGAAGTCGTTCCCGGACGCGATGGCCTTCTCGTGCTCGCCGACGGTGGTTCTGAGCAGCACTGCGTTGAACGCCGCGTCCTTGTGGTGCTCGTCCTTCGGCCAGGTGGACGCGAGCACCGCGTGGTAGTCGGCCGCCTGCGAGAAGAGCCCGACGGATTGGTACGTCGTCGCGGCGATCCAGACGCCCTGCGCGGCCTCGGGGCGCTGCTTGTGATCGGCGATGAGGAGCTTGACGGCCGCGTCGAGCGTCTCGAGATCGGCCGCGCGCTTCGCCTCGACCTCGGCGTTGACCGCCGCCTGCGCGGCGCGCGCCTCCTTGGGGAACTCTCGGGCGGCCCTGAGGTACGCGGCGGCCGCGAGGGCGTGGTTCCCCTTCTCGCCGTGCTGCTCACCCTGCTTGAACACGGCGCCGATGATGAGCGTGTCGAGTCGCTTCTGCTGATCGGCCGTCTGGAACGACGGCGCGGTCTTCAACCGGCGCGCCCACGTCTCGATGTTGTCGTAGTCCTTGCTCTTGTTGAACGAGTCGAGAATAAGTTCGCCTGCGCCCGCGGCGAACTTGCTCTGGGGGTACTTCTCCACCAGGAGGCCCCACTGACGCACCGCCGGGTCGAAGACCTCGTAGTCGTAGTAGAGCTTGCCCTGGCGGAAGAGGAGCTCCGGAACGTCCGGATCGTTCGGGTACGACGAGACGTACAGCTCCATCGCCTCGGTCAGTTTCTTGTCCGTCGCGGTCTCCTGCGCCTTCTGGCCTGCGGCCTTCGCGCTCTCGAACTCCCTGGCGCGAGCCGCCTCCAGGGCAGCAAGGGCGTTGTACAGGGCGTCACGACTGAGCGGCCCCTTCGGGTGCAGCCGCACGGCGGCGAGGTACGAGTCCGCCGCCGTCGCGCCGTCGTCGAGGTGGTAGAAGTTGATCTCGGCGTGGTTGAAGTGGACCTCGTACGCGCGCGTACGATGCCCGAAGCGCGAGAGGTACACCGCGTAGAGCTTCGAAGCGGCCTCGAACTCCGCACGGCTGGTCTTGTCCCGCTGCGCCTTCGCGTGCAGGCCCGTGGCGTCCGCCCGGAGCTGCTTCTCCAGGGCGGCCTCCGAGGCCTCCAGGGTCGGTTCGCGCTGCACCTTGACCCAGGCGCCTCCGCCCTTCTTCGGCTTCCCCTTCGCGTCCACGGGCCGGGTGAAGTCCGCGATGAGCCACCGGTAGTCCTTCTCCAGCTCCGCCCAGTTCTCCATCGTGGAGTGGCCCAGGGCGACGGCGAGGGCCCAGTCGTAGCCTTCGGGCGCCGTCGGCTCGAGCTTCAGCAGGAGGCGATACGCCTCGACCCCGCGCTCGTAGTGCGCCTGGTCGTAGAACGCCTCGGCCAGCGCTCGGACGATCTTTCCGGCGAACTTCTCGCCCCCCGCCTTCACGAGGAACTGGTGCATGTCGGACGCGGAGTGGCGCTCGTCCTCGACGAACACTGCCACGAGGTTTCGCAGAGCCTCCTTCTGAAGCTCGTCAACGTCGTCCGAAGCGCCGCCCTTCTCCTCGACCTCGTAGGTCTTCTTGAAGACGGTCAGGAAGCGACGCGCAGCCTCGTCCGTCTTACCGAGCCTCCAGAGGCACCAGGCGCTCTTGAAGAGAGCGATGTCGTAGAGTCCGCTCTCCTTGAAGCGGAGCACCTGCTCGTACTCCTGGTAGGCGACCTCGTAGTTCGGGAACTCCTTCGTGAACTCGTACTCGCCGCGGACCATGTGCGCATCCGGCACGAAGCGGCTCTTCGGGAACCACGCCAGGATGCGGTTGAAGCGATCGATGGACTCCTCGAGCTTGCCCTCTTCCTGGGCGAGGAAGCCGTCCACGTACAGGGCGAGGTCGTAGTCGCGATACGTCTTGTAGCTCTGCAGGACCCGCAGGAAGCGCTTGCGCGGCCGAGAGTAGTCCGGGGCCGGCGGCGCTCCCCGCTGCTCCAGCGGCGTGGCCTCCCAGCGATTGAACGCGAGCAGGAACTCGTCCCGAGCCGCCTCCCACTCTAGCTCCCCGATGCGCAGAAGCGCTTCGGGCATTTCGGCGCCGTCCGCAGGCGACTCGGTGATGAACTTACCGAGCAGGACGATGGCTTCGGCGCGCAGCCGCTTCGCCTCCTTCACGTCGTACGCGATGCGGGCGTCGATCTTCTGCTCCAGCGCTCTGCGCAGGCGGTCCGGGATCCGTAGCTTGACCCGCTCGGCACGCCTGGCGCGCGCCTGGGACTCCTTCTTCTTGGCGACGGTGGGGCGCTCCGCCTCCGAGAGCTTGCGCTCGGCGACGGGCTTGATCTTGCTCTGCTCGCGCGCGGCCTCGGGCGCTGCGGCCGGCTCCTGGGCATTTCCCGGCCGGGCCTGCAGGCCGAACGCCAACAGCCCGAGAAGGGCGCCGGCCCGGGACAGCCTCATCGAAGCCCCTCGCCACCGACGTACTCGTCGTCCCAGTCCTCACCGTCGAACGGCCAGTACTCCTCGTCGTCCCGCAGGAACCGAGCCGCGTCGAGCGAGTCCACGGCACTCTGCGGCAGCAGCCCCTGGGAGAGCGCCTCTATTTCGATCTCCAGGGAGCGCTTGCGACCGAGCACCGTCTCGATGCGCCCGAGGCGCGCACGCGCCAGGAGCCGGGAGAGGCGACGGTCGAGCCGGCCGAGCGCGCTCCGCGCGAGCTCCACCTGCTCGGCGACGAGCTTCGTCCGGAGCGCCTCGGCCTCGCCGTGGAGCTGCGTCGCCCGCTCGCGATCCGCCCGCAACATCTCGGTGAGGTCGGCGCTCTGGCTGGTCGCGGCGAGGACCGTGGGCGCCGCGGCCGCGCGAGCCGCGCGAGCCGCCACCTCGAGCACCTCCAGGTCCCGGCGGAGCTGCTCGACGGCGCCGGCACGCTTCCCGCCAGACACCGACCGCAGCAGGCGCCGCACCTCGGCGATCTGCGCGTCGATGGCCTGGAGTTTCTCGGCAGGCGAGCCGGAGATGGCACCCTCGGCCTGCGCTCGGACCTTCTTCGGGTCCGCCAGGCGCGCACGGGCCGCGTCGAGCTCGGTCATGGCGCCCCGCAGCCCGCTGATCTGGTGCTCGGTGTGGGCGATGCGAAGCGAGCTGGCCGCGTAGGCGGAGTCGAGGCGCAGCAGCGCACCGATGGCGCGCGCATCCGCCTGCGCGAGGCCGGTGCCCGACGCGCCCGGGTCGGCGCCCACGCGGACCGCGTCGAGCAGCTGGCGCATCGCCGTGTCGTCCTTGAGCAGTCGTCGCACGCCGTCGCGAACCGGCTCGTAGCGCTTCAGGAACTCGCCCAGCTTCACGTCCGCTGCATCGAACTCGCACACGGCCATGTGGACGAAGGCGTCGAGCACCCATGCCTCGTCCTCGTACGGATGGTTACGCTGAAGCGCCGAGAGCTCGTCGAGGAGCTGCCGCGCCGACTCGTAGTCCTTCTTCTCGTAGCGCGACGTCGCCGACTCATAAAGCGCTTCGGGCAGGTGCTCGGAGTCGTTCGGTACCAGGTAGTAGTAGTACCGGGAGTCGTCGAAACGGAACTGTTCGTGGGCCACCCGCCCCAGGGCCAGGCGACTCAGATCCCGAACCCGGAAGAACTCCGTTCCACCGTACAGCGGCGCCTGCTTCGGCGTGAGCTTGGCGTCGGCGACGCGACAGAAGAGTCGTTCCCCTTGCGCCAGGCGCCCCCGCTCCACCTCGACGAGGCCCGAGAGGTACGTGGCCTGCGCCCAGAAGCGCGAGCGCGGCGTCACCTTCGCGTACTCGACGAGCGCGGCGGCGAGCTTCTTCTCGCGCTCGAGACCCCGACCGCGGAGGTAGGCGATGTCCCCGCGCAGCTCCTCGGGCGCACCACCGCCGACCTTCGCGAGATCGGCGATGAACGGGCGCGGGTCATGGCTCTCCAGCCCGAAGTCGACGAGGCTGCGCGCGGCTCGGCGATACCAGGTGTCCGTGGGCGCGCCGTCGAGGAGTGCGACGAGGTAGGCACGCGACGCCTCGTAGACACCCGCGCGCCCGAGGGCGTCGCCGAGGTGATACTTCATGGCTCGGCCCTCGTCGGTCTTCGCGAACGCGTCGAACCGAGGCGACTCGACCAGCGCGACCAGCGCACCGATGGCCTCGTCGCGCCGACCATCGAGGAGCTTCTTCTCTATGTCGCCGAGCTCCTCCCTGAGGCGCTGTCGGCTCAGCGGCACCGTGGCCGCCAGCTTCCGCGCCGCGAGCGCCGCGTGGTACGCGCGCATGGCCGAACCCCGGGCATCCGGGGCGCGCACCGCAGCGGCGGGCGCGGGGCCCGCGGGTCGCGACGCCTCGGGCGACGCCTCGGGTGCGGGTGTGTCCGGCGTCGGCGGCGCCGCCGGCACCGCGGCGGGAGGGGGCCCCGCCGCAGGGCCCGGATCGGCGTACGGGTTGTCGGACTCCGCGGCGGGCGTGGCGGGCGAACCCTTCCCCTTGCCCTTCGGCTGCGCCTCCGCGGGGCACGCGAGCAGGCCCAGGGCGGCGGTGCACACCACCGCGCCGAGCGCCCTGAGAGCCGACCGCGAGCGCATCACTCCTCGACGACTCGCGCTCGCATCCTCACCGAGAGCTCGTACTCGCCGTCCTCGTCGTCGGGGAAGTCCTCGGCCATGTCCGAATCGTCGGAAACGACGACGAGCGTCTCGACACGCCGGTTCTCGGGCACGACGACGGACAGGCGCGTCGTCTGCCACGTCTGGTACGACTTGTTGCGGCTGTCGCTGCGCTCTATTTCGACGCCCACCACGTGGTGACCCGGCGCGACGGCGTGCTCGTAAACCGTCTTCTCGTCCGCCGCGCTGAAGCGGGACGTCCCACGAAAGACGACGCCACCGTCCACGGTGACGACGAAGGACTGGATCCGCGCGTAGTCGGAGTCGTCGGTCTGGACCACGATGCGGAGCTTGCTCGCGAAGAGGGTCGCCGTCAGCGCGGACACCCGCGACCGCAGCGCCGCGATGTCGCCCAGGATCTTGTCGTACTCGACGGGCGCGGGCGCGACGCCGCCGTCGGGGAACTCGTTCGCGCGCGGGTTGAGCGGCGACGCCGCGGGCCCCTTGGGCGCGGAAGCCGCCGGGGGCGGCGGCCCCAGGTCGTCCACGGTGGCGGCGGGCGCCGGCGGCTCGGGGGCG
This sequence comes from uncultured Polyangiaceae bacterium, assembly GCA_964487605.1. GTDB lineage: Bacteria > Myxococcota_A > Polyangia > Polyangiales > Polyangiaceae > JAJDAH01. The sequence goes on from CAZARU010000015.1 coordinate 63,857, forward strand.
GGAGCCGCAGCGGGCGGCGGCTCGACGGGCGGCTCCTTCTTCTTGTCCTTCGGCTGAGCGAGCGCCACGAAGGCGAAGAGCAGCGCGGACAGCGCGGCTAGCGAAAAGACTGCAGATCTCGGTCGCATCGGTGGCGCGGAGGGTACCATGGGGCCGCAGGGCGGACAGGGGCTACGCGCCGAACGGAGCACCCCCGAGCTACGGTTCGCTCGTGAACGAAGGCGCGCAGAGGACGCCCCGCGCGACGGGGCACCGCCGGTTCGGGGTGCTCGGGGCGCTGTCCGCGCTCGCGGCGTTCGCGACGGGGTGCGCGTCCGGCGCTCGAAGTGAGGCCATGACACCGGGCGGCGCCGAACGCGCGTCCGACGAAGCCGGCGCCGACGCGGCCCTACTGGCCGCCGTCCAGGCCTGGGAAGCGCGGAGCCCGCCACGAGCGAAGTTCATCACCGGAGCGCGCGTCGCGGCTCGAACGATTTCGGAGCTCCCTACCGAGCGGCATCACGTCGGCACTCGCCGACGCATCGACGTGCGCTTCGACGACGCGGACCTGGCGAACGCGTTCCGGATGCTCGCCGACGTCGGGGCGTTCGGCCTCGTGATCGAGGGCGACGTCGGAGGCCCCGTGGCGGTGGCTCTGCGCGGCGTCAGCCCCTACGACGCGCTGGTCACGCTCGCGGAGGCACACGGACTCGCCGTGACGCGCTCGGGCGACGTCGTCATCGTCACCGGGCGCTGATTCCGGTAGGGTGCGGCCATGCTCGCCGTCCGCCTGGCTGCCGTGGATGCGCGGCGCGCGGCGTGGCTCCTCGCGCTCGCGTACGCGGTGCTGTTCTTCCCCATCGCCGGGTCGCTCGTCGCGTCGTTCACGTTCACGCCGGAGCAGTTCGACGCGGCCGGTGGAGTGCTGCTGCCCGAGTGCTCCGCGCGGGCCCTGCTCGGCTCTGCGTGCCCCACGTGTGGCCTGTCCCGGGCGTTCTCCGCGTTGAGCCACGGCCGGTGGGACGACGCCGTCGCGCTGCACAGCGGAGCGCCGCTGGCCTACGCCGCCTGGTGGCTGCTCGGCGGTGCCTCCGCCGCAGGGCTGGCAGGAGCGCTCGCCGACGTCCGGAGGCCGCGATGAGCCAGGGCGGCTGGGGCGGAGCGCCGCCAGGCTGGGGTCCGCCGGGAGGCGCGCCTCCAGGTGGAGGTCCCCCTGGCGGCTGGGGCGGGGGGCCCGCAGGTGGCGGACCACCGGGCCCGCCTCCGCCCGGCGGTTTCACGCCACCCCCGGGCCCGATCGGCGGCTACGCCACGGGGTTGCCGCCGGGCACGAGCATGCCCCACGGAGGGCTGTCCACAGGCGGCGGCGGGAGCGGCGGGCAGAACGACCCCTTGGCGATCGTCGCGCTCGCACTCGGCCTCTTCGGGTTCGTGTTCAACTGCTGCTGCGGTCCCGTGTCGATCGTGATGGGCATCGCCGCGGTGATCTTCGGCATCGTGTCGCTCGCCAACATCGGCAAGGAGCCCCACCGCTTCTCGACGTCCTCGAAGCCCATGGCGATCGTCGGGATCGTCCTGGGCGCCCTCGGCGCCCTCGGACAGGTCGGCATGCTCGCGTTCTCCTTCACCCTCCCGTTCGCCTTCGGGCCCTGAGCGTCACGCGCGCGCCCGCCAGGCGTCGGCGAGGTTCCACTCTCGCAGTTGCAGGGCGGGGATGTGCGCGCCGGTGAGGCGGAGCTCGCCGAGGATCCCGAGGGGAAGCGTGCGCGTGACGACGCGCGGCTCGTAGCTGCCGAGTGTCGGCGGGCGCTTCGCTGCGCCGCGGTCCGCCAGCGCGGCCAGCGAGAGCAGGAGGTCACGCGGCGCGGGACCCACACGACGACCGAAGTCGAGCGCAACCGCGAACTGGCCGCGTGCGAGGCGCTCGGCCACTTCTCGCGACCCGCGCGGCGCCAGCCGCAGCTCGTGCTCGGGGGCGGAGAGCGCTCCGGCGACGACACGGGCCACCTCGACGAGCTGGGGCGCCCCCTCGTCCACGAGGAGGTCGCTCGGCGGCCCCGCCCAGCGGACGCCGGGCGCCGCGGGAAGCCCCGACAGCCCGAGGTGCGCGAGCCGCGACGCGGGAACCGAGTCCGCGAGCTGCTGTGCGACGCCCGGAGCTCCCCACGGCCCGACCTCCCGTCCCGTCCTCAGCACGACCCAGCCCGGGGAGCCGCCGTCGAATGCGACGGCTCCGGGGCGCGCGCGGTGCAGGCCCGCGCCGAGCCACCCGAGGTCGCTGTCGCCGACCTCGAAGAGCCTGAGGGCCTCGGCGAGGTCGCGCGCCGGCTTCACGGTCACGCGCTCGAGGAACGCCGCCCCGCGCGCGGCGCTCGTGTTCCGGACCAGCTCGAGCCGGCCCGCACGCAGCACCGCCATGAACGGCCCGGTTCCGTCCGGCGCCGCGGGCGCGAAGCCGCGCGGCACGAGCGCGGTCGTCGGGCTCGCGAGCGCCGTCGCCAGCGCCAGCGCATCACCCCCCACGAAAGTGACCGACAGCGGATCACCGGCGACCGGAGCCGGCCGCGGAACGTTCGCGAGGACGCCGACGGCTCCGGAGCTCCGCGCGCGCTCGATGGCGAAGATCACGTCGCGGGCGTCCAGCGCTCGACCCTTGGCGGTCGCCAGATTCGGACGGAGCGTCAGCCGCACCATGCCCTCGGACTGCGACGGCAGCGCGGACGCGAGCGTCGGGTAGGGCCGCGACGCGCCATCGAGCGCGAACAGCGGCTCGGCGACCAGACCGGCGAAGAGCGCGGACGCGACGTCGTCGATGCGATGCGGATCGACGACGCGGATGGGCCACGGGATGGCGAGGTCGAGCGCTCCGCCGGTGGGGATCCTTCCCAGCGCGCGAGCCGCGCGGTGCGCGAGGCACGCCGCGGATCCCAGCAGCACGGCGCGCCGCGAGACGTTCACCTCAGCACCCACACGCCGTCCGTCGTGGCGATCGCCAGCGGCGCCAGCGCGGGGCCGTCGGGCGGGCAGACCGCCAGGGCGCGCACTCCGGTCGGAACCGCGACGCGAAAGCGTTCGACGAGGGCACCGTCGGTCCGCCACGTGTGGACCACCACCGCGTCCGCGCGAGGATCGAGAGTGCTCGAGCTCGTCACGATCTCCGGAGCACCGTCTCGATCGAGATCACCCACGGCGAGCTGCGCGCCGACGCCGGGCAAGCGCCCACGGCGACCGGTCCCGTCCTCCACGAGCGCCACGTCCTCCCCCACCACGCGCCCCACGCGAACCAGCGCGGCGCTCCCGTCGCGCGCGACGATGCGCCGAGCGCCCACCGCGTCCGTCGCGGACGGGAACCTGCCGAGCACGTCGTCGCCGTCGGACGCCGCGCAGCGCCCGATGACTCCATCCACGGCGAGGCCGAGGATGCGCGAGCAGCCTCCCCCGGGCCACGGCAGCTTCGCGGAGTTGTCCGACAACCGTTCGAGGGCGGGGCCCAGGCGCACGCCCTTCTCGCGGTCGCTGATCCCCACGTCGAGGTGCCGTCCCGGCGTCACGGCGACCGCGCCCAGCGGCTCGCGCAACGGTCGGGGCGAGACGGGCGAGAGATCTGTCCAGGCCGCCGTCGCGTGCGGCGTGAAGGCACCGGCGCGAAGTCTTCCCACGTGGATGCGGCGCCGCGCGACGAGCACGATCTCGAGGGCGCCATCGCCGTCGAGGTCGTCGCAGGCCAGCGCGAGCGCGTCCCGCTCCGGTGAGGTGGCGCGAACCACCGCTCCCGCGACCAGCGGCACGACGGGCAGGAACGTCTGGATCTCGGCGTCGAGGCGCCGGCTCGCGAAGGCGTGCCGCGTCGGCGCGGGCTTGGGACGGCGTACTCGCTCCCAGAAACCGCGGCGCACGGCCAGCACGCCCGCTCCGACCCGGAGCTCCCCCGCGGCGATCCGCGGCTCGAGATGAACCAGCGACGTCGCATCGCCCGCCAGCGCCCGCGCACGATCGAGCTTCGCGGGTTCGTCCACGGCGCGCGCGGCCAGGTGGCCGGCAACCACCCGTGCGAGCCGCGTGGACAGGCCGCGCGCGTCCGTCAGCTCGACGTCGGCGGCGACGGGCGCCGAGACCACGACGGCGCCCGACGGCAGCGCTTCGAGCTGACGGCCGAGCTCACAGGCGATCTCCGCGAGCGCCGACGCCTCGCCGCGCGTGCACGCGGGCGCGCGCTCGGAGGCCTGCGCGCGAGCCGTGCCTGAGGACGATCCGCCGGGCCCCGGGCTGGGCGGCGGCGGCGTGGCGAGCGCGGATCCCGACGCCATCAGCGCGACCACGGCGACGCGAACGCTCGGTTTTTTCATGGCTTCCTGGCGAGAAACCGAGCCTAGCGCGGACGTCTTGTGATACCCAGGGGGCTGCTTTGGCCCTCCGCTCGCTTCGAACGGCCGCGCTCGCGCTGGCCAGCAGCTCGCTCCTGACGGCGCTCTCGGTCCCCGCTTTCGCGCAGTGCGTCGACGAGGAGCTGAAGCAGCAGATCGTGGGACGCCGCGCGTACCGGGGTGTGGTGCCGCGCCTCTTCCAGAAGGCGCTCCGGCACGAGCTTTCGCCCATGGGCGGCTGGTACGCGGCGGATCTGGGGTCCGGGGCACCGGTGTACGGCGGCGCCTACACCTTCCACTTCTCCGAGGAGCTGGGCCTGGAGGCGGCGTACTTCCGAACGCGAACCCGCTTCGAGCTGCTCGAAGCCGTCATCGACCGCAACCAGGGGCTGGTGGGAATCGTCGACGCGCCCACCGAGAACGTGGACATCTACCTCGGACACCTGGTCTGGTCCCTCGCCTACGGAAAGGTGCGATGGCTCGGAGGGGGCATCAGCCGCTTCGACTTCTACCTGTCGCTCGGTGCCGGCGCGACGGACGAGTCGGCCGGCGTGGGCCTCACGGGATCCGCCGGCTTCGGCCTGAAGTTCTACCTCCTGCAGTGGCTCGCGCTTCGCCTCGACGTTCGCGACCACGTGCGCGGCCAGCAGCGCGCCTCCCTCGGTGTCGAGACGGTCGTGAACGACGTGTCCGCCATGGGCGGCCTGAGCGTGTTCCTGCCGTTCAGCAGCTAGCGTCAGCAGCCGATCTTCGGCGGGCGCTGCGTGTCGACGCCGTCCTGTTCGACGGCTTCGAGGCTCGTCGACGAGAGGGAGCGCTTCTGGACCACCCCGGACGCGGCGTCCGGGGACCCCTTCTCCAAATCCTGCATGCGGCGCTCGATGATGGCCGGATCGTCCACGGCGGGGCACAAGATCAGGAAGCGCCGCTTCTCGGGCCCCGTCCAGATGGGCACGTCCGCGTCCGCGTCGTCGAAGTCGCCGAGCATGGACGCCGTCTCCATGAAGAACGGATCGTCCAGCGGATTGAAGTACACGAGCCACGACGCTTCGCGGAGGGGCTCGATGAGTTGCTCCAGTGTTCGTCGAGCCTGGACCAGCTTCAGGGCCACCGGGTTGGTCTCGGTGAGCACCACGATGGCGACCTCGCGACGACGGAACGCCTTGGTTCGCGCCAGGTGCTTCGCGAAAGCGTCGACGGAGTGGGCCGGCGCGTCGATGGTGCGCTGAACGTCACCGCCGCACCGAACGACGACCTCCGCGCAGTGCTCCCTCAGGTGTCGATCCGGGGGCGCCCCTTGCGGGTACAGGACGAGCCGACCCATGTCTCCGAGACTGCAGTCTAGTGGGTCGAGCGTCACCGGGGCACGCTCGAAGCGGAGCAACCCACGAATCCCCCGGGATTGCGGGGGTGAAAAGCCTCGGGTGACGGCGGACTCGGTGGACGTTCCGCCGACCCACGGGAGCGTGCCCCGGGGCGACGCGAGGTCGCGCCGCGCGCTCGGTCGGAGTACACGCCGGCCATGAGGAAGCTCGTCCTGCTGCGCCACGGCCAGAGCCAGTGGAACCTCGAGAACCGGTTCACCGGCTGGGTGGACGTTCCCCTGAGCGAGCAGGGCGTGCACGAGGCACGACGCGCGGGGATCCTCCTGCGCGAGGCCGGCTTCGAGTTCGACATCGCCTACACGTCGGTGCTCAAGCGCGCCATCGCGACGCTCTGGCTGGCCCTGGAAGAGCTGGACCAGATGTGGATCCCGGTCCACCGCAGATGGCGCGTCAACGAGCGCATGTACGGCGCGCTGCAGGGACTGAACAAGGCGGAGACGGCGGCGCGGCACTGCGACGAACAGGTGCTGCTCTGGAGGCGCTCGTACGACGTGCCGCCGCCCGCCGTGGACGAGACGAGCGAGCACTGGCCGGGTCACGACCGACGCTACGCGCAGGTGCCCCGCGCCGAGCTGCCGAAGAGCGAGTGCCTGGCCGACACCGTTGCGCGGTTCCTGCCGGTGTGGAACGACGAGATCGCTCCGGCGATTCGCGCCGATCAGCGGGTGCTCCTGGTGGCGCACGGCAACAGCCTGCGCGCGCTGGTCAAGCACCTCGACGGGATCGGAGAGCAGGAGATCGTGGACCTCAACATCCCGACCGGTATCCCCCTGGTCTACGAGCTCGGCGACGATCTCGAACCCGAGCGGCACTACTACCTGGGCGATGCCGAAGCCGCCGCGCAGGCGGCAGCGGCGGTCGCCGCGCAAGCGCGCCGCTGAACGCGCCGCGCAGGGGCCGTCTGCCCCCCGCATCCCGCATGGATACCAGGGAAATCATTGCCCATTCGCGCGCGCGATCCTACACTCTGGGATGCTTCGCCGCCGCCGGACTCGCGCAGCTCCCGGGCGCGCTCACGCGCCGGACGTCGCGGCGCCGCTCGCCGACCCCCACGACGCCTCGTCCGCGCCGTCATGGAGAACACCTTGAACCAACACTTCCGGAAGAAGCACGCACACAAGATTCAACAGACCCGCGAGCGGCGCGAACGCGCCGACGCCGCCCCGCCCCTCGCACAGCGCTTCCCGGCGCTCGCCGCCCTTCGGTTCGAGATCCACGAAACCCGTGAGGGCGCCGAGATCCCGGGATCGCGCCGCGCCCGCCCCATCGTGGTCCCGCATGCCACGGCGCACTTCGAGCTGCCGTGCATCGATCCCGAGTGCCACGACGGGGGCCACGACCTGACGGCGAACGTGCTTCGAGAACTCGGCAGTCGCCGGCTGTCCTTCGAGGGCTCCCACACGTGCTCCGGATCGATCGGCAGCTCGCCGTGCCAGCGCCACCTCCACTGGATTGCCCAGGCGAGCTGGACGAGCTGAGGGCGCCGCTCAGGATGGGCTCGGCGCGGGCGCGACGTCTGCACGGGCGACGGCGGGGCGGCGCGCGCGGAGCGCAGCGACGTCGAGCGGGGACGACGCTCCCGCGAGGAGCGACGTCCTGACCGCGACGTGCGGAAACCGCGCGTCCCCCGTGAGCGCCTCGACCAGCTCGACGACCTTCGCGGAGCCGCCGGGACCGAGGGAGATCTCCGCCTCCAGGACCTCCAGGTCGCCCAGGACGCCCGCGGCGCGCAGCGCGACGGCGGCGCGCTCCTCACCGATCCGGAGCGCCGTGGTGTAGGCACGGACGTCGACGCGCTTCCCGATGCCCTTGATCTCGCGACGCACGATCCACGAGTCACGGGCCAGGAACGCCCGTACGCGGTCGCGAAGGAGCGCACCCGGTTCCGTCAGGGCGGCGTCCCCCAGCCCCAGGAGGGCCGGACGCGCGAAGCCCAGGGCGTAGCGGCTCGCGGAGACGACCTTCGCGAGGGACGGGTCCCCCGGTTCCAGGGCGACGGCGGCGGTGATCTGCAGCCCGTGGCCGCTTGCGGCGCGCAAGGCCTCGAGCGCGGCGGCGGGCGGCGGTGGGTCCAGCAGATCGCAGTCCACGAACTCGTCCAGGCTCGCGATGCCGAGCGACAGCGCAGGGCCGAACGTCATGACGGGCTTCGGGTGGAAGCCTTCGCTGTAGCGGAGCCGAAGTCCCGCGCGACGAAGCACGCGGGGCAGCTCGCGAACGAGGTCGAGGTGACCGAGCAGCGCCGTCGGGCCGAGCTTCGTGAAACCGATCCGGTAACGCCGCACTGCGCCCGGCTGTGGGGGGCGGAATCGCTCGGGACGGCGGTGGGCTCGCGCCACGGGCGACGACTCCCCGGACGTGACGCCGTCATCGACACGAGTCTCTGGGCGCACGGGGAGCCGAGCGCGGTCGCTCGCGTCGAGCGCGCCGAGGCCCCGCAGGAACACCACGCGCTCCTCGCGCATCTTGCTCATGTCACACGCGACGCCGCAGTCGTAGCAGACCAGCTTGCGCGCGTCGGCCAGCGCGTCCTCGACGTTCGTGTGGTGGATGAACTGGCCGACGGCCTTCCCGCACGGCGGGCTGAGACGGCTCCTCAGCGCCTTGCGGTACTCCTTCGCGAGGAATCCCGGCTCGAGTCCGACGTCCAGGTGGTCCCACGGGAGCCGCGCCGTCACGGGGAGCGTTCCGAGGAACCGCTCCACGCCGATCTCGAAGTGGGCGAGCGCTTCCTCCCACAGCTCCATCCGCAGGTGCTCGTCCCACGAGTCGAAGATGGCGCCGCGAAGGTAAGCCCGCTCCACGACGTCCGAGAGTGTCCGATCGCCCCTGGCCAGGATGGCTTCGAGGATACTGGATGTCGCGTCGTGGGTACGAAGCCCGAGGCCCCGCCGCCCGCGGGCTGCATCGCGCAGGAGGGACTGCTTGCGCGCCACCTCTGCCGGGAGGTCCATGGCGCACCACTGGAACGGGGTGTGCGGCTTGGGCACGTGCGTGGACACGCTGACGGTCACCTTGGCGCGCCGGTTGCCCACGCGCCGAGCCACGGCGAGCGCGTTGGTGCCCACTTCGACGATGCCGCGGACGTCCTCGTCAGTCTCGGTGGGGAGCCCGATCATGAAGTAGAGCTTCATGGCGTCGAACCCCCGCGAGAACGTCCGCTCGGCCGTCTCGAGCAGCTGCTCTTCGGTGACGTTCTTGTTCACGACGTCGCGCATGCGCTGCGTGCCGGCCTCCGGCGCGAAGGTCAACCCACTGGCACGCACGCGGCCGATGTCGTCCAGCAGCTCCTCGGCCAGGCCGTAGGCGCGCAGCGACGCCACGCCCAGGCTCACGCGCGCCGGCGCGGTCTGCTCGACGACCCGGCGTATCAACGGTGCGATGCACGACACGTCGGCCGTCGAGAGCGCCGTGAGGCTCACCTCGTCCTGCCCGCTCTTCTGCAACGCGCTGACGACGGTGGCGACGACCTCGGAAGGGTCGCGCTCGCGCACCGGGCGATAGATCATGCCCGCCTGACAGAAGCGGCACCCCTCCGTGCACCCGCGAGCGATCTCCACGCTCATGCGCTCGAAGATGGCCTCCGGTCCGCCCACGGGGCCATCGTCGGGGAAGGGGAACCGGGAGAGGTCCTCGAGCAGCCGCCGCGTGACGGGGAGCGGCGCCTCGGGGGCGAGGGAGCGCGCGACGTACCGGAGCCCGGTCTCCGGGCACGGTTGCACTTCGTACAGCGACGGCACGTACACGCCCGGAAGCCTCGCCAGGCGGCGGAGCGCCTCGTCCCGTGGCACGCCCTCCGCGCGGGCCTGCGCCCAGACGAGCGCGACCTCCGTCAAGAGCTCCTCGCCGTCACCGATGCAGATGGCGTCGAAGAACGCCGCCACGGGCTCGGCGTGGGTCGCCACGGGACCACCGGCCACGACCAGCGGGTCCGCATCACTGCGATGCTCGGCTCGCAGTGGAATGCCGCCGAGGTCCAGCATCATCAACACGTTGGTGTACGTGAGCTCGTACTGCAGGCTGAACCCCACCACGTCGAAGTCGCAGAGCGGACGCGCGCTCTCGTGGGAGACCAGGAGCTGACCGTGGTCGAGGAGCGCTTGCCGCAGATCGACCCACGGCGCGTACGCGCGCTCGGCGAGTGTCCGCGGGTCGTCGTTCAGGATCTTGTACAGGATGCGGAACCCGAGGTGGCTCATCCCGATGTCGTAGATCTCGGGAAACGCGAGGCAGACGCGCGCACGGACGCTCGACCAGTCCTTGCGCCGGGTGCCATGCTCGGCGCCGGTGTACCGGCTCGGCTTGGCCACCTTCGAGAGGAACGTGGCGTAGGGATGCTCAATCGCGATCACGGCGGGACGCGCACGGTAGCACGCCCCCACTGACCCAGCCTGGCGGTCGTCAGTGCTCGCCCGCCAGCGCGTCGTTCGTGGCGCGATCGTCGGCCTCGAGCTCGGTCCGCGCGCGTCCGCCTCGCTTGGCTCGGTAAAGTGCCCGGTCGGCTCGCTCGAACAGCCCCTCGGTGGAGAACCCGTTGTGCGCATCCGCGACGGCGACGCCACCGCTGTAGGTGATGACCCTCGAATCTCCGCCGGGGAAGAACACCGGCTCGGCGTCGAGGGCCCGCGCGAGGCGCACCGCCGCGCCCTTCGCGGCCCCAACGTCGGCCCCGCGCAGCAGCACGGCGAACTCCTCGCCACCGACGCGGAACGCCCGATCCGAGCGACGCAGCGTGTGATTCAGGCACCGCGCGACGAAGACCAGGACGCGGTCGCCCTCCGGGTGGCCATACAGGTCGTTGATCGATTTGAAGTGATCGAGGTCGATCAGCAGCAGCGCCATCGGCGTCGCGTGCCGGCGCGTGAAGGCGATCTCCCGCTCGAGCTGCCGCTCGAACTCGCGCCGGTTCGAGAGCTCCGTCAGCGGGTCCTTCGTCGCCAGCGCCTCGGCAGTCCGGAGCCGCCGGCGCACGGTGCGCGTGTGTCGTTGCTTCTCGGCCAGGGCACGGACCCGGGCCACGAGCACGGGGCCGCGAAACGGCTTCGCCAGGTGATCCACTGCCCCGGTCTCGATGCCTCTCACGACGTCGCTCTCCTCGTTCGCGTGCGCCGTGAGCAGCACCACCGGAATGTCGGAGGTCTCGTCCCTCGACTTGAGGCGAGCGAGCACCTCGAAACCATCCAGCCCCGGCATCATCACGTCGAGGACGATGGCGTCGACGTCCTCGAACGACTCCTCCACGTAGGCCAGTGCCTCCTCACCGCGCGGGAAGTCGACGATCGCGAGGTCGCTCTTCTCGAGCCACATCCGGATGAGCCTGCGGGTCGCCTCGTCGTCATCGACGACGACGACGACGCCGGTTCTCGGCGCCATCGAATTCGGCGGCACGGACAGGGCCGGGAGCTCGGAAGAACCTGCCAAGGGACGCCTCGCGCGGGAGCGCGCCCGGAGGCTAACACGGGAGCGAGCGCCCGACGGAGAGGGTCCGCTACTTGGGCGCCATCCGCAGGGAGCCGTCGAGGCGGATGACCTCCCCGTTCAGCATCGGATTCTGGAAGATGTGGAGCGCGAGCGCGGCGAACTCGTCCGGGCGACCCAGGCGCGGCGGAAAGGGGACCTGGGCCCCGAGCGATTGACGGTGCTCCTCCGGCAGCCCCGCGAGCATCGGCGTGTCGAAGATGCCGGGAGCGATGGTGCAGACTCGAATGCCGAACCGCGACAGGTCCCGCGCCACCGGGAGCGTCATCCCCGCGACGCCGGCCTTCGACGCCGTGTACGCAGCTTGGCCAATCTGCCCGTCGAACGCCGCGATGCTTGCGGTGCAAACGATCACGCCGCGCTCACCGTCCGCATTCGGCTCGTTGTCGGTCATCGCGGCCGCGCACATGCGGACCATGTTGAACATCCCGACGAGGTTGACCTTGACCGTCAGCTCGAACAGCTCCAGGGGAAAAGGGCCGGTCTTCCCCACGACGCGCGCCGCGGTGCCGATGCCCGCGCACCCCACGGCGAAGTGCAGGCCGCCGAGCTCCCGGGCGGCGGCGATCGCCGCCGCCATGGCCGACTCGCTGGTCACGTCGGTCTCGACGAACACGGCGTGTCCCCCGAGCTCGCGGGCCAGTGCTTCGCCGGGAGCCTTCGCCTTGTCGGCGATGACCGCCTTGCCACCCGCCGCCACGAGTCGCCTCACCGTCGCGGCTCCGAGCCCGGACGCGCCGCCCGAAACCACCGCTACCTTGCCTTGAACATCCACTTGGAAACCTCCGCTCTTGGAACGTGAAACCTCGGCTCAGGGCAGCCGCTCCGGAACGGCGACTCCCCCGCCGCTCCGGACGTGATCGACGATCGCATCGCTGAGCTTCGCGGTGAGCTGTTCGCACTTCTTGCTGACTGACCCCATGGTCACGCCCTTGCATTCCTTCTTCTGATCCCGATACCCATCCGCGACCTTCTGCGAGCCCCTCAGGCTCTCCCGCATGGTGTCGTCGAGCGTTCGCCACGAGACCAGCGGCGCCAGCGCCTTCGGTGGCGCGCTCAGGGTCATCTCCTCCGTGGCCAGCGTCACGCACGACCCCTCCCACCTGAGGACGTCGTACCCGCCCATGCCGGTGATCTGAACGCCGTCCTTCGGTGCCGCGCGGAACCGCAGGACGAGGACCTCTTCGTCGAACTTCAGCATGCCGTCGTTGGCGGCGCCGCCCGACGCGTTCCAGGCCTTCGTGTCCCGGGTCACGAAGCCACGCGTCCACGGCGTTCCCTTCGCGAACATGGCGAGGGCGACGTTCGGCCACACGTCGCTGCAGAGGCGATCCACGAACCCCTTCGGGGGCAGGCAGATCTTCGCGTCGTCCGTCGGCTTGCAGGTGGTCGGCAGGCCTGCAGCCTCCGCGGGTTCCGCGGCGGGGCCCTCGGTGCGCTCCTCGCCGCTGGGGCCGTCTTCCGCCGGCGCCTGCGCTTCGGTCGCCTCGGCGGCCGCAGGTGGTGCGACGGCAGGCTCCTTGCCGCCGCCGCATCCCGACAGGGGGAGCACGGCGAGGACGAGCGGGGGCAGATGGCGCATGCCGCGCAACAAAGCCGTCGGCCGAATCGGCGTCAAGCCCCGAAAGCAGGTGCGCTACTCGACCGTGACCGTCTTCGCCAGATTCCGCGGCTGGTCGACGTCGGTACCCTTCAGATCCGCGATGAAGTAGGCGAGGAGCTGGAGCGGCACGACGGAGACCAGCGGGACGGTCTCTTCTTCCACGCGGGGAAGCGAGAGCACGTGCGTCGCCACCTCCCCGACCTCCTCGTCGCCCTCCGTCGCGATGGCGATGACCTGTCCGTCACGCGCGCGGACCTCCTGGACGTTCGAGAAGGTCTTCTCGTAGTGGGCGTCGCGCGGCATCACGACCACCACGGGCATCTCCGCGTCGATGAGCGCGATGGGGCCGTGCTTCATCTCACCAGCGGCGTAGCCTTCTGCATGGGCGTACGAGATCTCCTTCAGCTTCAGCGCGCCCTCCAGGGCGATGGGGAACCCCAGACCGCGACCGAGGAAGAGCATGTGCCGTGCGTGCTGCCATCGGCGGGCCACCTCGAAGACCTCGTCCTTGCGGTCGAGGACCGCGCGCATGGCGTTCGGCACCTCGACCAGACCTTGCAGCACCCGTCGCGCCTGCGCCGCATCGAGCCGTCCGCGAGCGCGGCCGAGGTACACGGCGAGCAGGAGCAGCGCGACGAGCTGCGTCGTGAAGCACTTCGTGGAAGCGACGCCGATTTCCGGTCCGGCGTGCGTGTAGAGCGCGCCGTGGCTCGCCCGCGGGATGGCGCTGTCGACGACGTTCGCGACGGCGAGCACGTGAGCACCGGCGTCTCGGGCCGAGCGGACCGCCGCGAGGGTGTCCGCGGTCTCCCCCGACTGGCTCACCGCGACCACGAGGTCGCCCTTCGTGAAGACGGGGCTCCTATACCGCACCTCGCTCGCCAGCTCGGCCTGGGCAGGCACGCCGGCCAGCTTCTCCATCCAGTAACGACCGGCCAGTGACGCGTGGTAGCTGGTGCCACACGCGAAGAGCGACACGCGCGTGATTCGACGGGCGGTCTCCGCATCGAGCCCCATCTCCGCGCCGACCACGTCTCCAGCCTCCAGGACGATGCGGCCGCGTACGGTGTCTTCGACGGCGCGGGGCTGTTCGAAGATCTCCTTCAGCATGAAGTGCTTGTAGCCGCCGCGCTCCGCCTGCACGGGGCTCCAGTCGATGCGCCGAGGCGCGCGCTCGACGGGGGTGCCTTCGATGGTCTCGATACGAACCGCCACGTCCGTGAGCTCCGCCATCTCGCCGTCCTCGAGGAAGAGCATCTCCCTCGTGTGGCCGAGCAGCGCGGGTATGTCGCTGCCGCACAGCGTCTCGCCGTCGCCCACTCCGATGACGAGCGGCGACGCGCTCTTGGCGACCACCAGCTTCTTCGGGTCTTGCCGCCAGAGCACCGCGAGGGCGTAGGCGCCACGGACGTGCCCCAGTGCCGTCCGCACTGCGTCGAAGAGCGACGCCGCGCCGTCCCGCAGGGCCCGGTCGACGAGATGAGCGGCGATCTCCGTGTCGGTGTCGCTCTGGAACACCACGCCTTCGGCCTGGAGCTTCTTCTTCAGGTCGAGGTGGTTCTCGATGATCCCGTTGTGAACCAGCGCCACGTCACCGGCCACGTGCGGGTGCGCGTTCGGCTCGGAAGGCTTGCCGTGCGTCGCCCAGCGCGTGTGCCCGAGACCGGTCGTTCCGTCGAGGTGCTTCGACTCGATGGCGCGCGCGAGGTTGTCCAGCTTGCCGACCGCCCGGATCACGGTGATGGCCGTCCCGTCGTGAACCGCGAGCCCGGCGGAGTCGTACCCGCGGTACTCGAGCTTGCGCAGGCCGTCGAGGAGGATGGGAGGAGCGTGACGCTGTCCGACGTAGCCGACGATTCCGCACATGGTGGTGCAGCAAAGCACCGAGAACGGCGCCCGGAGTCAAGTTTCCGGGATCGAGATCCGCTCGCCGCGCGACCCCGCGGCGTTTGACCTCACGCCGCCCCGCGCGCTACACGGCCTGCCATGAAGCCCGCGCTCCTGGCCGTTCTCGTCTCGACCTGCATCGCCGCCGCGTGCAGCAAGGAAACCCCCAAGGGATCGGCCACGGCGTCGGCAACCGCTGCCGCGGCGTCGTCCGCGCCGTCCGACCCGGGTGGCCCCTGCGTGCGCACCAAGCTCGAGACCAAGATGCTGAAGGCCGCGTGCGCCGAAGGCGGCCAGGTCGCGGCCAAGCGCGCGATGAAGGAGTTCATGAAGACGAAGGTCAAGCCCGCGAATCCGGAGGCGAAGTGCACGCTGTGCCACGACAAGCTCGAGCCGGAGTACCCGACCAAGGACGAGGCGCTCGCGAAGTTCCGCGAGCTGGGCGGTGAGTAGCGGACCGGACGCTCAGTCCGACAGGGCTTCGGCGCCGCCGATGATCTCCATCAGCTCCGTCGTGATGGCGGCCTGACGCGCGCGGTTGTACCTGAGGGTGAGCGACGAGATCATGTCGCTGGCGTTCTTCGTCGCGGCGTCCATGGCGGTCATGCGAGCTCCGAGTTCGGACGCCATGGACTCGAGGAGCGCGCGGAGCACGGTGATCTCGATGTACATGGGCACCAGGCGCTCGAGCAGCGCCTCCTTGCCCGGCTCGAAGATGAACTCCTGCTGGAAGGAGTCCTTCACCTCGCCGGAGAACCGCTGGGCCTCTTCTGCCGCCTTGCTGACGGGCACGAGCGCCTCGAGGACCACGCGCTGGGTCATGGCGCTCTTGAACTCGTTGTACACGAGGTGGATCGAATCGACCTTCCCCTGGGTGAACGGCTCCAGGATCTTGCGTGCGACGCGCCGGGCTTGCTCGAGATCGAGCTGGTCCCAGACGCCGTCGAACACGTGGTGGATGGGCGCGTTCCGGCGCTTGAAGTAGTCGCGACCCTTCCGACCGATCGTCGCGAACAGGACGTCGATGCCGTCCTTCTCGTGCTGACGCCACGCCTGCTCCGCCGCGCGGTTGATGTTCGTGTTGAACGGTCCGCAGAGGCCGCGGTCGCTCGTCACCACGACGAGGAGCGTGCGCTTCTCCGGGCGCTGCGCGAGCAGCGGGTGGTCGGGAGCGGCTCCGTGGGCAGAAGCGGCCGCGACCACCTCCCCTAGAACCTGCCCGGTCTTCACGGCGTAAGGGCGGAGGGCGAGGATCCGCTGCTGCGCGCGGGTGAGCCGCGCGCCAGCGACCATCTTCATGGCGCGGGTGATCTTCTGCGTCGACTTGACGCTGACGATCCGCTTGCGGATTTCCTTCAAACCACCGGGCATGACGCTCGACTACTTCTTCCCGGCGACGAACTTCTTGCCGAACTTCTTCAGGGCCTTGTCGAGCTTCTTCTTGAGCTCGTCGTCCAGCTTCTTCTCCTTCTGGATGTACTCCCAGACGTCCGGGTGCTTCTCGGTGAGGTACGCGTAGAGTTCACGCTCGTAGTTCCCCAGGGACTCGACCGGAAGGTCGTCCACGTAGCCGTTGGTGCCCGCGTAAATGACGACGACCTGCCGCTCGATCGAGAGGGGCGCGTACTGGCCCTGCTTCAGGAGCTCTGTCAGTCGCTTCCCGCGCTCCAGCTGGGCGCGCGTGGCGGCGTCCAGATCACTGGCGAACTGGCTGAACGCCGCCATCTCGCGGTACTGCGCGAGGTCGAGACGCAACGTCCCCGCGATGGACTTCATCGCCTTGATCTGCGCGTTGCCTCCCACGCGACTGACACTGATGCCGACGTTGATGGCGGGGCGAATGCCCGAGTAGAAGAGGTCGCTCTCGAGGAAGATCTGACCGTCGGTGATCGAGATCACGTTCGTGGGGATGTACGCCGAAACGTCACCCGCCTGCGTCTCGATGACGGGTAGCGCGGTGAGCGAGCCGCCGCTGTGGGGGTCCCGCGCCAGCTCCAGGTCCGCCTTGTCGGCGCGCTCGGAGAGGACCTTCTCCGCCTTCTCGTGGCCCACGTCGCCCACGTAGAGCTGCCCGTCCACGCCCTTGAACTTTTCGTCCCCCGGGGGCACCGCGGTGCCCTTCTTCACGATGAACCAGCGGTTGCCCATCTTGGCGGCGCGCTCGAGCAGACGTGAGTGGATGTAGAAGACGTCACCTGGATACGCCTCGCGACCGGGAGGGCGACGGAGGAGCAGCGACATCTGTCGATAAGCGACGGCCTGCTTGGAGAGGTCGTCGTACATGCAGAGCGCGTGGCGTCCCGTGTCTCGGAAATACTCCCCGATGGTGACGCCAGTGTACGGCGCCAGGAACTGCAGCGGCGCGGTCTCCGCCGCAGTGGCCACGACCACGGTCGTGTACTCCATGGCGCCGTGACCCGCGAGCTTGTCGACGACCTGCGCCACCGTGGACGCCTTCTGACCGATCGCCACGTACACGCAGTGCACCCCCTGCCCCTTCTGGTTCAAAATCGTGTCGAGGAGGACCGCCGTCTTGCCGGTCTGACGGTCGCCGATGAGGATCATGGCGTCGATGGCCTTGATGCCCGTCTGCAACGGCTCCTTCACGGGCTGCCGACCAATGATGCCCGGGGCCTTGATCTCGATGCGTCGACGATGCGGCGTCTCGATGGGTCCTTTGCCGTCGATGGGCTGGCCGAGCGCGTTGAGCACGCGACCGACGACGGCTTCGCCGACGGGTACGTCGGCGATGCGCTTGGTGCGCTTGACCGTGTCGCCTTCCTTCACACCGGTGGCGTCGCCCAGGACCGCAATGCCCACGTTGTCCTGCTCCAGGTTCAGGACCAGACCGAAGAGTTCGCCGGGGAACTCGACGAGCTCGCCCGCCATGACGCCCTCCAGGCCGTACACGCGCGCGATGCCGTCACCCGTCGCGAGCACCGTGCCCGTCTCGGTGACGAGCGCGGCGCGGTCGAAGTTCTGGATCTGCTTCTTGATGATCGAGGAGATCTCGTCGGCGCTCAGTTGCATGGATCGTGGCTCTCCGGTGCTGGTTCCCCGCGCCGAGGGGCGCGGCGGCGTTGGGCCCTATCCGCGGGCCGCTAGGAGCTGGCGCTCGAGCTCGCGAAGGCGGCCGAGCAAACTTCCATCGATGGTGTTGTCACCAATCTGCGTCACCACTCCCGCGATGAGCGCGGGATCGGTCTTCTTCTCGAGCAGGACTTTCCGGCCCGTGGAGGCCTCCAGCGTCTGCGTGAGACGCAGGGTGTACGCGTCGTCGAGCCGTGCGGCGCTCGTGACGGTGGCGCGGAGGACGCCGGCCTTCTCGTCGGAGAGGACGGACAGCCGCTTGGCAATCTCGACCAGGACGCGAAGCCGCTTGCGCGAGGCGATGAGCCTCACCGAGTCGAGCGCGAGCGGCCCCAGGCCGAGGCGGGCGCCCAGGTCCTTGAGGATGCGGTCCCGAGCGGCGTCGTCGACCAGGGGGTTCTCGAGCGCGCGACGCAGCTCCGCGCTGCCGGCGTACACGTCGGCCATGTTCCGGAGCTGGAGCGTCAGCTGGCTGAGCTGGTTCTGCTCCGAGCCGAGCTCGAAGATCGCGCGGGCGTACCGCTCGACGATGGCGCCGTCGTGGCTCACGCGCGTCCGATCTTCGACGAGGTGAGCGCGTCGCGCAGGCCCTGCAGGTACTCGTCGGCCAGCCGGGTCTGGTCGGCTGCGGCCGCCTTAGCCCGGAGCGTCGCCTCGGCCGAGGAGACGGCCGACCTGACCGTCTCCTGGTGGAGCCGGTCCCGCGCTTCCTTCAGCTCCTGCTCGATGAGGATGCGCGCGTCCCTCTCCATGCGGTCGCGTCGTTCGCGGGCGTCGGCCAGGATGCGCTCGCGCTCGCGCTCCGACGACTCCTTCATCTCCCGCTTCACCCGCTCGACCTCGCTGTCGATGCGCTCGAGCTTCTCCTCGAGCTCCTCGAGACGCGCAGCGGCGTCGCGTCGCATCTTCGCCGCGTCCTCCATCCCCTTCAGGAGGTCCGTCTTTCGCTTCTTCAGGGCCGCACTGATCGGCGCCGCGCCGAAGCGATAGAGCACCCAGAAGAGCACCCCGTAGTTGAGCAGCGTCGCGAGGAAGGGCGGCGGCGTGCCCGGTGGCCGCCAGAGCAGGCTGGGCGGCTCTCCGTCCTTGACCCCGATGAAGCCGTGGGCCCAGTTGAACTCGCCGATCGCGTCGTGGTGATCGCCGTGGCCGCCGGCGTGGTGGCCGGACACCGCGCCGCCTGCGGGTCCACCGGAGGCGGGAACGGCCGCGGCGCCCACCGCGAAGGCACCGACCGACGCGCCCAGGAACAGCCCCACGGCGGCGCTGCGCGCGGCGCGGCTCACGAGGACCTCCCGCCGATCACGCGCTCGGCGATCTGCTGGGCGATGCGCTCGGACTCGCGCCCGAGGTCGAACTTGATCGCGACGAGCTCTTCCTCGATTCGGGCGCGCCCCTCGTCCACGATTCGGAGCGTGGCTGCGCGGGCCTCGCCGAGGATCTCCGCCTCGAGCTTCGCCGTCTCGGCGCGCGCCTTGTCTCGCTCCTCCGCGGCCACCCGGTTGACGTTCTCGAGCTCCTTCTCGTACCGCCGGAGCAGGTCGCCGGCTTTCTCCTGCATCTGCCGCGCCTCGGTCTTGGCCCCGTCCGTCCGCTTCTCGCGCTCCTCGAAGATGCGCAGGACCGGATCGAAGAGGAGCGGCTTGAGGACGAACGCCAGCACGAGGAACAGGACGGCCATGAACAGGACCGTCTTGTCGAAGTCCACGGTCACCGCCGCGATCGCGGGAACGCCGGAGGCACCGAGGAGGGAGGCGAGCATGGGGGATTCGAGTGATTCCGCGCCCTTGAGGCGGGCGCCGGGCGCGCTTTCGACGGCGCGCGACCTACCACCTTGCTCGTGGCGCGTCTAGACGCGATCCGGCGACGACCCGAGGCGCTCCCAGCCCACCCCGGCGACGCGAGCGATGTCTCCGGTGCGGGCGACCGGGAGCGCGGCGTAGGGCGTTCCCGTCGAGGGATCGGCGGCGAGCGGGACCACCTCGACCAGCGGGACGACCGCGAAGGCGCGCTCGGTCAGGTGGGCGTGGGGGATGCGGAGCCCCGGCAGGTCCACCGTCAGGCGCTCGGCCCACAGAATGTCCAGATCGAGGACGCGTGGCCCCCAGCGCTCGCGCCGCAAGCGGCCCGCCTCGCGCTCGACGTCGAGCACGCGCGCCAGCAGCTCCTGGGCGCCCAGCCCACATCGGAGCCACACGGCCGCGTTGAGGTACGCCGGCTGCGGCGGACCGACGGCTTCGGTCTCGTACAGGGACGAGACGGCGAGGACCTCGCCCGCGGAAGAAGTCGCCAGCGCTTCGAGCGAGCGAACGGCGAAGGCGAGCGCGGCCGCGCGATCGCCCAGGTTCGCGCCGAGGCCGATCACGTAGTGCTGCGACATGGCTCGTTCCCTCGCGCTGTCGGTAGCCTAGCGGATCGAACCGGCGGGGACCGGGGGATCCTCACGCCGCCCTGTGGTACACCGGGTCTCGATGTTCGGGCTCAACGGCGGCGAGCTCTTCACCGTCGTGTTCATCGTCGCCGCGGTGCTTTCCTGGTCGCTCTGGCCACGCGCCGGCGAAGCCATCGCGGAGAAGCTCGCGGGCGGCGCAGCACCCGACCCGGCGCCCGAGTCGGAGCGCAACCCACCCGCCGGCGACTGACGCCCCTTCGCCCGGCCAGCGCCCGGCGCGGTATGCTCACCCCTCGTGGGCTCCCCAGACTCCGGCAGCGGCGACGCGCTCCAGGACAGCCTGCCGCCGGACGGTCGGGCGCTGGTCTTCGTGAGCGATCCGTCGGCGGAGGCGGGGGAGCTGGCGAGCGCCCTGCGCGCGCGGGGCTACACGGTCATCGACGTGCCGCTTCAGCTCCTCGTGGGACGTGTCGCCGTGCAGCGCCCCTCCCTCATCGTCTGCGACGTGGACGCGGAGGGGGCGATCGAGACCGTCGGCCGGCTCAGGGACGTGCCGGGCGGCAGCGTCGTCGAGATCATCTTCCTGGGGGAGGCCGGCCGCACGCTGGAAGACAACGCGGACGCCGTGTTTCACGAGGGCAGCGCGTTCTTCGTCCGGCCCATCGACCTCTACGCCGGGCTGCGCAAGATCGAAGCGCTCATCGGCCCTCCATCGTCGCCGAACAGCGTTCGGAGTGCGCTGTCCGTTCCGCCCTCGCAGCGCGCCTCGAGTCGGCCGCCCCAGCCCCGCGATCAGGGCGCGGTGGAGATTCGCGACTCCGATTCCACGCCCTCGCCGGCGTCGGAGCGCGCGCCCAGCTCCGCTCCCGCGGGACCACCGACCTCGAGCCCGTCGTCGAAGCCGCCCCGCGCGCGTCTGTCCTCCCAGCCGGCCCCGGTCGCGCGCGCGTCCTATCGCCCTCGCGGCGACTTCGAGTCGGCACGACCCTCGGCCGCGGAATCCGTGCCCGTGCCTTCCTCCTCCGCGGAGTCGGCGGAGCCGGGGCCCCCGAGCCTCCCGCCGGCGCCCTCCCTGGACGGGGAGGCGATGGCGGCGCGCGGCTCGCTTCACGCGACCATGAGCGCGGACCTGGAGGCGCTCCTGGCGAGCGCGGAAACCCGCCTCGGTACCGCGTCGAGCCAGCCGCCGTCTTCGGACGGAGAGCGGTCTCCGGAGCAGGAAGTGGACGCGGTGCTGCCCCCGGACGTCCTCGCCGCGCTCGACGAGCCGCTCGACGACGAGGACGTCGGCTTCGAAGAGGACGACGACGAGCGGCGCGGAACGCCCGGTCGTTCGTCGATGGGCTCGGATCCTGGCACCGGCGTCAAGACGGGTGTCGGACCCACAGGCACCGGACACGGCACCGGTTCCGGACACGTGACGAACGCCGGCCACCTCACTGCGGCCCGCGCGCTGGGGGGCGGCGATCCTTCGAGCCACGGCTCGGCGTCGGGAGCCACGGGGCACGGGACCGGTGCGGGACACACGAACGTGCTCGGGAGGGAGCCTGCGGGATCGCCGGACACGAGCGCGCACGCGCAGTTCAGCGCGGTGCCCGGCGTCACGGGAGACGGAGCCCTGGCGCCGCGCGTGAACGCGCCGACGGTCGTTCCCGGCTCCGCGACCCAGGGTGCCCCCGCCACGTTCCGCGACGCGGAGGCCGCGGCCTTCGACGCGGTGACGAACCCCGGCAGGCCCCGCAGCTCGCCGCCTGAAGACGGCGCGCGCGGGATGGAGGAGATGGCGCACGTCCCGCCACCGGTGAGCGAGGCGCCTCGAACGACGGCGGCTCCGTCGCCGTTCGCGAGCGTCGCCTCGCCGAAGGGCCTCCCGGAGATCCCTTCCACCCTTCGCCGCGGAGACGCGGTGACCGCCATCGCGCGCGCGGTTCGAGCCAGGCTCACGGGCGGGGTCGCCTTCGAGACCGCCGAGGGAGTGCGGCGCGCCGTCCTGCGCGACGGCGATCTCGTGACCGCGGCCTCGGGGGTGGAGGGCGAGTCGCTGGTCTCGTTCCTGGTCGCTCGCGGTGACCTGGCGGCGGACGTGGAGCAGTCCCTGGGCCGCCGCATCGCGAGCTTCGGTCGTCACGCCGGAGCAGCGCTCATCGCGCACGGCCACCTGCGACAGGACGCCCTCTGGGGCGTTCTGCGCGCCCACGCCGAGTGGATCCTGGGGCGGGCCATGAGCATCGAATCGGGCTCGGCCGGGCTCGAGCGTTCGGTGCCGGGCCGGCTGGAGGACGAGCCCGCCGTGTTCGGGGGAGCGACCGGCGCGGAGGTCTTCGTTGAGCTGGTCCGGCGCGTCGTGCCGCCGGACGAAGCAGTGCGGCGCCTGGGTGGCGCGAGGGTGCGCCTCGCCGCCGGCCCCGGGACGACGCTCCTCGCCGAGTGCGCGCTCAGGCCGGACGAAGCCAGCCTCGTGGACGAGGCCCTGGCCTCGTCCATCGGCGCAGGGACGACGACGACGACGGTGCCGGACGCACCGTCGGTTCTGTACGCGCTGTGGGAGCTGGGCGTGCTCGCGCGCGCCACGCTCGACACCCCGGGGGTGGCGGACGACGCGCCGCCGGGCCCGGGCGACGACGCGATCGACGACGAGGCGCTGCGGGCGCGCGTGAAGCGTCGTCTCTCCCTCGTCGAGGACGGCGACTACTTCTCGATCCTGGGCGTTCGTCGCGACGCGACGCCCTACGACATCCGCCGCGCCTACGTGGAGCTGCGCCGCGATCACGAGCCGGGCCGCGTGCTCACCGCCAGGACCGCGGACCTCCTCGAGAGCGTCGAAACCATCCTCGAGGTGCTCGACGAGGCGTACGACATTCTCCGGGATGGCGTCCGACGCGAGCGATACCGGCGCGCCATCGAGGCTTCGCCGTAGAAACGGGCCTCGTTCGCGACACCACGTGCTCGCGGGCCAGCAGGGTGGCATCCTCGGGACTTCTGCAGCCTGCACGCGGAGGTCATCGTGAAGCGCTTCATTGGCTTGGGTCTCGTCTCGCTGGCGTCCGTTCTTCCCTTCGCCTGCGGCGGCGAGAGCTTCGAGGCCGCGAGAAGCGGCGCGCAGGGAGGAACCGGCGGCGGAGACGCTGCGGCGGGCTCGGCCGGCAGTGCCGGTAGCGGCGCGGCCGGTGGCGCGTCGGGCCACGGCGGCTCGGGCGAAAGCGGCACGTCGGGCGACGGCGGAGGCGCCGGCGACGCCGGGAACGCGGGCGACGGCGGAGGCG
>CAZARU010000016.1:0-11759 GCA_964487605.1 uncultured Polyangiaceae bacterium
GGCTCGGCTGCCGGCGGGGCGAGCGGCGCGGGCGGTGTGCCAAGCGGCGCGGGCGGCGCGCCGCCTAGCGGGGGCAGCGGCGGATTTCCGCCGGCCGCCGGCGCGGGAGGAACGGCCGGCTCCGGCGCCCCGTTCGGCGGCGCCGGCGGAACGGCCGGGTGCGCGTGGCCGCTCCCGTGCGGGACCGGCGGAGCTGCTGGCAGCGCGGGCACGGGGCTGCCCGGCTTCACTCCGGATGCGACGAACCCGCCGGAGTGCCCCGCCGAAGCGCCGGCCAACCCCTTCGGCGACTGCCTGGGCAAGCCGGTCTACCTGAGCTGCAAGTACACCGACGGCGCCCGCACGTACGGTTGCATCTGCGACTGGTACCACTGGATCTGCCTCTGACGCTCCTCACGGGGTGATCGCACGCAGCACCGCCAGCGCCGTCGCATCGTTCGGGTGGTGGCGCAGCGCCACGTCGATCCAGTGCTGTGCTCGCTCGCGGTGACCCTGGCGGTGGTGGAGCAACGCGAGGTTCACCGCCGCTTCGAGGTAGTCCGGACGAGCCGCGAGCGCGGCCTCGAGTGACCGCTGCGCGCCCGCCAGATCGCCGCGGCGTTCGCGCGCGCCGGCCACCAGGTAGTCGAGCTCCGCGTCGTAGCGCACGGACTCCACCGGCACGCGCAGGGGCCAGACCGCGAGGGCGAGGGCGAGCGTGGCGGCCAGACCCTGCCGCGGCGTCGCGTGGCGAAGGAGCCCGTCCACGCCGACGGCCGCGAAGATGGCGACGAGCGGCACGAGCGGAACGCGGTAACGACCCGTCACGAAGAACACGAGCGGCCCCGCCGCGAGCGCGAGCAGCGCCAGCGACAGGAATCGGAGCAACCCCGGATCGGCGCGGCGGCCGAGACCCTGCGCCGGCTCGATCCACGCCCGCACCAGGCCGGCGGCCGCGAGGGGAAACAGCACGATCCACGGGAACCCCACCGAGCCGACGCGCCAGACCAGGGCCTCGAGCACGGGCGACTGGTGCCGCGCGACGTACAGGCTCTCGTTCCGGGGGATCTCCGGCGAGGCCGCGAGCTGCCGCGCCTTCTCGAGGACACCGAGAGCGCAGCGCACGGGCGACTCGACGCAGAACGCCCGCGCCTTCGCCGCGAAGTACTCGTCGTACTCGCGCGCGCCCCGGACGCGCCCCACGCGCACCGGCTCGTCGGCGAGGTGCTCCCAGCCCGCGCCGGGACGCACGGCGACGGTGGCGTTCATGTCGGGGTTGTTGCCGATGAACAGGTTGATGCCGCCGCTCGTCGCGACGACCAGGCCGCCGCCGGTGCCGTGATTGTGGCGCAGCGCGGGACCCAGCACCGCGACCAGCGACGACGCGGCAACGACCGCGTAGGCGACGCGATCGGCACCGCGCAGTCGGGTGAAGAGCGCCAGCGGGAGCACCAGCAAGGCGAGCGGGCCGACCGCGAGCGTCGCGAGGCCGATCACCGCGCCGACGGCCCCCGCGCGCACCAGCCCGTCACGGAGGCGAGCAGCGAGCCACACGGCGAGCACCGCGAGGAACGTCCCGAGCGACGTCGGGAGCAGATCACCGTCGTAGTAGAGCAGCGGTCCGTTCAGCGCGACCAACCCGCCCGCGACCCACGACGGCGTGCGCCGCCCCGTCGCTCGAAGCGCGAGGGAGTACGTGAGCCACGCGGCCGCGCAGCTCAGCGCCGCGACGACGATGCGGGGGAGCCAGAGCGACGCGCTGACCCGCAGGGCTGCGGAGAGCAGCCAGGGATGGAGCGGCGGCTGCCAGTACGGCTCCGCGAGCGGGCCGGCGGCGAGCTGCCGCGCCAGCGCCAGGTTGGTGTCCGCGTCGAGGACCGGATCGTCCCAGGCGCCCCCCGAGGCCGTCGCGAAGTACAGCGCGCGAACGGCCACCGCGACGCCCACGACGGCCAGGCCTGCGCCGGCTTCCCGACCCGATCCCATTGCCGACGCTATCACCGCGCGATCGCCGTCCGGAAGCGGGTCCGGGCGACGGATGAAGACACGTGCTTCGCTTTCTCCGGTGGCGTGCCGCGGCTAACCTCCGCTTCATGCAACCTTCATGGAAGCCACGCGCCGCCAGCGCGCTCCTCGTGGGGCTGGTCGCGCTCGGCTGCGGCAGCGAGTCGGACTCGGACGAGGGAGACCCCGCAGGCAACCAGGACGGCGGCGCCGCGGGGTCCGGCGGCCGTCCGTTCGTGGATCCGGGGACCGCCGAGTGGGACCCCGTACCCCGGGATCAGGTCGCCGAGGTCTGCCGCCTCGATCCGGACCTGCTCGATCAGATCGACGCCACCCTGAACCTGCAGTGGGGAATCGTCCGGTACGGTCGGCTGTGTCACGAGCACTACCCCGGGGGCGAGGCCGACGTGACCCGCCCGCAGGAGAACTTCAGCGCGACCAAGACGCTCGGCGCGACCGTCGTCGGAATCGCGGCCCACCAGACGCGAGACCTCGAACGCACCGGGCGCAAGACCGGACCGCTCTCCGATCTCGACCGCGTGGATCACTGGCTCGACTCTTTCACGTTCAACCCCGAGGCGCACGTCGCGCACGTGCTCGGCATGGTCGCCTACAACCCGAGCCTCGGGTGGGGCGAGAAGACGTTCACGTACGACGCCAGCGGCAACCGCGAGATCAATCGCCTGAGCGACGTGGTCACGACCGCCATCGCTCAGGACCCGGCCCGGCTCGGCGCGAACATCGAGGAGTTCACGCAGCGGTTCCTCTTCCAGCCCGTGGGGATGACGCGCTCGACGTGGACGGGAGGCGACCCCAATCGGAAGGTCTTCGGCACTTCGTGGGCCAGTCCCCTGCGCGACATGATGCGGCTGGGCCTGCTCTTGCTGAACGACGGCCAGTGGAACGGCGAAACCGTGCTGTCCGCCGACTGGGTCTACCGCATGACGCATCCCTCGTTCGAGGACGCGCAGAAGGACTACGGCTACCTGACGTGGCTCGCGGGGAAGAACCAGTTCGAGGCCTGCTTCCCTCGCTCCATCCACGCCGAGTATCCGCACGGCATGTCCCAGGCCACGGACTGCAACGGCCCTGGCACCTCGTTCGACTGC
This sequence comes from uncultured Polyangiaceae bacterium, assembly GCA_964487605.1. Classification (GTDB taxonomy): domain Bacteria; phylum Myxococcota_A; class Polyangia; order Polyangiales; family Polyangiaceae; genus JAJDAH01. Next base: position 3,093 of record CAZARU010000016.1, read on the forward strand.
AGCCAGCAGTACGACGTGGGCATGTGGAACGCGAACGGCGCGAACGGGCAGCTCATCATCGGCCTCGAGGCGCTGGACATGGTCATCGTGATCAAGAACTTTGGCCAGTACATGAACATCGGTCTGCTGGCGGCCCCGGCACAGCTCTGGCCGATCGTGGCCCCGGCCGTCGTCGCGCTGGATCCGGTGTATCAGGGCGACGTCGAGGCGTTCTGCCGGGACTTCGACGCAAACCGCTACGCGCCGGACCTGCACTGAGGCGCCGAGCGCACGCCGGAGTTCGCCGATCAGAACGTCCCGGTGTGCCCGAGGACGACCGGCGGACGCTCCAGCGCCGCGGCGCTCGCCGAGGTGGTCTCCCCGGGGCGCCGCGAGCGGTAGTGCAAGAGGCTCGGCACCACGAAGCCCGACAGCGCGCCGATGAACGCGCCGCCCAGGACGTCGCTGGTCCAGTGACGATCCGCGGCCACGCGCAGCACCGACACGGTGGACGCGAGCCCCACGGCGCCGATGCACGCCGTGGCGTCGAGCGCGCCGCTCCCGTAGAGCGGCAGGTGCCTGTGGGACACGCACACGAGGCCGGCGGCCGTGAAGGCCAGCGCGGCGTGACCGCTGGGGTAGGAATGCCGGCGGTTCGCGTCGTCGCAGGTCGCCCGCGTGTCGCCCGGCGCACAGTCGTCGGACGGCCGGCGTCGGCCGACCGCGACCTTCGTCGCGTTCACCAGGGCCCACGAGATCGCGTACGACTCGAGCGCCACGAGGCTGGTCTGCGCGAACACGTCCGTCGAAGCGTGGGCGACGCCCGCGACGACGACGCCGTCGAGCGCGATCGGCCAGGCCAAGAGCGAGTAGAGCATCGTGTCGCTCACGTTCCTCGCGGCCTCTCGGTCGGCCTCGTCGTCGAGGCGGAGCGCTCGCCGAGCCGCGTCGTCGAAGAGGACCGGGCCGCTCGCCGACCCGAGGGGCTCGGGAGCCGCCCGTTCGAGCACGAGCGCGCCCGCCAGGAGCAGCTCGGTGGCGACGATCTCGGCCGCGCTCACGCGCGGCCAGTCCTCGTGCCACCGGACCGCGTCGGCGTTCTGGGCGCCGGCGATTCCCGGCACCAGCGAGAACGCCCCCCCCAGGACCCTCGCCACGACGGCGCGACGCGAGGAGAACGGCGGTGACAAGGTGAACCCGCGGCGATCTTGAACCGCGTCGCGCGGGGGTGGTCAAGCTCGAAGCGAGCGCGACGCGCTACCAGTTGACGCCGACGGTGACGCCGGTGCGGTGGTTCTTGTCGACGTCCGGGATGAAGAACGCATGCACGGGAACGTAGAATCCGCCCACTTCCGGCGTCCATCCCGCGGCCAGGATCATGTGCGCGGCCTTCTGCTCCTCCAGCGTGAAGTTGGCGCCCACACCGAGCTGGAACGACTGATCGAGCTCGAACCCCACCAGGGCGTTCGCGCTCGGGAAGAAGCGGCTCTGCTCGAGACCAGAAGCGATCACGTTTCCGACCAGGATGACGTTGAGCCAGTCCTTGCCCACGAGCCGCGCCATCAGCTCGTAGCCGATGAGGAACTGATGCGGCGTCCGGAGATCGTACTTCTCCTCGAGGCTGCAGTTCGGACACGACGCATCGTTCGGGGACTGCGTCGGGTGCTCGGAGTTCATCACGTACAGGTAACCCATCCGGAAGCCGTGCAGGATGCGGCGGGCGCGGATGTCCCTGGGAGCGTCGTCTCCTGCTCGGGGCCCGCCTGGAGCCTGGCCGTCGTACTGTGGCGGCACGGGAGCCGGCTGTGCGAAGCCGTGCAGATTCGCCGGCGGCGCGTCGGGTCGTGCCGCGGCGCCGATCGGGGACAGCGATTCCACGGTCGCGCCGGCAGCTACGGGAGCGACCGCCGCCTCGTCGTGGCCTGGCTCGACGAAGGGTTCGCCCAGGTTCGGATCGTCCTGCGCAAGCGCGCTCCGGCAGAGAAGGGAGCACGCGGCGGTGAGCACGAGAGGTGCGAGCGAATGACGCATGAGGGCCTCCACGAGAGCCGCATGGAACGGCTCCGTCTTTCGGGCGGATCGATCCGTGGAACCCGACACGCCGCCCGCGCGCCTGGACCGCCCGCCACGGCACGAGCGCCGAGCGGGATCGTCGAGGGGAGCAGCAACGCGCATGCCAGGTGGTTGAACCAATCGCGAGGGACCGTCGCGGGGGCCCGGTTCCGCCACGCGAAGTCGCCGGAAATCCGAGATTCCCGGCGCTTGGACGCGCGGGTCGCGTGCTTCCCGGCGAGCGCAGCTCGCCGTCGCCGTGCGAACCGGCCTTTGCGCGCGGCGCGTAAATCGCGCGGCGGCGTGCACGCACGACTCCCGTCGTGTGCGGTCCGTTCACAGGGAGGAGACGGCGCCCGCGGAGCGATCGGTTCGAGGACGGGACACGGGCGAGGCCGCGCGGTAAATCGCACGGACGTTCATGAGCGCGGTGCGAATCGATCGCTGGCTGTGCGCGACCCGGATCTTCAAGAGTCGAACTCTCGCGCAGGCAGCCTGCGAGGGCGGCCACGTGCGAGTCAACGGAAGCGCCGCGAAGCCGAGCCACGCCGTCGAGGTGGGCGACCACGTCGAGGCGATGGCGCCGCGCGGTCCCGTCGTCGTGATCGTCACCGTGCTCGAGGTGAAACGACAATCACCGGCGCGCGCGCGCGAGCTGTACGAGGATCATTCGCCACCGCCGCCGCCGCGCGAGGAGCGCTTCGCCGTGCGAGCGCGGGGCTCGGCACGGCCGACCAAGAGAGACCGCCGCGCGCTGGCGCGACTGCGGAACCGATGAGACGAACGTGCGAACCTGGGCGATTCGCTCGCCCACGGCCGCCGCTAGGGCGTGTAGCGCTCCCCGACCAGTCCCGCAGGCGCGGAGCCGCCCCCGGCCCCGGGCTGGCCGGCCACGAGGGCCGAGCGATCGTCCAGCACCGACGCGCCCTCGAGGCTCACGACGGCGTACGACGGACCGCCGGCACCGCCCCCTCCCCTTCCGCCGTTCCCACCCTTGCCGCCGGGTCCGCCCGCGGCGCCGCCCGCCAGCGAGCGGCCCGTCTGGTTGCAGCCGTCGTTGACGCAGTTGACGCCCGGGCTTCCGACGACACAGTCCTCGGGACACCACTCGTCACCGCCGGCGCGTGACGACGCACCGTCCATGCCACCGCCGCCCGCGCGACCGGCACTCCCGTTGCCCCCGTTGCCCGCGGTGACGACGACGTACGAGAGACTGACGATCACGTTGGCGCCCACGGCGAGCACTCCGATCGAGGCGCCGCCACCACGGCCAGCGGCGCCGCCATGACCACCGCTTCCTCCGCAACCGCACTGGCCGTGGCCTCCGCTCTTCGGCGACCGATTGCCGTTCGTCCCGCAGGGAGGGCTGGTGCACGTGCAGCCGCCTGGAAAGCAGCTCCCGGTTTCGCCGGGCTGACCCTGGGTGCCGTTGCTTCCCGCCGCTCCAGGCATCCCAGGTGTCCCGCTCGCAGGGACGTAGCCCACGGCGTCGAAGGTGCCGAGCGGCGCGTCCTCGCCGTCCCCCGAGTCCGATCCCACCGTGCCGTTCCCACACCCCGTCGCGAGGTTCGTGCAGGCCGCCGCTTGCCCCGGCGCGTCGAGCGTTGCGTCGCCTCCGTCACCCCCCGATCCGACCTGCACCGCGACGTCCTCGAGCGAGAAGGGCGTGTCGGGGCCCGTCACGACCACACCGTAGAGACTCTCCCCTTCGCTGTCCGACGACGACACGCCGCGCGACTTCGTGGCGACGGACAGCGTCTTCAACCCGCTGCGCCTGGAGAGCTGCGAGACGTGGACACCGACCGCCTCGGGCGACGCGATGAGCGTCCGTGACCGAGCGCCGCTCGAGCAGTCACGCTCCCAGCTCGCGCCGGTGCGCTTCCAGCCGCCTTCGACCTGAACGTCCTCGTGCGTGGACTCGAACCGCACGTGCTCGGCGTACGTCCCCTGGGCCAGGTAGATCCTGGTCCGGCTCGTGGCGACCGCGACGTCGAGTCCACGGGCGATGGTGGCGACCGGGAGCGACGAGGATCCGTCACCGGCGGTGTCGGAGCCGTCCGGCGCGACGAAGACGCCAGGTCCCGGGAGCTCCCCCGGATCACAGGGTGGAGCGCCGACGTCCACGGGCGCGTCGGAGGCGCCGCTGGCGGCACTGCCACCGGAACCCGAGCTCCCCGCCGCCGACGACCCTGCCGATCCGTCGGCACCCCCGGACCCGGCGTCGGGATTCGACGCAACGCCCTTGGTCGTGGTCGAGCATGCGAGCCCGGCAAGCAGCAGGGTGGCCGCAGCGACGGCAGTCCGAGCGGGCAACACGGAAGGAACGATCATGAACGACCGCGGCGGGTCACTCTGCTTCGTCTTCGGCGACGTCGTCCTGGGGAGGCTGAGGCTGACCAGCGATCTCCTGCGCTCGGCGCGTGATCGAGCGCAGGACGCCGGGACTCGTGACGATGTGGGACGGGACCGCGTGGGGCTGCGGTGGGGCTTCCGTCTCGGGCTCTTCCTCGCCCTCTTCCTCGACCTCCTGCTCGGCCTCCGGCGCAAGCTGCACCGGCGGTGGGACGGGGATGGCGGGGGCGTCGGGTGACGGGCCGACGTTGGGGTCGAGGTGTGGCGGCGAGGGCTCGGGCGGCGGCGGCGGGATGACCGGCGACGGCGGGGCTGGGGGCACGGGAGTCGATCCCTTGAGCATGGCGCCAGTCATGGGCGGCGGCACGGCACGCGCCGGCGCGGCGAGCTCCGGATCGCCCATCGCGGGCTCGTCACCGATGACGTTGACCGGCTCTTGCGGCGTGTCGGGCTGGCCCGCGTCCGGCATGGCCGCGGCAACGGCGATCTCGGCGACGACGACGTAGAAGAGCGCTCCGCCGGTGATGGCGAAGAATGGCGTCCATCTCCACTCGCGGACCTTCGTCACGACACCCATCGAGCCCTCGTGCGCGGCAGTGTAGGCGCGGCCGTGCCCGCGCGCCAGGCGGGCGTCAGCCCCCGTCGGAAGCCTCGGCTTCCGGCGGCGGCGGCACGTCGTCGTCGAGCTGGTCCAGGTACCCGTCGGGAAGCGACACGCGCTGCGTTCCCGAGCGCTTGCCCCGAGGGACGCGGAGGGCGGACGTCGGAAAGCGCTCGAGTGGATCGAGCGTCGCGAGGGTCTCGCGAAGCTCCGCCAAGGACACGACGCGCATGAGGCGCGCACGCAGCTCGGCGCTCCCCCGGAAGCCCTTGGTGTACCAGGTGGCGTGTCGCCGGAACGCGCGAACCGCGGGCCCCTCGCCCATCCAGGCCGCGAGCCTCGCCGCGTGCTCGAGCATCACCTCGACCACGCCGCCGAGCGTCGGCGGCGCGTCGGGATTTCGCCCGTCGAAGACGGCGGCCAGCTCACCGAAGAGCCAGGGGCGGCCGAGGCAGCCACGACCCACGATGACGCCGTCGCACCCGGTGGACCGCATCATCCTGAGTGCGTCCGGAGCTTCCCAGATGTCGCCGTTGCCCAGGACGGGGATCTTCACCGCGGCCTTGAGCTGCGCGATGGCGTCCCAGCGCGCCTGCCCGTCGTAGAGCTGCGCCGCCGTGCGAGCGTGAAGCCCGACCGCGGCCACGCCCTCCGCCTCCCCCACCCGTCCGGCCGTCAGAAACGTCAGCAGCTCGTCGCTCACGCCGAGGCGAAACTTGATGGTCACGGGCACCCGGCCGGCGCTGGTGACCGCCGCACGCACGATGTTCCCGAGCAGCTTCGGCTTGAGCGGGATGGCCGCGCCGCCGCCCTTCCGCGTCACCTTGCGGACCGGGCACCCGAAGTTCATGTCGATGTGATCGACGCGATCCTCGCCGACGAGCCACTTCACGGCCTCGCCGACGTAGTGCGGATCGACGCCGTAGAGCTGCAGGCTGCGCGGCGATTCGTCCGGATCGAAACCGGCGAGCCGCAACGTCCGCTCGCGGCCCTCCACGAGGGGCCGCGCGGTGATCATCTCGCTGACGTACAGACCTGCGCCGAAGCGACGGCAGATCCCGCGGAAGGGCGCGTTGGTGACGCCGGCCATGGGCGCGAGCACCACGGGCGGCCACACCCGGAGGGGACCCAGGTGCACGGGGCGGAACTCGCCCGGGCGCGCCGCCGGCACGTCGCGATTGGCCTCGCTCACCCATTCCGGCGCCATGTGCGGGTCAGAGCGGTAGCACGACGAAGAGCTGCGCGCCCCAGAGCAGGTCCCAGTTCAAGGGAGGGGTGCCCGCGTTCTCTTCCTCGCGCGAGACCGTCTTGAAGGCGAAGAACGTGGCGCCTCCGCCGCTCACGACCGCGCCGAGCAGGAGCGTGGGCTTCGCGCGGATGAGCGGATGCAAGTAGCCCAGGGAGGCTTCGCCGCGAAAATAGCCGATGAGCCAGTCGTCCGGGAGCACGTCGTTGACGGTGAAGTCGCGCATGAGCTCGATCTCGCCGAGACCGACCTGCCCGCGCGCCTCGAGGAAGAAGCGCTCCGCGCGGCGAGGCATCTCGACACCGAACGCCAGGCCGCCGCCGCGAAAGCGCGCGTCGAAGATGACGGTGTCCAGCGTGGAGTCACCGACGGTGAGCTGGTACGGCTTCGAGTACGCGGTGTAGCCGAGGCCGAGATAGAACGGCGGCACGTTGCTGCGCAGGTCGTCGCCGATCACGCCGGTGACGTCGTTGTCCGGCCGGTACCGCGCGCCCACCACGAACGTCTCGAAGTGTGACTCGACGACGAGATCGCGGCTGGTCGCCGGGAAGCGGGTCGCGTCGGACAGATCGTCGTTCTTGCTCGCGCTGCGCGGGATGATCTGCACCGGGCGGCTGGGCCTCGCCGTCGCCTCGAAGGCGTAGGCTTCGTAGCTGGCCATGGGCTCCCAGATGAAGTCGAAGGGAACGCTCACCGACCCGAGGACGACGGCGACCTTCGGCAGCGCCGACCCCGCCTTGGCGGCAACGGTCGCGTTGGTGCGACGTGGAGCCGCGATGGCGTTCGACTCGTAGTAACCGCGGTTGAGCGTCACGATGCCGAAGAACGTCGCCTGGAGCTCGAGCCGCCCCGTGAGGTACGTGCCGGTGTCCACGTCCACGGCGGGGTACTGCTGCGGGCGCCAGCCGCGGTAGCCGACGCCCACCTGGGGATCGAGGCGCAGGTGCTTCCCGATGACCCGCTTCGGGTACTCGTCCTTCTTGGGTGGCTTCGCCGGCGCCGCAGCCTCGCGCGTTCCGGCGTGGGACCGGCCCGAGCTCGACGGCCGCTTCTGGCTCTTCTTCGCCCGCTCGTTCTTCTTCTTCTTCTTCTTCTTCGGCCCGGACGACCGGGAGACGCCATCCTTGACGTGATCGCCCACGGCGTCGCCGATGCTCTGCGCCGGGGCGCTCGCCGGGAGCACGCCCGCGAGCGCCGCGAGCGCGACGCCGAGCAGCGAGGGTCGGACGTTCATGCGCGCGTCGCGCAGTATACTCGCGGCTCGCCATGGGGCCCCATCGTCCGCGGAGAGCCTTCCTGGAGCACCCCATGGCGCTCGCGTTCGCCCATCGCGGCGGCGCGGCGCTGTGGCCCGAGAACACGCTGCTGGCGTTCCGCGAGGCCCTGGCCCTGGGATGTCCCTACCTGGAGACCGACCTGCATGCGACGCGCGACGGCGTCCTCGTCTGCCATCACGACGCGACGGTGGACCGCACCACCGATGGGCACGGCGCGATCCGCGAGATGACGTTCGCGGAGCTGCAGCGCCTCGACGCGGGGCATCGCTTCACCACGGACGGCAGGACGTTCCCGTACCGCGGCGCCGGACTCCGCGTGCCGGCCCTTCGAGACGTGGTCGCTTTGTCCGGGACCGCGCGGCTGAATGTGGAGGTCAAGCAGCGCGCACCCGACGCCTGCGAGCCGTTCTGGCGGTTCATCGAGGGGAACGGTCTCGCCGATCGCTTCCTCGTCGCCGCATCCGAGCACGCGCTGGTGCGCCGCTTTCGCGCGCTGTCCGGCGGCGCCGTCGCCACGAGCGCGAGCCGACCCGAGGTGATCGCCTTCGTGGCCGCCGTGAACGCCCGCGTCACGCGCCTGCTCCCCGTCGCCTACGACGCGCTGCAGGTGCCCGTCCGCTCCGGGGCCGTGGGCATCGTCACGCCGCGCCTGCTCCGAGCGGCACACGCCCGCGGCGTGCAGGTCCACGTGTGGACCATCGACGACGGCGCCGAGATGCAGCACCTGCTCGACCTGGGCGTCGACGGCCTGATGAGCGACAGGCCGGACGTGCTGATGCGCGCCGTGGCGCCGTAGTGACGGGGGGTCGGTCGGTGCCTTCGCTGCCCTCAGCCCCCAGGCAACCCGGGACAGAAGCGCTCGACGAAGATCTCGTCGATCTCGGGGGTCGCGAGGCTACCGCGGAACACCGAGGCGTACACGACCTCTCCCGTCTGACCTTGCGACAAGGAGGTCGAAGACAGCGTGAAGATCGGCGACGCGCCCTGCGAGGCGTACGCGAGCGTCGACACGCGCAGGTCCGCGGTGGGGCCGTCGACGTCGAGCTCGAGGTGGTAGTACGTGCCGATCGTCGGTGCCCAGGACTGCGAGGCCACGGTGAGGCCGCCTTCCTCGATCCGCACGACCGCGAGGTTCGTGTCGATGGCGACACCCGTGCCGA
>CAZARU010000016.1:11769-61931 GCA_964487605.1 uncultured Polyangiaceae bacterium
GAGCGTCAGATCACCGGCGTTCGAGTCGTACCGGACGATCACGCGCGGCCCCGTGGCGTTGAATCGGATGCGGAGCCGAAGGCGGACGCTGCTCGAGCCCACGTTCGAGACGGTCGTCGTGTACAGGTACGCGCTCTGCGCGACGGCGATGAGATCGCCCGTCGACTCGCGGAGGTCGCCGAAGACCGTCCAGGCGAAACCCGGGAAGTCCGACGTGCTCGGGGCTCCGGCGCCACCGAACTGCTCCGCGAAGAGCGGAGTCGGCGAGCAGCCTGCATCGGCCGCTCCCGCGTCGAGTGTGCCACCCGCACCGCCCGGCGAGCCGCCCGCGTCGGAGGCGCCCGAGCCTCCCGCGCCACCGGCGCCTGCCGCACCGCTCGCCGCCCCGGTGCCCGCCGTTCCGCTCGCGTCACGCGAGGCGCCGCCGGCTCCCGTCGCGCCCGCCGCCGATCCCCCGGCTCCGGTGTCCGCACTGGCGTCGGTCCCCGCGCCGCCCGTTCCACCCGATCCCGCGCTCGTACCCCCCGCACCGACCCCGCCTGCGCCGCCACCTCCAGCCCCGGCGACGCCGGCGACGCCGGCGACACCGCCCGCCCCCGCAGCGCCGGCACCGCCCGCGCCGCCGCAGTCGCACGGTCCCCACGCCGTGCCCTCGCCGTTGCAGACCTGCCCGCCGGAGCAGTTCGCCTGCCCGGTGCAGGAGAGCGTCGCTCCCGGCGAGCACACCGCACTGCCGTCGAGCCGAACGCCGACGCCCGTCTTCGTCTCGCCGCAGCCGGGAAGCGCCACGAACACCCCGGCAGCGAAACCCGCCACGGCGGCGAACCGGCCCGCACCTCGCATCCCGAGCGTGAGCGTAGCGTGTCGGGGGTCGGCCGACCACTCGCGGGGCACGTGGGGCCGCGAAGGCGGCACTCGCCAGGCCGCGCAGATCGAGAGCATCGAAGCCGCGCTGGCGGAGCGCGGCCGAGATGCGACACCTGCTCGATATGGGCGTCGACGGCCTGATGAGCGACAGGCCGGACGTGCCGATGCGCGCCGTGGCGCCGGTGCGGGACGGCTTGCTGGTCGTACGTTCGCCTCCGCGGCCGCGAGCGGTAGACTCGCGGCATGTTCCAGCGCACGTACTCCCACGCTCCGTGGGAGGAGAAGGTCGGATACTGCCGCGCGCTCCGGGCCGGGAACCTGGTCTTCGTGACGGGCACGGCCCCCGTGACCGACGGCGGCGGCGTGTTCGCGCCCGGCGACGCCTACCTGCAGGCAGCGCGGTGCCTGGAGATCATCGACCGTGCGCTCGGCAGCCTGGGCGCGAGCCGCGCCTGCGTGACGAGGACGCGCATTTTCGTGACCGACATCGACCGGTGGCCCGAGATCGGCCGCGCACACGCCGAGTTCTTCGGCGCCGACAGGCCTGCGACGACCATGGTCGAGGTGAAACGGCTCATCGATCCTGCGATGCTCGTGGAGATCGAGGCCGACGCAGTCGTGGGCGACTGAGCCGCATGAGCATCAACGCCTCGACCCAGCTCGGCTAGACGACATCTCTACCGCGGATGACGAGGCCCTCCGGTCGCGCACCATGACCGCGCTGGGTCGCGTGACGCTGTTCTCGCTCGCCCGCTCACGCTCTTCGGCCGACTTCGCGGCGGAGCTCTCGCGCTGGTCGGACGCGCTGGCCGAGATCCTGGGCGCGCCGAGCGGCGTGGCGGCGCTGCGGACGCTCGTGAGCTATGCTCTCGTCACCACCGAGACTCACCCCGAGCAGCTGCGCCGGCTGGCGACGCAGCTCGGGCCGAAGGCGGAGGAAGCATTCATGACCGGGGCCGACATCTTGCGAGCGGAAGGATTTCAGAGGGGCATCGAGCAAGGCATCGAGAAGGGAATCGAACGAGGCATCGAGAAGGGAATCGAGCAAGGACGGCTCGAAGGCAGCGTGGAGCTGCTGCTCGGGCTGCTCGTGGCGCGGTTCGGGGAGCTGCCGGAGGGCGTGGCGCGACGGGTTCGCGGCGCGACGGCCGAAGAGATCGAGCGCTGGGCGAGGCGGGTGCTGACGGAAGCGACGCTGGACGGCGTGCTCGGGTAGCGCCAGGCGTGACTCGGGGGAGTCCGTCGCGGGGGCCCACGCTCAAGCAACGCCGGCACGGGCCGTTCACGTCTCTCGATGGCCCTCCCCCTGGCGCTGCCCAGCACGCCGCCCGAGCCGACGAGCGGCGTCTTCCGACGCGCGCCGGTCGTTCGCGCGGAGCTGCCCGATCCAGTGGGGCTCGCCGCCGAGATCAGGGAGGCGACCGGCGCCGAGGCGGCGTTCGTCCTGGTCCGTGAAGGGCCCGGGCGCCTCGCGGCTTCGGTCGTCGCTGCAGCCGGTGGCGTCCGGAAGGAGCCCTCGGAGCGGCTGCTCGCTTGGCTGGCGGCCATCGAAGCCGGAGGGCCCTTGCTCGTTCCGAGCCCCTTCGCCCAGCGCGTCGGCGCGCGGCGCGTGCTCGCGGTGCCCGCCATGACGCCCTTCACCTTCGTCGGCGCGGTCGCCATTCCGATCACACCCGGATGGGGCCCGCTGTTGAAGCCGCTGGAGAGGCTCGCGACCGACTTCGCCCTGCGGGCGGAAGCCGCCGAGCGACTGACGCTCGTCGCGCGGCTCCGCGGCGTGTGATCCGTCGCGCCCGAGGGTCCCACTTCGTCATCGACCTGCAGCTCTGCACGTCCGTTGCAGGGTCGCAGGCGAACGCCGGGACTGGAGAACTGCATCGCGCCGCGGTGGAAGTGTTGCGCCGTCCCGCACGTGCGGTGTTTTTCTGACGAGCGACCTGTGCAGCGAACGGTGCAGCTGTCAGGGTCGCGCTCGTGCCCTGAGCGCGCGGTGCGGGGGCAAGCGAGGCGACTCATGGCAAGGACGATTCGGTGGGCGGAGCAGGCAGTTCTCGCAGCGGCACTGTCCGTCGTGGGCTGCGGCGCGGACGACGGCGGGTCGGGACGAGTCGGGGGAGGCTCCGGGGGCGATGGCGGGAGCAGCGCCATGGGAGGAACCGGCGGCATGGGGGCCTTCGGCGGTTCGGCCGGCACGGGTGGGAGCGGGACCGGCGCAGCCGGCGGCACCGGGCCGATGTGCGTGCCGGCGTACTGCCCATCGCTGGGGCCCGGGACGACGCCGTGCTGCACGGTCGCAGGCGAGTGCGGGTACGACATGGGGAGCGGATGCGTCACCCAGGGCGCGGGCGGCGCGAGCGGCGCCGGCGGCAGCGGCGTCGGCGGCAGCGGCGTCGGCGGCAGCGGCGTCGGCGGAGCCGGCGGCAGCGTCACTCCGGTGCATCACGCGTGCAACGACGCGCCACCACCCGGCGCGGTCCTCGCGGCGCCGCCCAAGCCCTTCAGCGGCGGGGCGTGCCCGGCGCTCGTCAACGGGATGAACACCTTCGGCGCGCGCCAGTTCATCCTGGCCGTGCCGGATCAGATCGATCCGAACGAGCGGCTGCCGGTCGTGTTCCTGTGGCACTGGCTGGGCGGCAGCGCGAGCTCCTTCCACTCGAAGGCGTCCGTCCAGACCGCCGTGAACCAGCAGCGCTTCATCGCGGCGATCCCCGAGCACAGCGGGAAGTTCCTGTTTCGCTGGCCCGCGACGGCGCTCGATCCGCCGGGGAGCGAGGCGGAGGATCTGCGACTCTTCGACGACATCCTGTCGTGCGTGTCGCAGCAGTACAACGTGAACAAGGAGTGCGTCTCCAGCGCGGGTGTGAGCGCGGGCGGCATCTGGACGCCGCAGGTGGCGATCCACCGCAGCGAGTACCTCGCGTCGATCATCACGCTGAGCGGAGGTTCGGGCGCCGGTTTCGTGAAGCCGTGGGTACCCGTGCAGCACAAGATGCCCGCGCTGGTGCTCTGGGGCGGCGCGAACGACAACTGTGCGGGCCTCGCGAGCTTCGACGCGGCCTCTCGGGATCTCGAGAACGGCCTGGCCAGCCAGGGTCACTTCCTCGTCGAGTGCGTCCATCAGTGCGGCCACGGGGAGCCGCCGTTCGAGCCTCCGCCGGGCCTGAGCAAGTACGCCGGGCTGTGGCAGTTCGTGTTCGATCATCCGTTCTGGCTGCCCCCCGGCGCCTCCCCCTACCTGCAGAACGGGCTGGGCAACGGGATCCCGCCGTGGTGCGGCATCGGCGTGGGCAGCGCGAAGCCCTTCACCGGAGTCTGCACCGAACCCAGCCAGTGCTGAGCGCCGCGGCACGCGCGGCACGCGACGGCTCGTCGCCGCGGAGGGCGTGTTAGCGTCTGCGCGTGCTCCGCGCGATCCGGTGTCTCGTCGCGCTCGCCTTCGCGGCATGCAGCACCACCGCACTCCCGCCCTCCGCACCGAGCCCGCTGCTGGAGAAGCCCTTGCCGAGTCTCGGGCGGCAGACGCTCACCGGCAAACGGCTGGACACGTCCCAGCTCGACGGCGACCTGGTCGTCGTGAAGTTCTTCGCGAAGTACTGCGCGCCCTGCCAGAAGACGCTGCCGGCCGCCGAGCGCCTCCATCGCGAACGAGAGAACGTCGTCGTCATCGGAGTCTCGGAGGACGAGACCGAGGCGGAGGCGCGCGAGCAGGTCGAGACCTACGGGCTCACCTTTCGGATCGTGCACGATCGAGGGAACGCCATCGCGGGACGGTTCCGGGTCAGCGAGCTGCCGCACACCTTCGTCGCGGACCGCGGGCGGCGCGTCGTGTGGGTGGGCGGACCCGATCAGGACGAGAGCGACCTCGAGCGAGCCATCGATTCGCTCTCGAAGTGAGGAGCCGCGCCCCGCACCCGGCGAGGCCATTTGCGGGCGGCCTGGGCCGCCACTAGCCTTCGAGGCGTGACGCTGGCGATGCCGCTCCGCCGCTTCGGTAGGATGTCGGTCCTCGTCGTCGCGTGCGTCGCGGCGAACGCGTGCGACGCCGGGTCGGGAAGCGCCGCGCGCGGTGCCGCGGGTGTGGGCGACTCGTCGAAGCCTCGATTCGTGCGAGGCCCGACCAGCGGCCAGCCGATCCCGCCCTTCGTGAAGGCGCGGCTGGCCGAGGCGCGAGCAGGCGAGCGCGTCATCGTCTACGTCGGCGCGACCTGGTGCGAGCCGTGCAAGCACTTTCACGCGGCGGTGCAGAGCGGGCAGCTCGACGGGTCGCTCTCGGGACTGGTGATGATCGAGCTCGACGCCGACAGGGATCGCGAGGCTCTCGCCGCTGGCGGCTACGGTTCACAGCTGATCCCGCTCTTTGCCGTGCCGGACGGCGAGGGGCGCGGCACGGATCGCCGCATCGTCGGCTCCATCAAGGGCCCTGGCGCGGCGGCCGAGATCGCGCCTCGGCTGAAGGCCCTGCTCCGCGGTGGCGGCGCCTGATGGCCGACCCGCTGGTGTGGACCGCCGCCGGGGCGGCCCTCGTGGGCGGCACGCTGGTCGCGCGCCAGTGGCTCCACACGCGACCCCTGCGCTGGGCCGCCACGTGGCACGAGGAAGCGCGCGCCCTCGGCATGCGGGCCGTGGAGTCTGCCGACGGTCCCCCGCTGCTGGAGGGTACGCTCGACGGGCGGGAAGCGCGCATCTCGGCGGTGCGCCAGACGTCCGGCGCGTGGCGCGTGCGCGTCGAGCTCCGGATCGCGTCGGCGGACGGCGCTCCGGTCGATCCCTTGCGGCGCGCGCTGGCCACGCTGGCGGGGGACGGCCACGGCGGGAACCTCGCCCTCGAGGAACACGGACGCCACGATCGCCCCGGGGAGCTGCGACGTCTCACGCAGCGCGCGCTCGAAGGCGCCAGGGCCCTCGAACGGCTGGATTGAGCGTGCAGAGCGGGACGGCGACGGCTACGACCGTCGCCGTTCGAGGTGGTTCGGGGGCTGAGCGGGCTGTAGGCTCGGTCGCGATGACGCCCAACACTCACCCGAACATCGACCCGACCCTCGTGGGTCGCGTCGTCGAGCTCGCCGCGGAACGCGCCGTGGCGGAGCTGACGACCACCGAGCGCATGGCCGCCGACGGGCGCGGTCTGGTCCACGGCGGCTTCGTGTTCGGCCTGGCCGACTACGCTGCCATGCTCGCGGTGAACGACCCGAACGTCGTGCTCGGCGCCGCGGAGACGAAGTTCACCCGTCCCGTCGTCGTCGGCGACGTGGTGCGCGCGGAGGCCACCGTGGAGAGTTCCACCGGCAAGAAGCGCAGCGTGCGGGTCCGGGTAGCGCGGGGTGACGACGTGGTCCTCGAGGGGACGTTTGCCTGCTTCGTGCTGGAGCAGCACGTGCTCGACGGCCGCTGAACGCGGGGCGTCAGCGGCCTCTGAAGACGGGCTCGCGCTTCTCGAGCAGCGCGCTGATCCCCTCGCGCACGTCTTCCGTGTCGGCGCAGAGCGCCTGGGCGTACGCCTCGAGCTCCACGGCGGCGCGCGCGTCGTAGCCCAGGCCGGCGTAGAGCGAGCGCTTGGTGAGTCGAACCGCGTACGGCGCCGCCGCCGCCATCTCCGCGGCGAGGGCCATGGCGCGCGGCAAGACGTCCGCCGACGCCACGGCGTGGCCCGCGAGCCCCATCGCGGCCGCTTCGGCCCCGGTGACGATGCGCCCCGTGAACAGCAGCTCCGCGGCACGCTCCACGCCCACGAGACGCGGAAGGAAGTACGTCACGGCCATCCCCGGGTGCAGGCCCAGCCGCACGAAGTTCGCCCCCAGCTTCGCTTCGGCGCTGACGACGCGCACGTCGGCGACGAGCGCGAGCCCGAGCCCGCCTCCGATGGCGTGGCCGTTCACGGCAGCGATGACGGGGACGTCCAGATCGAGGAGGGACAGGAACGACGAGTAGATCTTCTTCGCCGATTCTCGCCGGCCAGCGGCGCCTTCGAATCCACTGCGGGCCAGCAGCTCGGCGCTGGTACGGAAGTCGGCACCCGTGCAGAAGTGTCGCCCGGTCCCCGTGACGACCACGACGCGCACGAGCGCGTCTCCTCGGAGCGCGGAGACGCGATCGGAGAACGCATCGAGCAGCTCCGGCGTCATGGCGTTGCGCTCGGCCTCGCGGTTCAGCGTCAGCACCGCCACGTGATCGGAGATCCGGAGTTCGACGGCGTCGCTCACTCGTGCTTCTCCTCTTCCCCGCGCAGCGCGGCCACGGCGGCGCGCTCCCGCAGCTCGCGCCGCAGGGTCTTTCCCATGGCGTTCTTCGGCAGCTCCGGGACCAGCTCGATGCGACGCGGCGCCTTGTAGTCGGCCACGTGGTCGAGCAGGAAGGCGCGCAGGGCCGACGCCGTCGCCGACCCTCCCGGTCGAAGGACGACGAACGCGACCAGATCCTCACCGAGCACGTCGTGGGGAATGCCGACGACGGCGCTCTCGGCGACGTCGGGGTGCTCGCCGAGCGCGGCCTCGACCTCTGCAGGGAAGACGTTGTGACCGCCGCGAATGACCACGTCCTTCTTGCGGTCGTCGAGGTACAGGAAGCCGGCGTCGTCGAAGTGCCCGACGTCGCCCGTGCGGAGCCAGCCGTCCTCGGTCCACGTCGCCCGCGTCGCGGCTTCGTCGCGAAAGTACCGGCGCCGCGCCCCGGGGACGCGCATCCAGATCTCGCCGCGTGCTCCCGTCGGCACGACGTGCCCCTCGTCGTCGCGGATCGTGAGCTCCGCGGGAGGGTTCGGCCGACCGATGGACCCCGGGCGCGCGAGCGCGTCCTCGGGGCGAAGGGAGCAGCTTGCCGCGCCGCCCTCCGTCAAGCCGTAGACGTTCACCTGCAGCACCCCGGGGAGCGCCGTGGCGAGGCGCTTCACCGTGTCGGGCGGCGTCGCCGCGCTTCCGTAGAGCAGGAGTCGAAGCGACGAGAAGTCCCGCCGGCCGAACACGTCGTGGTCGAGCATCAGGCGCAGCATGGCCGGCGCCAGGTAGGCGAGCGACACGCGGTGCTCCTGCACCAGGGTCGCCGCGCGGTCGGCGTCGAAGCGCGGCATGACGATCACCGTCATGCCGCCCGCCAGGCCCATCATCGTCATGCCGTGCGTTCCGGCGAAGGTGAACAGGGGGAACGCGTGCAGGAACGTCGCGCCCTCGAACATCCGGACGGCCTTGTTGCGCGCGAGCATCGCGACGTCCCGGTGACTCGAGGCCACGCCCTTCGGTCGCCCCGTGGTGCCGGAGGTGTACAGGATGTCGGCCAGGCCGTCGTCGGGCAGGTCGGGCAGCGACGCCGAACGCTCGCCGGCCGACGGAAGGCGCCACGACTCCGGGACACCAGCGTCAGCCGTCGACACGATGAAGCGGTGCCGCGCGCGCGCGGCGATGTCGTCGCTGACGTTCGTGCTGCCCGGCTCACCGAGCAGCAGCCGCGGCTCGGCGTGATCGACGATGGCAGCCGCCTCGCGCGCGGTCAGCCGCGTGTTCAAGGGAACGACCACGCCGCCGGCCTTCTGGATCGCGAAGTAGGCGACGACGTAGTCGCACGCATGGGCGTTGGAGACCCGCAGGGCGACGCGGTCGTCGGGCGCGACGCCTGCCGCGACGAGCGCGAGGGCGAGACGGTCGCTTCGAGCGTCCCACTCCGCGAACGTGAGTGAAGCGCCGCCGTCGACGCGCACCGCGACGCGGTCTCCGAGCTCTGCGGCCCGCTCGCGCAGCACCGTCGGCACGCGCGTCACCCGTCGTCCTCCTCGGGCGCGAACGTGCCGTAGCCGCCGCGGTAGTAGAGCAGCGGCGCGCCCTTGCCGAGGCCCGTGGCTCGCAGCTCGCCGACGTAAATGTCGTGATCACCCCCGGGCAACGTCGCAACGAGGAGGCACTCCATGTACGCGTGCGCGCCGGCCAGGACGGGACAGCCGGTGGCACGCCCTGCCGCCCACTCGACGCCGGCGAACTTGTCGATTCCGCTCGTCGCGAACCGGGTGGAGAGCGCCGCCTGGTGCGAACCGAGCACGTTGACGACGAACCGTCCGGTGGCCGCGATGACCGGGTGCGCCTCCGCGGCCTTGTCCACGCACACGAGGCACAGCGGGGGCGACTTCGAGACGGACGAAAAAGCCGTCGCCGTCAGCGCGGCCGGGACGCCGTTCGCGTCCATCGCCGTGACCACGGTGACTCCGCCCGCGAAGCGCGCCATCGCCGTGCGGAACTCTTCCGCGCCGACGACGGCACCGCCGCGCGCGGCCCTGGCGGTCCTTCCCCGCCCGCCGGCGCCCGTGCGTCGCTTCGTAGCCTCGGCGCGCTTGCCCACCGGCTTCGCGCCGGAGGCTCGCGACGGCTTCACCTCGCGCTCTCGTCGCGGCCGTCGCCTGGTCACGTGAGGCCGGTGCGGCGGCATGGGCCGCTCGCGGCGAGGTGGTCGGATGGCGCCATGAACTGCCCGGCGCGATCCTCGCCCGGAGCGCCACCGCCGCGCCACGGGAGAACGCGACGCCCGGGGATCCCCACGGGAACTGCCGGGATCCGTGCGAGCGGGGAGGACGGGTGCATGAACTATCAAGTACTACTTATCACTTTGTGATAGGGTCCGACAACGCCGCCGGAACCGGGGGGACGGAGCGAGGCACCCCCAGGTGCCGACGGGAACGAGGAGGAAAGCGATGACGCGGTTCGGACTACTTCAGCTCTTCGAGTCACCCGAAGGACGGACGGAGAAGCAGTACTTCGACGAGAACGTCGAGCTCATCGAGTACGCCGACCAGGTCGGCCTCGACGAGGTGTGGCTCGCCGAGCACCACTTCAGCGACTACGGCGTGATGCCCTCCACGCAGGTCTTCGCCGCCTTCGCCGCAGCACGGACCAAGCGCATTCGGCTGGGAACGGGGGTGGTCGTGCTGTCCTTCCACAATCCCGTTCGCGTCGCCGAAGAGTTCGCGTTCATCGATCAGCTCTCCGAGGGTCGCCTCGACTTCGGTGTCGGGCGTGGCTACCAGCCCGCCGAGTTTCGCGGCTACGGCGTGGACATGAAGACGAGCCGCGAGCGGTTCACCGAGTGCTTCGAGATCATTCGCCGCTCGTGGACGGAGGACGAGCTGAACTTCAAGGGCGAGTTCTACGAGTTCAGCGGGATCAAGGTTCGACCGCGTCCGTACCAGAAGCCGCACCCGCCGCTCTTCGGCGCGTCCTTCAACCCCGACACGATCCGCCACCAGGGGGAGCAGGGCCTGAACCTCCTGTTCTCGCCCCTCCTGTCGCCGCCGAGCAAGGTGGAGGAGTACCGGGCAGCGCTTCGAGAAGGCGGCCACGACCCGGCGACCTTTCGCGTCGGCGGGCTGGCGTTCGTGTACGTGGACGAGGATCGCGAGAAGGCTCTGGCCGACTTCGAGGACGCCTGCATGTGGTACTTCCGGAAGTTCACGAAGATGGTTCCGGCGAAGGAGTATCCGGATACCGAGGGCTACTACCGGAACCTCCACGGCACGCTCACGGAGTTCCTGGCGGCCTACGATTCCGGCGCGCTCTCGTTCCGGCAGATCGTGGAAGACGGCCCCTTCAGTCACGCGTTCCTCGTCGGAGATCCCGACTACGTCCGTGGCAAGGTCGAGAAGCTCATCGCGGCCTACGGGCTGACGGAGGTGCTCTGCTGGACGCGGCTCGGCGGCCTGGACCACAAGCTGGTCATGCGGTCCATGGAGAAGTTCGTGACCCGAGTCGTTCGGCCCATGCGCGCGGCCGCGAGCCCGGAGCAGCGCGCGGCATCGCCGGCGTGAGCGCGCGACGCGACATGGCCCTCACGCGCTCCGGCCAGGGAGGCTCGGCAAAGCCGCTCGCGAAGGCGGGCGCGTCCGTCGCGTCTGAGCCGAAGCCGCGCCAGAAGCCGGGCGACCGCGCCCGAGGATCGCGCTCGAAGCGTCCCACCGAGGCGCCCGCAGCCTCCAAGCAGTCCGCGACCGCCGCGGCGCGGCCACGACGGAGCGTTCGCCAGCGCCCGGGCCTGCGCATCGGGCAGGTTGCCCGCGCGGCGGGCGTCGCACCCAGCGTGATCTCGTTCTACTCCGCCGAGGGGTTGCTCCCACCCCCCGTGAAGACGAGCCGGAACAGCGCCTGGTACTCGCCGGAGACCGTGGAGTGGGTGAAGCTCATTCGAGAGCTGCAGCAGGCCGCGTTTCTCCCCCTGCGCGTCGTGAAGAAGATCGTCGGAGCGGGCAGCAGCGTGGAGCGAATCCGGGAGACGTTCCTGGCGCGACCGATCGCGCCGGCGCTCAAATCGCTCGGCCCCGTGAACGAGGCGGAGCTGCTCCGCTCGACCGGCTTCGACGCTGCGATCCTGGGACGACTCGAGGCGCTAGGTGTGCTCACGCCGCGCCAGGCCTCCGGACAGCGGAGCTACTCTTCGGAGGACGCGACGATCGTCCGACAGCTCGGGCGCATGCGCGACGCCGGGCTGACGGCGGACCGCGGCTTCGGGCCGGACCAGATGCGCATCTACCAGGTCGCGGTGGAGCGGCTCGCGCGCGAAGAGGTGCGCTTCGCGGTCGAGGGACTGGTGGGGCGTGTGGCCCCAGAGTCCCTTCAGGAAGCCGCTGCGACCTGGATGGACGCCGCCGACGAGATCCTGCGCACCATGCACAGGAAGGCCCTCAAGCACCAGCTGCGCGACCTGGGCAGCCGGATGAAAAAGTAGAAGGAGCGACGCGATGTTCGATTGGACCGACGAGCAGAGGCAGATTCGTAAGGCGTTCCGGCAGTTCGTGAAGAAGGAGATCGAGCCGCACAACGACGCCATGGAAGACAACACCATGACGCCGTACGAGCCGATGAAGAAGCTCGGCGAGATGATCGGCGTCAAGGGCATCGCCGATCGCGCCCTGGAGAAGTCCGAGGAGGCGGCGAAGAAGGGCGACGAGTCGAGGGAGCGTGGCGGCCTCGGAGCTCAGGACCCTCATCTCGCCGCCGTGCTGACCATCGAGCTGTCGCGATGCAACCCCGGCTTCACCATGGCCTTCGGTGCGACCATGGGCCTCTGTGGCCAGACGCTCATGCGGCGTGGCACGCTCGAGCAGAAGCGGAAGTGGGCGCACCCCGTCTGCTCGCTCGAGAAGGTGGGCTGCTGGGCCATCACGGAGCCCGGAAGCGGCTCGGACGCCTTCGGCATGCGTACCGTGGCGCGCAAGGTCGGCGCCGACCGCTACGTGCTCAACGGCTCGAAGACGTTCATCACGAACGCGCCCTACGCCGACGTGATGATCGTCTACGCCAAGCTCGACATTCCGGGTGAAGACATGGGCAAGCGACCGCCCCAGGCGTTCGTGCTCGAGCGCGGCATGAAGGGGCTCTCGACGGGGAAGCCCCTGGCGAAGATGGGGATGCACAGCTCGCCCACCGGCGAGATCTTCCTCGAGGACGTGGAGGTCGGACGCGAGCACCTGCTCGGAGAGAAGGAGGCGGAGCCCGCGCATGGTCAGGTGATCGACGTGTTCAAGGGGGAGCGCACCGGCGTGGGGCAAATGTGCTTCGGCATCCTCGAGCGCGTCCTCGAGGACGCCCTGGCCTATGCGAAGGAGCGCACCACCTGGGGCTCGCCCATCGCGAGCTACCAGCTCATTCAGGACAAGCTGGCGCGCATGATGATCGCGTACACGAACGTCAAGAACATCGTGCTCAAGCAGTGCTGGCTGGAGAAGAACAAGGTCAGCGTCTCCCTGGCCGAGGCGAGCGCGCAGAAGCTCTACACCACGAAGGTGACGACGGACTGCTGCCTCGAAGCGATCCAGATCATGGGCGGCAACGGCTACATGCGCGAGTACCAGGTGGAGCGGTTCATGCGCGACGCCAAGCTGCTGCAGATTGGCGGGGGCACGGACGAGATCCAGACCCTCCACGTGGCGCGCGATCTCATCGAGCGCGGTGTACCGACGTGAACCGTCGACGCGACGTCAGAAGGACCCGCGAAGCGCCATCCCCGTCGGGAGCGGTGCTCGCGGCGCAAGCGCCGCCGAGTCGCTCGCCGTCGACGACCCGTCGGCGGTGAGCAGGATCACGACCCCGGCGCCCCCGACGGCGATGGCCGCGCCGTAAGCCACGCGCGTCCAGGTCTGCAGGCGCAGCGCGCGGTCGCGCTTCTCGGCGTCGGTTCGGTCGGACGCGTTGAACGTGTCGCGCGCGTCCTGGGACTGGAGGCCGACGACGGCGGCGACCCCGACGAGGACGGCGCCGGCGGTCACGGCGGTCCACCCGACGACGGGCCACGCGGAGCCGCCGTCGCCCGCGGCCGCCGCGGCCCTGCGACGCGATGGCCGCGCGTCCTCGTCGGCGGCCGGCGCGCTCGTGCGGTCCTTCTCCGCGAACTCGACGACGTGCTCGGCGCCGGCGCGCGCCTCGACCGCGCGGCTCCGCGGGCGCGGGCCACCTTCGAGGAAGACCTGATGCAGCCCGGGTTCGATGAAGAACTCGGCCGGGGTCTCCCGGCGCACGCCGCCCAGGCGCGCGGTGGTGCCTTCGGGACCCACCACGCTCACGAGCGCGAGCCCACGCTTGAGCTTCCCGAACCGTTCCTCGGCGTCGGCCCGAGCGTCGCTGCGCAGATCGCGACCGAGCGCTTCGACGAACGCCTCCGCGGCGCGCCCGCGCTCCCCGGCCCGCTCCCAGGAGAGCGCGGCGTTGTACGCCGCGTCACCGTGCGGAATGAGGCGATAGGCGCGCTCGAACGCCCCGGCGGCCTTGCGATAGTCGCCACCGGCGAAGAGCTGCGTGGCTTCGTCGAACGCCCGGGCCGCCTGTTCGGCCTTCTCCTCCTTCGAGTCCGCGCTGGCGCCGGAGCTCGCGAGCAGCGTCACGCCGAGCAAGGCGACGCCGAGTCCACGGCACCTCACGGCGACCCGCCGTAGGGGTTGCCGAGGAGCCCACCCTTCGCCGGCGATGGGGCCACCGGCGAAGGTGCGCGCCTCGGGGAAGCCGGGGCCTGAGCATGTGTCGCCGGGCCGAGCACGACGTCGAACCGCTCCGCAGCGCCGAGCTGCACGGTGCCCGTGCGCCCGTCGGCGACGGTGATCGACAGCGTCTTGCCCGACTCCTCCAGGGTGACCGCCAGCCTCTGCTCCCGGAGCGCGCGGGTGAACTCCACCTCCCGGTCCCCCACCCTCACGGCGGTGATGGGCGCTGCAGCCGCGAGGACGATGGTGCGCTCCTCGTCGACCCGGGCGAGCGGAAGGTCGTCCGGGGTCATCGCGCGGGCGCTGGGTGCCGCCGTGCCGCCCTCGCTCGTGGCGGACGAGGCCGCCTGGACCGTCGGATCCTCCCGGACCGCGATGGCCGCGACGCCGAGCGCCACCACGGTGCCCCCCACGGCGAGCACGGCTCCGACCCGCCTGCGCCTGACGGGCGCGGCGCCGGCGCGCGCCGTCGAGACGCTGATCGTCTCGGTCTGGGTGTGCGTGCCGGTCGCCTCGGGGACGACCTCGACACGCGCTGCGGCGCGCGGGTCGGACGTCATCACGAGGGTGCCTCCTGGCCCGCTCGCCGCCGGATCGCTGGGCATGGCGTGCCGGTCCAGCACCGTGGGCGCCTCGTCGACGAGCGTGGCGGCGGGCTGGGCGCTGGGTGTCTCGAGCGACGACGGGAGGGCGGCGCGCGTGATGCGGCTGAGTCTTCCGCGAAGCGCCAGCACCTCGGCGATCTTCGCTCGGCGGCGGTCCAGGCGCTGTGCAACGGCCTGGCGCACGTACTGACCCACCTGTCGCTGATCCGCGCGTCCCACGGTCGCGAGCGCGGCCGCCTCGAGCGCCCGACCCAGCTCCTCGGCCGTCGCGTAGCGGCGTGAACGATCGGGCTCGAGCGCGCGAGCGACGACGTCGTCGAGGCGCGGGGGAACGTCGGGGCGCACCAGGCGAAGCCGCGGAGGCGGCTGGGACACGATGCGTAGCAGCGTCGCCGCGTCGTTGGTCGTGGGGTGGAGGCGCGTCCCCGCGAGCAGCTCCCACACCACGACGCCGACCGCCCAGATGTCGCACGTACGGTCCAGTGGGTGGCCCAGCGCCTGTTCGGGCGCCATGTACGCGACTTTGCCCTTGATGAGCCCCGTGCCCGTCATCGCCAGACGCGTCGCGGCCTTGGCCACGCCGAAATCGGTCAGCTTCGAGATGCCGTCCACGCCGACGAGGACGTTGTGCGGCGTCACGTCGCGGTGCACCAGCCCCATGAGGTCGCCAGAGGCATCGCGCAGCTCGTGCGCCGCATGCAGGCCCGCGAGCACGTCCACCACGATGCGCAGCGTGACGCTCTCCGGGATGCGAACCTGAGCGTCGTCAGCCAGTCGCGCCAGACCGGCGAGGGTCTCGCCCTCCACGTACTCCATCACCAGGAAGACGCCGTGCGGATCCTCGCCGACGTCGAGCACGGAGACCACGTTCGGGTGGCGGATGCGGCCGGCGAGGTTCGCCTCGTCGACGAGCGCCGTCGCGAATCCCGACTCGTCGCGCAGGTGGGAGTGGGTCAACTTGAGCGCCACTTCCTTCTCGAATCCGCCCAGACCCGTCGTCCGCGCGAGGTACACCGTGCCCATGCCCCCCGACGCGATGGGCAGGAGAAGCTCGTAGCGTCCGACCCTCTCGGGGAACGGCGTCGGCTCCGCGTGGCCACCCGTGTGCACGCGCGGCTACCTCCTGCGAAACGACGCCGGGTTCAGCCGCAGTCGCTTCAAGCTCTCGTACAGCCCCGAACGCGCCATGCCGACCTCCCTGGCCGCGCGCGTGACGTTGCCGTCGGCAGCGGCGAGGGCCGCGACCAGACGCGACCGCAGGGACTCGTCACCGTCGGCGCCCGACGCCACGGGCTCGGCGGTGGAGAGATCGTCCGGCAAGAGCCGGTCCCGGCCCGCTCGCTTGGCCGCCGTCGCCGCGACGCGGACCGTGTTCCGCAGCTCGCGGACGTTTCCCGGCCAGCTTCGGGCGAACAGCGCCTCCGCAGCCGCCGCGCCGAGCCCCACCCCCGAACCGGAGAGAAAGTGCTCGGCGAGCACCGGGAGGTCTTCCCGGCGCGCATCGAGAGACGGAAGCCGCACGCGCGTCGCGGCGATGCGATGCAGGAGGTCCCCGCGAAACTCTCCGCCGGCGACCATGGCGTCCAGGTTCTTGTTGGTCGCGGCCACGATGCGCACGTCGACGCGCGCCGGGACGTCCTCCCCGACGCCGCGAACCTCCCCCGTCTCGATGACCCGCAGCAGCTTCGCCTGCAGCGCCGGCGGCAGCTCGCCGATCTCGTCGAGCAGCAGGGTTCCCCCGTGCGCCGAGCGGAAGAGGCCCGCCCGCGAGCTGGACGAGCCGGAGAACGCCCCCTTCGAGTGACCGAAGAGCTCCGACTCCACCAGATCCGGCGCGATGGCCGCGCAGTTGAGCCCGACGATCTTTCCCGTCCGACCGCTGCGTTCGTGCAGGAGCTGCGCGACCACCTCCTTCCCCGTCCCGGTTTCGCCTTCCACGAGGACCGGATCGGCCGAGGCCGCGAGGGTCTCGATGCGGAGCCGAACGTCGGCGAGCGACGGACCACCGACGAGCTCGGCGTGCAGATCGCTCTGGCGCGTCTCGAACGGCACGACGTCGTCGGTGACGTAGAGGAGCGTCTTGCCCATGCGGATGACGCTGCCGTACGCGGCGTGGACGCGTGGCGCGGAGACCCGCGCCCCCGCGACGAAGGTCCCGTTGTGGCTGCCCTGATCGCTCACCAGGACCCCGCCGCTCCCGGGTTCGAGCGTCAGATGGCAGCGAGAGACGCCCGGATCGTCGACGGCCACCTCGGCGGCCGCACGGTCGCGACCGACGGTGAACGCTCGCTCGACCCGCCAGCCGACCATGGTGGACGCCTCGCGCGAGTACACGACGACGACGCCGGGCACGCGTGGCCGGTCGGCGGCGCTGGGGAAGTCGTAGTGTGTCTCGGTGACCGTCTTGTCGCGCATGGGGCGCAGCAGCGGGGGCGGGGTGTGACGCACCGCGTAGGCAGGTTGAGCCGTCATCCTCAGCCTACACCGGTCGCCACCGGGCCGCCCACCCTCGTCCGGAGTCCTCACGGAATCGTCCACTCTCGCAGGTCGGCGTCTGGACGTCGGGTCACTCGGGCAATCCGGAGACGAAGGGCTCGCGTGTGGCCAGCACGCGGCGGCCGCGCGCCTCGTCGGGCACGCAGCCGACGTCGATCTGGAGCTGACGGCAGAACGGGCCGACGCCGTCGAGGTGCGCGGTGGACGTCACGGTGCCGCGTACGGGGAGCGCTTCTTCCTCGGAAAGCAGCAGAACGACGTCGAGGACGTCTCCCACGGAGAACTGGCTCGGCGTCGCGACGATCAGGGTCGAAGCGCTCGTGCGCTGGCAGAAGCCGACTCGGCCCCGCTTGGTGTCGGAGTCGAGCTGCACGGGGAACAGGCACGCGTCGCCGGGCGCTTCGTCGGGCGTCACGTTCCGCCCCGAAGCAACCCCCGCGCCACGCCTCCGCGCCCCCCTGGCGCGCCGCTTGCTTACCGCGATCCCAGGAGGCCCTGGATGATGCGCTCGACGAGCCGCTGGTCGGCGGCGACCGTGACCCTGACCTGCGCGATGACCACCGCTTGCGGCGACCCCGCGGACGCCGCCGCGACCGGCACGCGCTCGGAGGCATTCTCCACGATCTGCGGCACCTCGTCCGCTCCCATCAGCGGCATCGACGTGGCGAGGTACGAGGGCGACGTGAACTGGGCGACCGTGCGCGACGAGGGGATCGCCTTCGGCTTCGCCCGCACGACCAATGGCACGTCGATCCTCGACGAGTGGTTCGAGCGCAACTGGCGCGAGATGCGTGATGCCGGCGTGGTTCGAGGCGCTTACCAGTACTTCCGCCCCGGCCAGGATCCCATCGCCCAGGCGGACGAGATGCTCTCGATGATCGACGCGGCGGGGGGCCTCCTACCCGAGGACTTGCCGCCGGTGCTGGACCTCGAGACCGACGACGGCCTGCCGATGAGCACCGTGACGTCCAAGGCGCAGGCGTGGCTCACGCACGTCGAGGCGCTCACCGGCAAGCGGCCGCTCGTGTACTCCGCCGCGTACTTCGGCGACGGAACCATGGGCGCGCTCGCCGGATATCCGCTCTGGGTCGCCAACTACGTGAGCACGCCCGTGGGGAACTGTCCGAAGGTGCCGAACGGCTGGACGCGCTGGCACTTCTGGCAGTACTCGGAGTCCGGGCAACTGGCGGGAGTGCCCGCCGACGCCGTGGACCTGGACGTCTTCGATGGCTCGCTCGACGACCTTCGCGCGTTCGCCGCGGCGTCGAACGTGGGCGCGGGCGGCACCGCGGGCTCCGGCGGCGCCGGCGGGACCGGAAACGAAGGAGGAGCTGCGGGATCGAGCGCGGCAGGCGCATCCGCTGGCGGCGCCGGCGGTACGTCGAGTGGCGCATCTGGCGGAAGCGGTGCCACGGGAACCGGAGCGACCGCGGGGACGAGCACGGCGGCTCCCGGGTGCTCGGTCGCACCGGACTGCGGAGCGTGCACGGCATGCCTCGACGTTTGCCTCTGCCATGGCGGCGATTGGCCCGGGTGCGTGGACGTGTGCGGCACCGCGCCGTCGGGAAGCGCCGGAGCTTCCGGAGACGAACCGCCGGGCGGGTCCTCCTCGAACGACTCGGGCTGCACCGCGTCGCGCCGCTCCACGGGCCCCGGCAACGGCGCCGCGTGGCTGGCGGCGCTGATCGGGGCCTGCACGGCAGGACGACGGCGACGCCGCTGACCGCCTCGATCGTCCGGTCGTCGGCGGACACCGTCCTGACGCCACGACGGCACCTCCGCCCGTCGTCGTGCGTCGCGAGGCCGTCTGCGGCGAAACACGCGAATCGCGCTATCCTGGGCGCGTGTTCCCGGTGGCGCGCAGCTTGCACTTCGCGCGAAGGGTGAATTCTCGCGATTCGGGAAAGCTCCTCGCGATCGCCGCGACGGCCGCGTCGCTGGCGTGCGGCCCCGCGCCTGCCGAGGAGCAGGAGATCGACGCGCCCGAGCCCGAGGGCACGGCCATCGTCACCCACGCGATCAGCGTGCAGGAGGCGCTCACCGCGGGGTGCTCCACGTCGTCGGTGCTCGGCTTGAGCCAGCAGATTGTCGATCAGACCAACTGCAACGTCCCAGGAGCCCTCGCCCTGCTGCCCGACCGCCCGAACCTCACGAAGTCGGCGACCACGTTCCCGTTCCTGCAGACGGCCGGGCGTGACGCGCTGGTCGCAGCGCTCGACGCGAACCCCGGCATGACGCTCGGAGTGAACTCGATGTTCCGCAGCGTCGCCCAGCAGTACCTCCTGTACGCGTGGGGCCAGTCGAGCACCTGCGGCATCGGCCTTGCCGCCCAGCCCGGCAACTCGAACCACGAGTCCGGCCTCGCGCTGGACACCAGTCAGTACTCGCAGTGGCGAACGGCCCTCGAGGCGCGGGGCTTCCAGTGGTTCGGCAGCTCGGATGCGGTGCACTTCGACTTCCGCGGCCCGGGCACGGTCGACCTCAAGGGCCAGGGGATCCGCGCCTTCCAGATGCTGTGGAACCGGAACAACCCCGGCGATTCCATCGCCGAGGATGGCGTCTACGGACCCCAGACCGAGTCGCGACTGGAGCAGTCTCCCGCGGAGGGCTTCGCGCAGGGAGCCGACTGCAGCGGAGCGGGAGGTACGGGCGGTGCCGGCGCCGGGGGGACCGGCGCGGGCGGAACGGGCGTCGGTGGTGCGGGCGGCGCGGGTGTCGGAGGCGTCGGTGGAGCGGGTGTCGGCGGAGCGGGCGGCACCGGTTTCGGGGGCGTCGGCGCTTCGGGCGGTGAGCCGGGCGTGGGAGGAGCGGGCGGCGCCGGAGTCGGCGGGAGCGCGCCGCAGATGGGGTGCAGCGTGGCCCCCGACTGCGACCTCTGCGTGGGCTGCATGCAGCGGTGCGTGTGCGAGACTCGGGACGCGGTGGAGTGCATCGACCTGTGTGGACTGGGCCCCGACGCGGGCACGGCCGGCTCCCATCAGGGGACGGGCGGGTCGTCGAGCGCCACGACGGGGTCGCGCCCGGCCAGCGACGACGGCGGCTGCGCGTGCCGAGCCACGCCCCATCGCTCGTCGATGGCTCCCGCGCTGCTCGCGCTGCTGGGGCTGCTCGCCGCTCGCCGACGTCACGTCGCGCCGAGGAGCACGCCGTGAATCGACGGCTCGGGGCGTCGATCGCCGCCGCCTGGTCCGTCCTGGCGTGCAACGGCATGCAGGACGACACGCGCCCCGCGAAGGAGCCGGCCGTGCCCGCCTCTCGCGTGGAAATCGTGGCGCCCACCTGGCCCGCCGAGTCGGACGCGGACTCGAGCGCGCTGGCGCGGCTCCCGCCGGCCGCCCGTGCCGCCGTGGCGCGTTCACCCGTCCCGGCGCTGGTGCCGCGCGACGCGGCGCTGCTCGAGCGCGCCGTCGTGAGCGCGGGGGAGTACTTCTACGCTTTCAGCGGCACCGCGGGAGGCATCAACGTCTCCATCCACGCGACGCGCGCGGTGCACCATCACCCGCTCGTGGAGGCGCCACCGCCGCCCGAGCGCACGCTGCGCGGCGTTCCCGCGCGCGTGACCAAGAACGAAGGGATCTGGAGCGTCTCGTGGGTCGAGGGGCACGTCGCGTACAACGTGGAGGCGGAGTGCGCGCACTTCGGTGACCAGCGGTGCGCGAGCGACGGCTTCGTGGTCGGCATCGCCGAGAACCTCGCCTTCGCCGGGGGGAACCGGCGCGCGTCCGAGGCGGTGGCGCCGTGAAGTGCGCACCTCCGTGTCTCGTCGCGGCGATGGTCCTCGGCTGGGTGGCACCGGCGGCCGCGCAGTTCACGTACAACCCGCCGGGGCAGCTCACGCCCGGCTCGGGTACGGGGCGCAACGACCCCACGGTGTACGTGCCCGGCATGCGGTTCCCCATGGAGAACGCGCCGGCCTACCTGAACTCCCAGGTCTGGGGCCGAGGCGGGTCCCAGGGTCCGGGCGGTGGGCAGTGCGACTCGCAGAACTACTCGTATCCGTGGTGGGACAACTACTGCGAGGACCGGACGTGGTCGATGCCCATGTGCCCCTCGGGCACCGGCCACCAGGGTCAGGACATCCGCGCGGCGACCTGCGAGAAGAGCCGGCACTGGACGGTCGCCGCGACGGCGGGGACCATCACCAACATCGGCAGCTACTCCGTGTCGCTCACGCGATCGGACGGGACGCGCTTTCGTTACCTGCACGTGGACATGGGCCAGCTGGCGATCTCGAACGGGCAGAGCGTGCAGCGTGGCGATCGCATCGGGCTCGTCTCGAACGACTTCGGCGGCACGGCGACCACCATCCATCTGCACTTCGACATCCAGCAGAACGTCTCGGGCTACGGAACGGTGTACGCGCCGACGTACACGTCGCTCATCGCGTCGTACCAGGAGCTGCTGGGCGGAACGGGAACCGGCGGAACTGGAGGCGCTGCGGGGGCGCCGGGCATCGGGGGCACCGCGGGCACCGGCGTGGGCGGCACCGGCGTGGGCGGCACCGGCGCTGGGACGGGAGGCGCGGGGCTCGGCGGCTCGGCCGGCGCGGGTTCGGGCGGAGACGCGACGGGTGGCACGGGAGCGAGCGGCACGGGCGCCGGTGGTTCGGGTGGCTCGGCACAGGGCGGGAGCGGGCCCGTCCCGCCGCCGCCGAATGGTTGCACCCTCGCCCCGGACTGCGATCGGTGCGTGTCGTGCATCGACACGTGCCTGTGCCTCACGAACGATTGGTCGGGCTGCGTCGCGTCCTGCGAGCCGTCTACCGGCGGCGGCGCCGGCACGAGCGCCGCCGGTGCCGACCCGGGCGGGACGGGGGCCGCGGCGGCCACACCTCGGGGCCGGACCGTATCCGACGACGGCGGCTGCGCGTGCAGCGCTCCCGGGCAACGGCAGAATCACGGGAGCGCAGGCCTCGCCCTCGCGTTGGCGCTGACCCTGGTGCGCCGACGTGCGAAAATGCCCTGAGTGAAACCGGTACCCGCCCCGAGCCTCACTGGGCGCGCCGGCGCCGCGCTGGCGATCCTGCTCGCCGCGGGCGCGGCCTGCTCCGGTGACGGATACGCGCCCGAAGAGCAGACGCGCGTCACGCGCATGCCGGCCACCGTGGGCGGGTGCAACTGTCCGAGCACCGGCACGTGCGCCGATCTCTCGTACTCCGACATTCCCGCGAACGGGCAGTACTTCGTCACCACCTTCGGCGGCGGAACCGACACGCAGCCGATGTCGTGCGGCGGGACGGCGGACGGCACCTGGGCGTACGCCGCGGGGCGCGCGCGCTTCCCTTGCGGCACCAAGCTGCTCATCACGGCGAACTCGAAGCAGTGCGTGGCAGAGGTTCGCGACTGCGGTCCCAACCGGTGCGTGGAGGAGGCGGCGTGCAACTGCTCGTGCACGGGACACTCGCCGATCATGGACGTGAGTCCGTTCGTCACGCAGTTCCTCCTCGGCGCATCGAGCGCGGGCTGGAGCGAGCGCCGGCCGGTGACGGCGGTGCCGGTGGACGCCACGTCGACGATCGGGTGTCCGGGTGTCGCGGTCGGCACGGGTGGAGCCGGCGGCACGGGGGGAACAGGCGGAACGGCCGGAACCAGCGGCGCGGGAGGCACCGGCGGAACCGCTGGAGCCGGCGGAACCGCTGGAGCGGGCGGCGCTTCGGGCACGGCAGGAGCCGGGGCGACAGGCGGCGGAGCAGGCGTCGGTGGACTGGGGGGTTCCGCCGGTGCGCCTCCCGCCTGCGACACGTTCCCGAACTGCGCCGGGTGCACGGGATGCGTCCCGCGCTGCGTGTGCGAGCTGGGTGATGCGACGACGTGCGCCGGCATCTGCGCGCCTCCGGTCGAGGACGCGGGCGGCGTGGGCGGCAGCGGCGGCACCTCGACGGGCTGTAGCGCGGCACCGGACTGCGGCGCGTGCGTCGGCTGCGCCGACAGATGCCTCTGCGAGACGGGGAGCGCGGCCAGCTGCGACGCCATCTGCGGTGCCGCGGCGGGCGGAACGGGGGGCAGCGGGTTCGGCGGCGGCGGCGGGCTGGGCTCCCCGGGGTGCAGCGAGCCGGACTGCAGCGCCTGTGATTCGTGCTGGGGGCACTGCGTCTGCGTGACGGGCGAGCCCGAGCCGTGCGCGCTCGGATGCGGTGAGGGTGGCGGCACCTCGGGCGTCGGCGGAACGGGTGGAACTGCGGGCGCCGGTGGAACCGCGACGGCGGCGCCCAGGCCGCTCCCGGCGGTGTCGGGCGGTCCGTGTGGGTGCCGGGCTCCGGGGAGCGCGCCGCCCGGCACCGCGGGCTGGCTGCTGACGGCGGTGGCCTGGGCGGTGGCACGGCGGCGCGCGAAGCGTCGTCCATGCATCGCAGCGTCCTGAGCCGGGTGTGGCGCGAGTGCTCGGCCCTCGGCCGAGCGTCCGAACACGCGTGACGCCTTGCACCACGGCGACCCGGGGCGGATCGTGTGCGCCGGCGCGACCCGCGCCGCGAACCGGTGGAGGACGAGATGGTGCGCAACTGGGCTCGAGCACGAAGCGGAGGCGTCGTGGGATGCCGCGTGGCGGCGATCATCGTCGGGTGCGCGCTCGCCGTCGCGTGTGGCGGCGACTCGGACTCTGCCGGCTTCGAGGGCAGCGGGGGCGCGAGCGGCGGCGGCGCGGCCGGAAGCGGCGGACTCGACTGCGGCTCGGCGACGACGTGCGTGGACGTCTGCAGGTGCAACGGCGCGACCGAGGCCGAGTGCGTCGGCGTGTGCGGCATGGGCAGCGGCGGCAGCAGCGGGACCGGAGCGGGCGCCGGGGGTGGGGGCGTCGGCGGGACGGGTGCCGCGGGTGCCGGCGGGACGGGCCCCACGGGCTTCGTTCCGGCGCGCTGCCACGGAGACGCCAGCAAGACGATCATGATCGGCGACTCGTACCTGGCGCTGAGCGGCGACGTGACGCGCTTCCTGGAGCAGTACTCCGGTCAGAAATTCCGCACGCACTACGTGAGCGGCACGCAGATGGTCGGCGGCCTTCCGCCGTCGATTCCCGACCAGGCCCGCGCGGCCTACCAGCAGGGCCCGGTCGAGTCCGTCATCATGACCGGTGGCGGCAACGACATCCTGATCGGCGACGCGACCTGTCGCGTCGCGCCCATGGGCGCGACGTGTCTCGCGACCGTGCAGCGCACCCTCGACGCCGCAGGCGCCCTGATGGTCGAGGCCGCGTCGAAGGGCGTGCGCGAGGTCGTCTACTTCTTCTACCCGCACCTTCCGGGCAGCCTGCTCGCCCCCATCGAGCTGAACCAGGTGCTCGACCACGCGGCGCCGCTGGCGAAGGCCATCTGCGAGAACTCCACGGTGCTCGACTGCACCTTCATCGATACGCGACCGGCGTTCATGGGGCACCCCGAGTACATCGGCGTCGACGGGATCCACCCGACGGCGCCCGGCTCGGAGGCGATCGCGAAGCTCCTGTGGGCGGCGATGCAGAACAACTGCGCGACGGGCCTCGCAGCGCACTGACGGCGCGGGCCCTGGTTCCGTCGCTCGTCTCAGGCGCGCTGCGCTTGTCCGGTCACGGCAGGCGTGACACGGTCGGCGCCATGCGCCCGCCCGTCTCCGCGCCGCCCGCCGTGGTCGCGGCGCTCGTGGCGTTCGCCGCGTGCGGCGGTGAGGTGGACTCGCCCGGAACCGGCGCCGGCGCGGGCGCCGGCGGGAGCTCGGCCGCGGACGCGAGCGTCGATCGGGACTGCTACGAGCAATGCCTCGCCAAGGGAGAGCCTTCCGACACTTGCAGCGCCTACTGCGTCATCGGCGGCAAGGGCGGCACCGCCGGTAAGGGCGGCACCGCCGGCAAGGGCGGCTCGGCGGGCAAGGCCGGCAGCTCGGGGAGCGGCGCCACGGCCGGAGCGGGCGGCGGCAAGGCGGGCGCCGGAGGGGCGTCGGGCTCGGCGGGTCAGGGCGGCGCACCCATCGAGCCCGATGTCGAGAAGCCGTGCGTGCAGTGCCTGTACGACGCGACCGCGACGACGGGGTGCGCCCCGCTGGCCGAGGAGTGCGAGAAGAGCGTGGCTTGCACGCAGCTGCAGTGGTGCCCGACGCTCTGTGGACGAACGGACTGCGTCGAAGAGTGCAACCAAGCCATCCCGTCGGGGGTGGCTCCGCTGACGGCGCTGGTTCGCTGCATGGCGTGTGGCCACGGTCCCTGCACCGACGCGTGTCGGCACGCCGTCGTCGCGAGCTACTGCGAGTGACGCCGCGCGGCGCGCCGATCTCAGGGCGAGCGGGCAGTGCCGTCGGTCCCCGCGCGTGCCCCCGTCGACCCGGCGCACCGGACGTGGCACGTTCCGCGCGGAGGTTCGCTGCTCATGACACGACGTAAGGGTGCACGGGGGGCCGCCGCGGCGCTGCTCCTGGGCTTGGGCTTCGCCGCTTGCGGTGGCGACGACGAGAAGAAGTCGAACGCGACCGGCGGAGCCGGTGGAAGCGCCGGAAGCGACGGCGGAGCGCTCGATGCCCAGGCGGGCACCGCCGGCGCGAGCGGCAGCGCGGGCGCCGGCGGCGCCACGGACGCCGGACCCGACGCGGAGCCGCCGCCTCCGTTCAGCCCTGCGGCCGCGGCCCGCGGCTTCGAGCTGTTCTACAAGGAGCGCGTCCACCGCGCCGTGCTCGTCTACAACCGCTTCGGGATGTTCGGCGACTCCGGCTTCGCGACGACGATCGGGAGCGCCGCGGTCGCCAAGACCGGCAACGACTTCGAGGTCGTCGCAGGACCGCGCGACAACAACCTGATCGGCACGTCCATGTTCGGCGTGTACAGCGCCTACAAGATCTTCCGCTCCCGCGAGCTGGCGCTCACGCTCGTTCGAATGTTCGACGGACTCGTCTTCTTCGAGGAGGTGAGCGGCCATCCAGGGATGACCGCGCGTGAGGCGCTCCCCGGCTGGACCCGCGTCATGGATGGCGTGTCGAAGACGGTCATGCGGACGCGCAACGGGCAACCCGTGACGCATCCCGCTCCTCCCCCCGCCGCGCTGGAGGCAGAGGTGCTCTCCACGTTCTACGACGGCATTCGGGTGACGTACCGCGAGAACCCGGAGGAGTACTTCTTCAGCTACCTCCCGGCGGCCGACGTGGTGGACTACTCGATCACCCACGCCCACTCCGAGCTTCCGAGCTACCTGCGGGTGAGCGACTGCTGCTCGTCGTTCATGCGCACCCCCGACACGGAGAAGTGGGGAGGCGCGTACTGGGGGAATCACAACTCGCGGGACAACTTCCCCGACCTGGCGCTCGGTGTGATCGCCGCGCTGGCCGCCGAGAGCGATGCGGACGCCGACGCCGACGTGCGCGCCGCCGCGGGGCGCGCGGTCGCCGCAGGCAAGCGCATGGGCGACCTCGTGCAGCAGAACGGGGGCAACATCATGACGGTGGACGAGCACAACCCGTACTCCACGCTCGTGGTGAGCGGTGACGTGCGGCCGCACGGGCTGCCCGAGAACGAGAACCTCGGCGCGCTCGCGGCCTGCCCCGACGTCTTCCTCGGCGTCGCCATCGCCACGCCCGGGCTCACCCTGCCCGCGCCCATGCTCCCGATGCCGGGAACGGTCGAGACCGTCCTGAAGAACGCCCTCGGCTCGGCGGTGGAGTGTCCCATTCCGAACCCACGTCTCTGCAACGGCCTCGACGACGCCTACTGCGGCTTCGGCTGGACCAATTTCGAGGACATCTCCATCCTCGGGCAGCCGCTCCTCGACTTCGTCCAGGCTCTGGAGGACGCGACGCCCGGGACCGCCGAGACCCTGCTGGGAAGCTTCCAGAACGACTTCGACGACATCGTGGAGGCGATGGTCGCGCTCGTGCACTACGCACGCACGACGAAGAATCCCGCCCTCGTGGCGGAGTCGAAGAAGGTGGCGAAGGCGATGAGCCACGTGATGCGGCGCTTCGCGGACGTCATCTACACGAAGACGAAGCCCGATCGCCGCGCGGAACAGCGCTACGAAGCCGCCATCTTCGACGCCCTCGCAGGCGTGGACGTGCTCGAAGCCGACCTCGGCGACTTCGAGCAGGAAGAAAGCAGGATCGCCGCCATCGAGGATCTTCTGAACCTGGCGGACACTCAGCCCGCAGGGCTCCTGACCGACCAGGAGATCCTGAACCGAGTGGAGCAGGGCCTCGTGAACCTGGGCAACCACGCGTCCGGGCGCAGCGACGCGATCCGACAGCGCTATCGCGATGCGTTCGCCATGGAGCCCCCCGTGCGACGGGCGGGAGCGGGCTACGAGGCGCGGCGGGCCGGCGGTGCCTGGCAGCCCGCGGAGGTACCGCGGCACACGCGCATCGGCGGCATGGATCTGCTGCAGGCCATCGCCATCTGCAACGTGTCGCCGCAGATCCTGGACTGCTCGTGGGCGGCCGCCGGGTGCGAAAGGCCGGACCTCGACGGCAACCGCTCGGTGGACGCCGCGGACCGTACCGCATTCGACGCCGCGTTCACCGACGGGAAGGCTTGCGGTGACGCCGACGGCTGGTGCAGCGGCGCCGACCTCGATCGGTCCGGGACGCTCGACTCGAACGATCAGGCGTTCATGGCGGCCGCGGAGGGCTGCTGGTACTGAGCTTCACCGTCACCGGCTCCGCCAGCGCGCGCGCGAGTGCGGCGGCGACCTTCTCCCGGGAGAACGGCTTGGCGATCCACTCGGTGATCCCCTCGCGCGTGAGCGCCAGCGCCTCAGCTTCCAGCGGGTAGCCGCTCATGACGACCACGGGCAGATCCGGCGCGAACCGCCGCGCCATCCTGCAGAACTCGACGCCGCCGACCCCGGGCATGACCAGGTCGGTCAGCACGACGTGGATGTCGTCACGTCGCTTTCGCAGTACCTCGTAGCCTGCGCCACCGTCGGACGCCGTGAGCGCACGGTAGCCGATGGTCGTGACGAGCTTCGCGAGAGAGCGGCGCAGCACGGGATCGTCTTCCACGACGAGAACGCCCTGCGCCGCGCCGGCGACCAGCGCACGATCGGAGCCGGGCGCGTCGTCGATCTCCTCCTCGGTGGCTGGAAAATACAGCGAAAACGTCGTCCCGCGCTCGCGGCTGCTCTCGACGCCGACGGTTCCCTCGTGCTGCTTCACGATGCCGTAAACCTGACTCAGGCCGAGCCCCGTACCTTCGCCGGGCCGCTTCGTCGTGAAGAACGGCTCGAACACGTGGGGCAGAACGTCCGGCGGAATCCCCGTCCCCTCGTCCGAGACGCGCACGCACACCCACGACCCGCGGGGTGGCGAGCCAGAGCGTGCGTCGTCCCCGTCACCGAGGCGGACACCCTCGACGCCGACGCGCAGCGTCCCGCCCTGCGGCATCGCGTCGCGCGCGTTGAGCGCCAGGTTGGTGAGCACCTGGTGAATCTGCGTCGCGTCGGCGCGCACGGTGTGTACTCCCGGAGCCACGTCGAGGACGATCCGCACGGTCTCGGGGATCGAGTGGCGCAGCATCGTCACGACGTCGCGGAGCAGCGCGCCCATGTCCACGGGGCGGAACGTGGCGACGGACCTCCGGCTGAAGTCGAGGATTTGCCGGATGAGCGCGGCGCCTCTGCGGGTCTGCTCCACGACGGCGCCCACCTGCTCGCGAACGACCGAGGGCGACTCCGCGCCGTCCAGGGCGAGCTCGGAGCACGTGGCGACCACCTGCAAGAGGTTGTTGAAGTCGTGGGCGATTCCCGCCGCGAGGCGCCCCACCGCCGCCAGGCGATCGTGCTCGCGAAGGCGCGCGCGGAGATCGTGCTCGACGGTGACCTCGCGAAGCACGAGCACGTGCCCGCCGCTCCCGCCGGCGCGGCGCGCCGCCACGTCCAGCACGCGCCGCACGGGCTGCTCGACGATCACCTCGACCCGCGCGGGAGCCGCCGCGACGAGCGCGGAGAGCGAGTGAGCCCCCAGCGTCGTGATCGCGTCTCCGGTGGAGCGCGCGGCGAGAACGTCGAGCAACTCGCGGCCCGTCTCGTTCGCGAGCTGCACGTGGCCGGTGGCGTCGAGCAACACCACACCTTCGGGGAGGTGCTGCACCAGGATGCCGAGGCGTTCGCGCTCCGCCGTCAAGTCGGCCCTCAGCTTCGCCTCGCGGAGCGCCACCGCGAGTTCGTCCGCGATGGCGCGAGCGAAACCCACGAAGGCGTCGTCGAACGCATCGTCGTCGGGCGACGACAGCGTCACCTCACCGAACGTCTCGCCCATGGAAGACAGGGTGAGCGTCAACGCGCTCCGGAGACCGCTCTGGTGGAGCGCCTCGAGAAGCTCCCCCACGTTCGAGGGAGTCCCCAGGTGGGGGACGTACCGGACGGGGCGACGCGAGAGCTCGTCGAAGTCCGTCCAGTCGGCCAGCGGGAGCCGGCGACCGGGCGCCAGGCGCTCCACGTACACGCCGGCGGTCGCGAGGACCTCCGCGGTGCCCGCGATGACGTCGAACGTCGAGACGCCGCCTCTTCCGCCGGGAATCCTCTGGATCAGTCGCTCGAGCGCGCGCCGAGCGACGACGTCGATGGGCTCGCCGGCGACGACGTCGCGATCGATGGACTGGGCGAGGGCGAGCTGTTCGACGTGCTGCTTGAGCGCGTTCTCGACCCGCCGCCTGTCCGTCACGTCGCGGTTCACGCTCATCACCGCCGGTCGGCCTTCCACGACGATCGCCGCAGCGTTGATCTCGAGGAACATGCGGGTCCCATCCGGGCGAACGTGGACCGACTCGAACCCGCGCGTGTGGCCGAACTCCAAGGTCTCGGCGATCTGCGCCTCCCCCGCCGCAACGTTCGCGGTCATGGACTTCAGGCTGCGCCCGATGAACTCCGCGCGGTCGATGCCGTAGAGCTCGCAGGCACGTCGGTTGACGTCGATCACGACCTCGTCCGCAGGGCGGAACACGACGATGGCGTCGTGCACACTCTCGAAGAAATCTCGCCTCAGGCGCGCCTGGGTCCCCTCCGGCGAATCGGAGCGTAGCTCGGTCATGGTGAACCGCCGCGCGGGACCCACGCGACCGGCCGACAGCATACGGCACGCGGCCGCAGGCCTTGAAGGCGCTCCGCCCAGGGCACGCGCGACGTTCCCGGCATCCGGCCTGCGCCAGTCTGTGCCAGAGCCGGGCCCCGAGCGGCGCTGCTCGAGACCCGTACCCCGGTTTCTGCGCGAAATCCTCGACCGGGGAGACCGTCCGGCCGGGGGCCCGCGGGCGCGGCCCATGGTACGACTGTTGCTCCCCGGAGACGGCGATGGCTCCTCCTCGCGCCCAACCCACCCTCGCTCACGCACTCGGTGCCGCGGTCGCGCTGCTGTCCGCGGCGTGTGGCGGTGACCCCTCGAATCCAGGCGCCGCCGACCCCCGCGACGTGGTGCTGCCCGATCCCGGGCCCCTGGGCTTCCAGATCACGACGGACCTCATCGACGTGCCTGCGGGAGAGGAGGTCCAGAACTGCTACTTCTACGAGGTTCCGTTCGACGAGCCCGTGTTCGTCAGCCAGATCACGCTCGCCCAGAACGTCGGCTCGCACCACATGAACGTGTTCCGTCGCCGAACCGTGCGCGCGCTCGACGGACTGCCGGGCGAGGTCGTACGGAACGGCGAGTGCTGGAAGAGCTTGAACTGGGCGGAGTGGCCGCTGGTGGCCAACTCGCAGAGCGCCGGCGTCGAGGACTGGGAGCTTCCGGAGGGCGTCGCACTCCGCTTCGAACCGCGCGAGATGCTCATGCTGCAGTCGCACTACGTGAACGCGACGACGCAGACGACACCCACCCACGGCAAGGTCGTCGTCAACTTCCACGGCGTGACCGAGGCCGACGTCGACGCCGAGCTGGGCACGCTCTTCGCGACGAACCAGAACATCCGCGTGTGCCCCGGCCAGACGAACGTTCACTACGAGGCCACGTGCAACGTCGCGGGGGACGCCCCGGTCACGGTCATCGCGGCCAACGGCCACTTCCACAGCCGGGGCAAGCGCTTCACGATGAGCACCGCAGACCCCATCACGGGCGTCGGTGATCGGTTCTACGAGAGTCTCACCTGGGACGAGCCGCCCTTCGCGCGGGACCTGAGCGTGGCGGTCCCGCTGGGCGGCGGCGTACGGTGGGCGTGCGACTTTGCCGCGGCGAACGACGCCTGCGGCGATCCCGACGACGAGTGCTGCTTCACGTTCGGCGGTAACGTGGAGACGAACGAGCACTGCAACGCGTTCGTCTACTACTATCCCCGCGGCGCGTCCGACGTGAACTGCTTCTGATGCCGATCGCTCCATGGCGTCACTGCGCTTCGTGGTCCTCGCGTTCGCCGGCTTCACGTGGGCGTGCGGATCGCCCTCCGGCGGCGACGACCCGAGCTCCGGCGGAAGCGGAGCCGCAGGCGGTGCAGGCACCGGGAGCGGCGGGACCGCCGGGGCCGGCGGCATCGGGGGTGGCCCGCGCGACATCGAGGTGGAACCCGTGATGTACACGACGAGCGACCTGCCGCTCGAGCTCCTCGCGGACGAGGATCCCGTGGAACTGTGGCGCGCGCCGCAGGGGGGGCACGTGCTGCTCGTCGGCGCCCGCGTCCGTGGCCTCGGCAGCGACACGATAGAGCTCCGGGCCCGCGTCCGCGACCGGGACACCCGGTTCATTCTGAGCGAGGAAGCGCGGACGGTCGTCATGCAGCCCGTGGCAGGCGAGCCCGACCTGCAGGTCACGGATCGGCGCTCGAACAGCCAGGCCGCCCACGTCGCGGTGTGCCCCAACTATGGCGAGAAGGACGTGGTGGGCCGGCTGCACGACCTCGAGGTGGAGGTCGTGGAGCTCTACGACGACTTCTCGTCGGGGAACGCGACGGTGGCGGTGATGCCGACGTGCTTTCAGGAGCGCGAGGCGGACCGCGCAAAGTGCCTCTGCGAGTGCGAGCGCGACTACGTGCTCGGCAAGTGCGCGACGCCGGCAGGAGCGGCTCGGTGACGCGCTTCGCCTTCTTCGCGGGCCTCGCCGCCGTCGCGGGCTTCGCCGGGGGCTGTGGCTCCAGCGTGGACGCACCGCTCGAGGTGAAGGAGCTCGCGGAAGCGCTGTGCGAGGCGAAAGCCGCGTGCCTCTGCCACGACCGCGAGGGCTGCAGGGAAGCGGAGCGCGCGCGCTGGGACGAGATCGCCCGCCGCGCCGAGCAGCGGGGGCTCGAGGTGGACCAGGGCTGCGCCGACCGGCTGACGGCAGACGTGCGCGCGGCGCGGTGCACGAGCGCCAGCCCAGAGCAGCATCCCTGCCGCGACT
This sequence comes from uncultured Polyangiaceae bacterium, assembly GCA_964487605.1. Taxonomy (GTDB): domain Bacteria; phylum Myxococcota_A; class Polyangia; order Polyangiales; family Polyangiaceae; genus JAJDAH01. Next base: position 43,920 of record CAZARU010000016.1, read on the forward strand.
TCTGCGCGCCGTTCCACGGCAACCAGGCGCGCGGCGAGAAGTGCAGCGCCATCGACCCGCTCGCCAGCGACTGCGCGCAGGGTCTCGTCTGCCACGCAGAAGAGTGCAAGCCCCCCTGTTCGGTGCTGTCGGGCCGCCCCGTCGGCTCGACGTGCGCGGGCTCGGTCGAAGCCTGCGCACTCGGGACGTACTGCGCGTTCGCCGAGGACGAGTGCAGGACCGGCGCCGAGGAAGGATCGACGTGCTTCGACATTCCTTGCGCGGACGGCCTGCGGTGCGACTCCACCTCGGCGTGCAGCAAGCTGGGCCGAGAGGGCGCCTTCTGCAACTGGAACGGCGACTGCGAGCCGAACCTCTGGTGCGACTGGAACGTCGCGCGTTGCGAGCAGCGCCGCGTCGCAGGATCATTCTGTTCTTACGATGAGGAGTGCCTGAGCGGGCTCACGTGCGCCGACGGCCTCTGCGCGACGCCGGGTCAGGCGGGTGAGCGGTGCGCCGGAGGATTCTACTGCGCCGACGGCCTCACGTGCGTGGCAGGCACGTGCGGTGGCGGCGTCGCCCGGGGGGAGCCCTGCGACTCGGCGGCGTGCGCGGCCGGCAACTACTGCGACTTCGGCGCGCCGGACGGGGTCTTCGTGTGCAAGGCGCTGATCGCGACGGGCGAACCGTGCAACGACGCCTCGACGTGCCTGAGCGGCCACTGTCCGCACGGCGCGTGCGCTCCTGCGCCGGCCGTGGGTGAGGACTGCTCACTCACCGGCGCCTGCGCGCTCGGTCTCTCTTGCGCCGAGGGGCGGTGCATCGAAGCCGCCAACACCGGCCCCTCGGTCTGCTCTTACGGCGGCTGGTAGCCGCGCGCTCTCACTGCCCTCTTCGAACGGAGACTCTCATGCGAACCGTCTTCACCGGAACTGCCGTGGCTCTCGCTCTCGGGCTGCTCGCCGGATGGCCTGGCGAGGCCAGCGCGTGTGGTGGCACCTTCTGCGACAGCGGCCCGAACGCCATGCCCGTGGATCAAACGGGCGAGAACGTGCTCTTCGTGATGGAGAACGGACGCGTCGAGGCGCACGTGCAGATCCAGTACAGCGGCGAAGCTGCGCGGTTCGCGTGGATCGTTCCCATGCCCAAGGTGCCGGAGGTGCTGGTCGGCTCGCAGATCCTGTTCGATCGACTCCTGAGCGGCTCGGTCCCGACCTACGGGTACACCACGACGCGCGACCAGTGCGGGAACCAGAACGGGGGCCCTGGGCTGGGCGCGGGAGGGTCGGGAACTGGCGGCACCGCGGGCTCGGGTGGCGCGAGCGGAGGCGGACCGACCGTGGTCCTCCAGAAGACCGTCGGCGCGTTCGAGGTCGTGGTGCTGCAGGGTGGCAGCGCCAGCGAGGTGTCCGACTGGCTCTCGACGAGCGGGTACCAGGACATCCCGTCCGCGCCCGCGCTGCTGCAGCCCTACGTGGAGCAGAGCTACGTGTTCGCGGCGTTCAAGCTCACCGGCGGCGCCGAGGTCTCGGAGATTCACCCGGTGGTGCTGCGGTACCAGGGGGACCAGCCGTGCGTCCCGCTGCGACTCACGGCCGTCGCGGCCGTGGAGGACATGGGCGTCCGCACGTTCTTCCTGGGCGCCGAGCGCGTCGTCCCGACGAACTACAAGCACGTCGTCCTCAATCCGCTGAAGCTCGACTGGCCGAGCTTCGTGACGAACTATGCCGACGCGGTCTCGAACGCCGCGGACAGCGCCCTGGCGAACGGCCAGGCGTTCGTCACGGAGTACGCCGGCCCGAGCAACATCATCCAGAACTCCGGCATTTACGACACGCGCTGGGACGCCAGCAAGATCGTCGACATCGAGCCGGAGCTCGTGATCGCCGAGCTGGAGATCCAGGGCATCGTCATGTGCGAGCCCTGGGGCTGTCAGTTCATGCACCCCTTGCTCCCCGGCCTGCTGGAGAAGTACCTGCCGCGGCCGGGCGGCGTGACGCAGGAGCAGTTCTACGACTGCCTCTCCTGCTTCTCCTCGCAGATCGACCGCACCGCGTGGTCCGCCGCGGGCTTCGCCAAGGACTACGACGAGCGCATCGTGCAGCCGGGACGGCACGCGAGCCAGGTCCTGCAGCGACACGGGTACCTCACGCGAATGTTCACGACCATCTCACCCGCGGAGATGACCGAGGATCCGATGTTCCACGAGCGCGGCGATCTCGAGGACGTGCCGCTGCCGACGTTCGCCACGCGGCGCATCCTGTGCGACTCGGACGAGGTCTACACGCTCCCGGACGAGCGGCAGGTCGCGCTGGCGTCGCCTGGCTCGTGGCCGGACTTCCCCACCATGCCGTGGGTAGAGCGCGTGGAGGAGATCCCGCTCGACGGTCCGCCCATCGTGCTGGCCGACCACGTGGCGGACATCGACGAGGCGCTCGCGTCCCACAACCGCACCTTCGGGTGGCCGCCGAGCAGCGGCGCCGGCGGAACGAACGGCTCGGGCTCGGGCTCGGGAGGGACGCTCGGAGGCGACGACGAGTCCGCCAGCGTGTCGCCGAGCGGAGGTGGGTGCGCCCTCGGCGTTTCGCCCAGCACGTCGATCGCGGCGCTGTTCGGCGTCGCGGCAGCGGGGCTGCTGGCCGCGCGCCGGCGCCGCCGCCAGAGCCGAGACTGATCCGGCGCGGGAGCTCCGCGCCGTGCCCGAGGGCGCCGCGCGTCACTTCTTCGGCGCCGGCGCCGCCGGCGCGATGCGCGAGAGCTCCACGGACACGGTGACGCTCGACGAGGCGCCGTCGGCCAGGCGCGTCCCCCGCGGGATCACCAGGTCGAGGGACACCGTCGCGGAGTCCGAGATCTCCGACAGGTCGAGGGCCTCGGTGAGCACCTGCTTCACGCGTCGGCGCTCCGCCTTGCGCACCACCAGGCTCGCCGTCGGCGGCGTCGGGCGCAGCCTTCCCAGCGTGAAGCCGGACGGGGGCAGCCCCTTCTGCACGGGCTTGATCGGGACGGAGACGACCACGGTCTCGTGCGCGGCGAATCCGACCTCCTGAGGATCGACGCTCTGCACGACCACGCCCCGCGGTACGTCCACGGCGGACGCGGTCAGGGCGAGCTTCTGCGGGCCCGACTGGATCTTCGAAGCGTCGAGCTGCACCGCAGGCCCCTCCGCGGGGAGCGCCTGCAGGGCGTGACTCGGTCCGGACAGGGCGATCCTGACCTCGGTCGGCTCCTGGTTTTCGATGATGAAGTTCGGCGGGAGGTTCTTGAGGGTCACGGGCACGACGAACGTCTGGGCAACGACCTCGGTCTGCTTGCCGATGAGGAGCACCCACGCCGCCATGGCAATCCCGAGCGCCGCCGCCTTCGCTCCCGAGTTCTCCAGCAGCAGGCGTCGGACGAGCGACGGGCGCGCCTCCGGGGCGGTCGCCCGCCGGAAGTCCGCGATGCGCCGACGAAGCTCGTCGAGATCGGAGACGAGGTCGAGCTTCCCGGCCTGAGCGACGCTGATCGTTCCGCGCTCCTCGGAGACGACGAGCACGAAGGCATCCGAGCGTTCGGAGAGGCCGAGCGCGGCGCTGTGCCGTGTGCCTCGATCCTCCACCGGACGGGACGCGAGCGGGAGCTGAACGCCGAACTTCGTCACGATGTCGTTCTCGATGACGACCGCGCCGTCGTGCCCGGCCGAGCTCGAATCGAAGATGCTGTCGAGCAGCGGCTGCGAGAACCTCCCGTAGAGCGCGTTGCCGCCGGTGAGGTGCCGCTCGAGGGGCTCGAGGCCCTTGAGCACGACGAGCGCACCGACCTTCTTCCGGGCCAGGCGATCGAGCGCGTCGACGAGCAGGGGAAGAGTGGCCCGGGTCGAACCGCCGGCGCGAGCCGCCGCAAGAGGCCCCACCGACCCCAGGCGCTCGAAAGCCCGGCGGACGTCCTCCTGGAAGATGACGACCACGGCGACGACCGCGACGGTGAGGACCGCCTCGTAGATGAACAGCGTGAGATACATCTCGAGGACCCGGGCACCGAAGTAGATCCCCACGAGCAGCCCGAGTCCGACCAGCACGAAGCGCGACCGCGCCCGCTGCAGCGCGACGATCGCCGCGTAGGCGAGCACCGCCACGAAGAGCACGTCCAGCGCGTCGACGGGGCGCGCGTTGACGAGCAGGCCGCGGAGCCGTTCGATCATCTACCGTCGATTCGTCGATTCGTGGGCGTTCGGCGCGCAAGCGCGGGAAACGGGTCGTGCTCCGGTCACTTGCGTTTCGCCAGCGCTCCCAGGCACGCGTACGCCGCGTACTTGTAGGACTCGGCCAGCGTCGGGAAGTTGAACACCATGTCGATGAACAGATCGACCGTTCCTTCGAGGTGCAGCACGGCCTGCCCCACGTGCACGAGCTCCGTGGCACGCTCGCCAATGACGTGGACGCCGAGGACCCTGCGGTCGGCCGCGCCGACCACGAGCTTGGTGAGCCCGTCGACGTCCCCCGAGATCTTGCCCCGCGCATTGTCGCGGTAGTTCGCGGCGCCCACGACGTAGTCGATGCCCTTCTCGCGGCAGGTCTCCTCGGTCTCTCCAATCGAGCTGACCTCGGGGATCGTGTAGATGCCGTACGGAACGAGATCCGCGACGGACTTCTTGTAGTCGAAGCCGAAGGCGTGACAGACCGCGACTCGCCCCTGCTCCATGGACGCCGAGGCCAGCGCCGGAAAGCCGACGATGTCTCCCGCCGCCATGACGTTGTCCACCTTCGTGCGGAAGCGCGCGTCCACGGGGAGGTAGCCGCGGGAGTCCGCTTCGAGCCCCACCCTGTCGAGACCGAGGTTCGCCGAGTTGCCGATTCGACCCGCGGCGAACAGAAGCTGCTCGGTTTCGAGGCGAGTCCCGTCGGACAGGTCGGTCCGCACGATGGATCCCTCGCGCCGGACACCGCCCCACTTCACCCCCGTGCGCAGCTCGATGCCCAGGCGACGCATCGCGACCACGAGGCGCTCGACGATTTCCCCGTCGAGGAACGGCAAGATGGTGTCGCGCGTGTCCACGAGCGTCACCTTCACCCCCAGCGCCGCGAACATGCACGCGTACTCGCAGCCGATGACCCCGCCGCCGAGGATCGCCATGGAGGACGGGATCCTCTCGATCTCGAGGATCTCGTCGCTGTCGTGGATCTGCACGTCCTCGAAATCGATGTCCGCGGGGCGCCGCGGGCGCGAACCGGTGGCGATCATGAACCAGTCGCCCGCCACGAGGGTCTTCTCCCCGGACCGTTCGACGCTCACCGTTCCAGCATCGTCGAAGCGTCCGTGACCGTGAAAGTACGTCACGCCGTGGCGCTCCAGGTTCTGGCGGATGCGGAGCGACTCCGACGCGGCGATGGCATTCTTGCGCTCCATGAGGCGCGGCAGCGTCGCGGTCGTCTCCAGCTCCACGGCGATGCCGTAGAGCTCACGCGAGCGGTGACCCGAGAGGTACAGCGCGGCCTCGCGCAGCGTCTTGCTCGGCAGCGTTCCGGTGTGAACACCCGCGCCGCCGGGTTCCGGCGCCGATTCGACGATGGCGACGCTCTTGCCGAAGTACCCGGCCTGGGCCGCTGCCTTCTCTCCGGCAGGCCCGGCCCCCAAGATCACCAGGTCGAACTTCCGAGCTGCCACGCCGAACCCCTCGTGTACCGCCGCGAGCGCGCGGAGACAACGACCGCGCGTTCGTGGTACGTCACGCCGATGAACATCTGCGCTCGATCGGCAATCTTCGTGCTTTCCCTCGCGACCCTCGCGGGATGCGGCTCGGAGGAGAAGAAGGGGGGCGCGGCGTCGGGCGGCACGGCCGGCGCGGGCACGGGCGGGAGCGGCGGGAGCAGCGGAGCGAGCGGAGCGGGAACCGGCGGAACCTCCGGATCTGCCGGAGGCGCGTCGTGTGCGTCGTCGTCCGCGGCGATGCGCGACTGCGTCGAGCAGACCCGACTCGAAGCGGACCTGGCCTTCGTCGCGAAGGACCGGCCGCCGGGCTCCACGCACTGGCAGGCGGTTCAGGACCTCTGCAAGACGCGCTTCGAGGAAGCGGGCATGACCGTCGAGCTCCACGCCTACGCGACCGGCGTGAACGTGATTGGCGTGAAGACCGGCGCGGACGCGCCCTCGAAGCAGGTCGTCGTCAGCGCCCACTACGATCACATCCCGGGTTGCGCCGGAGCCGACGACAACGCGACCGGCGTGGTCGGCGTGCTCGAGATGGCGCGCCTGGCCAAGGCCGCGACGTTCTCCAACACGCTGGTCCTGGCGTGCTGGGACGAGGAGGAGCGCGGCCTGATCGGCGCCCGGGCCTACGCCCAGCGGGCGAAGAGCCGCGGTGACGACATCGTCGTGATGTACTCCCTCGAGATGATCGGTTTTCGAACGGACGTGCCGAGCTCCCAGAAGGTCCCGGCCGGTTTCGACCTGCTGTTCCCCGAGCAGCTCGCCGACCTCAGTGCAGACGAGAATCGCGGCAACTTCCTCGCGCTGCTACCGGACACGGCCGCCGTGGGACCTGCGAACGACGCCGCGGAGCACGCGCGCGCCGTGGGGCTGAAGACCTACGTCCTCGAGATCACCGCGGGGCTGAAGTCGAACCCCATCGCGGCGGACGTACGTCGCTCGGACCATGCGGCGTTCTGGGATCAGGACTTTCCGGCCATTCTCGTGACCGACACGTCAGAGTTCCGGTACGACCCCTACCACTGCCGCAACGGCCTCTCCGACGACGTCGCGAACCTCGACCCGGCGTTTCTCACGCAGAACGTCAAGGCGTCCGTCGGTTCGGCCGCCGACGCCCTGGGCGTGAAGTAGGCGGAAACGACGGCCGGGCGCCCCCCCGCAGCCCGGCCACCGTCACCTCGACGTCACGCGCAGACGTCGTTCCCCGCCGCGTGCTCGCAGTGGATGCTCGTCGGGTCCGGCGCCGCGAGGAATCCGAGGTGCGTCTCGACGCAGGTGCGCCGGGTGTCGTCGAACTTGTTGTCGAAGTCGTCCAGACAGTCGTCCTCGGAGGCGAAGTGGTTCGTGGTTCCGTACCCGCACTTGGTCTCGTAGGCCGTGCAGTGCGCGGTCGCGCTCGACGACGGTCCGCCGCCCGATCCGGCCGCGCCACCGGCACCTGCGCCACCCGCTGCGCCACCGGCGCCCGCACCGCCACCGGCGCCCGCGCCGCCACCGGCTCCTGCTCCGCCACCGGCGCCCGCACCGCCACCGGCACCCGCTCCACCACCGGCGCCAGCCATGCCCGACCCGGCAGCTCCCGCGGACCCACCGGAACCGGACGTGCCACCCGCACCCGTTCCAGCCGTACCCGCCGTGCCGCCGCTACCCGTGCCCGCCGTGCCGCCCGAGCTGCCGGACGAGCCACCGCTGCCACCCTTCCCCTCGTCGTCATCGCCGCCACAGCCGGCCACGAGCGCCAAGGGAGCCATCACCACCAACAAGCCAATCGTAGAACGCAAAGTCATCCTGAGATCTCCTCGCAAGGGAACGCTGAAGCGTAGACGCGTACGGCGCTCCGTCAAATCCCTCGGGGGAAGGCAGGGGAACGCGCCCGTTCGGCGCCCGAGGAGCACCGGGCACCGGTCGTCATCGCTCTGCGCGGCCGACCCCGCCGGACTTCGGTAAGCCCGTCCGGGGCACGAGCCACCGACCACTAGCAGGACCGACGGGAAGCACGCCTCCCGCGGAGGTCAGTTACACGCCTTGCTCACCGTATGCGTGTCGATGAGACCGCCCAGCACGGCGTGGAACTCGAACGTGATGCTCGAGTCGGTGACCGTCACGAGCTGCGCGCCGAAATCCAGGTTGTAGAAGAGCTCCGACTCGGGCACCGCGGTCCCCATGGCGTACTTCAGCGAGCCGCCGAGGCCGTTGACGAAGTAGGGAATGGCGCCGACCCGAAGGCGCTCGTAGGTGTGGTCGTGCCCCGACAGCACGACGTCGATGCCCCAGGCTTCGAACGGCCACTTCATGCGGTCGTTCGAGCCATGGTCGCCCGAGGAGTACGGCGGGCGATGGAAGTAGGCGAGCTTGAAGCATGCCGTGGACGAAGCGACCCGGTCCTGCAACCACTGCGCCTGAACGCTGTTCTCGTCGGCTCCGTCGGGCTCGTCCGACTCGCTGTCCAGCGCGAAGAGGTGAACGCGCCCGATCTGCACGTCGTAGTAGCGTTCGTTGCCGGGGAGCGTGAAGTAGTCGATGTACGGCTGCAGGTTCGCCGCGCGCCAGTCGTGGTTGCCAGGCGTCGGCCAGAAGCGGTTCTCCGCACTGCCGGGACCGAACGCGCCCACGTAGTTGCCGATGAAGCTCGCGTACTGAGCCCCGATGTTGCTGTCGATGGTGCCGGCGGCCCCGTCGGGATAGTTGTTGTCCCCCGTCGTGATGATGAAGTCCGGGTTCCAGCTCTTGACGAGCCCGCCCACCTTCGAGAGCCCGCCGATCCCCAGGGCGTCGATGAGGCTGTCCCCGAAATCGCCGATGACGGCGAAGCGCTGCTGATCGGGCACGCCGCCGGTCCCGCCCGCGCCGGCCATGGCCGACCCTCCACCGCCGGACGCGCCGCCGGCTCCCGCTGCGGCCGATCCCCCCGCGCCCCCCGCCGTGGATCCCGCGCTGCCCGCCGTCCCACCGACACCGCCCGCGGTGCCGCCCGCGCCGTCGACCGACGACGTTCCGCCGCTGCCTCCCCCCGAGCCTTCCTCGCCGCCACACGACGAGAGGGCGAGGCAGAGACCAGCGACAGCGAACGGCGGCACCCTCATGTGGACGACTCCTGGTGGGCGAGCGGCCTTACGCCGCCTGGCTCGGTGAGCCTGCGGGAGGGCGCGCCCCGGCGCAAGGATCCGTGAGTGGGCCGAGGCCCGCGCCTCCTCTGGCCAGAGCGTGCGGTCGCGGCGGGCGGTCAGGAGGAAATGAGCGTCGCGCCGGTCGCGCGCTCGACGAACCAGACCGACGCCACGGCCGCCACCGCCCCCCCGGTGGCCACCGTCACCCGACGATGCGTCTCGGGGCGAGCTCGGCGCAGCCACGCGAGCAGCGGAAAGCACGGGAGCACGAGGGCGAGCTGACCCACCTCGACGCCCAGGTTGAAGCCCACGAGGCCCGGGACGAGACCCCCGCCCTGGCCGATCCCCAGGTCGCGAAGCACGCCGGAGAAACCGAAGCCGTGAACGAGCCCGAAGCCGAAGGTGACGGCATGGCGCGCACGCGGCGCTTCGCGAACCACGTTCTCCACGCCGACGTACACGATGGACAGGGCGATGATCGACTCGACGACACCCGACGGCGGGGCGATGACGCCGAGGGCTCCGAGCGCCAGGGTGATGCTGTGAGCGACCGTGAACGACGTGACGACCAGCAAGAGCTCCCTGGTCGTGCGAACGGCCAGGACCAGGGCAACGACGAACAGGACGTGATCGAAGCCGATCAGGATGTGCCAGATCCCCTCGACGAAGAAGCGGCGGACGTAGGCGAACGCCCCGCTCCCGACCGCCTGCCGCTCTCCGGGCTTCGCGCCGCCGGCGTCGGGCAAAACGGCGGGAGTCGCGGCGCCGCGCACCTCTCGGCCGAAGTCCACGGGCGCGGCGCCACGCGCCCCCGACGCATCGAAACGCGCGGTGCGCTTCTCCCGAGTGATCTCGAACTCGAACACCGCCGGACCCACGTGCGCGAAGACGAGGATGCGGTGGCCTCCTTCGTCCTCCATCAGGAGCGTCGTGTCGATGGCGACCTGCCGGGGTGCCGACTTGCACAGCCAGTCGCGAAGCAAGCGCACGCTTCGCCCGCCGGAAGTCACGTGGAAGTCGCGCACCTCGCCCGCGACGCACTCGGCACCGTCCGCCTCCACGGCGAGCTTCGCGTCGAGGTAGCTGACGACGGAATCTCGCGCCGCGAGGATGCGCTCGGGCGTGACGCTCCGCGGATCCCCACCCATCTCGCCGGCGAGTACCGCGACCAGGGTGGGGCCATCGAGGGCGAACAACACGTGGACGCGGGCGCCGTCCACGGCGACCTTCATCGAGCTGGCGGAGAACGGGTGCGCGAGGGCCTTGCTCGGCAGCGCGAGGCCGGCGAGGAAGCACCAAGCGGCGAGCAGCGCCGAGCGGAACACGAGGCCATTTGCCGTCCGCGGCCCGCGAGGCGCAACCCGCAGGCGCCGCCCGGGTGCCTCGTCGGGCCGCTTCCGGCAACGGCGTCATCATTTCCTCGCGCTCGAGGTCGTCGGGCTCAAGTCCCTGCGCGACCGCCCGTTCTGTAGCGGCGAGCCACCGTGACTTCTGCTGGCACGTCGCCGTCCGCGAATCGTCGGGAGGGACCCTCCGCCCTCGGCCTGTCGCTGGAGGGGCCGATCTCGCGAAGGGCGACGTGCTCGTCCCACGTCGCGAGGCGCGCGAGCGGCGCGCAGGTGATGGTGACGGTGCTCGACCCGCAGGCCTCGGTGGACGAGCGCGAGCGGTTCCTGGCGGGCGCGAACGCGATGCTCGTGCTGGGCGCGCGCGCCGACATCCTCACGGTGTACGAGGTGTCGGCCGAGGACGCTTGCTTCGTCTCGGAGCTCTGGACGATCGGGACCTGCGCCGATCTCCCGACGCTGCGCCTCGGGCTCGAGCGAAAGCTCGACGTGGTCCAGCGCATCTGCGACGCCCTCGCCGCCGTTCACGCGGCCGGCGTCGTCCATGGGTGCCTGTGCCCGGGCAACGTCCTGCTCGACGACGACCTGCAGCCCGTACTCAGCGAGGTCGGGGTGGTGGACGTGAGCAAGAAGCTGGACGCCCTGGACGATCCGCAGGGGTACGCCGCCTTCGCGTCACCGGAGGCGAGGCAGGGCGAGGCGTTGAGCTGGGCGTCCGACGTCTACAGCGTGGGCCGCTTCCTGCAGTTCGTGCTCCTCGGCGAGACCGTCGAGCACGAGACGCTGGCCATTCCGCGTCTGGAGCGCCTCGCGAAGAGCGCCCCCGCGGGCCTGGTTCGGATAGTGCGAAAGTGCACGGCGGCCCACGTGACGCACCGCTACCTGACCATCGAAGACCTGCGCGCGGACCTGCTGCGCTACGGGCGGCACGCCGAGGTGGGCATGGGGCACGCCGACGTCGTGGAGGAAAATCCGACGGGACTGATGGCGAGCCGCTCGCCTCCCTCGCAGCGACGGCGCGCAGCCCCGCGCGGCACGGGAGCGAAGCGCAGCGGCGCCGTCTGGTGGGCCGCGCTCGCCATCGCCTCCGCGGGCGCGGCGGCCGGCGCCTACGTGCTGCTCGGCGGCTGACCGGAACCCGGGCGGTCTCCCCTCGGCCGGGCTCGGGCGACGAGCGCGCACATGCCCCCCCCGGGGCCGCCGAGCGGCAGTCGCTCCACCGAGGCGAATCCGGACCCCGCGAGCCACTCGCGCAGCAGCGCTTCGGAGTGCGGGCGCCCGCGGGTCCGCAGCGCGAGATGGAGCGCGTAGGCGGCGACGCGCTGGTCACCGAGCGCGGAGCCGTCGGACATCGCATCCACGACGACGAACGCTCCCCCTGGTCGCAGCGCGCACGCGAAGCGCCGAACGAGCGCCATGGCGACGTCCTCGCTCTCCAGGTGGAGCACGTTCGCGAGGATCACGGCGTCATAGGCGCCGGCGGGCACTGCGACTTCCCAGAAATCGCCCTGGAGGACGTCCGCACGGCCACCGAGTCCTGCACGGCACGCGTGCTCGGTGAACACGTCCAGGACACCCGGAAGGTCGATCGCGGTCACCCGGCGGTCCGGCGCTCGCGCCGCCAGGGCGAGGCTCCAGACGCCCGACCCCGCACCAACGTCGAGGACGTGCGCCCCCGGCGGAAGGTCCACCCGACGGGCGAGGTCGCCTGCCGGGTGGCGGAAGACCTCCGCGAGGTGCTCGACGACCTGCGCGTAGACGGCGGCACGCTCCTCGGGCGAGCCGTCGGAGCGGAACGGGCGGTGCCCGTACCGGAGCAAGTCGCGAGTTCCGCCCCAGAGCGCGCAAACGCGCTCCGCGGACACGCCCGCGAACGCCGCCAGAAGCACCGGCGTCGGGGTGTACGTCCCGTTCGTCTCCGTCAGCAGCTCGCGCGTACGCAGGATCTCCAGGACCACTCGCGTCGCGTCCTCGTCGGTACGGAGGCGACGTGCGAGGTCGGGCGACGTCGCCGGGGTCTCGACGAGCGACGCCAGGATCCCCGTCTCCGCGGCGGCTGCCACCGCGGAGACGAGCGCCGCGGTGGCGATGGCCTCCTGCGCGTTCCGAAACGTACCGTCGTTCATCGCGTGACGGCCCGTCGCTGGAGCAGGACCACCTGCTCGTCCACGAGCGCCCACTCGATGTCGTGCTCGCCCGAGAAGTGCCGCTCGCAGCGGGAAGCCAGGACGTCCAGCTCGCGCAGGTGAGCGTCGGTGAGGCACAACGCCGCCGCCCTGCCGGCATCGACCGCGACCTCCTCCGTGTCACCGTCCGGCGTGCACCGGATCATCAGATCCTTTTCGCCGGCGCTCCGCTCCAGCACGGCCCCGCCGCGGCTCACCCGGTAGCGGTCGGGCGTCACGACACCCGACACGACGGCCTCGCCGAGACCCCAGGTCGCCTCGATCACGCGCTCGTCCGCGCCGGTGAGGGGGTTCCTCGTGAACATCACCCCCGCGCAGCGCGGCTCCACCATTTGCTGGACGACCACCGCGATCTTCGGCTCCGACTCGAGCCCCAGGCGGGCGCGGTATGCCAGCGCGGAAGGCGTGCGACCAGAGCGCCACACCTCCACGACACTCTCGGCGAGCGCGTCGGGGGTCACGACGTTCAGACGCGTCAGGTGCTGGCCGGCAAAGCTCGCGGCGGACGAGTCCTCACCCACCGCGGACGAACGACAGGCGACACGCCGGACGGCGAAGCTCGAGAAGAGCTGCGTCACCGACTCACGCGCGTCGGCCTCACCGGCGACCACCGCTTCGACCAGATCCACCGACAGGGCACACCCTGCGGGCACCGGCAAGCCGACGCGCAGAGCCGCGCCGAGCTGCACGGCCTTGCCGCCGAAGCGCACCTCGTCGGTCGCTCGCTCGAGCGGGACGATCACGAGAGGACTCTCACCGTACCGGCGGTCCCGTCGATCTCCACCGTGGCGCCGTCCGGGATGCGAACGGTGGCGTCACGACAGCCGACGACACCGGGGATCCCGTATTCACGCGCGACGATGGCCGGATGCGACAGCAAGCCACCGCGATCGGTGACGACCCCACCGATCAACGGCAACAGCACGTTGTAGGTGGGTACCGTCATCCTCGCGATGAGCACGTCGCCCCGCTGCACTCGCGCGAACTCTGTGGGCGACAGGACGACGCGCGCGGTGCCGACGTAGCGACCACCGCTGGCAGAGAGTCCGCGCACGACGGTAGGGTCCGGACGGTCCGCGCGCTCGTCGAACATGGCGCCGATGTACGCGCCGATGGCTCGAAGTGAGCGCGCCGTACCCCCGGAGAACCACTCCGCCGGCGGTGGCGGCGACGCCGGCAGGCCGAGGACGTCCGGCGCGTCGCGGCTCGTCGCCGTGCGGCGATAGGCGACGATGGCGGCGACCTCCTCCGCAGACGGGCCCGCGCGCCCGTCGAGGAGCGCCAGGATCTCGTCGTGCAGGAGATCGAAGACGTGGTCCTGCGCCAGGAGGGCACCACTGGCCGCGAAGCGCCGACCCGCTTCGAGGAGCGCCCGGCGGGCCAGCCCCGCAGCCCAGTCGTCGTTGCCGTGGTTGCGATCGTCCCGCAGCCGGTAGTGACGCCGCGCCTCCTCGAGAAGCTCGTCGAAGGCGGCGCGATGCTGCTCCGGTACGCGGCTGCGCACCTCGGCGGTCCGTCGATCGACCGCGTCTGCCTGGGCGAGGGAGCTCCCCTCCAGCCCGGACCGGAGGATCTTCACGAGCACCTCGGGCACCTCGATGGCCGACAGGTCGGCGACGTCGAACCCGGTGAACACACGCAGCCCGAACCGCTCGAGCCAGTCGCGAACCGCGTCGCCGAGCTCGCCCGAGGCCTGCCGGAGGGACGCGATGATCTCGGCTGGCGGCGCGTCCGAGGTCAGCCGCGCCCGCTGCTCGGCGTCCCCGGAGAGCGCCGTGACGATGCGAGCCACCTCCGCCTCCGCGCCGCGCGAACCGGCGGACGCGCCACGCATCAGGTCGAGGAGACGCGCGGCCTCGACTCCGGTCCACCCTGCCGCTTGGGCGATGAAGTCACCGATGGGAAGCATCACGGCGCATACGAGGCGATGGTGCCGATAGGTGGCCGCCTGGTAGGCGTCGCGACACGCGCTGACGTGCACCGCGAGCTCCCCATCCGTGAGACTTCGGGGGTTCACCTCCTGCAGCTCGGCGTGCCGCCCGAGGACCTCCTCGCGCTCGCGGTAGAAGCTCGCGGCTTCCTCCCGCCAGCGACGCGAAGCGAACGTCTCGTCGGCCACCCGGACTCTGCGCCGGATGCCCGGGTGGAGCCAGCAGAGGAGCTTGAAGATTGCCTTGGGCGGCGGGCCCTTCGCGTCCTTGGGGGCACCCAGCGGCCGCACGCACGTGTAGCCGAAGCCGTTGATGAACGCGATCTGAATGGTGTCGAGGAGCGCGCCGTTCGCCTCGAAGGCGTCCCGGAATCCCCTGATGTAGGGCTCGGGCAAGGCCTCCGACAGCCACCGGCTCAGGGGGCGCTCGAAGTGCTGCGCCCCGAGGCTCCAGGAGCCCGGCTCGGGTGGCTCGAACGTCCGGGCAGGACTGCCCGCCTTCGGGTTCACGACCTGCTCCGACGACGACACGACGCTGATGTGATTCATGGCTCTTCTCCCCGTTCCCTTCCGAGTTCGGCAATGAGGGCGCGAAGCGCCCACGCGACGGCTCGTCCCGACTGCTCCCCGGTGACGCCGAAGCGATCCTCGATCGTCTTCCAGGCCAGGGAGCTGTAGAGCAGGCGAACCACGGCGAACCGCGCTTCGGCCTGCGCCGGGGAGAGGTGGTCCAGCTTCGGCGCGAGCAACTGCCGCAGCGCCTTGGTGCGTCGTTCGTGCCCGACCCGGGCGAACTCGCCGACCGCGGCTGCGTTGACCGTCGCGCGGATCATCGCGCGATCGCGATCGAAGTGCAGGAACGACTCGACCGCGAGACCTGGAACGTCGTCCAGGCTCGAAGGAACGTCGGGGCGCGGCAACCTGCGAACCCAGTGCTCGTCGAAGCCGCGCTGCAGCGCCTCGCGGTTCGGGAAGTAACGGTACACGGTCGGCTCGCTGACCTCAGCGCGCTCGGCCACCTTCGCCACCGAGAGCTCGGTCAGGGACTCGTCGGCGAGCACCTCGCACAGCGCGGAGAGGATGCGCTCACGCGTCGCCTCGGCTTGCTGCTCCCGGAGCCGGTTGTCGTAGGTCCGGCGGCGGGTCCCCGAGGCCTTCCCACCTCGCGGCCGTCGCGACGATAGCCCGCCTTTATTCATGAGAGCAGAATTATTCTAAATATGCGCCGTCGTCAACCAATTTATCGGGCCTCCGGCGCCTGGGGTAGCGGCCGACGATCTGCCAGGAATTTCCCTGCAAAGGCCCGATGGCCGTCGCCTCACCAGGAGTCGATCGTCCGTCGGCCCCGCGCGCGGGTCGGCTCCGGCACCGACTCGAGCCCTCGCAGGACGACGGTCCGCGTCTCGGCCGGGTCGATGACGGCGTCGAGCTCGAACAGCGACGCGACGTTGATCGCCTTGCCCCGCTCCTCGGCGATGGCCACCATCGCCTTCACCGCTTCCTGCCGGGCGTCGTCGTCGGCGATCGCCTCGAGCTCGCGCTTCATCGAGAGACGTACGGCGCCCTCGAGGTTCATCGCGCCGAACTCCCCCGTGGGCCACGCGAACGTGAAGAAGGGCGCGTGGAAGTGTCCACCCGCCATGGCCTGGGCCCCCAGGCCGTAGCCCTTTCTCAGCACGACGGTGAAGTAGGGAACCGAGAGGCTGCCGGCGGCGATGAACATGCGCGAGACGTGCCGCACGAGCGCCGTCTTCTCTGCCTGCGGCCCCACCATGAAGCCCGGCGTGTCGCACAGCGACAGCACGGGCAGCCCGAACGCGTCGCAGAGCTGCAGGAAGCGGGCTGCCTTGTCCGCAGCGTCAGAGTCGATGGCGCCACCGAGGTGGTGCGTGTCGTTCGCCAGGAGACCGAGCGGACGCCCGCCGATGCGAACGAGCGCCGTCACGATGCTCCGCCCGAAGTCGCGCCGCAGCTCGAGCACGGTACCGACGTCGGCGAGGGTGTTCACGATCGGTCGGATCTTGTAGGCGCGCCTCCGGCTGTCGGGCAGCGCGGAGCGAAGCGCGGTCTGGTCCGCGACTTCGAAGGTTGGAACGGCACCCTGGAAGTACGAGAGGTACTGCTTGGCCACGGCGACCGCCTCGGCCTCGTCCTGCACGGCGACGTCGACGACTCCGTTCTTCGTCTGAACGTCGATGGGCCCGACCTCCTCGGGCGTGTACTTGCCGAGGCCGCCCCCCTCGATCATGGGTGGTCCGCCCATTCCGACCGTGCTGTCGCGGGTCGCGATGATCACGTCGGAGCACCCGAGGAGCGCCGCGTTGCCGGCGAAGCAGCGTCCCGACACGATCCCGGCGCGCGGCACGCGCCCCGAGAGCGCCGCGTAGGAGAGGAAGCTCGGCGTGTCGAGGGCAGCAACGGTCTGCGAATCGGTATCGTTGGGGCGCCCGCCGCCGCCCTCCGCGAACATCACGATGGGCAGCTCCCACCGCGCGGCGAGCTCGAGCATCCTGTCGAGCTTCTGGTGGCTCACCGCGCCCTGCGTGCCGGCAAACACCGTGTAGTCGTACGCGAGCGCCATGGTGCGGGCGCGCTCCGGGCCGAAGCTGGCGCCGTTGACGGTGCCCACGCCGCACACGATGCCGTCCGCAGGGCTCCTTCGCGCCAGCTCTTCCGGCGAGTGCCGGAGGCGCTGTGCGGCGAGCGCGAGCGCGCCCCACTCGACGAACGTGCCGGGGTCGAACAGGTCGTGGACGTTCTCGCGCGCGGTGCGCTGGCTCGACTTACGGCGACGCTCGACGGCTTCGGGGCGGCCGGCATCGGTCGTCGCGAAAAGACGCGCGCGAAGCTCTTCGAGCTCGGGGCGGACCCCTGGGGGGGCGTCGTCGTCGGAACGCTTCAACAGGGACCGAGCTTGACGATCTGGACGTCGTCGATGAACCAGCCGCGCGTGTTCGGGTGGCAGACGGGTTCGGTGGCATAGGCTGCGAAGTGGTAGCGGAACCGGAACGCCGAGTGCGTGAAGCTCGAGACGTCCATCTCGACCTGGACCCACGCGCCCGAAGCCCCGTCGAAACCACGTACGCCGTCCAGGCTGCACGGCTGGCACGTCTGACCTCCATCCGCGTCCACGTAGTGACAGTCGATGGGGCGACCGGGGTAGCCCGCCTGGGGCGCTATGCGCTGCCACTGCGCGCCGTCGAACGCCTCGACGACCCCGCCGGAGAACGTGGTCTGCTCGATGGCGCACGGCAGCGAACAGAAGAAGCCTCCGCCCACGCAGGCTCGAAATGCGTGCCAGTGCCAGAATCGCAAGCGCACCGCGAAGCCGGCGTACGCAGACAGATCGAGCGACGGCGACGTGAGCGTCGAGTCCTGGCAGTTCGCGGAGTTCCCCGTGAGCCCGGTGGACCAGACGCGACCGTCGCCGGAGTGATCCCCGCCGGGACCGCCGCTCGGGACGCCGCACTGCCAGCTGGTCGCGGTACCTGCAGCCGTGAAGCCTGCAGGGCACGTCGCGAAATCGTACGAGGCCACGACGCACTGGACCCCGCCCGTGCCGCCGGTGCCACCGGCGCCGCTCGTACCGCCAGCGCCGCCCGTGCCCGCCGTGCCGCTCGTACCGCCAGCGCCGCTCGTACCGCCAGCGCCGCTCGTGCCCGCCGTACCGCTCGTTCCGCCGGCACCGCTCGTGCCCGCCGTACCGCTCGTTCCGCCTGCGCCGCTCGTTCCGCCTGCGCCGCTCGTTCCGCCTGCGCCGCTCGTTCCGCCTGCGC
>CAZARU010000016.1:62031-82575 GCA_964487605.1 uncultured Polyangiaceae bacterium
CGCTCGTTCCGCCGGCACCACTCGTTCCGCCGGCACCACTCGTTCCGCCGGCGCCGCGCGGGCCGCCTGCACCGCCCGTTCCGCCCGCGCCGCTCGTGCCCGCCGTACCGCTCGTTCCGCCGGCACCGCTCGTCCCGCCTGCGCCTGCTGCGTTGCCGGCACCCGCGGCACCGCCCGCCTGCGAGCCTCCGGCGCTCGCATCCACCGAGCCGCCGGCACCGGACTCCCCCGAGGTACCGACACCGCCGGATCCCGCGCCCAGGCCGCCGCTGCCGGCGCTCGCGTCGTTGCCACCCGCAACGCCACCGGTGGCGCCACGCCCGGCGGTCCCGCCCGCGCCGCCCACCGGTTGCGTGCCGCCGGTCGCCGCCATGGCGGCCGTACCTCCGGTGCTCGTGGCTCCCGCCGCTCCGCCCACGGCGCCTGCGCCCTCGTCCGGAAGGACCTTGGCACCCGTCGCGCACGCGACCGCGGCGAGCAGCGGTGCTGCCAGGGCCACCCTGCCTCGCGATCGGAGCCGCGCTCGCTTCATCCTGCGCGAACGAATAGCCGAAGGGACGCGTCGATTCCAATCGAGAACATCGCCGGCCCCCCGCGCCGAACGCTTCATCCTCATCGGCAAGCCCCCGGCCCCGCCGTGGACGGCGTCCTGCCGCAGTGCGTCGGTGTGTCTCGGGTCGAGCAGGAAAGCAGCCCGTCGGGCGTCGCGCCGACCGGCGCGCGCTACGAGGACGCGGCGCGCTGCACCGCGCGGACGCCGCCTGCGCGCGCGCGCGGTCGCGCCGACGAGGCCAGCTGCGAATCGAGCGACCGCTCCAGCTTCGCGAGGACACGCGCGAGGGCCCGGCGGTCGTCGTCGTTCAGCGAGCCGAGCAGCGCGCGGAAGAAGGCGAACGGCGACACGTTCACGATGCGGGTCACCTCGAACGCGTGCTCGGTGAGCTCGAGCTTCACGGAGCGACGGTCGTGGCGGTCACGCAGCCTCACGACGAGACCATCGCGCACCATCCGCGCCACCAGGCTCGACACGGTGCTCTGGTTCAGGTGCAAGCGACCCGCCAGCTCCGTGATGTTGATCGCCCCGGCCTCTCGCAGCGCGTGAAGCGCCGCCACCTGAAGCATGGTGACACCATGGCGTCGGGTGATCGCGGCCTGACGCTTGCGCACGGCCGAGACCATCCGCACCGCGCGTGCCAGCATCTGCTGCAGGCCGTGCTCCGGCGGCTCGTCCCCCGGGGAACTCCGAGATGGCTCGGCGCCGGCGCGTCGTCGTCGCGTCATCCGAGATCCACGTAGACGTTCTTGACCTGCGTCATCTCCTCGAGGGCGTTGCGCCCCCCCTCACGCCCGAAGCCGGAGCGCTTGTAGCCGCCGAAGGGGGCGGCGTTGGGGATGGTGCCCCAGGAGTTGACCCAGACGACGCCCGCCTCGAGCGCGTGGGCAACCCGATGCGCGCGGCCGACGTCGCGTGTCCACACGCCGGCGGCCAGGCCGTACTCGGAGTCGTTCGCCCAGGCCACGACCTCCTCGGCCTTCTCGAACCTCTGCACCGTCAGCACGGGCCCGAAGATCTCCTCCGTCACGATCTCGCTCTCGCGCGGGGCTTCGAAGATCGTCGGCTGAACGAAGTAGCCCGCGCTCAGGTCGCCACCGAGACGCTCACCCCCCGCGACGACCGTGGCGCCACCGGCTCGAGCGCGCTCGATGAACCCGAGGACGCGCTCGAGCTGCCTCTGGGCCACCAGCGGACCGATGATCGTCGTCTTCTGGAGCGGATCCCCCACGGGCAGACCACTGGCGAAGCCGCGAAGCTGCTCGAGCACGGCGTCGTAGACCTTCGCGTGGACGAAGAGGCGACTCGCGGCCGCACACGCCTGCCCGGTCAGCGCGAAGCAGCCGAGCGCGGAGCCCATGCACGCCTTGGAGAGGTCCGCGTCGTCGAAGATGATGTTCGGTGACTTCCCGCCCAGCTCGAGGGAGAGCGGCGTCACGTTCCTCGCCGCGGCCTCCATCACCCTGCGAGCCGTGGCCACGCCCCCCGTGAACGAGATCTTGTCGATGCCGGCATGCTCGCAGAGCGCCTGACCGACGCGACCGTCGCCCGTCACCACCTGCAGGACGCCAGGGGGGATCCCCGCTTCCAGGGCGAGCTCCGCGAAGCGGACCGACGTGAAGCTCCCGAGCTCGCTCGGCTTCAGGATGACGGCGTTGCCCGCGGCGAGCGCGGGGCCGACCTTCGAGCCGACGAACAGGAGCGGCGTGTTCCACGGTGTGACGACGAGCACGACGCCGTACGGTTCGCGACGCGTGTAGTCGAGGTGCCCTTCGAACTGCCCGACGAGGGGCACGACCTCCCCGTAGAGCTTGTCGCTCCACGAAGCGAAGTACTCGAGGTTCCGGTAGCACGCCTTGACGCCGAAGTTTCGCGCCACCGTCATGGGCATGCCCACGTTGAGGCTCTCGAGGAGCGCGAGCTCCTTCTCCCGCTCCTCGACGAGCTTCGCCAGCCGCAGGAGCGCGTCGCGGCGCTTGTTCGTGCTGAGGCCGCGCCAGGCGCGCGCCCCCTCGCGCGCCGCGGCCACGGCGTCCTCGACGTCCGCGGCGCTGGCCTGCCCCACCGCACCGACCTCCTGGCCCACGGCGGGGTCGATCACGGGCAGCGTCTCGGTCGGGCGCCGCCATTCCGCGCCGACGAGAAGGCGCGCGAACCGCGCCACGTCGAGCTCCCGAGCCGACTCGAGATGTGCGGCGAGCGTCACGAGGCGCTCCCACGGCTCGAGCGCTCAGGAGAGGACGACGCACGCACGCGTCACCCCCTTCTTCGTCTTGGCGAACTGATCGGAGTCGCGGAACGCTTCGTCGATCCTCTCGAGGGGGTACTTCGACGGGACGTCGGCCAGCGGATAGCGCTCCTTCGCGCGCACGAGGAAGTCGAGCGCGCGCTTGAGCACGATGGGGGGGTAGAGCGAGACGCCGATGATGGACCGATTGCCCCCGACGAGGATCGACGGATCCTCCTTGTAGTACTGGCGCGGCATGATGTTCCCGAGGGTCAGGTAACGCCCGCCACGGCCCATCATTCGTATGCCCTCGGGCATGACGTCGGGGAATCCCACGACCTCGACGACGAGATCCGCACCCCACCCGTCGGTGGCCGCGAGCACGGCCTGCGTGCGTGCCTT
Source organism: uncultured Polyangiaceae bacterium (assembly GCA_964487605.1). Lineage (GTDB taxonomy): Bacteria > Myxococcota_A > Polyangia > Polyangiales > Polyangiaceae > JAJDAH01. Next base: position 65,214 of record CAZARU010000016.1, read on the forward strand.
GCCGTCCGGGTGCTCGTTGATGTCGATCGTGTCGTCGGCCCCCATGCGCCGGGCGAGCGCGAGACGCTCCGGTACGCCGTCGATGACGATCACGCGGTGCGCGCCCATCTCCTTGGCCACGGCGGTCGCATAGAGCCCGAGTCCACCGGCACCCTGCACGACGACGGTCTCACCGAAGCGCAGATCGGCGCGGAGCAGGCCCCAGATGACCTGACAGAGCGCGCAGTTCACGCCGGCGACCATCTCGTCGGAGAGCGTGTCGGGCACCTTGAGCAGCGCCTGCTTTGGACCCACGTAATAGTACTCCCCGAAGCCGCCCAGGAAGTGGGGAGCCATGGCGGCGGGCCGGTACACGGTCATCAGCGACGTCATGCACTGGTTCTGGTCGCCGCGCAGACACGCCAGGCAGTGCCCGCACGACGAGTAGTACGTGAACACGACGCGATCACCCTCGCGGAGGGACCTGTCGAGTGCGTCGTTCTTCCGCCCCTCGCCCAGGCGCGCGACGCGACCGGTCATCTCGTGGCCGAGGATCATCTCGACGCCGCCTCCGCGACCGATGGGGGTGTCGCCACGCCAGACGTGGAGGTCCGACCCGCACACGTTGGCCAGGCTCAACCGGACGAGCACGTGCCCCGGTGCGGGATCGGCCACCGGGTACTCGCGGAGGGCCATGGGCTCACCCACGCCGGTGAAGACTGCTGCTCTGCCCGTCGTCATGCTCTCGCCTTTCGTGGTGCGCCGCGAGGCGCTGCGGGACCCGGCGTCACGTCGCCCCCGTTCCCCGTTCGGACGGATAGCCGAACAGGCGCCGCGCGATGATCGTGCGCTGTATCTGTTGAGTGCCCTCGACGATGTCCATCGCCTTCACGTCCCGGTAGAGCTTCTCGACGAGCTCGTCCTGACGAACTCCGGCATCGCCCAGGATCTCGACGGCCACTCGGCACGCTTCCAGGGCGGCGGGCGGACAGTGCGCCTTGGCCATCGAGGCTTCGAGCGCGTTCGGCCGGCCGTGGTCGAGGAGCCAGGCGCCGCGCCAGGCGAGAACTCTCCCGGCGTCCAGCTTGCGCTTCACGTCGGCGAGCCGCTCCAGCAGGCGGCGGTATCGTGGAATGGGACGCCCCAGGTCGTAGTGGTCGCGCACGAAGTCTCGCGCGCGGTCCCAGGCGGCACGTCCGATGCCGATGGCCATCACGGCGACGAGCGCGCGGGACGAATTGAACGCGCTCATCGCTCCTTTGAAGCCCTCACGGCTCGCGTAGTACGCCTCTCCCCCGAGCAGGTGGTCCCCAGAGACCCGGCAGTCCTCGAGGGTGAACGAGCACGACTCGTAGGCCTTCAGACCCATCTTCTTCTCGACGCGCGTGATCGTGAAGCCGGGCGTCCCGCGCTCCACGACGAACGCCCGATGCCCGGCGCGCCCGAGGGCGGGGTCCACGGTGGCGAAGACCACGACCCACTCGGCGCGCTTGGCGTTCGAGATGAACGTCTTGGCGCCGTTGAGCACCCAGCCCCCGTCGATCCTCTTCGCCGACGTGCGGATCCCGGCGACGTCGGAGCCGGCACCGGGTTCGGTCATGGCGAAGGCGCCCCACCGTGGAACCTTCTCCCGAAACGGCGACAGGAAGCGCTCCTGCTGCGCGGCCGTCCCCATCTTCTGCACCGGCGGGCCGCCGAGCCCCGGTCCGGGAAGCGTGACCGCGACGCCCCGATCCCAGTACGAAGCCTCCTCCGCGAAGAGCACCGCCATGCGCGCGGATCGCTTCACGCGCCCCGATGCGGGCCCGGCCTCGACGTCACCGGCGCCGGCGCCGGCGTCGCGCTCCGACGCCTCCCCGCGGCGCGACTCGCCGGCGAGCGGACTGACGAGCCCGAGGTCCACGATGCGCTGGAAGAACGGATGCTCCGGCGGGATCGGCTCGCCCGCGCGATCCGCTTCGAGCCCCAGCGGCCGAAACACCTCCGCACCGAGGCTCCGCAGCATGGACAGGCGGCGCCGCGCGTCGTCGCCGAGGCCGAAGTCCATCGTCAGCTCGCCTCCGCGCGCGGCCACGGAGCGACGTCGAGCGACGCCCGCGAGCGCATCGAGAGGACGCGCTCCGAAAGATCGTCGAGAGCGGCGTCGCGCCCGCCGAACAGGAGCGAGAGCGTGCGCGCTTCGCGCATCCACTTCTCCGCGGGGTGGTCCTGCATGTAGCCGTGACCCCCCAGGAGCTGAACGCCCTCTTCGCCCGCGGCGAGGGAAGCGTCGATCGCATCCATGTGCGCCTGGGCCGCGGCTTCCGTCGGGTCGCCGTCCTGCTCGAGCGCCCATGCGGCGCGATGAAGCGTCAGCCGCGCGGCGTCGAGGCGCGTGGCCAGCTCCGCCAGCAGGAACGCCACCCCCTGGTGGTGCGCCACGGGTCGACCGAACGCGACGCGCTCCTGCGTGTAGCTGGCGGCGAGACCGAGCGACGCGCCGCCGACACCGACGAGCAGGGCCGCAGCGTAGAGTCGCACGCGGGCGCGGGCCCGAGCCGCGCCGCGGGGCTCCTCGAACGTGGCGACGACCTCGGCGTCGATGACGAGCTCGCTCGAGCCTGCCGCCTGGAGCGCGAGCGACGGCACCGGGGCCAGGGCCACGCCGGCACCGAGGACGTGAACGCGCGGCCCTTCGAGCAGGACGATCAGGTGGTGTCCGGTCGCAGGCACGGGAGCCCACGGCCAGCGTCCCACCGCGCGGTGCTCGCGCACGCCCACGTTCTCCGCGCGGTCGTCGATGAGCACGACGCCACGCGCGCCGGACTCCCGCGCGCGACGGACGACGTCGATTCCGCGCGCGCCTCCCACCTCGACGAGCGGCGCGACCGCAGGACCCAGCCCGTCGAGGGCCAGCGCGGCGGCGGCATCCACGCGAGCGAGCGCCTCGAGGGCGACGACCTTCGCCAGAGGTCCGAGACCTGCGCCACCCGCCGAGCGCGGAACGTCCAGCGCGGCAAGCTCCAGATCGCGCAGCTCGTCCGCGAGCGCGTCGGGCAGGCCGCCGGCGTCCTCGTGATCGCGAAGCGCAGGAGCCAGCCGCAAGCGAGCGAACGCGGAGAGCGAGCGCTCGAGCAGGACGAGCTCCTCGGGGAGGGTCAGGTCGTACACGCCGAATGCATTGTATGCGATGTACCGTGCCGTCGTCCCGGGAAAAATGGCCGTCCAGGACGCCAAGATCCCCCCTTTCGGCCCCCAACAGCATCGTATACGATGCATTCACCTCGCCATGGTGCTCCGCCCCGAAACGCCCGCCATCATCGGCGCCTTCGCGACACCCATCACCAAGCGGCGCTCCGGTCCGCTGCGCGAGGTGTTTGCGCGCACCGCGAGGGCGACCCTGGCCGACGCGGGACTGGCCCCGGGAGACGTGGACGGACTGATCGTGACGCCGCCGGGGATCAATCCCGACATCGTGATCATGTTCGGTGCGTTCCTCGGGAAGTACCTGGGGCTCGAGACCCGCGTCTTGCAGGTGGTGGAGAATGGCGGAGCCACGGCCGCACTCGCGCTGCGAGCGGCGTGCAACGAGGTCGCTCTCGGCCGGGTCAAGCGATGCCTCGTGCTCGCCGCGGACGAGCGCTACCACCTCGACACGTCGGATCCCGCGTACACGCTGCGCTTCGCCGCGCACTCCGCCATCGCGCTGCAGGGCGCGTACGACGGCGTGTACGTCGGAGGCTTTCCAGTGCCGCTCTATGCGATGGCGGGCCAGCGCTACCAGCACGAGTACGGCGTGTCGGCCCAGGACCTCGCGCGCGTCGTCGTTCAGCTTCGCCAGCACGCGACGCACCACCCGGGCGCGCAGTTCCGCGCCGAGACGAGCGTGGAGGAGGTGCTCGGATCGCCGGTGCAGAGCCCGCCGCTCACGCTCCACATGTGCTGCCCGGTGTCGTCGGGTGCCGCAGGCGTCGTGGTGACGAGCGTGGAGGAGGCGCGCCGCCTCGGTCGCCCGAGCGTGGCGCTCCGGGGCCTCGGCGGCTGGCACGAACCGGAGCATTTTCTCCCGGTGGACTCAGGACGCTCGTTCACACGCTACACGTCCGCCGAGAACGCCGCGCGCCTCGCGTTCGAGGAGGCCGCAATCGGCCCCGCCGACGTCTCGGTCGCGGAGATCTACGGCGTGTACGCCCCGACGGAGCTCATGCTCTACGAGGACCTCGGGTTCGCTGAAGGAAAAGGCACCGCGCCGCGCGCCGTCGCGAACGGCGAGCTCACGTTCGGCGGCCGCGTGGTGATCAACCCGAGTGGCGGGCGCATCGCCTACGGGCACCCCGCGGCCGCCACGCCACTGCTCGAGGTCGTGGAGGTCGTGCATCAGCTCCGTGGTACGGCGACCGGCCGACAGGTGCCGAACGCGCGCCTCGGGCTCGTCCACGCAGAGCACGGATGCCTCAACGGCTCCGTGGTGTCCGTCTGGGAGGCAGCGTGAGGCGCGCCGCGCGAGGTCCCGCATGAAGGAGATGATCGACCGCGCGACGCTGGTCGCGCTGGACCATCACGACGATGGTGCGACGAAGGAGTACTACCTGCGCCTGCGCGAGCGGCGGCGCTTCTTCACGACGCAGTGCACGACCTGCGCGAAGGTGGCGTACCCGCCTCGCCCCCACTGCCCGGGTTGCTTCTCCGGCGCCGTGGAGTGGATCGACGTGGGTGACGACGCCGTCCTCCACGCGTTCACGACGCAGCAGCGAGGGCTCAGGTTCGTGGCCCCAGACGTCGTGGGTGTGGTCGAGATCCCCGGCGTCGGGAGGGTCGTGACCCGCATCGACGCACCGTTCGAGGCGCTCTCCATCGGCATGGCCATGCGCTTTCGCGCGCTCGAGGTCGCGCCGGACCTCGTGGTGCACTCCTACGTCCCCGCGTGACCCGGTAGAGCGACGTCTCCACCACGTGCCACGGTTGACAGCGCCCGCGGGCGCCCCGAGCATCGCGCGCGTTCCGTGCCCGCACCGCAAGCGTCCCCGTGGGAAGTCGTACCGGCGCTGCTGGCGGATTTTCCGTCGCACGATGGCCGCGTCGCCGTGCCGGCCGAAAGACGCTTCGAAGGCGCGGTGGTCATCTCCGACATCGCCGGCTTCACGTCGCTGGTCGAGGAAGTGGGGCAAGGAGCGCGCGGCGCCGAGCGCATCGCCCAGTTCGTCAACCGGTACTTCGACCGCATGGTGCGCGAGGTGGAGTCGCACGACGGGCAGGTGCTGCGCTTCGCCGGCGACTCGATGATCGCGCTGTGGACGACTCGCGAGCGGTCCCTCGACGAGGCCGCCGCACGCGCCGCGACCGCGGGCATCGCCCTCGCGGCGCTCACCGAGGTGGCCGCGGGCCACCAGGGCGTCATCGCGTCTCGCATCGGCGTGTCCGCCGGTCCGGTGTGGGCCGGGGCGCTCGGGGGTGAAGCGGGCCGGGCGGAGCTCCTGGTGGGCGGCAGGGCCGTCGGCGCGGCGCTCGCGGCGCTGTCGCACGCGGAGCCCGGTGAGCTCATCGCCACCGCCGACTTCATGCGCCACGCGGTGCCAGACCTCCGTACGAACGCGAGGGCCGGGGGGCACGCGCTCGTCGTCCACGCGGCGCCCGCAAGCAACCATTCCTCGTCGGAGCGCACGCTGCCGCCGGCTACGATCGACCCCGCGCCGTTCGTCCCCGACGGCTTGCGCGATCCCGAGCGGAGATCCGGGCGGGACTGGCTCGCGGAGTTTCGCCGCGTCCACGTGACGTTCTTCAGCTTCGACCTCGACTTCGAGGACGCAACGACGCTGCACCGCGCGCACGAAGCCACCCGGGCGCTGCAGAGCACCGTCTACCGCTACGGCGGCAGCGTGAACCAGCTCGTCGTGGAGGAGCGGGGAACGACGCTCCTGGCGGGATGGGGCCTCCCGGGATTTCACCACGAGGACGGCGCGACGCGCGCGCTGAGGGCTGCTCACGACGGCTGCGCGGCGCTGGCGGGCGTCGGCATTCGTTGCCGGGTGGGCGTCGCGACCGGACCGGCCTTCGTCGGGCTGCGCGGCAGCGCCCATCGCTACGAGCTCGCCGTGTTCGGGAAGACCGTGAACCTGGCGGCCCGGCTCGCCCAGGCCATGGACGACGGCGTGGCCTGCGACGACGCCACCGCCGAGGAGGCCGCGCGAACCTTCGATTCGACGACGACACGACGAATCGCCGCGAAGGGGTTCTCCGATCCGGTGGCGATTCATCGGACGGTTCAGCGCTCCGTGGGCACCGAACCGATGTCGCACACGCGGCGCGGTGCGCGGCGCTCCGTGGGCAGGGCCACCGAGCGCGAGACGCTGACGAGCCTGCTCGATGGAGCCGCCGAGAGCACCTGCGTCGCCGTCGTGGAGGGCGAGGCCGGAAGCGGGAAGTCGACGCTCCTCTCCGAGGTCACCACCGACGCGCGCGCCGCCGGGTTCACGTTGCTCGCAGGCACGGGGGACTCGGTGGAGACCTCGACGCCCTACTTCGCGTGGCGACCCATCCTCGCCGCGCTGTTCCCGGGCGTGGCGGGCGGGGAGCGCCTGGCCCGCGCGGTGGCCCAGCGCCTCGAGACCGACCCGGCAGTCCGGGGGCTGGCGCCCTTGCTCGACATCGTGCTCCCCACGGGGCTCGAAGACGACGAGGTCACTCGCCAGCTCACCGGCAGGCCGCGCGCGGAATCTACTCGCCGGGCCATCGTGCACTTGCTGCGCCACGAGGCCGAGCAAAGGCGCCTCCTCATCGTCCTCGACGACGCCCACTGGCTCGACTCGGCGAGCTGGGCGCTCGCGCTCGAGGTCGCCAGGACGCTGGGGTCGGGCGCGATGCTCATCGCCGGTCGACCGCTTTCGTCGCCGGGGTCCGACGCCGCCGCCGTCCTGGCGCTCCCGGGGATGACGCACGTCGCGCTCCGCCCGCTCGATCGCGAGAACGTCAGCGCCCTGCTGCGCGGCGTGCTCGGCGGGGGACGCGTCTCCGACCGCCTGGCGAGGTGGGTGCACGAGCGCACGGAGGGGAATCCGTACTTCTGCGAACAGGTCGCACGGAGCCTGGTCGAGGCCGGACACCTCGTGGAGCGCGAAGGCACCTTCGACGTCGCGGCCACCTTCGGCGACGACCTGCCCGACCTGCCGGACACGATCCAGTCCGCGCTCGTCGGCCGCATCGACCGGCTCTCGCCGGAGGTGCAGCTCACGCTGAAGGCGAGCGCCGTCATCGGCAGGACGTTCTCCTCGGAGTTGCTCGCCGCAATTCGACCCCAGGGCGCGGCCGTGCACGAGCACGTGGCCGAGCTCGTACGCTCGGACCTCCTGCGGGGTGGCGTCGGCGGCGAACACGAATTCGCACACCCGCTGCTCAAGGACGCCGCGTACCAGCTCCTGACGTCCTCCCAGCGCCGCCACCTCCACCGGGCAGTCGCCGACTGGCTGCGAGCACGGTCGCCGGACGACGCGCACCTGGCGCCGCTCCTGGCGCACCATTTCGTCCACGCGGAGGACACGCCCCTGGCCGTACGGTACCTGGAGATCGCGGGGAGGCGCGCCGCGGCGGCGTTCGCGAGCGAAGAAGCCATCACGTTCTTCTCTCGCGCGACCGACGTGTCCGCGAAGGGCTCCCTGGACGTCGAGCCGCTGCGACGAGCACGCTGGGAGCGCGCCATGGGCGAGGCCCACCTCAAGCTCCTGCGTTATTCGGACTGCGAGCGCCACCTCGACCGCGCTCTCGCTCTGCTCGACCGACCGGTTCCTCCCTCGCGCGCCCGGCTCGTCGGCGGGCTCCTGGCGGAGGTGGCCGTCCAGTTCGTGCACCGGGTGACCTCGAAGTCGCCGGGCGATCCGCACGAGCGAACCGAGGCGCTCCTCGAGGCGGCCGACGTGGTGGAGATGCAGAACGAACTCGCGTTCTTTCGCAACGACGTCCTCAAGCTCATCTACGGCTCCGTGCGACAGCTCAACGTCGCCGAGCGCGCGGGCGTGCCGTCCAGACAGCTCGCCCATTCCTACGCCACCGTGGCGATCCCCGCCGGGCTCTTCGGTCTCCACAAGCTGTCGCGTCGCTACGCCGAATGGAGCGACGCGGCCGTGGCGGGCGTCGACCATCTGTCCGCCGTCGGTTACACGAACCAGGTGCTCGCGCTCTACCACCAGGGCTTCGCGCGCTGGTCGGAGGTCGACCGCCACGTCGAGCGGAGCCTCGAACTGTTCGAACGCGTGGGCGATCGCCATCGGCTCCAGCAGTGCCTGGCGCTTCGCACCGTGTACGAGCTGCACAGCGGCAAGCTCGACGAGTGCCGCGCGTCGGCCGCTCGACTGCAGGCCGGCGTGTCGGAGTCGGATCCCGCCCAGCTCCTGTCGTGGGCGATCCCGCCGCGGGCCATGGCCGAGCTGGTCCGCGGGGCCGCGAACCGTGACACGACGCGCGAGCTGGACGAGCTTTCTCGCCGCGAGCTGCACGGGGCGGAGCTCGTCCTGGTCCTCGGGGTCCTGGCCCTCGCGTATGAATTCCTGGACCACGAGGACGCTCTCCCGACGGCGCGACGCGCCCTGGCGGAGGCCGACAAGATCATGCCGGCGACCTACTTCTCGCTGTGGGGCTACGCGGGGCTGACCGAGACGCTCGTGCGAGCGCTCGGGCGACGTCCATCCCGAGATCTGGACGCCGAGTGCAAGCGCGCCTGCGGCCACCTCGGACGCTTCGCGATGGCGTTTCCCCTGGGCAGACCCGCGGCGAAGCTCTGGCGAGGCCGCCTCGACATCGCGCGCGGCAAGAGCAAGACGGGCGCCTCGAGCGTTCGCGCGGCGCTCGACCTCGCGGAGGCGATGGCGCTGCCCCACGAGGCCGCGATCGCCGCGCGCACGCTCTACCAGCTCGGCGACGGAGCCGTGCCAGACGCGAGCCGGCGTGCGGAAGCGTTCGAGGCGACCCTCGGGGCCTCCAGCGAATGGAAGCTCTGGAGCGGGCGCGCCTTGTCGCCGGCGGCCGTCGCGCGATGAGCCAGAGCTGCACTCCGAGGGCACGGTGACGACCGTCGCGGTGGCAGGCGCGGCCGGGTTCGTCGGGTCGCACGTGGTCGAGCGCCTCGTGGCCGACGGACACCGGGTGGTCGCCCTGGACCGGCCGGGCGAGGCGCTCGACGCGCACGCCCGGCACGCCGACGTCGTCGGGATGGATCTCCTGGACGAGGACAGGACCGTGAGCGCCCTCGACGGGTGTCACGCCGCCGTCAATGCGACGGGGCTCTTCGACCTGGGCGCCTCGGAGGAGGCCCTCGAGCGGGTGAACGTGACGCTCGCAGCCCGGTTCGCGAGGGCAGCGCGCTCGGCGGGCGTCACGCGCGTGGTCCACGTTTCGAGCGTGGCGGTGTATGGCGCGCCGTCGCGCCTACCGCAGGACGAGACGGGGCCCCTGCGTCCGCGCATCGCCTACGAGCGCACCAAGCTCGCGGGCGAGCGCGCAGCGCTGGCGCTGAACGGCGACGGCCTCGAGGTGACCGTGATGCGACCGACGCTCGTGTACGGACCGCGGTCGCGCTACGGGCAGGCGCTCGTCATCGCCACCATGGCACAGCTCCGCGCGCTGGGCGTTCGCCGAGCTCGCCTGCTCGTGGGCGGCCCGCTCGGTCACCACGTCCACGTCGAAGACGTCGCCGGCGCGGCGGCCCTGCTCGCGTTCGCGGACGGCGTGGCCGGGCGGGCGTTCAACGTCGCCGACGACGCGCCCATCCCCCACGGCGACGCCATCTCCGCCATAGCCACGGCCCTCGGGCTGGAGGTGGACGTCGGGGTGCGCGCGCCCTTCGCCTGGAGCGCGGCCCGCTTGGCCATGACGCGATGGCCGGACGCGCTGCTCGGTCGCCTGAACGGGCAGCTCGCGCGCGGGCGCCGTGCCCTCGGCCGACGTGGCGTCCGAACGGAGCTCGAGCCTCGCTTCGACGCCGACTGGGTCTCGTACGGCCTCGGAGAGTTCGTGTTCGACACGACGCGACTGCGGGCGCTCGGCTTCCGCCCCAGGCACCCGACCTTCGTGGACGCGCTCCCGGGCGTCGTCGCGTGGTACGAGCGGGCTGGCTTCATCCCGGGACCCCCGGGCGAACCCGGCGCGGTCGCGGGGCCGAGCGAACGGGCCGCTCATCCCTGACGCGCGCCGGCGCAGTAGCGCTGCCGCCGCCTCCCCGTCAGCAGGTCGTCGGGCACACCTTCGAGCAGTCGCTCACGAGCAGCGCGATGTTCGTGCTCGCGCTGAACGCGCCGCCCCACTTGTCCACCTGGGGGCCGCACACCGAGTAGCAGTCGATGCCTCGGCAGCCGGTCTCGAGTCCGCACCGCAGGATCTCCTTGCATCCCTCGTTGGCGTCGCAGGCGAGGTACTCCGCCGCACAGCTGTTGCAGACGCACCCGTGGAGCTTCTCGCAGTAGGGAACGTTGCCCCCCAGAGTCATCGCCTGCTGCTTGCACATGACCGGATCGTTCGGCATGTTCAGCAGGTCGGGGAACTGGCTCAGGTCGATCTTGTCCGGCTTGCACTGGATCGAATTGACGATCGGCGCGAGGAACGGGTCGTCGAGCCACATCTTGGCGTGGTGCGTCCCGAAGGTGGAGAGCGGGTTCGCCTGCTCCTGCAGCCGCGGGCCGAACGCCCACAGGTAACCCAGCGGTGCCGTGGGCGGCGCTGGGTTCTTCTTGTACAGACCGTTGCGCGCGATGACGAGATCGAGGCTCGGAATGATGTAGATGCGCTGGTCGTCGATGCCGCGAGCGACGTACATGTCGTGCGGGATCTTGCTCGTCGGGTCCTTGTGGGGCCACCACTGGTACGAGTAGCCGATGTTCAGGTTGGTCTTCTGCGTCGACTGCTTCACCCAGCTCTCGGAGATCACCTGCTTGCCGTCCCACTGCCCGTTTCGCAGGTACAGCAGCCCGAACTTGGCGAACTGCCGCGTGGGCGCATCGACGCAGCAGAACGTGAGGGAGTGGTTCATGCCGTCGACCCACCACTGCACGGGGTTCATGCCGATCGGCCCGAACAGCTTCTCCATCCCGTACTGCGTCGGATTGCGGCCGGTGGCACGTTCGACCACGCCTCCCAGCAGCATCGAATCGCCGCTCGAGTAGTACCAGCGCGTGCTCGGCGGCGCCTTGACGGGCTGGTTCAGCGCGATGGACAGGGCGTCGGCGTTCATTCCCATGGCGATGACGTCCGAGGTGAAGAGCGACGCCGCCTGGTAGTCCTCCTGGAAGTCGAGACCGGACTCCATGAGCAGCACGGACTCGAGCGTGATCCCGTCACGCCCGGTCCCGATCCACTCCGGGAACCAGGTCGTCATGGGCAGCGAAACGTCGCCGATCAGCCCCTCGTCCTTCGCGATGCCGACGACGGCGCTCACGAAGCTCTTGCCCATGGACCAGCTCGCCGCCCAGGAATTGCGGTCGTACCCCGGCGCGTACCGCTCGGCGACGAGCGCGCCGCCACGGATGATCACGACGCCCTGCGTGTACTGCTCGGGACGGAAGGCGTACTCGAATGCGCCCTCGATGACGGCGGAGTCCATGCCCATCTCTTCCGGCGTCGCCGTCACCCAGTCGCCGGTCGGGTAAGGCACCTTCTGACCGATCGCGAGCTCGCAGGTCGGGGGAACCCCGCCCGCTCCGCCGACGCCCGCGCCACCCACTCCGGCGCCGCCGACGCCCGCGCCACCCACGCCGGCGCCGCCGACGCCTGTCCCGCCGACGCCCGTGCCCGCTCCGGCGCCCGCGGCGCCCGCACCCGCGCCCGTTCCTTGCCCAGCACCGCCACCTGAGCTGCCCCCACCAGAGTCGGGGCCGGCTCCACACGCCTGAACCAGGCCGAAGAGCGTGAGAGCGAGGGCGCTTGCGCGAGCTTGGGACACCATGACGACCACCTCCGTACACTTCGACCTTGAGGGAAAAAGCGTCGAGATCGGAGGAAAAACAGGCCGGACGGGCCGTCCCCACAGGCAGACTGGAACTTACCAGCAATCCTGCAGGTATGTTCGTCTGCTGGCGGCCGAGCGCGCCCCTCGGAGAGCCGGCGGGGGCCGGTGGGGTCGCGGCCAGGTGCCGGACCGACCGCGACGTCAGCGGGCGAAGCGCGCCCAGGGCGCGCCGTCACCGGCGCTCACTTCTTCGCGAGCTCTTCGTCGATGATCGTCTTGAACTGCTCGAACGGCTGCGCGCCGACGACCTTCCGGCCGTTCACGAAGAACGTAGGGGTGCCGGATGCACCGACCGCGTTGGCGATCTTCTGATCCGCGAGGACCTCTTCCTTCAGCTTCGGGTCGTCCATGTCCTTCTTGAACTTGGCGACGTCGAGGCCGATGTCCTTCGCGTACTTCTCGAGGTCGGCCGGAGCGAGCGCCTGGTTGTTCGCGAACATGGCGTCGTGCATCTTCCACGCCTTGCCTTGGCGGTGGGCCGCCTGCATCGCCATGGCGGCTCCCATGGCCTTGTCGTGGAACGCCAGCGGCTGGTGCTTGAAGACGATGGCAACCTTGTCGCCGTAGGCCTTTTCAATCTGCTCGAGAGTCGGACCGACCCTCACACAGAAGGGTCATTGAAAGTCCGAAAATTCTATGAGCGTGACCTTCGCATTCTTCGGACCCTTGCGCGGGTTCCAGGCGGCCACCTCCACGTTCTGCGGCCCCTCGGGAGCCGCGGGCGTGGGCTGCGCCGCCGGCTTTCCGGCGTTCAGCTCCTTCTGCTTCGTGTCCACCGCGAGGATGATCCCGCTCAGGTCCTTGCCCTCCTTCGCCGCGGCGACGGCGATGGCCGCAAGCTGCGGGCTCCTGGGGCAGTTCGGATCGTTCTTGAGGCAGTTCGCCAGCGTACCGAAGGTGCAGCCGCACTCGCAGTTCCGCTCGTTGAGCGCCTGCATGACGGCGACCTTCTGGCCGGCGTCGAGACCCGCGAGGACCTCCGGCTTCACGTCGCCGTCCTTGATCCAGCCGGCCGGAAACTCCGCGGACGTCTTGTAGACCTTGGCGACCTTGGGCGCCGTGGGACCTTCCACCGACGCTGCGGGCTCCGCGTCGACGGAGGACCCGCCACGGCGGTTCCCCACCTCTCGACCCACGGCGAAGCCCACGGCGAGCCCCGTCACCAACGCCATCACCACGACCCCGCGCCCCGCGCCGGCCGCCTGCGCGCCGCCCTCCCGACCGGACCGCGGCGGATCGCTCCTGCGACTCCTCGCGCGGTCGCCGCGGTCGTCGTCGTCGCGGTCGTCGTCGTCGTCCCGGTCGTCGTCGTCGCGGTCGTCGTCTTCGTCCCGGTCGTCTTCGTCCCGATCGTCGGAACCTCTACGTCGGGAACGGCGTGCCACGGGCGGCGTGTTACCGGCCGGGCCGAGCCCCGTCAAGGAGCCGCTGGAATCGTGCGGTGTTCGCCCATGCGACGACGCGTCAGCGAGCGGTGGTCTTGCAGCCGGATCCATCGCCGTCCACGCGGGGGAAGGTCGCCGTCGTCCCGTCGGCGCGCTCGCGTCAGCCGGTTCGCGCGACACGCGGCGGCGATTTCCGCGGTACACTCCCGCTGCCATGAGTCACTCCCGACAGCAGGTCGCCGACCTCGTTCTAGAGAAGTACGCGGACGTCTTCGGCAGCCGACCGAAGAGCCTGGCCTCGGCGACGCTCGAGGAGGACGAGGACGGACGCGTTCAGGACCTGCTGGCGAGGGTGACCGAGGAGCTCGAGCTCGACGAGCTCGACGACGACGTTGCCGAGAACCTGGCGGACCTCGTCGACTTCCTCGTCGCGCGGCTCGAGGACAGGGACGACGGCTAGCGCGACGCCGCACGAGCCTTCGACCGCTGGAACCCGGCGTTGATCATGGCCGCCGCCGACCACGGGATGCGCGAGGCGGATCTCGCGCTCCTTTCGCCGGCGACGGCGCCCCGCTTCTACGCGGCGACGATCTTCGACGTGGGTCGCGCCTCGGAGGCGTGGTGGCTGCGCGGCGGCGGCGACGACGCGGCGCAGGCACTCACCGAGCTGCGAACGCGCAGGGATCACGGCACGGGAGTCTCCGTGGAGCGGATCACCCTCGACGCGGCGCCCTGGGGCACGAGCGAGCCCGTCCGTGCTTCGTCGTGGCGTCTCGCGCGGAACGACCTCATCGTCCTGGCACCTTCGTGCCACGTGCGGCTCCCGGCGCACCACCCCGACACGCCCTACCTGCTCGTCCGCCTGATCTGCGGCAGCCCCGACGGGGACGTCGCTGTGCGCGCCTTCGAAGGCCTGAGGTGTCGGGCGCTGCTGGGCCGGGTTCACGCCATCTTCGACTCCCGTGAGCGCATCGAACTCGACGCGATCGAGGCGCGCGGTGAGCTCCTGCGCGGCGAACCCTGAGCGCCGCGAGCGGACTGCCACTGATCCGCGGCCAGCGTCGGCGCAGCCCCTCCGCGCGCCAGCCCGCTGGTATTGCGGGGCGTGGGCATTCGCGGTACCTGCATCGGGCTCAGCGCCCTGGGGGGACGTGCCGCAACCATGACGGAATCCGGACCCGACTCGTACAAGACCGGCTCGCTCTTCGGAGGCAAGTACAACCTCGTCCGGCGCCTCGAGTCGGGCGGCATGGGGACGGTGTGGATCGCCCACCACACGGACCTGGATACCCACGTCGCGATCAAGGTCGTCAAGGACGGACTGCTCGTGAAGGAGTACGCCGAGCGCCTCCTGAAGGAGGCGCGGATGGTCGCTCGGCTGCGCCATCCCGCCATCGTGCAGGTGTTCGACTTCGGAAGGGCCGAGCACGGCGAGCCGTACATCGTGATGGAGCTGCTGCACGGCGCGAGCCTCGGCGAGCATCTGCAGCGGCGGGGTCGGATCAGCGCGGCGGAAGCCGTCCAGCTGCTGCTGCCGGTGGCGGACGCCCTCGCCACGGCGCACGACGCAGGCATCGTCCACCGGGACCTCAAGCCCGACAACATCTACGTGGCCGTGCAGGCCAACCGCACTCAGCCGAAGGTGCTCGACTTCGGGATCGCGCGGGCCGACGTCGGAACGGGCCGTCACCTCACGACCGCCGGAGCGCTGCTCGGCAGTCCCGGGTACATGTCGCCCGAACAAGCGCGCGGCCAGACGCACGTGGACGCCCGGACCGACGTGTGGGCGTTCTGCATCGTCCTGTACGAGGCGATGACCGGCACGGCGGCGTTCCACGGCGAGAACTACAACGCGGTGCTCCGCGCGATCATCGAGAACGACCCGACGCCCACCCACGAGCTCGCGGCCGGCGACCCCGTGCTGTGGTCGATCCTGGAGCGGGGTCTCGCCAAGGACCTGGACTGGCGCTGGAGTTCGATGCGGGAGCTGGGCACCGCGCTGGCGCAGTGGCTCCTCAACCAAGGCGTGACCGAAGACGTCACGCGGGCGTCGCTTCAGGCCACCTGGCTCGAGGGCGTCGGGAGGGACGAGACGCGCTTCTCGATACCGGGCGTGGCGCGCTCGACGACGGACGCGCCCCCCTCCGGCTCGGCCGAAGCGCCCGGCCTTCAGGTCGTGAGCTTCACGCCGGCCCCCACTCCGCGGCACTCGACGCCGACGCTCGGACTCGCGCCGGTGCTCACCACGGGGGGGCACGGCGCCGTGTCCGTCGCGAGCGAAGTCACCAAGGTGTCGAGGCGGCGTACCGGGCTCGCGGTCGGGGCGGCCGTGGTCGTGACCGGAGTGCTCGTGTGGGGCACCGCGCGGAAGATGGACGCGACGCCGAGCCCGAGCGCCATCGCGCCCTCGAGCGCGGTGGTCGAATCGCCACGCAGTGCGGCCAGCCTGCCGACGACGGTGGTCGATCGCCGCTCGCCCGAAGCGTCGAGCGCCACGGCGCCGCCGAGCCCGAGCGCCACGCCGAGCGCCACGACCCGGAAGGCGCGCGCGCCGAAGAAGGCCGCGAGCGACGAGGCCCCGCGCAGGCGGACGCCGAGCAACGCATCCACGACCCAGCGCGATAAGCCGGCGGAGCCTGCGGACGCTCGCTTTCGCCCACGATCGCTGTGACCAGGATCCGCACCGTGAGACGAAGGTGCCTGTCGAGCGCCGTCGCCGTGATGCTCTCCGCCAGCCTGGCGCTGGGGGCGGGCACTCCCATCGATCGCGCTTCGAAGGCGCAGCTCGACGCCGCGCAGAAGACGTTCGACGCCGCGAGCGATCTGTACGACGCCAAGCGCTGGCAAGAAGCCATCACCGCTTTCCGCGCCTCCCACGACATCGTGGCGAGCCCCAACTCGCGGCTGATGATCGCGCGCGCCCTGGTGGAGCTCGGACGGGTGGACGACGCCTTCCGCGAGTACGAGGCCGCGCTGGCCGAAGCCGCCGACGCCGCCTCGCGGAGCCCCAGCTACGCGAAGACGCGTGACGCCGTGACCGCCGAGCTGCGCGAAGTGGCCGCCACGGTCGCCCAGATCCACGTCACCGTTCCCGACGCCCCGGCAGGCACCACGGTGACGGTCGGTGAAATCGTGAGGGACACCGCGGCGCTCGACCGCGCGTTCGTGGTCGCACCGGGCGACGTCAGCGTCGCCGTGCGGAGTCCCGACGGCCGAGCGCGGACGCACGCGCTCCGGGTCGTCGCCGGCGCCGTGGAAACGGTGAGCGTCGACCTGCCCGCCGAGCCGGCGAGTTCCGCGCCCGAGGCACCTGCCGCGCCGGCGCCCGCGCCAGCGCCCGAGCCCGCCCTGCCACCGTCCACGACCTCGCGGCGGACCCTCGCGTGGGTCGCCGCGGGCATCGGAGCCGCCGGCCTCGCCACGTTCGGTGTCTTCGGCGCGATGAACAACGCGACGTTCGCGGATCTCGAAGACCGCTGCGAGCGGGATCACTGCACGCCCGACCGCAGTGGCGACATCGACGCGGGTCGCCGATACCAGACGATCGCGAACGTGGGCCTCGTCGTGGGCGTCCTCGGCGCCGGTGCCGCGGTGACGCTCTTCGCGACCGGTGGAAGCGCAGGCGCCGCGAACGGGACCGGAGCGCAGCGCACCTCGTTCGCCGTCGGCGCGGGCAACGTTTCCGTGCGTGGAAGGTTCTGACGTGAGGCGTCCCTCGCGCCTCTTGGCCGTGCTCGCCGGCGTCGCGGCCGCCGCATCGTGCATGAACGACTACGACCGGTTCGATCTGACGGGCGGCGCCGACGCCTCCGCCGCAGGCACTGCGGGCGCGAGCGCGGGGAACGGCGGACAGGCGGGGGCCGCGGGCGTGGGAGCCGTGGGCGGCAGCGCAGGGAGCGCCACCGGTGACGCGTCCGCGGGCGCCGCAGGAGCGGGGATGAGCGGCGCGGCAGGAGCGGCGGGCACCGCGGGAACGGCGGGCGCGGCAGGAGTGTCCGGCAGCGCGGGAACGGCGGGCGCCGCGGGAGCGTCC